>CAZGIK010000001.1:0-326957 GCA_964525755.1 uncultured Verrucomicrobiota bacterium
GGTAGGCGGCCGGTCCCGGCTTCCCCCGCAACCCTGCGGGGTCCTGGCGGACCCCGTCGGACTCGCCCGCTGGCGCAGGCTCATCCCTCCACGGCCCGAGGGGCGCTGGGCGCCGCGGATGCGGACTGCGGCGGGAAGCGTCAGCGCCACGCCGCTTTGGAAGCCGGAACGGGATCCGATCGGCCCCGGCGTCAACCTGGCTTCCGTCCGCTCGGGGTCGGCGTCGGAATCGAGGTCGGAAACGGTCCCGCCCTGCACCACCCATCCGGCCATCTTCCGGAGCGCCGAGCTCCTGCGAGGCGGGGCGAACGGGGAGAGCCCACTCTGGTCCGCAGATGTCGGGAGGCACGTGGGTGGGGAGGGGGAATGTGGACAACAAAGGGGGCGACGGGGTGAAGATCTGATTCCGGATTCTTTCCGTGTCTCCGTGACTGCCATTTGTCCGGCATCGGCTCCCATTCGCCATCGCCCAGGAACCCCATGACAAGGTCGCCGAGGCTTGCGAACATCATGACGACGCGCCTGCCGAATCCCTCATCCGACGCGACCCCTTCGAGGCGTTCCGGAATGTTTCTCAGGCAACGAATCGCTCTCGTGGCCCCGAAGCTGAACGGCCATGCGCCCGTCGCGGGAGCGAATGGACATGGAAATGCGCGAGCCGTCGTCGGAGGCGATGAAATCTGCCAAGTGGTGCGCGCCTGGGAAGATGCGTCCGCCTGCGAGATGGTTGAGCCGGGAGCCGGTGTCACGGCGGGGAATGAACACACCCTCGCGTGCCCCGCTGGATGGTTCGTCCCAAAGGACGGCGACACGATGGGCCGCGTTCTCGCTGGAGATGCCGAAGATGCGGGGAAGCCATCCGGGGCGAATCTGTTCCAGCCGGATGAGACAGATGCCGGCGATGGCATGGCCACGGTGCAGCTTGGGGCGGAAGGGTGGAGGCAGAAAGCGGCCCATAACCTCGGCGTCCACCCGGAAGTTGACGAGCAACCGGCGACGAATCAGACCGTGTATTGCCGGAAGACGCATGGCAGAACGACCCGGCTCGCCGACCGCCGCCGAGGACGATCGCCGGCAGCGAATCCGGCGTCCGATTAGCCCGGCGCATCCGAGTCGGAAAGGCGGGGCGGCGGTTCGGTGGAGCGACTGGTTGGCAGCCCGTCAAAAAACTCCGAGGGGTCCTGTTTTCGCGGAAACGGCCCGAGGGCGAGGCGTGCGGAGGGAGTCCCGCGGCCGCGGGACGGGGATGCTCCGGCCTCCCCGCCTTGCCCACCGCCAAAATGCCTTGCCGCAGGACCCCTCGGAGTTTTTTGAGGGGCTGTTAGGCCGAGTCATCGCCATACACACGATCATCGTCTGAAACTCTCCCAGAAGGTCTCTCGTCCGAATCCCGCGAGCAAGCCGGCCAGCACTGCGCCGCCGCCGATACACATCACACCAGCGAGGCTGGAATCGTATAACCGAAAGGCCGGCCGTGCCCAAACCCACAAACCGATGGCTGCTCCCATCACCGCACCAAAAGCGAAACGCACCCAGAATCCAAACCAGTCTCTGTCTGCGTTCTTGGGCATGGCGTGGTCAAGTGGCCAACGGTGTTTAGACCGCCCAAACGCTGGCCGAATCCTGTAGGGACCGCCTATCCGCTCTTGATTGACGGGATAGGCTGCGAAACGGGGTTTCCCGGTCCCTGTTTGCTGTGCGATGGGGGAGGCCGATTTGGATGCCTCCTGAATCCAGGCCCGCAAACCCAGCTCCCTCCTCCTTCGCGGGTACGGTCCGGGGCACCGTGGGGTGTGGGTGGGCGGGCCTCATTGCAGGGGAAACTACCAGCGTCGGGCGCGGGAGGGCACCTGTTTTCTATGGCACGGTATCCTACCGCAGCGGCAGTTGCAGGAGCGCGGCCTCGCGGTCGTTGCGGACCAGAAGCAGGTCGCCGACCAGCGCCGGCGGATTCCAGGTCTTGGCCCCGAATACCCGGATCCGGCCCAGTTCGTTGGGCCCGTCCGGCGTGGGCCGAAGCAGGACCAGTTCCCCAGTCTCGGCCAGCATCAGGCAGTGCTCGCCCACCCGCAGTCCCTGCCCGTGTCCGTAGCGCCCCTCCTTCCACCGCTGGCTCCCGTCCTTCAGGTCGAGACAGACGAGGATCCCGTCGTCGAGACCGTACACAAACCCGTCCCGGATGTACGGGTTGGCAAATTTCGCCTTCAGCTTGCGTGACTTCCATACCGACGTCGGGGACAGGGACCCATCGGCATCGCGCCGGATCTCGAGGAGCTCGGTGCCCACGTTGTAACCCGCGCTGAAGAGCAGCCGGTGGTCGTCCACCTGCATGGGCATCGCCACCAGCGGATAGTGGGTGCCGAAGGATTGACGCCAGAGGATGTGGCCGTCGGACGGGTCATGCGCGGCGATGGCCCGGTGGTGGAACAGGACGATCTGGCGGACGCCGGCGACCTGATGGATCCCCGGCGACCCGTAGGCAACCTCGTCGTCCCCGGCGGTCCACGCGGTGGCGCCGGTGTCGGCCCGCACGGCGACCAGTGCCTTGCCGGGGGAACCGCCGGCGTTCACGACCACCCGGCCGTCGACGAGCAGCGGGGACCCGGCAAAGCCCCATTCCGGGAGCGACGCCCCGAACTCGTCGACCAGGGACCGACTCCACAGCGCTTTGCCGGTCTCCAGGTCGACACACTCCAGTCGTCCGCCCGCGCCGAGGGTGAAAACGCGGCCGTCGGCGACGGTCGGCGTGGCCCGGGGACCGTCGCCGGCGATCGGGTTGACGAACCGCCCCGGGTAGGTGTGGCGCCAGAGGGGTTCCCCGGTGGCGAGGGCGTAGCACGTCACCCACTCCTCGTCGCCGACCTGCTCCTGGGTGACCGCCCGGTCGCCGACCACGGCGAACCCGCTCCAGCCCGAGCCGACCGGGCGGCGCCACAGCACCTTGGGCGGGTTGGCGGACCAGTCGGTGGCGAGGCCGATGTCGGGCAGGATGCCCGTCCGGTCGGGACCCATGAACTGGGGGAAGTCCGGGCGTGGGGAGGCTGAGGGCGGGGCGTTGGTCCCGGCGGGGGCGGGTGCCGGGGCGGCGGGCGATGTGGCGGCCAGGGCCGCCGGGGCGGGCCGGGCCCAGCGGAACTCGAACGTGGGCATCAGGTCGCCGCTCATGCCCGAGTGTCGGAAGAGGGCGAGGAAGGCGCCCACCGACCCGAGCACCGCCACCCGCCAGGGCCATCGGGCCCGGGACAGGAGCACCCACCAGGCCAGGAGGAGGATCCCGGAGACCATCAGGACCGCGGCGGTGAAGATGGCGGTCGTGAGGTGCGGACGTTCCCGCAGCAGCCATTCCTGCATCGCCTCCGAGCGCACCACGCCCAGCGCGATGGCGGTCAGGGCCAGGAGGATCCATGCCGGCCAGAGGCGCAGGCCGGGGGCCCGTGGGGCGGGAACCGGTTCGGGCGGGGGGGACGCGGGCTCGGCCATGGCCGACCCTCCCGCCGGGGCCGGTGGCGGTCAAAGCCGAATCCCGAGCCGGCCGCCGGCCCGCGTCACACGGCGGCGCGGAGGGCCGCCCACAGGAAGTAGGCGCCGCCGCCCGCCACCAAGAGGGATCCGGGGCGGAGGAGGAAGTCCTCCCCGTCCTGCCGTCCCCGGCGGAGTCCGGCGAGGAGGCCGAAGGCCGGTGCGGCGACCGCCAGGTGGCCGAGTTCCACGCCGACGCAGAAGGCGGCGATGGCGGCCGCCAGGGCCCATCCGGTCGGGTCGCCCAGCGTGTCGGAAAGCCCGCCGGCGAAGCCGAGCCCGTGCACCAGGCCGAAGCCGAACGCCATGGCCAGCCGCACCGGGCCCCGTGCGGTCTCCGGCCGGAACACGTTGTGCAGCGCCACCACCACGATGCTTCCGGCGATCACCGGCTCGACCAGGCCCGCCGGGGCGCGCACCCAGCCCAGGGCCGCCAGCGTCACGGTGACCGAATGGGCGAGGGTGAACAGCAGGAGGATCTTCATCAGGTCCATCACCCGACGGGCCGCCAGCGCCAGCCCGGCCAGGAAGAGCAGGTGGTCGTATCCGGTGAGGACGTGGTGGACCCCGAGGCGGAGGAAGGCCGGCCATCCGGGAATGCCCGGCTCGGGGGGCACCTCCTGGATGCCGGATGCCGCCGCGTCGCCCGGGGCCATCCCGGGATCCGGTGCCCCGGGGCCGGGCGCCGCGGAACCCGCCACCCGGACCGTCACCGGCCGGTCCCGTCCGACCAGATCCCGGGCCAGCACCTGACGCTGCCCGTCGCGGACCTCGAGGGTGTAGGTGACGTCCCAGGGGATGCCCGGGGCGTAGGGGTGATCGGCCAGCACCCGTTGCGACAGCGTGAGGGTGCCGGGCGGCCCGCCCGGGGGCAGGGGATGCTCGAGATCGAATCCGACCCGCGTCCGCTCGAACTCGGTCAACGGATCGGCGACCCCGGGCAGTTCCGGCTCGGCCTCGGCAAGCAGTTGGCAGTCGACGAGGAACCCGTCGAGGCGGTTGCCGTCGGCGAGCACGTCGAGGTGTTCCAGCAGATGTTCGGCGTGGCCGGGGAGGGCCCCGGTGATGGCGTCGAGTTCCAGCGTTCCGGGAGTCAGGGCCAGGCCCTGCGACGCGGCCACCTCCCGGACCGACCCGGTGACCCGCATCAGGATCCGGTTGGTCTGGACCAGGACGGACCAGGTGTTCTGGAGGAACGGATGCGCGGACGCGGTCCGCGGGAATCCCAGCAGGATCCAGCCGATGCCGATCACAACGAGCCATCGGGACAGGGACTGGCGACGGGGTCCGGGGGGGAGCGGTGCGGACGGGGGCCGAGCGTTCATGGGGTCGCGGGTGTCGGGTTGTCCGGCGGTCGGTCAGGGGACTGCGGAACGGAGGGGGGCAGGCAGTCGAGGAGTTCCCGGGCGACGGTGACGAGCACCGGCAGGCGGCCGGTCGGGAAGATCCGCCGCGGGCGTGAGGCCATGGCGAATTCCCCCGCCAGCTCGACCCGCCATCCACGGTGTCCCTTCAGCCAACGGTCGATTTCCCCGGCCTCGGAGGCGGTCAGACCCGCCGCGTCACCACTTCGGCCGAGGCGTCGTGATCTTCCCGCCCATCCGGCCGGGAACCGGGCGCCGGGGAGGTGGAGGCAGACGAAGGTCTCGACCATCAACGGCTCGGAGACCTCGGGGTCGTGTCCGAGGACGTCCGTCGGGCCGTCGATGGAAGGTCGACTCTCGACCAGCACCCGTTCGGTCCGGTCGCCGACGTACAGCGTTCCGCCGGGGATGGGGCCCGCGAGGAGGTTCGTGGGTTCCTCCATGCCGGGGAAGGGGAGGGCGGGGGCATGGACCGAGTAGAGCGGCTTGAGGCCGAGGGTGCGTCCGGTGCGGACCCATGCCTCACCGCGCCGACGGACCAGCGCGTCCCGGACCAGCAGGCCGATGACCGCCGCCCCGCCGGCGCACGATCCGAGGGCGGCGCCGGCGCCGGGCCGGAGGGCGTTTCCCAGCGCCGCGCCGCCCAGGACCAGCAGCGCGAAGCGGAGGAACATCCGCGCCGACTGGAACGAGTGGACATGGCGGGTCATGGTCGACCTCAGGGCTCGACATCCGCCCGCTCGAACACGCCCAGGATCCGGTCGAACGACTCCCGGACATCGGCCGACTCGGCGATGTTCACCGTGAACCGGTCGTCGCGGTTCGGACGGGACACCACGTGTCCGTCGGCGTGCAGCACCACGGTCGTGCGGCGCTGATGGTGGGTGCGCGGGAGGACGTTGAACGCCGCCAGGTCTTCGGGGACGAGGTACTGGGTGTCGAGGGCGAGGGCGCTGATGCGCTGGCCGGCCCGGTTGAGCCCGAGGTCGTCGAGCCGCACCGGGGCCGGAGGCCAGGGTTCGGACGGGTCGTCGAACAGGCGGGTCCTGCTCCCGTGCCGGTAGTAGTAGCTTCCCTGCGACTGCTGGCGTCCGACGCGGGCGAGCTCGGCGGCCGCGTCGAGGGGTTGGTCGGCTGCCGGACAGAACAGGACCCGCGGCTGCGAGGCGAGGTGGCGGGCCAGCAGGAGCCCGAGCCCGACCGGATCGCCGTTTCGGAGGGAGAGCAGGCTCGTGGGGGCGCCGGTCGACGGGTAGAAATCGGTCGGGCTGGTGAACGGGGGCGCCTTGGGACCGTAGGGGATCCGGCCGTCGTGGTCGGAGGCGTACAGGGTGATGGCGATGCCCGTCTGGCGCAGGTTCGAGATGCAGGCGGCACGGCGCGCCGCCGCCCGGCCTCCGGAGAGGGCCGGGAGGAGCAGTCCGGCGAGGATGGCGATGATCGCCACCACCACCAGCAACTCGATCAGGGTGAACCCCCGGTCGTCAGGGAAGCGGCTCGGCCTGGAGTCGGAAGAACGCATGGGACTCAGCCGTTGGTCCGACGGATGCGGCCGCCTCGGCGCCGTCCCCGGAGATCCATTCCCCCGCCGGATCCCAGCGGTCGAGCCCGGTCGACCGCTCCAGTCGGTACCTCCGGCCGGACTCGGTCGCCCAGCGGATCGTCGGGGAGTCGACCGGACCGGAGAGCGTCAGCACCGGCGGCTCGACGGCCAGTCGGGTCGCTGTCACCCGGACGTGGTCGACGTCCCAGTAGCCGCCCTTGAGCTCCTCCGAAGTGGTGGACTGGATGCGGAGGCGGATCGGTCGGGCGACCGCCGGGTGATCGGTGGTGAGCACCGGGCTCTCGGCGCGGAAGGGATGCAGGTGCTGCCGGTCGGGGAAGGTCTCGGCGCGCTGCGCGACCACGAGGGAGGTCACCGGCACGAATCCGCCGTTGCCGTCCGGGAACTCGAGGAACAGGGAGAGCGTGGCTCCTTCCGGCATGTTGCCGCCGCCGCCGAGGAGGTCGGCTTCCAGCGCGTAGGAACGTCCGGCCTCGAACCGGAGCGGTTCCGGTCCGCCGGCGGCGGCCAGGTCCTGGAAGATCCCCGCGCCCGGCACGGCGAACAGCCAGAGGGCCTGATCCCCGTCGAGATTGAGGATGTGGTCCGGCTTGTCCGGGGCCGTGTTCCGGAAGATGCCAGCCAAAGTACCCCAGTTGTCCTCAGTGTAGTCGTCCGGCTGGGGCACCCGTTGCCATCCGCCGAGGTCGAGGGTGACGAACCCGGTGGCGGGGGATTCGAAGGAGGCGTTGGCGACCGGCAGGGATTCGGCGGTGGCGGGGGTGCCGGCCAGCAGGGCGACGATCAGGGAGGTGGCCGCAGCGTGCCGGCCCCGGCGATGGACGGGTCCGGCCATCAGCTCCGGCGGTTGCGGCGGAGGCCGACGGCCAGGGCCGCGGCGCCGAGGCCCAGGAGGGCGTAGGTCTGCGGTTCGGGAACGGCGTTCACCCGGACGTTGTCGAGGTCCCAGAAGCCCACGCCGGTGCCCGAGGTGGCGACGATCTGCACGCCGATCGGCTGCCCGGCCCAGGCGTCGCCGGCGGCGACCGGCTGGGTGGCCGTGAGGTCGACGAACGACGTCGTGGTGGGGAACAGGGTCGTGTCGTGGGCGACGGTCTGCGAGCCGAGCGGCACCGGGGTTCCGCCGTCCAGGTAGAAGAACCCGAGCAGGAGGCTGGTGCCCACCGGCATGTTGCCGCCGCCGCCGGCCACGCCGACGGTCAGTTCGTACGAGAGCCCCGTCTGGAAGGTGTCGGGCAGCACCTGGATGAGCCCGGCCTGGGGCAGGGCGAAGAGGTAGGCCGCCTGGTTGCCGTCGATGTTGACCTTGCGTCCGGCCTGTCCCTCGGCGGGGTTGGCGAACACGCCGGAAAGCTGGTCCCAGGTGATGCCGCCGGTGGTGGCCGGATCGAACCAGGCCGGCTGCGGGGTCTTCTGCCAGTCGTCGATCTGGGGGTTCACGAAGGACGTCGACGGCAGCTCGAACGACCCGTTCGCCACGCCGGCCTGGCCGGTCAGGGGCAGCAGGGACGCGGTGGCGAACAGCAGGGAGCCCGACATCAACGCGGGCAGCGTGGTGCATTGCATCGGCGGAGAATTCGCGTCCGACCCCGTGGGCGCAAGCGAAGTTCGGGGCCCTGGTTGTCTCCCTGCTGCCGGGAGGGGCGCACGGATCCGTGCGGCGGCGGGAAGCGTCAGCGCCACGCCCCGCGGGTGGTCCCGTCGGCAAGGTCCCAGCAGGTGATGCCGCCGCGGTCGTCGGCGGCGAGCGCGAGCGCGCCGTCGGGCGAGAGGGCGAGGACCTGCAGGTAGCCCGGCACGGGAGCCAGGTCGCGGATCTTCTCGCCGTCGCCCCGCAGGATCCGTCCGCGACCGTCGGCGCCCATGGCGACAAAGCTCCCGGTGGCCGCAACGGCCTGGAGCCCGGTGATCTCCTTCCCGAATCCATCGACCTGCCGTCGGCGCTCGCCCGTGGCCGGGTTCCAGAGCTTGACCACGCCTTCGGCCCCGGCGGTCGCAAGGACCGTGGCGTCGGGCGACCAGGCGATCCCGAGCACGTGGTGGGTGTGGCCCTCGAGGTCGATCCGCGGCGCCTCGACGTCGAGACGGGAGATGCGCGCGAAGCGGTCGGCTCCACCGCTGGCCAGCCATTGCCCGCGCGGGGAGAAGGCGAGGGCGGTGACACAGTCGCTGTGGACCGGCCCGAGGTCCCGTTCGAGCGATCCGTCGGCCACGTTCCAGACCAGCAGTTCCCCCGAGCGGGAGGGCTCGCCCCCGCCGGTGGCCAGCCGCCGGCCGTCGGGACTGAAGGCCAGGGCGTTGACCCGGTCGGTGATCCGACGGGAACCGCCGGCCGGATCGGCATCGCCCAGGACCCGGTGCAGGGTCCAGCGGCAGGCGACGTCGACAAGCCAGGCGTTCGTGGGACCGACGCACAGGTAGCGATCCGGGCCGAGGGCGAGGGTGGCGACGGTGTTCGTGCGGGGCAGGTCGAAGGTGACGCGGGCGTGTCCCGGCCCGGTCTCCCAGGCGGTGGCCACGCCGTCCGGTCCGACCACCAGCCGGAGGGAGGCATCGGTCGACAGGACGGTGGCCCGCGGGACCTGGCGCGCGACGTCGTCGGCGCGGGCCCGGGTCGCCTCGAGGTGGGCCTCGTCGAGGGCGATGCGCCCGGTGGCGAGCTTGTGGGCAGCCCGGGCATCGGCGAGGGATTGTCCGGCGCGGGCGACCGCCATCTCTGCGAGGGCGACGTCCCGGGTGCTGCCGTCGAGCGTGACGCGGGCCTTGTCGATCCGGGGCTTGAGGGCGTCGATGGCCTTCCGGGCGGCCGCGAGGCGTTCCCCGGCCTGCTGGATCCGCGGGGGGAGATCGGCGGTGGCGCGATCGGCTTCCGCCCGGGCCCGGCCGACGGCAACGGCGCGGGACTCGAGGTCCTGCTGGGCGGCGTCGAGGGCGGCGTGGGCCGCGGCGGCCTGGTCGCGGGCCGAATCGGCGGCAGCGGCGGCGGCCTTCAGGGCCTCGGGGACGGATGGACCGGTGTCCGCGCCTTCGGCCAGGCGCTGAAGGTCCTGCCGGATCCGATCGGCCAGGGCTGCCCGGGTGTGTTCCCGGGTGTGTTGGGCGGTGGCCGACGGGAGCCGGGCGCGGGCCTCCTGGAGGAGGGCCTCGGCCGATTGCAGGGTCGCGTTGAACCGGGCGAGCTCGGCCGTGAGCCGGTCGCGCTCGCCCAGGGCCTCGGTTTCACGGCCGGATTCCACGGCCAGTTCCTTCTCAAGATCGGCCAGGCCCGTGGCGTCGGCCGCCTGCTTGTCCCGGGCCTTGGCCAGGGTTTCACCGGAGGACTTCACCGCCGTCTCGGCCTCGGGAATCCATCGGTCGGCCCGCGCCAGCTCCTGCCGGGCCAGGTCGAGCCCGGCCCGGGTCCGTGCGATGTCGCGGACGGGTCGGGGATCGTGCGGGAAGGCGTTGGTGACGGCGGGGTCGGGGCCGTCCGCCAGACCGCCCCGGGCCCACGCGAGCGTCGCGTCGGCCGGTTCATCCGCCCCCCCCGGGGTCCAGCGCCGGAGGAGCACGCCGGAGTCGAGGGAACGCAGCTCGCGGGCGCCATCCCCGGTCTGCAGGGCGATGAGCGTCCGGCGAGGGGACAGACGGGCGGCGACCCAGGGGGAATCGGGGAGGACGGTCCAGGCGGGGCGGATGTGGACCGGCCGACGTTTCCACAGGCGCACCTCGCGAAATCCGGCGGCGGCGAGGAGGGTGTCGTCGGGACTGAAGGCCAGAGCCCCGACGACATCGCGCTGGGAGGCGTTGCCGAGATCGGGATCGGTGAGGGTCCCGAGGTGGGCGCCCGAGTGGATGTCGACCCATTCGATCCGGTTGGCGCGTCCGACGGCGGCGAGGCGTCCGTCGTGGGTGACGGCGAGGGCGAAGCTGGAGCGCCACCCGGGATCGATGGGTTTCCAGGCGGGGTCGATGGACGTGGCGAGGTCGTCCGGGGCGCCCTGGGCGATCCAGGAGGCGAGGAGGGAGAGTTCGGACGGCGACAGGTCGCGGGCGTTGGCCTTGTTGTCGCGCGGGGGCATGGCGAGGTCCTCGACCTCGTGGGCGGCGGTGCGGAGGAGGAGGCTTTGGGCGGGATCGCCGGGAACGATGGCCGGGCCGGAATCGCCCCCTGCGAGCATCCGGGCCGGGGACTCGAGGTTGAGGGAGGCCTTGGCCCGGGTCTGGTTGTGGCAGGGCAGGCAGTTGGCCTGGAGCACCGGCAGGATGTCGCGCCGGAAGGCGACGGGGGCGGGACCGGGGGACCGGTCGAAGGCGATGGGCGCGGCGGCGGCGTGGCGGGCGATGAACCCGATGACGAGCACGGTGAGGACGGAACGGCGGGCCTTCATGGCGCAACCTCCGGCGGGGGGGCGGGGTGGACGTCGACCACGAAGGGGTGGGACCACACGGGCACGGTGATGTCGACCGGTTGGGCCCGCTTCTCCGCCGCCGCGCGGGTGGCCTCGGCGACCTGTCGACGTTCCTCCGCCATGGGTTTCCGGTCGGGCGACGCGGAGGCCAGCGCGGTGTCGGCGGCCCGCAGGGCCTCCTCGGCGGCGGCGAGGGCCTCGGGGTTGTTCCGGTACTTGCCGGCGACCGCTCCCTGGAGCCAGAGGGTGTGCCGGCCGGGGGGCAGGGGCGGTTCCTTGAGGACGAGTTCGACGGTCGCCCCGGTGGCGTTCTCCGGAATGGACGTCTCCGCGGCCTTGGTGAGGGCCTCATGCCCCGCGGGCCGGACGCTGAACGCCGCGGTGAAACCCGGCTGGCGCCGGATCCGGACCGGCAGGGTCAGCCGGCCGTCGGGGCCGACCCCGATCGGGGATCCGTCGCCGACGTCGATGCGGACCGGAGCCGACTCGGTGTCGACCACGGCCAGGGCGGGCCATTGGTCGGGTCGGGACCGGACGGCCTCGTTGTTGAAGTCGGCGACCGGCCAGGAGACGGACGCGGTGCGGGCGGTCCGCACCAGCACCTGGCCGGACACCAGGGCCTCGCCGGTCAGGGAGAACCGGGAGAAGCCGGTGGCGTCGGCCGCGGCGGTGAACAGCAGCATGCCGGTCGAGGTGCCCGCGGGAATGATCCCGTCGGCGGCCGTGACGCCGGGTGGCAGGCCGGCTGCCGACAGGCGGATCGGGCCGTTGAAGCCGTCGCGCCGCAGCGCGATGACCTTGAGCGGCACGGTCTGGTCGCGTCGGACCACCGCGGGGAGGACGGGGATGCTGCGGTTGTCGCCGGCCCGCTCGGGCGGCATGGGAAGGGCCACCAGCTGGAAGTCGGGCGTTTCGCGTCGCAGGGACAGGCGCCACGGCCAGCGGGGCTGGTGCGGTCCGGGGTTGAAGAGGTCGCGAACGAGGATGCGGTAGGTGCCGGCCTGCGGGGCCTCGAACCGGACCGCGGCATCGCGGGACGACACGGGGAGCTCGCGGTCGCCGGGATTGGCGTCGGCATCGGACAGTTCGGCGACATCGGCATGGAGCACCTCCCCGGACGGGCCCCGGGTGGAGCGTTCGCGCTGGATGACGGCGTGGGGATCGGTGGGGTGGCCGAGACGTTCCGAGATGAGCTCGACCCAGAGGACCTCGCCCTGGGCGGCGGTGAAGGTGACGCCGTTGGGTTGGGCCCCCGGGGCGAACACGCCGGCCACTTCGCACGGCGGGGTGACGGGCACGAGGCCGGGTTCGGGGACGGTGACGACCGGGTGGGTCGAGAGGAAGAGCCGGAGGGGAACCCGGATGCCCGGTGCGGGCTGCCAGGGCCAGTCGAGGGCCGGATGGTCGAGGCCGACGGCCGCGGCGCGCCAGGGGAAGGCTTCGGCGGGAGCCATCAACCCGGTGGGCCGGGGCGCGGTGATTTCCACGGTGCACTGTTCCAGCAGCGTTCCGCCGGGACCGCGATACGGCGACGGGGTACCGCCGGGAAGGTTCCGGCCGAAGACGGTCACCTGTCGGGAAACCCCGGGTTGGACCACATCGGGCAGGACGAACTCCACGTGCGGGCCGGGATCCAGGCGGAGACGGAACGCGTGGCGGTCGCCTCCCTGGAACAGGGAATCGTTGAGGCGCAGCAGGAAGGGGCCGGGACCGGGGGCGGTGAAGTCGAGACGGGAACGGCCGCGGGCGATGGCGAGTTCGTGGAGGTCGGGCGTGAAGACCGCGAGATCCGGGACGAGCTGGGAATCGATGCGCCGGGTGTCGACCCCGATCTGGAAGCGTTCACCCGGCTGGGTGTCGAAGCGGAACCAGAGGTGGGCCTGGGGAAGGCTGCGGCCGTTGACGGTGAGGCGACGCGGAAGGTCGAGGGCGGATCCGGGGGCGGTGTTGGTGGGGTTCAGGAGCCACTCGGGATCCGCCCCGATGGCGAAGGCGCGGGGATTGGACAGTCCGAAACGGCCGCGGAACCGGACATCGACCACGCCCGGTGGGAGGTCGGCCGGAAGGGTGAGCTGGAACCGGTCCGGGCCGCCGGGACCGGGGATGGCGTGCAGGTCGGGGTGGGAGAACTCGAGCGAGACCGGTTCGTCGAGGTCGAGTCCGCCGACCTGGACCTCCACCGGGGAACCGGCCTGGGCGCCGGGTGGATGGATCCAGAGCAGGCGGGGCAGGGGCAACTGGGCGCGGACCTGCAGGAGAGCCAGGCAGGCGGCGAGCGGCAGGAGGATGCCGGGGAAGCGGCCGGGGCGGGGACCCGGGGGCGGCGGACTCGGACAGGCTCTCGGGACCGGCCGCATGGGTCAGTGGTTGAAGAGGAACTCCTTGGTGTTGATCACGGCCCAGACGGTGTCCTCCCAGACGTCGCGACGGGCACGCAGCCGGGCGGCGGCGGTGGCTGCGGCGTCGTCGGATTCCGCCACGCCGGCGAGCCGACGGGCCAGGTAGCCCTGGAAGACGGCGAGTTCGTCGGGGGTGGGATCGCGTCCGAAGGCCAGGTGATGCAGTTCGGTGAACTTCACGGCATCGGGTCGCGGATCGGCGGCGAGCCGGGCGGCGCGGGAGGCATCGGCGCCGACGCGCGCCTGGAGGTCCCTGGAGTTGATGAGGTGGAGGCTCTGGCTGAGGGAAGCCTCCAGGCTGCGTTCGCATTCGCAGGCGCTGCTGCCCTCCGGCCGGCCGAACACGGTGAGGAAATAGCTGGAGGCATTGAAGCTGTTGTCCGGCAGGCAGACGGCCCGGGTGCCCGCGGGCATCCCGTCGAACCGGCTCTCGCTCCCGGCGACGTCGTTGATGGAATCGAACAGCACCTCGGCGGGGAGCCGACGCGGGTAGAACCGGGAGAACTGGTGGCGGTCGGCACCGTTGTGGGCGTTGGGCTCGGCGCTGAGCTGGTAGGCGGTGCTCCGCGTCAGGGTGCGGACCAGGTCCCGGAGGTCGAAGCCGCTTCCGACGAAATGGGCCGTGAGGGCGTCCAGCAGCTCGGGATGGGTCGGGGGATTGGTGTCGCGGAGATCGTCCTCGGGATCGACGAGGCCCCGTCCGAAGAAGTGCTTCCAGTAGCGGTTGACCACGGCGCGGGCGAACCATGGGTTCTCCGGGGAGGTCATCCAGTCGGCCAGCGCCTGCCGGGGGTCGTCGTCGGGCGACAACTCGAAGGCCGGCTGGGCCAGGGCGGCCGGGGGAACGGGTTGGCCGGTCTTCCGGTTGACGGCCCGGGCCTCGCCTCGTCGGTGGACGATGATGTCCTCGCCCGGCTGGGAGCCGGGCTTGTAGGCGACCTGGGAGAAGGCGGCGCCGAGGCTCCAGTAGTCGGTCTGGCTCCAGCGCTCGTACGGATGGTGGTGGCACTGGGCGCACTGCATGCGCTGGCCGAGGAAGAGCTGGGAGATGTCCTCCAGTTGGGCCTGCGGGGTGCGGACCTGGCGGAACCAGGCGACCGGCGGGTTCTCGGCGACGTCACCCGACGCGGTGAGGAGCTCCCGGGCGAACCGGTCGTAGGGCTTGTTGGCGGCGAGGCTGTCCCGGATCCAGGCGTGGAAGGCGACCGTGCCGCGGGCCTGCAGGGGGTTGCTCCGGCGGTTGCGGAGCAGGGCGGCCCACTTGTTGGCGAAGTAGTCCGCATGGTCGGTGGAGGCGAGAAGGCGCTCGATGACGCGGTCGCGCCGGTCCCCGCCCGTTTCCGCCGCCAACTCCGCCACCTCCCGGCCGGTCGGCAGCCGCCCGGCGATGTCGAGGGTGACCCGGCGGAGGAACGTGGCGTCGTCGGCGATCCCGCTTGGCGGCATGCCCACGGTGCGGAGTTTCCCGAAGAGGTGGGTGTCGATGAAGTTGCGGGCGATCGGGAGGGAATCGACCGGGGCCCCCAGGGGAATGGTGCCCCGGAAGGTGGCCACCTTGCCCTGGTAGCGGACCATGACGGCGAACTCCCCGGTCAGGTTGCGGACCTGCAGCCGGCCATCGGGGTCGGTGGCGGCCATGTCCTTGTCGTTCGCCTCATAGAGGGCGCTGCGGGTGACGTCCTCGGTGGATCCATCGGAGTAGTGGGCGGTGACGACCAGTTGCTGGGTCGCGTCGCGGGCCAGGGTGCGCCGTGCGGGGAACACCTCGATCCGGGCCACGGTCGGGGCGTCGCTCCGACCGGCCGGCATGCCCTGGGCGATCCAGCGGACGAGTCGGTCGTGGTCATCGGACCCCACGCGGATCCGTTGGCCGCCGCCGTGGGGCAGCTCGGCGGTGGCCTTGGTGATGAGCAGGCTGCGCGGGGGATCGGCGGGGAAGAGACGCCGTCCCCGGGCTTCCCGGACCAGGTGCTCGTAGTCCTCGTCGGGTTCGAAACCGAGGAGCGAGAGCCGGAACCCGTTCTGGCCGGCCGCCTTCCCATGGCAGCCGCCGCCGTTGCAGCCGTGCTTGGTGAAGATGGGGACGATCTGGTTCGCGAAATGGATGGGGGCCGACCGGTCGGAGCCGACGACCGTCACCGGGAACCGCGCCGTGGCGCCATCCGGGGTCCGGGCCACGATGACGGCCTCGCCATCGGCCACCGGCGTGACCCGGCCGGCGGGGTCGATCCCGACGATGCCGCGGGGCTCGGCCGACCACTCGACCTCGCGGGTGACGTCGCGGTCGTCGCGGCTGGCGACCAGTTGCTGCCGGGCGTCACGGGAGTCGAGGGTCAGGCCGGTGGCGTCGGAACGGTACCCGATCGTGAGCGGGCCGGCGTGGGCGGTGGCGAACCGGGCGACAAGGAATGCGGCCAGGAATGCGGTCCACCGGAGCCCCGGAAGCGGGCGCCGGATCCGGTCGGGGACTGGGTGGGTGCGGTTCATCCGACCAGTTCCCGCATCGGCTGGCAGCCATCCGGCACGAGGAACTGGGGACGGCCGGTGAGGTCGGGAACGGTGACCTTGTTCACGTCCAGGCCGAGGGCGTGGTACAGGGTGGCGTGGACCTCGCCGAAGGTGGTGGGGCGGGAGGCGGCCTCGCCGCCGAGGCGGTCGGTGGAGCCCACGACCTGGCCGTGGCGCATGCCCCCGCCGGCCAGCAGGGCGAAGTTCACCCGGGGCCAGTGGTCGCGTCCGGCGTCCTTGTTGATGGTCGGCGTGCGGCCGAACTCCCCGGCGACGAGCACCGAGACGTCCCGGTCGAGGCCGCGCTCATGGAGGTCGGTGATCAGGGCGCTGAGCCCCTGGTCGAGCAGGGGCAGGTCCTGGCGCAGGGCGCCGAAGTTGTCGCCGTGATGATCCCATCGGCTGAAGGCGAGGGTGACACAGCGGGCCCCGGCCTCGACCAGGCGCCGGGCGATGAGGAAATGTTCCATCAGCTTCGGCGCGCCGTCGTCGCGGTTCTTCGGGTCGCCCTTGCCGTACCGCTCCACCACCCGGGGGTCCTCGTTGGCGAGGTCGAGGGCGGTGACGAGGCGGCTCGAGGTGAGGATGCCGAAGGCCTGCTGCGTGTAGGCGTCGAGTCCCGCCATTTGTCCGCTGGAATCGACGTCGCGCCGGAACCGGTCCATGGCGGCGAGCAGGGACCGGCGGTCGGCGAGGCGGTCGAGGGTGATGCCGTTGAGGACCATGTCGTCCTTGCCCCCGCCCTTGTGGATCTCGAACGGGGCATGGGCGGCCCCGAGGTAGCCGGCGACGCCGTTGTCGGACCACGGCACATGTCCCATTTTCGGCGCGAGGCCGAGGTAGGCCGGGATGGCCGGGTCGCCGGAGCCCTGGAGCCGGGACAGCAGGGCACCCATGGACGGCCAGCCGCCCGGCGGCTGGTTGCGGTTCAGGCGGCCGGTGTAGGTCTGGAAGGACTCATGCCGGTCCTCCATGCCGACGATCGACCGGATGACCGTGACCTTGTCCATGAGCCGCGCCATGCGCGGCAGGTGCTCGCAGATCCGGATCCCGTCGACGTTGGTGGCGATGGGCTTGAACTCGCCGCGGATCTCGGCGGGGGCGTCCATCTTGAGGTCGAACATGTCCTGATGGCTGGCGCCACCGGGGAGGAAGATGAGGATGACCGCCTTGTGGGGGGTGCCCTGGGGTTTGAGTCCGGATGCCGTTTCCGCCCGCAGGAGACCGGGCAGGGCGAGGCCGCCCATTCCCAGGGAGCCGATGCGGAGGAAGCCGCGGCGCGAGATGCCATCGCAGAATCCGCCGCCCTGGGATTTCGGGCCAAGTAGGGTGAGCACGGGAGCCTGGGGGTTTGCTGCATTGAGAAGCGGGGAAAGCGCGACGGGTGTCAATTCGGGAGTCGACCGGACTGGATGTGGGTGGCGGCGGATCCGGGCTGTTCCGGGCATCGGGGCGGCGGTAGGCTCGGGTTCCGATGTTCCGGTTCCTCCACTCGGCCGACTGGCAGCTGGGCGCCCGCTTCGCGCAGTTCGGGACCTCCGGGGACCGTCTCCGCCAGGCCCGCCTGGAGACCCTCGGACGTTCCCTGGCGATGGCGGCCGAACACGCCGCCGATGCCTTCCTGATCGCCGGCGACCTGTTCGAGGACAACCAGGTGGACGATGCGCTGGTGGCGGACGTGCTGGCCCTGTTCGGCCGGCATCCGGATCTCCCGATCCACATCCTGCCGGGCAATCACGATCCCCACACCGGCCCGGAGTCCGTCTGGCAGCGCAAGGCGTTCCTCCGCGCCGGGCCGAACGTCCATGTCCATCGCGAGGCGGGGGCGGTCGACCTCGGCGCCGGCGTGCGCCTCCTCGCCGCGCCCCTCCACCAGAAGCAGTCGACCACCGATCCCAGTCTCCAGCTGGTGGAGATCGCCGCCGGGCTGCCGTCGGATATCCTCAAGATCGGCCTCACCCACGGCGCGCCGGCCATCGAGTCGCGGCATCAGCCCAACGACTTTCCCATCGCCCTGAATGCCGCCACCCGCGCCGGTCTCGACTACCTGGCCATCGGCCACTGGCACAACTGGCTGGACGGGATCGACGGCGGGCGGGTGGTCATGCCGGGCACGCCGGAGCCGGACCGTTTCGGCAACGACGACAGCGGCCACGTGGCCCTGGTGGAGATCGACGGGCCCGGCGGGGTCCCCCGGGTGCGGAAGCTCCCGGTGGCCACGCTGACGTGGCGCGCGCTGGTGTTCGACGGTCGGGATCCCGAGGTGTCCCGGGCCGGAATCGATGCGGCGCTGGGCGCGCTGGTCCCGAAGGCCGACCGGACCGTCGTCCGGGTCACGCTGACCGGGACGGTCTCCCCGGCGGTGCTGGGCGGGATTCGCGGATGGCTCGAGCCGGCGCTGGAGCCGTTCCTTGTGGGGCAGGTGCGGGATGAGACCCGGGTGGCGTTGACCGCCGCCGAGCTGGCCGACCTGCGGGTCCGGCATCCGATCCTGGCCCAGGTCCTGGCCGACATCGACCGCCTCGAGGCCTTTGCCGTGGGGGCGTCGCCGGCGGGGTCCGGATCGGCGGATCCCGGGGGGGATGCCGGCCCGGATCCGCTCACGCTGGCCGAGGCCCAGGCCCTGCTGGCGGGGGCGCGGATCGACCTCGCCCAGCTGCCGGCCGGGTGGTTTGGCCGCCTGCGGCAGACGCTTCTCCAGACCTTCCAGGAGGTGTTCGCGTGATCCTTCATGCCATCGAGCTGACGCATGTCGGCCGTTTCCGGGAGACCGTGCGGCTGGGGCCCCTGAGTCCCGGGCTCAACGTGCTGGCGGCGCCCAACGAGTCGGGGAAATCCACGGCGCTGCAGGCGGTTGCCCGGGCGTTGTTCGACCGGCACACCACCCGCGGGGAGGAGATCAAGGCCCTCCAACCCGCCGGAACCGCCCTGGCGCCGCGGGTTGCGGTCGAGTTCGAGACCCGGGAGGGCCGGTTCCGGGTGGCGAAGACGTTCCTGCAGAGACCCGAGAGCCGGCTGGACCGGTGGGGATCCGGCCGGTGGGAACTCGTCGCCGAGGCCGACGCCGCCGACCAGCGGGTGCAGCAGCTCCTCCGGTCGTCACTGCCCGGCCGCGGGGCCACCAAGCCCGAGCACTGGGGGTTCCTCGGCTTCCTTTGGGCCCGGCAGGGGGAACCGGCGGCCTGGCCGGGACTGGACGACGCCGAGATCGGGCAGCGGATCCGCGCCCGCCTGGCCCGGGTGGAATTGGATCCCGTGATCGAGGCACTCCGGGGCCGCCTGGGTGCGGCGGCCGAGGCGGTGATCACGTCGACCGGCCAGCCGCGGGCGGGCGGGGCGTTGCGGGCCGCCGAGGACGAGCTGGCGGCCCTCGATGCCGAGCTCGACCGGATCCGCCGGACGCGGGCCGAACTCGAGGACACCCACCGGCGTTTCGAGCAGGCGGAGGCCGAGGTGGACCGGCTGGAGAAGGAGCAGGCCGCGCGGGCTGCGGCGGCATCGGCACTCCGCGAGCAGGCCACGGCCGCCGAGCGCCTCGGCGCCGAGCTGTCGGGACATCGGCAGGCCCTGGGGACCGCGCGGGAACGGCTCAACGCCCTGGCGGCGGATGCGGCGACGCTCGACCGCCTGCGACGGGAGCAGGGCGAGGCCGCGTCCGGTCTGGGGCGGGCCCGGGAGACGGCGGCCGCCGCGGTCCGGTCCCACGCGGATCTCCGCGCCCGCCTCGACGCTGCCGCGGCCTCGCTCCCGGGGCGCGAGACGGCGCTGCAATCCCTCCGGCTGGCCCATCAGCGGCTCCAGTCCCTGTTGAAGCTTCGTCGGCAGTCCGCCGAGGCCGAGGGCCTGGCCCGCCAGCTGGCCCGGGCCGAGGCGGCCGCCCGGGAGGTGGCTGATCTGGGGGCGAAGCGGGCCGCGCTTCCGGACCTGGCCCCCGCACGGGTCCGTCGACTGGAGGAGCAGGCCGATGCGGTCCGCACCGGCCGCGCCCAGCTCGAGGCGTTGGGCCTGACGGTGGAGCTCACCCCCGAAAAGGAATCGACGGTCGGGATCGCCGCCGATCCGGAGGCGCCGGCCCGGGTGCTGCCGGCCGGCGCGACGCATCGGCTGCAGAGCCCCAGTGCCCTGGACCTGCGCTTGGGCGGCTGGGGCCGGGTGGTGATCCGTTCCGGTTCGCAGGACGCCCAGGCCGCCGCCGCCGACCTGGCCCGGGTCGAGGCGGCGTTGGCCGCAGCCCTCGACGAGGCCGGGGTGGGCAGCCTGGAGGCGGCCCGAGAGGTGGTGGCCACCTGCAAGGAACTCGATCTCCAGATCCGCGCGGCCCGGGCCGTCCTCGCCCCCCTCCTGGGCGAGCATGGGACATCCGATGAACTCCGGGCGGCCACCGTCGCTGCGGCCCGCCGTGTCGAGGTTCTCGTCGCCGCGCTCGTTCCGACGGTCGACGAGCAGGGGGCGACCCTCACCCACCTCGAGGCGGAGGAGGTCCTGCGGGCCGGGGAGGTGTCGGCGGCCGAAGCATCCCTGGGCGCGTTCCACCGGGAGCTGGAGGGGCTGCGGGCGGACGAGCGGGCGGCGGGCGAGGCGGCGCGGCTGGCGGAGATGGCGGTGTCCGACCGGGAGCTGTCCCTCCGGGTCCTCGAGGCGCAGATCCGCGACCTGGGGGAACGCCATCCCGGCGGCATCGAGGCGGCCAAGGCCGCGGCCCAGATGGCCTTCGTCGAGTGCGAGGCGCGGGTGGCGGCGACGGAACGGCAGCTGCCGACGGAGTTCGAGAAGTTGCCCGAGCGCAACCGGCGGGCCGTCGCCTCGCTCCAGCAGATCGAGACCGAGCTCGGGAACCGCCGGACCGAACGCGACCAGGCCCGGGGGACCCTGGGGACGCTGGGCGGGCAGGGCCTCTACTCCCGGGAAACGGAACTGGAGGAGCGGCGGGCCGGGGTGATCCTCCGTCGGGACGCCGCCCGCGAGTTGGGCTGGTGTGCGCGGGTCGCCCATGACCTCATCGAGCACCGCAAGCAGGCGGCGACCCGGGCGGTGCTGACGCCGCTGGAGGAACGTCTCACCGCGGCGTTTGCCGGGCTGACCGGCGATTCCGGGCGCCGGGTGTTCCTCGACGACCGCCTGCAGATCGCCGGCATCGGCCGGAGCCGGGACGAGGTGCATGCCTTCGACCAGCTCTCGCAGGGGGCGAAGGAGCAGCTGCTCCTCTGCCTGCGCCTGTCCGTCGCGCAGGAACTGGCGGCCGACGAGCCGCAGGTCCTGATCCTCGACGACGTCCTGGTGAACACCGATCCCGCCCGGCAGGAGCGCGTGCTCGACGTCCTCGCCGCCGAGGCCGTGCGGCTGCAGATCCTGATCCTCACCTGCCATGCCGACCGGTACCGCGGGGTGGGGGAGGCGGTGATGCTTTCCGGACAGCTCTGAGGAACGAAAAGGGGCCGGGGATTTCTCCCCGGCCCTTGCTCAACAACAACTCAGCGGAAATCTGGCGGCCCGGGCGGTGCGGCCCGGGCGGTGGATCAGGAACAACCGAGGCTTTCGCCGCAGTTGTTGCACTTGTAGCAGGCGCCGTTGCGGACCGCGATGTGCCCGCAGTTCGGGCAGCTCGGCGCGTCGAGCTGGTTCTGGAACGTGCTCGTGAGCACCGCCGCCGCCGCCCGGGCTGGTGCTCCGGACAGGACCGTCCGCTCGCTCGCGGTGGTCGTCACCGTCTGGACGGTCGACTTCACGATGATGTCGGCATCGGCCGGCTCGGCGAGCGGCAGTTCAGGGACGGGCCGGTTCACTTTTTTTTTGAGCTCGTCCACCAGGCCCGGCATCGGGAGTTCCCCCTGGGCACCCGACGGGGACGACGATTCGCGGAACCCGGGAACGAACTGGTGGGCCATCCAGCGGAACACGTAGTCGATGATCGACGACGCGTTGCGGATCTCGGGGTTCTTGGTGAAGCCGCTCGGCTCGAAGCGCTGGTGGGCGAACTTGCGCACCAGACCCTCGAGGGGGACGCCGTACTGGAGGGCCATGGAGGTCAGGGCCCCGATGGTGTCCATCAGGCCGCCGATGGTGCTGCCCTCCTTGGCCATGGTGACGAACAGCTCGCCCGGGCGGCCGTCCTCGAAGAGGCCGACGGTCAGGTATCCCTCGTGGCCGGCGATGTCGAACTTGTGGTTCAGGGCCATGCGGGTCTCCGGGAGGCGTCGGCGCAGGGGTTGGCCGAGCTGCTCGTTCAGCCGGCGCAGCTCGGCCTCGAGCTCGGCGACCCGGGCATCGAGCGCGGTGGCGTCGGTGGCGGATGCCGAGGCGGCGGAACCGCCGTCGGCACCCTTGCCCTCGGAGGTCTTCTTCGTGTTGAGCGGCTGGGAGCGCTTGGAGCCGTCGCGGTAGATGGCCACGCACTTCAGGCCCATGCGCCACGCCTGGACATAGGCGTCCCGGATGTCCTGGGGGGTGGCCTCGTTGGGGAGGTTGACCGTCTTGGAGATGGCCCCCGAGATGAACGGCTGGGCGGCGCCCATCATGCCCAGGTGGGCCATGTAGTGGATGCTCCGCTGCCCGCGGTGCGGCTTGAACGCGCAGTCGAACACCTCGAGGTGCTCCGGCCGGAGGCCGCTCCGGACCACGTCGCCCGCCTTCGCCCGGCCCTCCTTCACGTCGACATCCTCCGCCGTCAGGGTCACGTCCTCGATGGTGTCGAACTTCTCGATGTGGGCGACGATGGCCTCCACCTGGCTGTTCGGGTAGCCGAGGCGACGGAGGCCCTCCGGGACGGTGCGGTTGACGATCTTGAGCATCCCGCCGCCGGCGAGGAGCTTGTACTTCACCAGCGCGATGTCCGGCTCGACCCCGGTGGTGTCGCAATCCATGAGGAAGGCGATGGTGCCGGTCGGGGCGAGGACGGTGACCTGGGCGTTGCGGTAGCCCGACGCTTCCCCGGCCTGCAGGGCGCGGTCCCAGCAGTGGCGCGCCTCGTCCTTCAGGTAGGTGAAGTCCCGGCTCGGGGTGATCTCCTCCACGGCATTCCGGTGGAGCCGGATCACGCCGAGGGTGGAATCCACGTTGTCCCGGGCGGCCGGCTTGGAGACCCCGTTGCAGCGGGCGTCGCGGTAGCCGGGGAACGGTCCCATGACCGAGGCGATGGTGGCGCTCTGCTCGTAGGCGTGGCCGGTCATGATCGAGGTGATCGCCCCGGCCAGGGCGCGCCCCTCGTTCGAGTCATAGGCCAGACCGTAGCTCATGATCAGCGAGCCCAGGTTGGCGTAGCCCAGGCCGAGGGTGCGGTAGATGTGGGAATTCTCCGCGATTGCCTGGGTCGGGTAGCTGGCGTTGTCGACCAGGATCTCCTGGGCCGTGATGTAGATCCGCACCGCGGCCTTGAACCGGTCGACATCGAACCCGCCGTCGGCCCGCTTGAACTTCATCAGGTTCAGCGACGCCAGGTTGCAGGCGGTGTTGTTGAGGAAGACGTACTCCGAGCAGGGGTTGGTGGAGTGGATCGGCTCCGTGCCCTTGCAGGTGTGCCACTTCTGGATGGCGCCGTCGTACTGGAGTCCGGGATCGCCGCAGATCCAGGTGCCCTCGGCGATCTGGTCGAGCAGCCGGGAGGCGTCCTTCTTCTCCAGGGGTTTGCCGGAGGTGATGCTGCGGGTCCACCATTCCTTGCCCTCGATGGCCGCCTGCATGAACTCGTCGGAGACCCGGACCGACAGGTTCTCGTTCTGGTACATCACCGACCCGTAGGCCTCGCCGTTGAACGAGCCGTCGTAACCCTGCTCCATCAGCGCCCAGGCCTTCTTCTCCTCGCGCATCTTGGCGGTGATGAACTCCTCCACGTCGCCGTGCCAGTCGCGGATGGTGTTCATCTTGGCGGCGCGGCGGGTCTTGCCGCCGGACTTCACCACGTTGGCCACCTGGTCGTAGACCTTGAGGAAGCTCATCGGCCCGCTGGGCCGTCCGCCGCCGCTCAGCTTCTCCCGGCTGGAGCGGATCGGGGTGAGGTCGGTCCCGGTGCCCGACCCGTACTTGAAGAGCATGGCCTCGGAGTAGGCCAGTTCCATGATGCTCTCCATGTTGTCCTGGACCGACTGGATGAAGCACGCGCTGCCCTGGGGATACTCGTACTGGGTGGCGGCCCGGCGGGCGGCGCCGGCCTTGCGGTCGAAGAACCAGTTGCCCCGGTCGCTGTCCTTGCCCACGCCGTACTCATGGTACAGCCCCACGTTGAACCACACCGGCGAGTTGAACGCCCCGTACTGGTTCACGCACAGCCAGGTCAGCTCCTCGTAGAACAGCTCGCCGTCCTCCTTGCTGAAATAGCCGTCGGCAATCCCCCAGTCGGCGATCGTCCGGGTGACCCGGTGGATCAGCTGCTTCACCGAGTGCTCCCGCTCGCCCGCCTTGGCCGGGTCACCGTAGAAATACTTGGAGCACACCACCTTGGTGGCCAGCACCGACCAGTTCTGGGGAACCTCCACGCCTTCCTGCTTGAAGATCACCTTGCCCGAGTCGTCGGTGATCTCGGCCGTGCGCCGCTCCCAGGTGATCTGGTCGAACGGCTGGACCTTGGGATCGGAAAAAACCCGCTCCAGACGGAGCGCCACACGGCGCTTCCGGGCGGCTTTGGCGGAGGTCTTCATCTTGCGGGAGGGGCCGGGGGTCTTGCCACCCCGTCCGCGGCCCGCACGGGCCGGGGTGGGGGGAGCGACGGTGTCTCGGGCGTCGATCATGGGTCGGGTGGGTCGGGGGCTCAGGGGAATGTGATGCGGCAGCTCAAATGGGTGGTCGCCTCCCAGGATCCCGTCGGATGGCCCCCGCGGCCATCATCCGGCCGGGAAACCCCTCCAACGCAACATCCTGAAAGACAGGTATCGCCCTTCATTTCTGAAGGAAACACCCCATCCCATTGGGGACGGGAGCTGAGGCTACCACCATATGTAGTGGCGCCAAGTGGATTTTTGGGAATCGTCACACCAACGATTTCGGACCCGAAAAAACGGGGGTTTGCGTCCCGGAACGGGACGGTGCGAACCGGCATCCGGGCCGGGTTGGCTGACGTGGGGGCCGCTCAGTAGCGGGGCACGGCGGGGTCGACCTCGGTGCTCCAGCGGTCGATGCCCCCGGCGAGGTTCTCCAGGCGGGAGAATCCGGCGCTGCGGAGGAATCCGATGGCGTGGGCCGACCGGACGCCGTGGTGGCAGTACACGACGACGTCCTGATCGCGCCAGTCGTCCAGGTCGGACAGGCGTTCCGGAAGTTCGCCGAGCGGGATCAGGCGCGAGCCGGGCAGGGCGGCGAAGGCGTGCTCGCCGGGTTCTCGGACGTCGAGCAGGCGCACGGGAGTGCCGGCCCGGAGCCGGGCGGCAAGTGCCGTCGGGGAGATCTGCACCGGGTGGACGGGGGGTTCGGGTCAGTGGCTGGCGGCGGCGAGGAAGCGCTCGGCGTCGATCGCCGCGGCGCAGCCCATCCCGGCCGCGGTGATCGCCTGGCGGTAGACATGGTCCGAACAGTCCCCGGCCACGAACACCCCGGGGATGTTGGTGGTCGAGCCCTCCCGACGGATCACGTAGCCGTTGGCGTCGAGGTCCAGCACGTCGCGGAACAGCTGGGTGTTGGGCATGTGGCCGACGGCGATGAAGAGCCCGGCGCAGTCGAGGACGGACTCGGCGCCGGTGGCGACGTTCTTCAGGCGGACGCCCGTCACCTTGTCGGCGGCGACGTCGAGCACCTCGGTGACGACGCTGTTCCACACCGGCTCGATCTTCGGGTTGGCGAGGGTGCGTTCCGCCATGATGCGGGACGCGCGCAGGGAGTCGCGGCGGTGGACCAGGTACACCTTGGAGGCGAACCGGGTCAGGTAGGTGGCCTCCTCGCAGGCGGAATCCCCCCCGCCCACGACCACCAGCGGCTTGTTGCGGAACATGGGCAGCGCCCCGTCGCACGTGGCGCAGTAGGTGACCCCCTTCTTCTCCAGCTCGGCCTCGCCGGGGACGTCGAGATGCCGGTGGCCCGCGCCGGTGGCCACGATGAGGGTCTCGGTCTCGACCGCCTCGCCGTCGATCACCAGCCGGAACGGCCGTTGTCCGAGGGCGACCGACTCGACCGTCCCGTATTTCACGCGGGCCCCGAACCGCTCGGCCTGCTGCTGGAGCCGGGTCATCAGCTCGAAGCCGTCGATCCCCTCGGGAAACCCGGGGAAGTTCTCCACCGTGCTGGTCGTCGTCAGCAGCCCGCCCGGCAGGGTGCCGGTCAGGACCAGCGGGGCGAGGTTGGCGCGGGCGGTGTAGATGGCGGCGGTCAGGCCGGCGCAGCCGGTTCCGATGATGACGACTTTCTCCATAGGTGCGAAAGGCCGCCACCGTAGGCGCGGACCCGGCCAGCGGCAAGGAGACGGGCGGTCAGAGGATCTCCCGTCCGTGCCGACGGATCCAGGCCTCGGCCTCGGTGTACCCGGGGCAGATCCGCTCCACCTCGGCCCAGAACCGCGCGGAATGGTTGAGGTGCCGCAGGTGGGCCAGTTCGTGGAGCACGATGTAGTCGCGCACGGCGTCGGGGAGCTGCACCAGACGCCAGTTCAGGGACAGGGTCGCCCGGGGGGAACACGACCCCCATCGGCTCCGCTGGTCGCGGATCGTGATCCGTCGGACGGTGAACCCGTGCCGTTCGGCGTACAGGTGGACGCGCGGCGGCAGTTCCGCCTCGGCCAGACGGCGCAGGGCCGCCCGCAGCACGGGGCGCAGGTCGGACGGGTCCGGGGCGGCCGGGACCGGCAGGATCTCGCCGTCGAGATCCAGTCCACCGCCGCCCGGGGCCGGGTGGACGGACACCTCGCGTCCGCGGAACCAGGTGCGTCCGCCGGCCGGCAGGGGGGCGCGCGGGTTCCGCTCGGGGTCGTGGCGGGCGGCGCGTTCGGCCAGCCACGCGTGGCATCGGGCCACGAATCGGCGCGCCTCCTCCCAGTTGCCCCGCGGGGGTACCGTGCACCGCGCCGTGCCGTTCCCGAGCCAGGCGAGCCGGTAGCGGCGGGCCCGGGGATGGCGCACGTAGCGGATGGTCACCTCGTGCGCGCCCGCCTGCACCCGATCCACCGGCGCCGCCACCGCGGGGGTGCGGACGGACCGGCCGGTCAGGCGACGGAGGAGGTCGGCGGGAAGTCCGGGCATGGCGATCCGGCGGGGAGCGGGTGGGTGGCGATGA
Source organism: uncultured Verrucomicrobiota bacterium (assembly GCA_964525755.1). Lineage (GTDB taxonomy): Bacteria > Verrucomicrobiota > Verrucomicrobiia > Limisphaerales > UBA9464 > UBA6176. Next base: position 26,933 of record CAZGIK010000001.1, read on the forward strand.
GGTACTCGGCGACGGGCCGGCCGCCGATGAGGTGTTCGAGGAGGATCCGGTCCAGCACCGCCGGCGTGCAGGAGTGGTACCAGGTCCCCTCCGGATACACCACCGCCACCGGGCCGTGCTGGCAGACCTGGAGGCAGTTCGCCTTGGTCCGCAGCACCCGCCGTCCGGGCCCGGTCAGGCCCAGTTCCCGGATCCGGCGCTTGAGGTGTTCCCACGATGCGAGGCTGTCCGCCGCCGGGCAGCACTTGGGCTTGGTCGGGTCGGCGCACAGCAGGATGTGCCGCCCGGCCCCGGCGAGGCCGGCGGCCTCGAAGGCGGCCCCGGGGTCGGCGGCGGGCGGTTCGGACGACGCGTGCGGCTCGGTCGGGCTCACGCGCGCCAGCATCCCGCGGCCCGGGCCGTGCTCAAGCCGGAACGACCCGGATCCAGCTTGCCTCTTGGCCCGGGGCGGATTCTTGCGCAGGCTGGACGGCATGCGATGGGCATGGAGTTGGGTGCTGCTGGGGGCGTGGATCCTGCGCCTGGGGGCGTCGCCGCTGGAGGATTTCGTCACGGCGGCCCGGGAACGCCACGGCGGGGCCGGGGAACGCGCGGCCCGCTTCCTCGTCGCCCACATGCCCGATGCCGACCGCGAGGTCCTCACGGCGGAGTTCCTCATCGCAAACCTCGACCTCGCCTTCCGGGCCCGGTCGGAGTTCCCGTGGGCGGGGGACGTTCCCGAGGACCTGTTCCACAATGACGTCCTGCCCTACGCGGTGTTCGACGAGCGCCGCGACCCGTGGCGGGCGGAACTGCTCGGGATCGCCCGCGGACTGGTGAAGGACGCGCGGACCGTGTCCGACGCCGTCCAGGCCCTCAACCGGGGCCTCTTCAACGCGGTGAACATCCACTACCACACCGGCCGCAAGCGTCCCAACCAGAGCTACCTCGAGTCGAAGGAGACCGGTCGCGCCACCTGCACCGGGCTGTCCATCCTGCTGGTCGAGGCCTGCCGGGCGGTGGGCATCCCGGCCCGGGCGGTGGGCACCCCCATGTGGACCAATCTCCGGGGCAACCACACGTGGGTGGAGGTGTGGGATGGCGACTGGCATTTCACCGGGGCCGACGAGTACGACGCCGGCGGCCTGGACCGGGGATGGTTCGTGGGCGATGCGGCCGGGGCGCGGGCCGACGAGCCCCGGCATGCCATCTACGCAACCTCATGGAAGCGCGAGGGGCTGTCGTTTCCCATGGTGTGGAAACGTCAGGACGACTCGGTCGCCGCGGTCAACGTCACCGTCCGGTACGCGCGGGCGCAGGATGCGGATTCCGGGGACTGGGCCCGGCTGGGCGTCCGCCTCTGGGACACCCGCGGCGGGTCGCGCCTCGCCGCCAAGGTGTGCGTGGTCGACGGGGTCCGTCGCACCTGTGCGCTGGCCGACACCAAGGCGGGCACGGCCGACCTGAACGACATGCCCCGGTTCACCCTGCGGCCGGGCTCGCGGGGCTGGCTGCGATTCACCGTGGGCAGCGAGATCCGGGAGATGCCCTTCGGGCCGCTTGAAGGCGCGGACCCGACCGTCGACGCGGTCTGGTCCGACCTGGCCCCGGCCTCCGCGGTGGTGGAGGCCCTGCGGGCGTGGCTGGAGCGGCCGGTCGACGGACGCGATCCCGGGGATCCCGCCCTGCAGGCCCACCTGACGCGCGCCGAGGCGGACCGGGTGCTGGAGTTGTTCGTCGCCGACCAGCGCGTCCGGCTCGCCGCGGAGCGGGCGGCCGAGATGGCGGCGCGGGAGATTGCCGTCGACGGCAAGACGCTGCGCTGGATGGAACGGGAGTTCGGCACGGCGCCGGCCGGGGGACGCAGTCTCTGGATCTCGATGCATGGCGGCGGCGGGGCGCCCGCCCGGGTGAACGACCGCCAGTGGACCAACCAGATCGGGCTGTACCAGCCGGAGGAGGGAATCTACCTGGCGCCGCGCGCCCCCACCGACACCTGGAATCTGTGGCACGAGGGGCACATCGACCCGATGTTCGACCGGCTCATCGAGGACTACGTGGCCCTGCGCGGGGTCGATCCCGACCGGGTGTACCTGATGGGCTACTCGGCCGGCGGCGACGGGGTGTGGCAGCTCGGGCCGCGCATGGCCGACCGGTTCGCCGCGGCGTCGATGATGGCCGGGCACCCCAACGAGGCCTCGCTCCTCGGCCTGCGCAACCTGCCGTTCGCCATCTTCATGGGGGGCGACGACGCCGCCTACGACCGGAACACCGTGGCCGCCCGGCGCGGCGAGGAACTCGCCCGGCTCCGGGCGGCCGATCCCGACGGGTATCCGCACCAGGTCCGGATCTACGAGGGACTGGGCCACTGGATGAACCGCCGGGACGCCGAGGCCCTGCCGTGGATGGCGCGGTTCCGACGCGACCCGTGGCCGCGCCGGGTCGTGTGGGAGCAGGACGACGTCGTGCATCGCCGGTTCTACTGGCTCGAGGTGCCCCGGGAGGCGGTCCTGAAGGAACGCGCCCGCGTCACGGCCACGGTGGACGGCCAGCGGATCGACCTCGACGGCGACCTGCCGGCGGCGTGGGGCCTGCGGCTTTCCGACCGGCTGGTCGACCTGGACCAGCCGGTGACGGTGTCCCGCGAAGGGCGGGTCCTGTTCGAAGGGCCGGTCCACCGGACCGCGTGGGCCATCCGGCGATCCCTCGACCAACGGGCCGATCCGGCCTCCGCCGGGCCGGGCTGGCTGTCGTTGACTCCGGGCGAATGAGCGACCTCGCCCCCCCGGCCGCCGAATCCGGCCCGTTGTCAAGGGGGAGGCGGTGGATGGAGTTCGCGGCAAGTCGACCATTGAACCGGGGGCATTTCGTGGGCAAGTTCCGCCGTCGCCGGCCCGTTTTCTGGTCCGGCCTGCCAGGCGAACCGCACGTATGCTGGGATCCGGAATTGCCAGGGGACTTCTTGAGACGGCGAAGAACTTCGTCGGATCCTTCCACGACCCCGGGCGTCTCGTGACCATCGAGTACCCGGAGCAGCGGCAGGAACTTCCCGAGAACTCGCGCCAGTTCCCCTTCCTCGTGCACGACGGCGAGGATCCCCAGGCCGGCCTGCGCTGCGTGGCCTGCCAGATCTGCGAGAAGGAGTGCCCGCCGAAGTGCATCTACATCGTCAAGAGCCGGGACAAGCGGACCGACTACAAGGGGCAGGCGCAGTTCTATCCGGCGGTCTTCGACATCGACTTCTCGGTGTGCATGAGCTGCCAGATCTGCGTGGAGGTGTGCCCGTTCGAGTCGATCAAGATGGACACCGCGTATGAGTGGAGCACGGACGACCGGTTTGGCGGGCTGCTGGTCGACAAGCACCGCCTGGCCAAATCCAACGCCCACTACCATCGGATCCACCCGACCGATGCGGCGGCATCCGATGCGGTGATGGCGGCGGAGAAGGCGAAGGCCGAGGCCAAGGCGGCCGCGGCGCGGGCGAAGGCGGCGGCGGCCGAGGCGCCGGTGAAGTCCGCCTGACCGGTGGGGCCGATCCCGTGGACACGCTCTGGATCAACCTCAAGGCCGCGCTGGTGGGGGCGTGTCCGGCGTGGGCCCAGCCGGTGGCGGACGTGGTCCTGCGGATCGCCCCGGTGCTGATGGTCTTCCCGCTGCTGTTCGCCCTCACCACCGTGGTGGAACGCAAGGTGCTTGCCCGGATCCAGAACCGGCCGGGCCCGAACCGGGTCGGACTGCCCTTCACCCGGCTGCGGCTGGCCGGGTTCGGCCAGTTCATCGCCGACGGGATCAAGTCCCTCACCAAGGAGGACATCGTCCCGCGGGCGGCCGACCGGGTGGTGCATTTCCTGGCGCCGATCGCCCTGCTGATCCCGGTGATCCTGTCGTTCGCCGTGCTGCCGTTCGGCCGGGGCATGGTGGCGGTGGACCTGCCCGATGCCGGGCTGCTGTTTTTCTTCGCCGTCGGCGCCGGGACCGAGCTGGCGGTCTTCATGGCCGGCTGGGCCAGCCGCAACAAGTACTCCCTCCTCGGCGCCCTGCGCGCGGTGTCCCAGATGATCAGCTACGAGATCCCGCTGGTGGCCTCGACGCTCCCCGTGGTGATGCTCACCGGCTCGCTGTCGCTGCCGGCGATCGTCGAGGCCCAGGGGGGGACCCACCTCGGGTTCCTCCACGCGTGGAACGTCTTCACCCCGTGGGGCGCGGCCGGGTTCCTCCTCTTCCTGGTGGCCGCCTGCGCCGAGGCCAACCGGGCCCCGTTCGACCTGCCCGAGGCCGAGTCGGAACTGATCGCCGGCTACTTCACCGAGTACTCGGGCTTCAAGTTCGCCCTGTTCTTCCTCGGCGAATACCTCGGCCTGTTCGCCGTGAGCGGCCTGGGGGTGACGCTCTTCCTCGGCGGCTGGCAGGCGCCGTTCGCCTTCCTCGACGGACTTCCCTCGTGGATCTGGTTCCCGATGAAGCTCGGCGTCCTGATCCTGTTCTTCATCTGGATCCGCGGGACCGTGCCGCGCCTGCGGGCGGACCAGCTGCTGGGCCTGGGCTGGAAGTTCCTCCTGCCGCTCTGCCTGCTGAACCTCGTGGTGGCCGGCCTCTGGCACCACACCGCCGGATGGTCCCCCGTGCTCCGCTGGCTGCTCGGCGCGGTGCTGCTGGCGGCGCCCCTGTGGGTGTACGGCCGACGCTTCGAGAAACGGTACCCGTTGAGGACCTATCGCTATGCCGACTGACCCGACATGCCGGGCCGGCGGGGAGGTGGCCCGATGAGCCCGATGCTTCCCGTGCTGGGCGCCCTGGTGGTGGGGGCGGCGCTGGTGGCGGTCACCCGACGCAACCTCGTCCACGCCGCCCTGTGGCTGGTGGCCTGCCTGGTGGGGGTCGCCGCGCTGTTCCTGCACCTCGGCGCGGGATTCCTCGGCTGGGTCCAGATGCTGGTGTACGTGGGCGCCGTGGCGGTGCTGATCGTCTTCGCCGTCCTGCTCACCCGGGGGGGCGACCCGGAGACGGACGACCCGGACGCCCCCGCGTCGGGCGCCCGGGGCCGACGGTGGGGCGGCGCGATCGCCGCGGCGTTCCTGGGCCTGGTGCTGCTGTCGACGGCCCGCCAGCCGCCCCGACCGGCCGATCCGTCGACGGCGCCCCCCGCGGTCTCGGCCCAGTCGGTGGGGCATCGGCTGGTCGGCGACCTCGTCCTGCCGCTGCAGGTGATCGGGCTGCTGCTGACGGCGGCCCTCGTCGGGGCGGTGGTCCTGGCGCTCCCCCGGCGGGCGGACGAGGCGGGGGATGGCGGTCCGGCGGACCGCGGGGAGGGGGACGGACGATGAGCCCGTTGACGCTCTGCCTCGGGATGTCGGCCCTGCTGTTCGTCATCGGACTGGCCACGGTGCTGACCCGTCGGCACGCGATTGCGGTCCTGATCGGGATCGAGTTGATGCTCACCGCGGCCAACGTGAACTTCGTGGCCTTCTGGCGCCATGGGGCGGCGGCGGCGGGGGGTGACGGGGTGGTGTTCGCCCTGTTCTCCATCGCCGTGGCGGCGGCCGAGGCGGCGGTGGGCTTCGCCCTCATCCTGGCCGTGCACCGGCATCGGCGCACCGCCGACCTGTCGGCCATGGAGGATCCGGTGGAGGAGGAATGATGCCGGCCTGGATGGAACATCTCTGGCTCATCCCGATGGCCCCGCTCCTGGCGGCGGGAGTGCTGTTGTTCGTGCCGTCCCGGTGTCGCGCGCTCGCCGCCGGACTCGCCACCGGCGCCCTCGCCCTGGCGTTCGTGGCCGCGCTCGGGGCATTCCTTGCCACCGTCGGCGACACGCCCGTCCGGTGGGTGTTCCAGCGCGACTGGTTCACGGCCGGCACCGAGGTCTTCCGGGTCGGCTGGATCCTCGACCCGCTCAGCGCCTCGATGATCCTGATGGTGACGGGCGTGGGGACGGTGATCTTCGCCTTCAGCGCCAGCTACATGGCCCACGACCCGCGGGCGGTCCGGTTCTTCGGATTCCTCTCCCTGTTCGCCGCGGCGATGCTGGGGTTGGTCCTGTCGAACCACCTCCTGGTCCTGTTCATGTGCTGGGAGGTGGTGGGTCTGGCGTCGTTCCTCCTGATCGGGTTTTGGTTCGACCGGCCCGCGGCGGCTGCGGCGGCGCGCAAGGCGTTCCTCACCACCCGGATCGGCGACCTGGGATTCCTGGTGGGGCTGGTGTGGCTGCAGCAGGAGGCGGGGACCCTGCTGGCGTATGACGACGGGGCCGGGTGCCTCGAGCAGGCCGGGGTGGCCCGCCTGGTCGCCACCGCCACCGTCTGGGGCCTGCCCGTCAGCGCGGCCATCTCCCTCCTGTTCTTCTGCGGGGCGGTGGGGAAATCCGGCCAGATCCCCCTCCATGTCTGGCTGCCCGATGCCATGGAGGGTCCCACCCCGGTGAGCGCCCTGATCCACGCGGCCACCATGGTGGCGGCGGGGGTGTTCCTCATGGCCCGCATCCATCCGCTGGTGGCGGCCGGCGGGGACGCCGGCCTGGTGTCCGCGGTGATCACCTGGACCGGCGCCCTCACCGCCCTCATGGCCGCCGCCATCGCCGTGGCCCAGTCCGACCTCAAGCGGATCCTCGCCTACTCCACCGTGTCGCAGCTCGGCTTCATGTTCGTGGGCCTCGGCACCGGCGGCCCGGCCGTCGCTCTGTTCCACCTGCTCACCCACGCCGTGTTCAAGGCCCTCCTGTTCCTCGGCGCCGGGTCGGTGATCCACGGATGCCACGGCGAACAGGACATCCGTCGGATGGGCGGATTGCGCCGGGCCATGCCCGTGACCTTCGCCACCTACGCCGTGGGCATGATGGCCCTGTCGGGCGTGCCGCTCGTGTTCAGCGGATTCTGGAGCAAGGACGCCATCCTGTTGTCGTCCTGGGAATGGTCCGGCGGACGGGGCCCGTTCGCGGTGGTGGCCGTGGCGGCGGCCCTGACGGCCTTCTACATGGCGCGCCAGGTGTGGCACGTGTTCCTGCGTCCCGCCCCGGCCGGTTCCGACGACCCGGCGACCGCCCCCCACGAAAGCCCGGCCGGCCAGACCGTGCCCCTCGCGATCCTGGCGGCGGCGACCCTCCTGCTGACCGTCGTGGCGACCCCCCTTTGGCCGTGGCTGGAGCACTACCTGTCGGGCGCCAGCGCCGCGTCGGACGCCCACGGCGCCCACGGCGGGCCGGGGGCGTGGGTGGCGGCCGGGGTCTCCGTGCTGGCGGTGGCGACGGGATTCGCGGTCGCCGCCGCCGTGTACCGGGGGCGCCGCCGACCGGGAACGGACCGGCCCGGGGTGGGCGCGCCCGCGGCGGCCGATGCCGTTCCGGCGGATCCGCTGGCCGTGCGGTTTCCCCGGGCGTGGGCGGCCCTGGCGGCGCGGCTGGGTTTTGACGAGTTCCATGCCGCGACGTCCGGCCGGGTGTTCGGGGCGCTGGCCACGCTGGCGGCCGCGGCCGAGCGCTCGTTCTGGAACGCGGGGGTGCTGGTGGCCGGCGCGGCGACGCGTTGGGCGGCGGTGGCGGGGCGGTTGTTCGAGGAGGACGTGATGAACGGCGGAACCGGGGCGCTGGCGGGGGTGACCCGCTGGCTGGGCCGACGGTTCTCCCGGGGTCAGCAGGGTCCGGTCCAGGGCCGGCTCCGCTGGGTGGCCGCCGGGGTGGTGATCCTGCTCGGCATGCTGGGCTGGTGGAGGGCCGCCGGATGAACGACGTGCCGTGGATCAGCCTCCTGACCGGCCTGCCCGTCCTCGGGGCGGTCCTGCTGGCGGTGTGGCGTCCGGCCGATGCCTCCCGGGCCCGTTCGTTGGCCCTGGGCATTGCCGGGCTGGTCCTGCTCCTGGTCGTCGGACTGGCCACCCGGATGGATCCCGCCACGGGCTTCCACTGGGTCGAGCGGCATCGGTGGGTTCCGTCGATCGGGGCGGAGTACCATGTGGGGCTGGACGGACTGGGGCTGGTGCCGGTGCTCCTGTCGGCGCTGCTGGTGCCGTTCGCCATGCTCCTCTCCCGGGAGGTGCGGGATCGTCCCGCCGCCTATTTCGCCTGGCTGCTCCTCGCCGAGGCGGCCCTCCTCGGGGCGTTCACCGCGCTCAATTTCATCCACTGGTTCCTGTTCTGGGAACTGTCGCTCGTCCCCGCCTTCTTCCTCATCCAGGGCTGGGGCGGGGCGGGGTGCCGGGGCGCCGCGCTCCAGTTCTTCGTCTACACGTTCGTCGGCAGCGTCGCGATGCTGCTCGGGATGCTCGGTGTGTTCCTGGCCGTCGGGACACTCGACCTGGTGGCGCTCGGGGACCTCGGCCGGAACGGGGCGCTGGCGACGGCCGTCGGGGAGCGCTTCGCGGGGCTGGGTGTCGATCCGTCGACGCTCCGCCGGGTGTTGGCGGGCGGGGTGTTCCTCGGCCTGGCGGTGAAGCTGCCGGTGGTGCCGCTGCACACCTGGCTGCCGTCGGCCTACGGGGCGGCGCCGACCCCGGTGACCGTCCTCCTCACCGGCGCGCTGTCCAAGCTGGGGGTGTACGGGATGCTGCGGATCCTGCTGCCGGTGTTTCCCGGCGAGCTGCGCGAGCTTGCCCCGGTGCTCACCGCGGTGGCGGTCCTGACCATCGTGGCCCCGGCGCTCGCCGCCCTGCGGGAGAGCGGGCTCAAGCGGATCCTCGCCTATTCGTCGGTCAACCACCTGGGGTACTGCCTGCTGGGCGTGGTGGTGGCCGCCCGGGCCGGCCAGGAGACCGCGGCCGCCGCCGCCGCGCTGTCGGGCGTGGTCCTCCAGCTGTTCAACCACGGCATCATCGCCGCCCTCCTCTTCGGACTCGTCGCCCGGTGGGAGGTGCGGATGGGTTCCGACGACCTTCGTCGGGCGGGCGGGCTGCGGGCGGTGGCGCCGGTGTATTCCGGGCTGATGGGGGTGGCGGTGTTCGCCTCGCTGGGACTGCCGGGCCTGGGCGGATTCGTCGGGGAGTTCCTCGTCTTCCGCGGGGCGTTCGCCGTGGCGCCGTGGGCCACCGCGCTGGCCCTGGTCGGCCTCCTGGCGACCGCCTTCTTCCTGGTCGGCCTCTACCAGCGGGCATTCGCCGGCCCGGCCGGGCCGGGGACGGCCGGGTTCCGCGACCTGTCGGCGGCCGAGACCGCCTGGATGCTGCCCGGGGTGGGACTCGTGGTCCTGCTGGGATTCCTGCCCGGGCTCCTGCTGGACTGGACCAACCCGTGGGTGCGGGAGCTGGCCCGGGTGCTGGGGATGACCTGACGGAGCGACGCGACATGCTGGCCTGGACCCTGTATCTGACCCTCGGCGGTGCGGCGCTGCTGGCCTGCTGGCCGTCGCGCCGGGGGATGTCGGCCCGTTGGGCGGCCCTGCTGCTGGCCCTGGCCGGCCTGGGCGTCGGCCTGGCCGGCGTGGCCGCCCTGCCCGCGGAAGGGCGGGTGACCCTGCTGCAGGTGCCCTGGATCCCGTCGATCGGCGCCGAGATGCACCTGGCGGCCGACGGCATCAGCCAGGTGCTGGTGCTCCTCACCGGGATCGCCGCGGTGGCGGGGGTGCTGTTCTCGTGGAATGTCGTCGACCGGCCCGCGTCGTACTTCGCCTGGTACCTGCTCCTGATCGGGGCGGTGTACGGGGTGTTCCTGAGCTTCGATGCGCTGCTCCTGTTCTTCTTCTACGAGATCGCGATCGTCCCGAAGTATTTCCTCATCGCCCGATGGGGTTCCGGGTCGCGCGAGCCGGCGGCGATGAAGCTGGTGCTGTATTCCTTTGCCGGCAGCGCGCTGGTCTTGGCCGGCCTGGCGGCGGCGCATCGGGTGGCCGGGGGGACGACCTTCGCCCTGGACGAGCTGGCCATGGGGGTGTTCCCGGCCGGGTTCCAGCGCTGGGCGTTCCCGATGGTGTTCGGCGGGTTTGCGGTCCTGGCCGGCCTGTGGCCGCTCCATTCCTGGGCCCCCACGGGACATTCCGCCGCCCCCACGGGCGCGTCGATGCTCCTGGCCGGGGTGGTGATGAAGCTGGGCGCCTACGGCGGGTTGCGGGTGGGGATGGCGCTGTTCCCCGAGGGCTGGATGCTCTGGCGGGAGGCGTTCGGGATCCTGGGGGTGGTCGGCATCCTCGTCGGCGCCCTCATGGCCCTCGCCCAGCGCGACTTCAAGTTCGTCATCGGCTGCTCGAGCGTGAGCCACATGGGCTTCGTCATCGTGGGCCTGATGACCACGGCGATGGCCGGATGGTCGGGGGCGGTGCTGCAGATGTTCTCCCACGGGGTGCTGGCCGGGCTGCTGTTCGCCGTGGTCGGCCGGATGGTCTACGCGCGGGAACACACCCGGGACCTGGAGGAGCTCGGTGGACGCGATCTCGGGCGCCGCCTGCCGTTCGCCGCCGCGGCATTCACCGTCGCCGGCCTGGCGGCGATGGGGTTGCCCGGGTTCAGCGGGTTCGTGGCCGAGGCCCAGGTGCTGGTGGGCACGTGGCAGACCCGACCCGCCTGGGCGGCGGCGATCGGCGTGGGGATCATCCTCGGCGTGGCCTACACGCTCCGGACCCTGCAGCAGGTGTTCCTCACCCCGTCGGATGACGGGGCCGTCCATCCGCCGGCCGAACCGATCACCGTCCCGGAGAAGCTCGGCACCCTGCTGCTGGCCGGATCGGCCCTCCTGGTGGGCCTGGTCCCGCGGCTCCTGCTCGACCGGATCGTGCCGGCCCTGGAGTCGCCGCTGTTCGACGGGCTGCGTCGGGGAGGTGGCGGATGAGCGGCCCGGAATACCTCGACCTGCTGCGCCGGATCTGGCCCGAGGTGATCGTCGCCCTCGGGGCGCTGGCGGTCCTGTTCGCCGGGGGCGGGGGATGGGGCGGCGTTCCGCCCGCCACCCGTCGCCGCGCCAACGCCACCCTCGGCACGGTGGTCCTCCTGACGGCGGCGGGATTCGTCGCCCGGGTTCCGTCGTCGGGCGGATGGGGCGACGGCATGGTGGTCACCGAGCCCGGTCTCGGCTGGGTGAAGCTCGCGATCCTCCTCCTGGCCGCCGCCTGCCTCTGGCTGGGGGATGATCGCCGGGGGGGCGGCGAGGACCGGCACGGGGCGGAGTTCACGGCGCTGCTCCTCCTGTCGACCACCGGACTGCTCCTCGTGACGGGCTCGGCGCACCTGCTGCTGATCTTCCTCGGCCTGGAACTGGCCAGTCTCCCCCTGTACGCGCTGGCGGGGTTCGATCGCGGACGCCGGGAATCGGCCGATGCCGCCCTCCGGTATTTCCTGGTGGGGAGCGTGGCCGCGGCGGTGATGCTCTACGGGATCAGCCTGCTGCACGGCGTGGCCGGGACCCTCGACCTGCGGCTCCTTCCGTCCCGCCTGACCGGGGCCGGGGCCGGTCCCGTGGCCGGTGTCGGCATGGTGTGCGTCCTGGCCGGCCTGGGGTTCAAGGTGGCGGCGGCGCCGTTCCATTTCTGGGTGGCCGACGTGTACGCCGGCGCCCCCCGGGCGGTGTCGGCGCTGGTGGCGTCGGGTTCCAAGGTCGCCGGGTTCCTGGTGCTCGCCCGGATTCTGCAGGTTGGGCTGGCCGGCCACGAGGGCTCGGCCGCTTGGGGGCGGTTCGCGCCCGGCTGGCTCCCCGTGCTGGCGGTGATCGCCACGGCGTCGGTCGCCGTGGGCAACCTCACCGCCCTGTCCCAGACCCGGTTCCGTCGCCTGCTGGCCTGGTCGGCCGTGGCCCACTCGGGCTACGCCCTCGTCGCCCTCGTCTCGCGCGGGGCCGATGCCCGTCCGGCGGTGATCTACTACGCCGTCACCTACGCGGTCTCGCTGGTGGGATTGTTCGCCCTGGCGCGGATCCTCGAGCGCGACCGGGGCGGGGATGCGGTGGCGGGCTGGGCGGGGCTTTCGCGCCGGTCGCCGTGGATCGCCGCGGCGCTGGCGGTGCAGATGCTTTCCCTGGCCGGGGTGCCGCCGGCGGCGGGATTCATGGGGAAGTTCTTCGCCTTCAGCGCCGCCCTGCAGGGCCCGGGCGGCACGGGGAACCTGTGGCTGGTGCTGGTGGCGCTCGGGTTCAGCTGCGTGGGCATCTTCTACTACCTCCGGGTCCTCCACGCCGCGTTCGGCGATGCTCCCGACGGATCGCCGGGCCCCCTGCCGGTGGAACGGGCCGATGCGGTCGTGGTGGCCGTCTCCAGCGTCCTCGTCGTCGCCCTGGGCGTCTGGCCCGAGCCGCTGTTGGCGGTCTTGCGACCGGTGGCCCCGTTCTGAGCCGACCGGTCAGCCCTCGTACTGGGAGGCGACCCGGGCGGCGAGGCGTTCCAGCCAGAGGGCGGCGTTCTGGCGGGCCTCGATCGGACTGGTGAGCCCCGGCGTGAGTCCATGGGCGGCATGGAAGAGCCGGTCCGGCGTCCGGGCGGCGGCGGCGCCGTCGACGACCCCGGCCATCCCGATGCACGGCTTGCCGTACTGGCGACACCGCTGGGCCACCCGGCCCGTGCCCTTGCCCATGAGGGACTGCTGGTCCAGGGACCCCTCGCCGGTGATCACCAGGTCGGCCGCCTGGATCCGGGCATCGAGGTCGGCATGGAAGGCGAACAGTTCGAACCCGGACTCCATCCGGGCCCCGAGGAAGGTCCGCAGGCCGAACCCGAGTCCCCCGGCCGCGCCGGCACCGGGCTCTTCGGCGTGATCCAGGCCGTGCTGTTCCCGGAGAACGTCGGCGAGGCGCTGCAGGGCGGCTTCCGCCACCGGGGCCTGCTGGACCAGGAGCCCCTTCTGCGGCCCGTACACCCGGGTGCAGCCGTGGAGGCCGAGGAGGGGATTGTCCACGTCCACCGCCACCACGAACTCGCAGTTCGGGGCGATCGGCTCGGCGGGCATCTCGACCCGGTCCAGTCGGGCGAGCTTCACCCAGCGGTCGATCTCGCCCCCCTGGGCGTCGAGGAAGCGCCAACCGAAGGCCCGGGCCACGCCGAAGCCCCCGTCGTTCGTGGCGCTGCCCCCCACGCCGATGAGGCAACGGGCCGCCCCGGATCCCGCCGCGGCGCGGATCAGGTCGGCGACCCCACGGGTGTCGAGGTCGTAGGGATGGAATCGGCCCTGCGGCAGGAGGGCGAGGCCGTTGGACTGGGCGGATTCCACCACGGCGATGCCGGCGTCGGCGGCGAGCCACCACCGGGCGTCACGTGGATTGCCGGCGGCGTCGACGGTCGGGCAGGGGTGTTCCTCCCCGCCGAGCAGGCGGGCCATGATCTCGCCGAACCCGTCCCCGCCGTCGCTCATGGGGATGATCTCCACGGTGTCCGCGGGGCGGGAATTCCACCAACCGTTGGCGATGGCCCCGGCCGCCTCGAGGGCGGTGAGGGTGCCCTTGAACTTGTCCGGGACGATCAGCACGCGGAGCGACACGGGGGGGAGAGTGCGAACGCCCCGCCGCCGTTGGCCATCCTGAAATCCGGGCGACGTCCACTCGTTCCCGGACAGCTCTCAACGCACCCGGAAGAATCGGCAGGGAGGGCCGGCCGGGTCGAACTCCACCCGGGTCCCCCCCACAACGCCTTCAAAGGGGGTCACCTCGGTCCAGACCAGCAGGTCGTCGGACATCTCGAGCACATGGCGGGCACCGGGAACGGCATGTACCCGGAACCGAATGGCATCCCCGAACCGCGTCTCGGGGACCACCCGGGGCAGGGTGTCGACCGGCAGGAGATGATGGGCGACGACATGACGGGCGATCCGGTCGCCGCTCCGCTTTCCGTCCCGGTTGGAGAACTCGTAGTGGATCCCGCCGAGGATCCGGCTCCGCCCGACCTCGTCGGCCGCCTCGGCAAAGCTGTCGTACTGCCGGACCACCCCGGGCAGGGAATCCGACCGGGCGGAGAAGGTCATCCGGTCGGTGCCATGGAACAGGGCGAGCACGGTCGCCGCGGCCTTGCTGAAGGTGCTGTGCCCGCTGGGATGGTCGGGGAAGGGCGGGGCGGCCAGCCGGGAGTCCCAGGCCGGATCGGCGACGGTGTCCGGGTTGCCGTCCTCGTCGGCCCGCCGGATCGCCGTGACCGGACGCCAGAAGTTGTACCGGTACTTGCCCTCCCAGGTGACGATCGCGGCGTCGGCCTGGGACAGGCTGAGCAGGGCGAAGAGTCGCGCGTTGTCGGGCAGGGTCCCGCCGCGTTCCCGCACGATGTCCGCCACGATCTCGTGCCAGTGTCCCGGGGGCATGGCGGTGTAGCTGAAGTCGGACCAGAAGACCGCCGTCTCGGACTCGTGGGCGGTGCGGACCGTGCTGTCGACCGCGCCGATCGCCCGGACCTCCTCCAGGGCGGCGGCGTACTCGGGGCTGTCCAGAGGCGGGGGCGGCGGCACGACGTAGGGTTCCTTCTCCGGGAGGCAGAACAGGCGGACCGAACGCCAGTGCGGGTCGAGGGGCGGACGGAAGAACGGGCCGGTGCGGCGCCAGTGGCCGGGCTCGGCGCTCGGGATGTAGGGAATCTGGGTGTTGGCCCCGTCGCCGGCCCGTTCCTCGAGGAGGAACACCGCCGCCGTCCGGCCGAGCGCCAGTCCGTTGGTGGTCGCAGGGTCGGCCGTCAGCGACTGACCGAGCCGTGCACGAACCTCCTCCGTGCGGGCCTGGAACCCCGGGTAGAGCACCCGCATCACCTCGTACCCGGCGGCCACCGCCGCGGCCTCGGCGGACGCGGGTAAGGGGACGTCGTGCCATCGGCGATAGGGCAGGTGGGTGCGGCCGACCGAGCTCACCGCGTCGTACATCGCGCCGTTCAGGATCGCGAGGTTGCGGGTCGAAAGCGTCGGGCCCGAGTTGTCGACCCGGATGGCGTCGAGGATCGCGTCGTTCCATTCGAGCACGGGATCGGCCCTCAGCAGGGTCCACGCGGCCTGGAGGGCCAGGCCGGCCGCTGCGATGGGGAACCACCTCACGCGTTGACGTTGCCACGTCGGACCCGGAGGGAAAAGGCGCAAGTCCCGCATTCCACCCCGCGCACGCCGCCGTTCGCCCCGCCGTTGCCGTCGGGGCCGTCCGACGCCACTCTCCCCGCCCATGAAATACCGCCGGTTCGGCCGCACCAACCTTCGCATGCCGGTCTTCTCGACCGGCGGCATGCGCTACCAGCACAAGTGGCAGGACGTCGCCTGGGACGAGGTGCCGCCCGAGGGTCAGGCCAACCTGGAGGCGACGATCCACCGGTCGGTCGAACTCGGCATCCACCACATCGAGACCGCCCGCGGCTATGGCTCCTCCGAGATGCAGCTCGGGCCGGTGCTAAGGCAGTTCCCGCGGGAGAAGCTGATCGTCCAGACCAAGGTGATGCCCCAGCCCACTGCCGCGGCGTTCCGGGAGATCTTCGAGACGTCGATGCGCTATCTCGGACTGGAGCATGTCGACCTCCTCTCGATCCACGGGATCAACCACATGGGGCATCTCGACGAGACCCTCCGGGCCGGCGGTTGCCTGGAGGTGTGCCGGGAGCTGCAGCGGTCCGGCCGGGTGCGGTTCGTCGGTTTCAGCACCCATGCGACGCCCGATGTCATCTCGGCGGCGATCCGGAGCGACGAGTTCGACTACGTGAACCTGCATTGGTATTTCGTGAACGACCTCAACCGGCCGTGCATCGCCGAGGCGGCCCAGCGCGACATGGGGGTGTTCATCATCAGTCCGAACGACAAGGGCGGCCGGCTCTACCTGGAGTTGCCGAAGCTGCGTCCCCTGTGCGCGCCGCTCACGCCGATGCAGTTCAACGACCTCTACTGCCTGGCCCGGCCGGAGATCCACACGCTCTCGCTGGGCGCCGCGCGGCCGTCGGACTACGACGAGCACATCGCCGCGCTCGAGCACTACGACCGGGCCGCGGCGGTGGTGGAACCGGTCGAGCGCCGGCTGCGGGAGGCGATGGAGGCCGTGCACGGGGCCGAATGGTGTCGGCGCTGGTGGACGGGGCTGCCGGAGTTCGGGGATGTGCCCGGCGGGGTCAACCTGGTGGAGATCCTGCGCCTGTGGACCTTTGCCGAGCCGTTCGACCTGATCGACTGGGCGAAGTTCCGGTACAACATGCTCGGCAACGCCGACCACTGGTTCCCCGGGGAGCACGTGGCGAAGGTCGACTGGCAGAGCCTGCCCGGGGTGATCGCCCGCAGTCCGTTCGCCGATCGGATCCCGGAGATCCTGCGCAAGGCGCATGCGCGCTACCACGACGCCCCGGTGCAGCGGCTGAGCCAGAGCTGACCGCCCCTACGGGGCCACCTCGGATACCTGGATGCGGAAGAAGCGGTCGGCGCCGGTCGGGCTTGGAGGGAGCAGCCACTCGAGGGCTTGTTGCTGATTGCTGGTGCCCTCGCCGAGGAAGGTCCATGGCCCGATGACCGGATCCGGCCCGTACTCGATCCAGATCCGTCGATTCGGACCCGCCGGATGGACCAGACGCAGGACGACCTCGCCGTCGGGTCCCGTCGACGTCTCGAACCGGGGGGCATCCGGCACGAGGCGCAGTACTCCCGGGAAGATCTGGAGGTCGATTCCCTCGAGTTCGGCGGGTCCGGCCGGGGTGTAGGGGACGATCTGGTAGATCCCCGGTGGGCTTTCCGGCCCGGCGGTCAGCCGATGGGCAAGGGGAAGCGGAGGTCCGCCGATCTGGACCAACTGCGGCATGAATCCGAGATGACCGACCACGGTTTCATGGGATGCGGCTTCCAGGCGAACCGGCAGGGGGTCGACCTGCCATCGGAATCGGTTCGTGACCATCCACGTCGGATCACCGAAAGCCTCCGCCACCAACTCGATGTCATAGCCTCCCGGCCGACGGGTTTCTCCGGACAACGTCCCCTCGGAGGTCAGGTCGATCCCGGGCGGAAGTCCGGACGCCGAGTACCGGGGCGACGGGGCCCGTGGGGGAACGGTGAAGACGGAGCCGATGGGAAACGTGAAGGGTTCCCGGGCGCGGGTTGTCCATCCGTCCACCGGTTGCCCCAGCTTCACCGGCGCCTCCAGTGGTCCCGGGGTGACGTGCAGGTCGACCGTGTCGTCGTACTTTCGATGGAGGTGCAGGAGATCGCCTCCCATGTCGCCCACCGAATGCGGTCCGACGAGTGCGCCAAGGACCTGCACCGAGTGGCCTTGGTCGGGATACAGGACTCCAACGCTTGCGGGTATCCGCTGGTCCCCCGACGGGAAGATGCCGAGGAGTCCCGGTCCGGAGCGGGACTGCAGCGCCGTCAGGCGGGGAGTGGACTGGATCAGGTTGATTGAAACCTCGTCGGTTTCCGGATCGATGACGAGTTCGGCGAGGTGGGGTCCGTCCGGGATCGGCGTCCCGTCCGGGTGGTAACTGCCCCAGCTCTCGATGGCGGCGAGGACCCTTCCCCGGACCCGATCGAAAACCGGCGCGGAGTTTGCCCTCGTTCCGGCGAAAAGCGCCAGGGGTGGCAGGGCGCCAGGCCAGGTGATCCGCTGCGGCATGACCTCCCGTGCGTCCGTCGGAATCCAGTCGGCCCGCAGAATCCATCCGGGGGGCAACGCGTTGGGCTCGTGCCCCAATACCAGGACCCCGCGGCCGGGCACGGGCACCGCCCCCGCCCAGGAGATCCCGTCCGCCGACCCGGTCCACACCGTCCGCGCCGTTCCGGTCGCCGGCGACACCTCGACGCAATGGGTCAAGCCGGGGCCGACCACGGGCCGGACGAACACCCGGATCCTGGAATCGACGGTTGGAAGCAACTGGAGCCCGGGTGGGCTGGGAACCTCCACCGGGTGCCCGGCCGTGTGCTCCCGCCGGAGGCCCGAGCCGTCCGGCTCAAACGAGACCACGTGAAGGGTGCCGGTCGCTCGGTCCCACAGGGCGCCGACCACCCGACCGGTCGAATCGAAGACGACATTGTCGGACGGCACCTGGCCGAAGGCGGCCAAGTCGTCCGCCGAGGGCCCGCCGTGGAAGGCCCCGGTGTCCGGGTCGAGGGAGTAGTAGCGTCCGACCCCGTTCCGCGAGAGCGGCGGCACCGACCCGTGGAGGCGGCCGTCGGGCCCCGGACTCGGCACCGTCTCCGGGACGCCGTCGGTGAGGCTGATCGCCATCTCGGTGAAGTGCTGGGTGAATCCGTCCTTGTCCGCCACGGAGAGCGTGTAGAAGGGGCCGTCGTACGCCCATGCGCGATCGCCCACGACGGCCAGATGGTTCATCTGTCGGGGATACTGTGGGGCGATGGTGACCCAGGTGCCGGTTTCGACGTCGAAGCGGGCCAGGAACTGCGCCGGCACTTCTTCCGACCCCACCGTCTGGACGCACCACAGGTTGGTCAGGGAATCCCCGGCGATTTCGACGATCCGAAGATTGGGGGCCAGCGGTGCCTGCCAGACCAGATCAGTACCGATCCCGGGCCGGTGGCGGACGAGTTCTTCCATGGTTTTCCCCTGCGGCGTCACTCTCCGTCTCAGGAAAACGACGGCGTCCCCGTCGACCCCGATGGGCGGGCCCCCTTCCCCCTGCCAGGATTCGACCGTTTCGTGGACTCCGCCGTCCGGAGGGAGTCGGAAAAGGGCGCTGCGGATTCCTGCCACCGGGAGCCGGCCCACGGCGTAGTGGCCCCCGTCGGAGCCGGTGAGGTGTCCGACAAATCCCTGCAGCGGGATCTCCGGGAGGGGGCCGAGAAGCGTCGGCATGCCTTCCCCCGGCCGCCATCGGAACAGCCGGGCGTTGCGCCAACCGGGGAAGGCGATGCCATGAAGGACTCCGTCGAGTCCTGGCCAGACCGAGCCGATGGCAGGCATCGAGGGCAGCGGAGCGGCCAGGGTGAATTCGGTCCGGACTGTCCCTCCTTTGTCGCGGGAGATCAGGCGGCCCGCATCCGCGGAATGGGTCGGGAGATAGGTCGTGTCGCCGAGGGTTGCCGGTTGGCCGGCGGGAATACCGGGAAGTTGCTGGACCCGGATCGCGAGGGCATCCGGGTCCACCCAGGCGACCACCCCGTCATAGATTGAGGTGCCCGCGCGGCGGTTGGTGGCGCCTAGGAAGAGCCCCAGTCGCTGCGGGCCCGCGCGGAACGGGATCGCATCCCGGAACTTGCGGACCTGGAACCTCCATGGGCCCGGCCCCAGGTCCTCGGGTTGGGAATCATTCTGCTGGATGACGACCTTTGGGGGAGGATGAAAGGGCGGTGTCGCCGCACCGTGTCCTGTCCGAAGCAATGCGAGGAAAAGGACGGCTGACCGCACAAGGGTGCGGATTCCACCGGGACCCTGATGGAAGGTCGGGCTGGATGCAGTGCGGGGTTTCATGGGAGTCGACTTGGAGCCCCTACGGACCCGCCTCGAATACCTGGATGCGGAAGAAGCGGTTGCCGGTGCCGGTCGGTCGCGGGAGCAGCCATTCGACCGCCCGATCGGCAGCCGTCGTGCCCTCCGCCTGCAGCATCCACGGGCCGTGGACGGCGTCGCCGCTGGACTCGATGCGCACCCGGCGGACCGGGCCGGCCGGATGCCGCGCCCACAGGAACATCCGCCCGTCCGGCATCCTCGCGGGCTCGATCCGGATGCCATCGGGGAACAACCGCAACACGCCGGGAACGATCTGGATGTCCAACCCTTCCAGGTCCGCGGCCGACCCGGTGGGGAAGGGGATGATTTCGTACGTGCCGGCCGGGCTTTCCGGACCGGCTGTCAGGCGGTAGCCCAGCGAGAGCGGTGGGCCGCCCTCCTGGACCAGGGCGGGGACGAAGTCCAGGTTGCCGACCACGGCGTCGTGGGGCCCGGCCCGGATCCGGACGGGCTTCTTCACCACGGTCCAGCGGAACCGGTTGGTGGTCCGCCACGACGGATCGCCGAACGCCTCGGCGACCAGTTCGACATCGAATTCACCATCGCGGCGGATCAATCCCTCGACCGAGTTGGATTCCGACAGCGTGAGTCCCGGCGGCAGACCGCTCGCGATGAAACGCGGGATCGGCGCGCGGTCGGGCATCCGGAAGATGTTCGTGAGGTCCAGCTTCGCGAAGTCCCGGGCCTCCGACCGTCGGAAGGTCACCGGTTGCGCAAGGATTGCCGGCGCCTCGACCGGTCCCGGATGGACGATCAACTGGCCGAATGTCGGTGAGGATTCCAGCACCTGGAGGACATCCGCCCCCATGGCCGCCACCGGACGGACGGTTCCATCGGCCCCGGCGATGGGGAGGGAGTGGGCCTGGTCCGGATAGACGACCTGGACCTGGCCGGCTGCGTCCGTCGCCAGGAGGGACACCGCGTTCCGCGTCGACAGGTTCACCAACCGGGCGGTGGCGAGCCGGTGCCGGAGTCTTGCGCGGCCCGTGACGGGATCGACCTCGATCTCGGCGAGGGCGGTTCCGCCGGGGAGGGGAGCGCCACCGGCGTCGACGGCCGCCCCGGCCTCGATTCCCACGAACACCCTGCCGGCGGGGAGGGACGCCGGCGGGGAGGTGAGGCGGGCCCCGCGGACCAGTCCCCCCGTGTCCCCCGATCCCGGGGTGGCCAGCACGCTGGCGATGGCCGGCCCCCGGCCGTCGGGAACCCACTCCGCCCGGAGTTCGAAGATCGCAGGCTGGCCCACGGGCTCGCTGATCACCGCCAGCAACCCCCGGCCGGGAACCCACGACACGCCCGCTCCGGCACGAACGGCGCCGTCGCCGCTCCAGACGGTGTCGACATGTCCGTCGTCGCGGTTCACCGCGAACACCCGGAGCCACTCGGGCGCCCCGGGGGTGCGGGCCGAGAGCCAGATCCGGGACGCATCGGCCGCGAGCAGTTCGAGGTCCGGTTCCCGGTTCCCGGGCATCGGGATGGGTACCGGATGTTCCCGGCGGAGGTCCGAGCCGTCCGGGGCGAAGGAAAGCACGTTGACCGTCCGGGTCTGGCGATCCCAGAGGGCGCCGACCGTGCGGCCGGCATCGTCGATCACGACATTGTGGGACGGCACCTGTCCCAACGGGGCGAGGGTGGGGGTCGACGGACCCTGCCGCTGGAGGCCACTGACCGGGTCGAGCGAGTAGAACCGGCCCATCCCGTTGGTTGCCGGCGGCGGAATGGTGCCGTGGACCCAGCCGTCGGGACCGGTCGACGGGGCGACGAGCGGCGGAGGCCCGAGGGGGGCGAACCAGAATGGCCTCAGGGGACGGAGCCGGCCGTCGGCCGACGCGGACCAGAGCATGGAGCCCTCGTGCTCGAAGGCCACCGCCGTTTGCCCGGCCAGGGCCAGCTCCCGGAAGTTGCGCGAGCGTTCCGCCCCGACCGGCACCCAGGTTCCGGCGTCGGGGTCGAAACGGGCCAGGTGGCGCCGGGTGGAATCGGCCGGAACGCTCTCGGCGCGGATGGCCCAGACCCCTGCGGTGGCGGATCCGGCCAGGCGGACGATCCGGTGGCCGGGGCCGGGCTCCGACTGCCACAGGACCCGGGTGCCGAGGCCCGGCTCGAACCGGACCAATTCCTCGGTCTGGATCGCGTCGGCCGCGCCCCGGGTCCGAATAAACACCAGGGAATCCGCGTCTCCCGCGACCAGCGGCAGGCTGTCGCCCTCCCACGACTCGACCACCTCATGCGGACCGCCATCGGGCGGAAGCCGGAGCAGACCCGACCGGTTCCCGGCCACAGGGAGCCGGCCGACGGCGTAATGGGCCCCGTCGGTACCGGTCCGGTGGGGAACCAGTCCCTGGAGCGGGATCTCCGGAATCGGGCCGAGGATCTCCGGTGCGGCATCGCCGGGTCGCCATCGGAACAGGCGGTTCGTGCGGTAGGCGGGGTGGATGACGCCGTAGATATCGCCATCCCGGCCGGCCCAGACCGGCCCCAGGCCGGGGGCCGAGGGAAGCGATGCGGGATGGGTGAACTCGGTGCGAAGCCCGCCGGTACGGAGGTCGCGGGAGATGAGATGATGGTTGGTCGCGCCTTCCCGGACGGCCTGGTAGGCACGGTCGCCGAGTGTCACCGGGCTTCCGACCGGGGTGCCGGGCAGGAGGTGGTAGTGGAGGTTGCCCGTGGCCGCCTCGAGGTCGGCGACCCACCAACTGATCATTCCCCGGTCGAGCGGATCCAGGACGAAGGTGACCCGATCCGCGTCCAGCGGCGCCGGATGGATCCTGCGGATCGGGCTCGGGTCATACCGCCACGGCGGCCCGACCGCCTGCACGGGATCGGGTCCGTACGCCTCGTGGACCAGCGACGGGGGCGGATCCACGGCGTATTGGCCCGCCCGGCCAACGACCCCCGGGTCGAGGACGACGGCACCGATCCATTCGACCGTCGGAAGGATCTCGGCCCAGCCGATGCGTTCCGTCGGGCCGGAACCGATCCGTACCGCCACGTGGGACCCGGCGGAGGGGAAGGGCAGGGGAATGTCCCGGTAGAAGTTCTCGCTCCAGATCCAGGCCGGGGGTGTCCCGAATCCCACCTGGGTCCATTCCCACACCCGGCGGTGGACCGTTCGCTGGATCTCCACCGTGTCCGGGGACCATGTCCCGTCGGCCGACGGGGGGACCGGAGTTCCGGCCGGGAGCAGGGGGGAACCGGTCTGTGCATCCACCCAGATGGCACACCCGGGCCGTGAGATGATCCGCAGGCTGAAGGT
This sequence comes from uncultured Verrucomicrobiota bacterium, assembly GCA_964525755.1. Lineage (GTDB taxonomy): Bacteria > Verrucomicrobiota > Verrucomicrobiia > Limisphaerales > UBA9464 > UBA6176. The sequence goes on from CAZGIK010000001.1 coordinate 49,453, forward strand.
CGAGGTGGTGTTCCGGCCCGGGGCGCCCAGGGGGGCCGCGGAAGTCTCACTCCAGGCCACCGCCCGGATCTCGAAATCGCGGGTGCCGTCCCGGTCGACGTCGATGAACACCGGGTTGGCGAATGCCGCGGGGATGAGTGGGATCGGCAGAAGACGTCGGCACCAGGCGGACAGGAAGCGTCGGCAGCGGGACATGGAGCGGGTGGGCGAAGTCCTGGGGGGGGAGTCTGGAGGGCCGGTCCTTGGGGTCCTGCGACGTTGACGACGATCGGGCGGAGGGTCAAGGGACGGGTTCCCGGTTGAATTGGCGCGGCCGCCCCGCCACGGTCGCCGGGTCATGTACCGATGGTTCGTCCTGCTCCTGGCCGGCCCGCTGCTGCTCGGCTGCAACGCGGAGCCCCCGGCCGCCACCCGTACCGACCAGGGCGGCGCGTCGACGTCGACACCCCCCGCCGCGGTCGGGACCGCCCCGGCGCGGACGGCCGCCAGCGGGTCGGAGCCGGTCTATCATCTCGACCATGCCCAGCCCCGCCTGCCCACGGTGCGCCTGTTCCTCGGCACCCGGGAACTCACCGCCGAGCTGTGCCTCAACCTGACCCAGGTCGCCACCGGCCTGATGTTCCGCGAGTCGATCGGGGCCGACGAGGGGATGCTCTTCATCTTCCGCCGCACCCAGCAGCGCGCGTTCTACATGAAGAACGTGAAGTTCCCCATCGCCGTGGCCTACATCGACCCCGAGGGGGTGATCCGCGAGATCGTCCAGTTGAAGGCGCAGGATCCCGAGCCGGTGCCGTCGAAGTCGTCGGAAATCCAGTTCGTGCTGGAGACGGCGCCCGACTGGTTCGAGCGGAACGGGGTGGGGGTGGGCACCCTGGTGCTGAGCGACAAGGGGCCCCTCCGGCAGGCGTTCGCGCCCCGCGCGCAGCTCCCGTGACCCATGCGCATCGCACTCGCGCAGATCAACACCACGGTCGGCGACGTCGCCGGCAACGAGGCCCGGATCGCCGACGCCTACCGGCGGGGCGTGGAGGCGGGGGTGGACCTGGTGGTCACGCCCGAGCTGGGGCTGGTGGGGTATCCGCCACGCGACCTGGTCCTGAGGCCGGCCTTCGTCCGGGCCAACCGCGAGGCGCTTGACCGGCTGGCGGCCCGGACCGGGGCGGTTGGCCTGCTGGTGGGGTTCGTCGACACCCGCGCCGGCGGACCGGGCCGCGACCTGCACAACGCCGCCGCCCTGCTCCAGCACGGCCGCGTCGTCGCCATCCGCCACAAGACCCTGCTGCCCACCTACGACGTCTTCGACGAGGACCGCTACTTCGAGCCGGCCGCGGCCAACGACCCGGTGGAGTTCAACGGCCGCCGGCTCGGGATCACGATCTGCGAGGATGTGTGGAACGACGCCGATGTCTGGCCGGTGCGCCGGTACCGGCCGGACCCGGCCCGGGACTTGGCGGCCGCCGGGGCGGAGATCCTCGTCAACCTGTCGGCCTCGCCCTGGCACCTGGGCAAGGACGGCACTCGGCACGGGCTCCTCGGGCGGCTGGCGGCCCGGACGGGGCGTCCGGTGGTGTACTGCAACCTCGTGGGGGGAAACGACGAGTTGGTGTTCGACGGCCAGTCGGTGGCGGTCGACGCCGCGGGTCGGTTCTTCGCGCGGGGAAAGGCCTTCGGGGAGGACTTCGTGGTGGTGGATGTGGATGCACCGTCGGCCGACCCGCTGCCGGCACCCCCGTGCGAGGACGACCTGCTGCATCGGGCGCTGGTCCTGGGCACGCGCGACTACCTGCACAAGTGCGGGTTCCGGTCCGTCGTCCTCGGCCTGAGCGGCGGGATCGACTCGGCGGTGGTCGCCTGCCTGGCGGTGGATGCGCTCGGGGCGGAGCACGTCCGCGGTGTGGCGTTGCCGTCGCCATATTCCTCCGAGGGGAGCGTGGCCGACGCCCGGTCTCTGGCGGAGGCGCTCGGGATCCGCTTCGACGTGGTCCCCATCCACGGGCCGTTCGACGCCGTGCGGGCGCAGTTGTCGGGGGTGTTCGCCGGTCTGGCGGAGGACGTGACCGAGGAGAACATCCAGGCCCGCCTGCGCGGGGTGGCGTTGATGGCGATGTCGAACAAGTTCGGTTCGCTCCTGCTCACCACCGGCAACAAGAGCGAGTTGGCGGTGGGCTACTGCACCCTGTACGGCGACATGTGCGGGGGCCTGGCGGCCATCAGCGACGTGCCCAAGACCCTCGTCTACCGCCTGGCGCGCTGGCTGAACCGGACGGGGGAACGCATTCCGGAATCGACGATCACCAAGCCGCCGAGCGCCGAGCTGCGTCCGAACCAGACCGACCAGGACAGCCTGCCGCCCTACGAGGTGCTCGATGCGATCCTCGACGCGTACGTGGTCGGCCACCGGACCCCGGCGGAGATCGTGGCCATGGGGTTGCCGGAAGCCGATGTGCGTCGGGTGGTCCGGCTGATCGACGGGGCCGAGTACAAGCGCCGGCAGGCGGCGCCGGGGATCAAGGTGACCAGCCGGGCCTTCGGCATGGGGCGCCGGGTGCCGATCGCCCAACGGTGGCGGGAGGGGTGAGGCGGAACCATGCAGCCACCCCGCATCATCCGGATTCTTCCTTCGAGGACCGCGGCCCTGGGCTGTGCCCTGATCCTTTCGCTGGTCTCGCGGTGCCTGGCGGAGACCGATGGGGAGAGCGCGGGTGAGGCGGCTCTCAGGGACGACGCCAGGAGGACGTTCAAGGAGAACGTGGAACCCTTCGTCAAGACCTACTGCACGAGGTGCCACGGCGGTGGACGCGCCAAGGCGAACGTCAACCTCGAGGTGGACCTGAAGGAGCCCGGCCGCGGCACCGCGTTCCTCCACTGGAAGAAGGCCGTCGCGAACGTGCGGGTGCACGACATGCCGCCGGAGGACGCGGCCAAGCAACCCACCGAGGAGGAACGCCTCCAGTTCATCGGGTGGATTGGTAAACTCAAACACCTGAGCCCGCAGGATCCCGGCCCGTTCGTGATCCGACGGCTGTCCCGGGTCGAGTACGCCAACACGCTCCACGATCTCTACGGGGTGAACCCGTCGATCGCCGATGGCCTTCCCGAGGAGGTCATCGGGGAGGGCTACCTCAACTCCATCTCCCCGCTGCACTCGGAAGAGTTCCTCGGGATCGCCAACGAGGTCGTCGGGCAGATCGTCGCGCCGGAAGGCAAGGCGCCGACGGCGGTCCAAAGACGGCTCTTTGGCGAGGAGCCACCCGCGGGCGCCGATCTTCGCGAGGCGGCGCGTCGCGTCGCGCGCTCGCTGGCCCGCGACGCCTACCGGCGCCCCCCCACCGGGGCGGAGTTGGATGTCCTCGTGGACGTCTTCGACCTCGCCCGCGAGCACGAACTGGATTACGCCGCGTCGCTGGGCTTGATGCTCAAGGCGGTCCTCGTCTCCCCGCAGTTCCTCTTCATCACGCCCGCCGGGGAGACGCCGTCGGGCGACGCCATCGTCCGCCTGGACGACCACCAGTTGGCCTCGCGACTGTCGTACCTGCTCTGGTCGGCGCCGCCCGACGCCGAGTTGTCCGCGCTGGCCGACCGGGGCGAACTGCACCCGCCCGGGACACTGCGGGCCCAGGCCGATCGGCTGCTGCGCCACCCGCGCGCGCGGGCCCTGTTCGACGGATTCGGTGCGCAGTGGCTGAGGGTGAACGACCTCGAACGCCAGGTGTTCGATGCCGACCTTTTTCCCCAGATGACGCCCGCGCTGCGGGAGGCGATGCGGGATGAAGCCCGCCTGTTCTTCGAGAGCATCCTCCGTGAGAACCAGCGGGTCATACGCCTCGTGGACAGCGACCATACCTATCTGAACGAACTGCTCGCCGGGCTGTATGGCCTCGGGGCATCCGTCCAAGGTCCCGAGATGCGCCGGGTGAAACTGGAGAACCCCAACCGGGGCGGCATCCTGGGAATGTCCGCCACCCTGGCGGCGACCTCATTCCCCACCCGGACCAGTCCCGTTCGACGGGGCGTGTGGGTGCTTGAGCAGCTTCTGGGCGAGCGGGTGCCGCCACCCCCTCCCGACGTTCCCGAACTCGACGCGCAGGAACCCGGGAGCGTCGAGGGCTTGACGCTGCGGCAACGGACCGAGCTCCACACGAAGGATCCCGTCTGCGCCAACTGCCACAAGGTTCTCGACCCGATCGGCTTCGGCCTGGAGAACTTCGACGCCATCGGCCGCTGGCGTGACAGGAATGAGGCCGGGGTCCCGATCGATTCGGCGGGGAGACTTCCGACCGGAGAAGCCTTCTCCAACCCGGCGGAGTTGAAGCGCCTGCTGACCGGGCGGGAGGCCGACCTGGCCCGGAACCTGACCGAACGCCTCATGGCGCACGCGCTCGGGCGACAGTTGGAAGGCTACGATGAAATCGTCATCGACCGGCTGATGGCCCGGATTGCCGACGACGAGTACCGGGTGAAGACGATCGTCACCGAAGTGATCACCAGTTACCTTTTCACGCACCGCAGGGTCGAAAGATGACCGCGATTGAAGCCCGCAGGGGCATCGATAGGAACACCATGAATCATCCCTCCATTGTGGATCGCCGCACCTTCCTGAAGGGAGTCGGGGTCTCCCTCGCGTTGCCGTTCCTCGACTCGATCGGCTGGGCGGCGGGTGCGAACTCCGTCAAACCGCCGGTGCGCCTGGCATTCATGTACATGCCGCACGGGGTCATCATGGACCAGTTCTGGCCCGGGAGTCAGGAGGAGTTCCTCAACTCACCGCCGCCCATCATCCGGTCGCTCCAGCCGATCATGGACCAGTGCCTCATGATGAAGGGCATCTCGGGCGTGCCGATCGCGCCCTTCGGCGGCGCACCCCATGCACTGGAGCTGTCCACGTGGCTCACCGCACGGTTGCCCGACCCCGATTCGCGCGACCGCATCAACATCTCCATCTCCGCCGACCAGATCATGGCCAACTACGTCGGTGCCCAGACCCTGCTCCCTTCGCTCGAGCTGGCCACCATGCCCCAGACCTGGAAGGAGAACCAGGAAGGCCTGCATGAGGGATACTACAACCACTGCAGTTTCCGCTCGCCCACCCAGCCCGTGCCGGCCGAGACCGATCCCCGGAGCGTGTTGAACCGCCTCTTTGGCAAACGCGGCAGGGAAGGCAAGGTCACGCAGGCCAACCCGCTGGACCGCCGGATGCTCGACCGGGTGCTCGGCGGGGCCCGCGACCTGCGCCGCACCCTGGCCAGTGGGGATCAACTGAAGCTCGATGAGTACCTCGACAGCGTCCGCTCGGTGGAACGCCGCATCGCCGCGATCGAGGACCGGCAACAGGAGGCGGCGTTCGAGAAGAACGGTGTTGCTCCCTCCGGACGCCACGCCACGGATTCGGCGCCGATCGAGGTGAAGATTCCCGAGGGCGACAAGCGCAGTGAATACATGCAGGTGATGTGCGACCTGACCATCCTCGCCTTCCAGACCGACACCACGCGCGTCAGCACCTACATCGGCTCCCGGCCCAACGGCGCGTCCTACCCCGAGCTGGGATTCTCCAACCAGCACCACTCGCAGACGCACTACGGCGGCGATCAGGAGATGATCCGCAAGGTGGCGGCCATCAACAGGTTCAACGTCGACCAGTTCGCCTCCATGGTGAGGAAGATGCACGCCATCAAGGAAGGCGACGGCACCCTGCTCGACAACTGCATCATGATGTGGGGCTCGGGCCTGGAGGACGGCGACAAGCACCGCCGCGACAACCTCCCGTTCATCATCGCCGGGAAGGGGGGCGGATCCCTCAGGACCGGCCGATTCCTGTCCAACGTCCAGGGCAACCAGGGCGACCTGCTCACCACGCTGCTCTCCTGCGCCGGCGTCCCGCTGGACCGCCCGATCGGCATCGCCACCCAGCAGATCGCCGAAATGAAGGCATGAAGGGAGCGGGGCTCACCGTTCCAAACGGAACCATGGGGTTCGTCGAAGCCGGTCCGGTGGCCTTCAGCATGGTTGGCAGATTTCGGTTGCCCCGGTGAGAAGTGCCATGTTGGTCCCACCCGGTGACCAGCGATGGAGATCTCCACCTGCGCCGGGGTGACAGGCTTTTCGCCTGCGACATCAGGGAATGGGCAATCACCGTGCGAATCCGGAGTCCGGTTCAGCGCGGGACGGTCACGGTCAGGAGCGAATTGGTGTGGCCGTCGCCCGTGGTCCGGGTGTTGCCGTTTCGAGGATCGAGGATCCAATGGCCGTCCACCCAGAACTTGTACTCGTGATCTCCCGGTTCGAGGTCGATCCGGGCCTGCCAACGGTCCCCGACACGTTTCATGGCGGCCTCTCGCGGACTCCAGTCGTTGAATGTTCCCACGACGCAGACCTCGATGGCGTCGGAGAACCCGCCGAGTTCGAAGGGTGTCGGCATGGTGGTCGGGGCCGGGGGCGCCTCCGCGGCGACCCGCCGGAGTTCGTGCTCCACCACCGGCCGCCACTCCGGGTCCAGGGCATCGGATGCAAGGAGGGTCTCCAGTGCGGCGGCGTGGGCCACCGCGAGGGCCCGGGCCGGCGTGACGGCGACATCGGGTGTGATGCCGGTTCCCTCCCAGTTGGTGCGGGTGAGCGGATGCACGGAGAAGGCGAGCGGGACCCAGACAGCGAAGTGGTCGTTGGCCCGGAACTCGCCCCCGGGGTTGGCGCCACCTCCGGACCGGGTGCCGACGATGCGGGCACGATGGATGGCCTGCAGTTCGTAGGCAAACGCCTCGGCCCCGGAGAAGGTGCGGGTGCTGGTGAGGATGAACACCGGCTTGCCGAGGTATCGCGGGGCGACGGGCGGGATGGCCGTCGCCTGGGCGATGTGCGGCGGCACCGGGCCGCGCCATCGGATCTCGGTGTTCACGATGTCCTTCTCCTCGACCAGATACCGCGTGAGCAGGCTCATGAGCTCCACGTGGGTGGCCCCGCCGTTGGAGCGCAGGTCGATGATCAGGGCGTCGGTGTCGGCAAGGAACTGCATGGCCGCGTGGACTTTGGGAGCGCCGAGTTCCGGCAGGTCGAAGTAGTTGAACGCCAGGAGTCCGACGTTGCCCGGGAGGACCTCCACCTTGACGAAGCCGCAGTTCTCCCGGCGCGTGCGTGCGCGGAAACGTCGGGATTCCTCCGGCGTCGGCTCGGTTGCCGCCTCGTCGAATGGGAGCCGGTCGGCGCTGAAGCGCACGCGGAGATGGCGGTCGGCGTGCACGGCCTGCAGATCGGCGGTGATCCGGGAGGCGAGCGCATCGCCCTGGGTGAGGGAGGCGTACCGGCCGATGGCGAGGTTCGTGCGCAGTTGGTCGGCGTAACGTCGGCCCACTTCCTCGACGGCGTAGCGGTCGGCGAGGAGGCGGGCCACGGACTCGACCGAATCCGGCACGGTCCATGCCGGGGGAGAGGCCGTGGTGAGGGTGGTGAGGGCGAGGAGGGCGAGGAGGGCGAGGCGCCTGGGGAACAGGGAACGTTTCATTCTGGGTTCGATTGGCAGGGTGCCGCATTCCCGGTTCTCGGTCCGGGGCGACCCGGTTGCGTTGTGGCATTCCTACCCGAAACGATTCAGGAAGGTTTCAGCTGCCCGAGCCGGACGCCCGCTTCCCGAACGCGTCCTTCCCGGAAGCCCGACGGGCTGGAGAAAAGCGCGGCTTAACCGCTCACCGCCGAGGTCGGCAGGCGGTGGCGTCCGGTTGGAATCAAAAACCCGTTGACGCCCGGAAAGGGCGAACCTTACTTTGCGCGCCCGCTTCGGCGGCACGGTTCCAGAGTAGCTCAATGGTAGAGCAATCGGCTGTTAACCGATCGGTTGAAGGTTCGAGTCCTTCCTCTGGAGCCATCTTCCTCCCCGGGCTGCTCCGCCCCCTTATCCGTCCGGGCTATCAGCCGGGACCTTGCAACGGACCGGCCCCTGTCCGGTCGGGCGTCCGGTACACCGGGAAATAGCCCGCCGGGCGTTCCCCGCTGAGTTCCCGGTATCGGTCGGCGTCGAGCACCTTGCAGCACAGGTGGCAGGGACGGGTCCCATGGCTGAAGCCCCGCTTGAACGCCTCCAGGCCCGATGTCCCCGACCCGGTGCCCGCACCCGCCCCGAGATCGATCCATCGGATCCCCATTTCCCCCAGTTGACGGAGGCTGTGGTCGTAGACCGCGTACGAGGCCTTCAGTGCATAGCCCTGCGCGCTCGACGCCGCCAGGTGGCTGTACGCGAACCCGCCATGGACGAACCACAGGTGGGCCGAGACCAGTTCCCCGCCGGCAAATGCCCCCACGGCCACCGGGTCGAGGGCGCACAGCCGCTCGAAGTGTTCCCGTCCGAACGCCTGGATGCCGGAGATGGAATGGCGTCGGACCAACTCGGCGTACAGTCCGCTCCAGGCCCCGAGCTGGTCCCGCAGGGGGAAGGTCCGGGTCTCGCAGGTGCGGCGGGCCCGGCGGATCTCATACCGGTGATGGGCCGAGAATTCCTGCGGGGAATGCCGGTCATGGATGTGGTGGTCCTTGAACGGCGCGGCCGAGTCGAATGCCGCCGCGAGGATCTCCGGCGACGGACTCACAAACGGATCGCTGACGAGGACCAGGGAAACCAGCCCGGCCCCACGCAGTTGGCCGAAGGCGCCCTCGATGTCGGCATCCTCCGGGATCGGCGTCAGGGGATACGGTCCGATCGCGTCGGAATGGGGCGTCCCGGGGATCGGCCGGACCAGGACATGGCATCGGATGCCCGGCACCCAGAGGGGGGAATACCCGGGACCGAAGGCGTCCGCGTAGCGCGGGTCGGCGTAGGGATGCATGGTGATTTCTTCCGGCGGCGCCTCGTCGTTTCCTCCCGAGGGCGAACCCAACCGGGCTGACGTGCCGGAAGCAAGCCCCGGCGCACCCCTTTTCCGGGGCTGGATGGCCGGGATTGACAGTGGCGGACATTTGTCCGACGGGGGGGTGCATGGTGTCCTTCATTTCGCCCCGGGAGCTTTCCAAGCAGCCGGGCAAGGTCATGGCCAGGGTCTCCAGGGACGGCCCCCAGGTGATCACCCAGAACGGTGTCCCGGCCGCCTACCTGGTTCCCGCGAGCGGACGCGGGATCGAGGCGGATCTCGACGCGTTGCGTCGGCTGCTGCTCGGACGCGCACTGGATTCGGCCCAGGCCGAGGCGGCCCGCTCGGGCGTCTCCACGATGACGATGGACGAGATCAACTCGGAGGTCGCCGCCGGTCGCCGGGAGCGTCGGGCGGCGGCAGCGACGCGTTAGCCTTTCTGGCCACAGCGATGGCGACCCCGGACCGGGTTCTGGTGACGGGGAACGGTGCCCACTTTCCGCCTGCCATCTGCCAGCCCGTCCGGATCCTGACACCGGCCCAGGCGCTTCGGCGCCTGCCTGCAGGATGAGAAGCCTCCCGGCGCACCCCTTTTCCGGGGATGGATGGCCGGGGCGGCCCCGGCCCACACTCGGGGCGTGAACCAGTCCCTCCCAGCCCGGGCGCGCGTGGTGGTCATCGGCGGCGGCGTCGCGGGCACCAGCGTCGCGTATCATCTCGTCCGGTCCGGGTGGACCGACGTCCTTCTGCTGGAGCAGAACCGCCTGGCGGGCGGCACCACGTGGCACGCGGCGGGAATGGTCGGCCGCCTGCGCACATCGAGCAGCATGATGCGCATCAATGTCGACTCGGCCGAGCTGTACGCCCGGCTTGGACGGGAGACCGGGCACGACATCGGATGGCGCCAGGTGGGAAGTCTCCTGCTGGCCCGTTGCCGGGACCGGATGGTCCAGTACCGGCGCACGACCGCCGTGGCCTCGTACCTGGGGGTCGAGTGCCATGAGATCACCCCGGCCGAGGCGCAGGCGCATTTCCCGTGCATCCGGGTGGACGACCTCGCGGGGGCGTTCTGGATTCCGCATGACGGCCGGGTGCTGCCGGGCGAGGTGCCGATCGCCCTCGCCCGGGGCGCATCCGCCGGCGGGGCCCGGATCGTCGAGGGGATCCGCGTCACCGGGTTGTGCCATCGGGACGGACGCATCACCGGGGTGGAAACCGACCAGGGCGTGGTCGAGGCGGAAGCCGTCGTCCTCACCGGCGGCATGTGGTCCCGGCAGTTGGCGCTGTCGGCCGGCGTCCAGATCCCCCTGCACCCGGTCGAGCACCACTACGTGGTCAGCCACGCGCTGGGGGGAGCCGATGGCAACTGTCCCTGCACGCGGGACATGGACGGGTCCACGTACTTCCGGGGCGAGGACCTGCCCGGGGGCGGGGGCGGGGTGCTGCTGGGGGCGTTCCAGCGGACCACCAAGATCTGGGACGTCGACCGCGTGCCGGACGACTTCAGCTTCGCGCTGCTGCCCGAGGACTGGGAGAAGTTCCAGGAACCGTTGGCCCAGGGGTTGCACCGGATTCCCGGGCTGAAGGCGGCCGGGTTCTCGCGTTTCGTCAACGGCCCGGAGAGCTTCACCCCGGACAACAACTTCCTGCTCGGGGAGACGCCGGAACTGGCGGGGCTCTTCGTGGCGGCCGGGTTCAACTCGGCCGGCATCGCCTGTGCGGGCGGGGCGGGGAAGGCGCTGGCCGAATGGATCATCGGCGGGGCCATGCCGTACGACCTGACCGGGGTGGACATCCGCCGGTTCGGCGCATGGGCCAACAACCGGGCGTTCCTGCGGGAACGGGTGACGGAATCCCTGGGGCTGCACTACGAGATGGCCTGGCCCAACCGCGAGCCGTTCACCGCGCGCGGGGTGCGTCGGAGCCCCCTCCACGACCGGTTGGCCGCCGCGGGGGCGTGCTTCGGCACCAAGGCCGGATGGGAACGGCCCAACTGGTTCGCGTGCACCGAACCGGGCTGCGCCACCCGGCCGGAGGTGGAGTACGGGTTCGGCCGTCAGAACTGGTTCGCCAACCATGCGCGGGAACATCGTGGCTGCCGGGAGCGGGTGGCGGTGTTCGACCAGACCGGCTTCGCCAAGCTGGTCGTGCGGGGCCGGGACGCCGCGGCGCTGCTCGGACGGCTGTGCGGCAACCGGGTGGACGTGTCGCCGGGACGGGTGGTGTACACCGGCCTGTTCAACGAACGGGGCGGATTCGAGAGCGACCTGACCGTCCTCCGCCACGCGGCCACCGAGTTCCAGATCGTCACCGGCAGCGCCCAGGCGGTCCGGGACGCCGCCTGGATCCGGTCCCACATCCGCCCCGGGGAACACGTCGAGGTGGTCGACGTGACCGGGGCCTCCGCCGTGATCGGGGTGATGGGACCCCGGTCCCGGGAACTGCTCGCCCGGACCACCGACGCCGACCTCTCCCACGGGGCGTTCCCCTTCGGATCCGTCCGGACGATCGGCGTGGGGATGTCGACGGTCCGCGCCGTCCGCATCACCTACGTCGGCGAACTGGGCTGGGAGCTCCATGTGCCCACCGAGCAGGCGGCGGCGGTCCACGGGGTCCTGACGGACCACGGGGCCGACCTGGGCGTGGTCGACGCCGGGCACTATGCCGTCAACTCCCTGCGCCTGGAGAAGGCCTACCGTGCGTTCGGCGCCGAGCTGTCGCCCGACGAGACCCCGTTCGAGGCGGGGCTCGCGTTTGCGGTCGATTGGGACCACGGGTTCATCGGACGCGACGCCCTGCTGGCGCTGCGCGGGGCGCCGTTGCGGAAGCGGCTGGTGGCGTTCGTGCTGTCCGATCCGTCGCTGCCCTGCTGGGGCGGGGAGGTGATCCTCCGCGACGGCCGGCCGGTGGGCTACACCACCAGCGGCAGCTACGGCCACACCGTCGGCGGGGGGATCGCCCTCGGGTATGTGAAGAACGGCGGCGAGGCCGTGACCCCGGAATGGATCGGCGCGGGACGGTACGCGCTGGTGGTCGACGGGACGGCGGTTCCGGCCGTCGCCCACCTCCGGTCACCGTACGACCCGGACCGGCGCCGCGTGCTCTGTTAGGCGGCGAGGTGCATCGGGCTGGCGTCGGGAACGGCGGCCGGGGATGGTCGGGGCCGATGGATGTGCTGAAGCCGCGGCGGCTGCGGAAGGGCGAGGTGATCGGCCTGGTGTGTCCGGCGAGCGCCCCGGCGTCGCGGGAACGCATCGAGGGGGGGGTCCGCTACCTGGAAGGGCTCGGCTACCGGGTCGAGGTGGGCGCCCATGTCGACGCCCGGCACGGGGATTTCGCCGGGACCGACACCCAACGGCTGTCGGACCTGAACGCCATGCTGCGCGATCCGAGGGTCCGGGCCGTGTTCGCCGTCCGCGGGGGCTACGGCTGCGGGCGGCTGCTGGCCGGGGTGGACTACGCGGCGGTGCGGCGCGATCCCAAGATCGTGGTCGGCTACAGCGACCTCACCGCGCTCCAGTTGGCGCTGTTCCATCGGACCGGCCTCGTCACCTTCTCCGGGCCCATGCCCGGGGTGGAGTTCTGGCGGTGTCCCGATCCGTTCACCGAGGCGCACTTCTGGCGGCAGCTGACGTCCATCCGTCCGGTGGGCCTGCTTCCGCAGCCGCCCGGGTGCGCGGTGCGGATCCGGCGGTCCGGCCGGGGTGAGGGCCGCCTGCTGGGGGGCTGCCTGTCGATCCTGATGACCGCCCTGGGCACGCCGTATCTTCCCCGGCTGGACGGCGCCGTGCTGGTGCTGGAGGACATCCACGAGGAGCCCTACCGGATCGACCGCATGCTGGTGCAGTTGCGGCACGCCGGGGTGTTGTCCCGGCTGGCCGGGCTGGTGCTCGGGCAGTTCACCGACTGCGGGCCGCGCGACCCCGGGCGGCCCGACCTGCCGCTGGCGGCCGTGCTGGACGAGGTGCTCGGGGACGTGGCCTGTCCGGCGATCGAGGACTTCGGCTACGGCCACGTGCCGGTGAAGGTCACGCTGCCGCTCGGACTCCATGCCCGGCTGGACGCCGGCCGGGGCCGGCTGACCGTGTCGGAGTCGGCCGTGGTGTGATCAGGCGCGCGGGGTGGCGGTTCCCCGGACGACGGAGAGCACGGCGTGCTCGGGGCGGAAGTGGGTGGCGGCGGCCTCGCGGATATCCTCGAGCGTCACCGACTCGTAGCAGGAATCCTCGTTGTCGCCGTGCTCGAATCCCAGGCCGTAGAGCTCGTCGAGGGCGGCGGCCATGGCGAGGGATCCCAGCTCCTGCCGGGCGATCTTCCGCTGGCCGATCATCTTGGCCTTGGACCGTTCCAGCTCGGCCGGCGTCAGGCCCTCGCGGGCCAGCAGCGACGCCTGTTCCCGCAGCTCGTTCTCGACCGCCTCCACCTGGTCCGGTGCGGTGCCGCAGTAGAACGCGAAGGCGCCGGGGTTGAGGCCGAGGAAGTTCTGGGTGCCGACGTAATACGCCAGCCCGAGTTCGTCGCGGATCCGCTGGAAGAGGCGGGATCCCATGTCGCTGCACGCCTCCTGGAGGAGTTCGAGGGCGTACCGGTTGGAAGCGCAGAACGTGGTTCCCGGGAATCCCAGCACGAGGACCGCCTGTTCCTTGTCGCGGGACTCCTCATGACGCGACGCCGGGAGCGGCGTGGGCGGCGGCGGCAGGGTGAAGGCCTCGCCGGTCGGCCAATCGGCCAGGGCGGTCTCCAGGGCGCCGCGGACCGCCTCCGGATGCACGTCGCCATACACCGCCAGCACGCCGTTCGCCGGCACGGCCAGGCGGTTGTAGTGGCGGCGCAGGTCGGCGGCCTGGAAGCGTCCGAGGCTGGCCTCGGTGCCGAGTGGATCCAGACCGTACCCGGTGTTCCCGAACATCGCCCGACGCATCGCCTTGAACGCCCCCTGGAGCAGCTGGTCGCGCTGCCCGCGCAGGGCGGCCAGCTGGACCTCGCGTTCCCGCTCCACCGACGAGTCGGGCCAGGCCGGATGCCGGAGGACGTCGATGAACAGGTCCAGGCCGGCGGCGAAATCCTGGCTCAGGAACTCCGCCCCGAGCCCGAAGGTGTGGTGCCCCGCATAGGGGTCGAGGGACGCCCCCAGGCCCTCGATCTCGTGGGCGAGGGTGTCGGCATTCCGGCGGGCCGTGCCCTTGCCCTGGACCCGGGCGACCAGCGAGGTGATGCCGGCCATCGCTGCCGACTCGGCCGGAAGGCCGCCGGCGAAGGACATGCGGAAGTCGACGAACGGCAGCCGGTGGTCCTCCTTCACCAGCAGGCGGAGCCCGTTGGACAGGATGATCTTCTGGACCGGCGATTCGCCCCGCCGGACCACCGTGGCGGCGGCCCGGGAGGTGGACCCGGTCGGCAGCAGGCCGTACACCGTGCGGTTGGAGGTCGTGAGGTAGTCCGCGGCGACCCGGCGGATGTCCTCCGGGGTGACGCGTCGGACCGCGTCGAGATAGCGGGCGCTGAAGTTGAGGTCGTGGGCGGCCATCCAGCTGCTCCCGAGGTCCTGGGCCTGGCCCTCCATCGTCTTGCGGCTCGAAAGACTGGCCACCAGGAACTGGCGGACCGCCTTGGCGAGCTCCACCGACGGGACCAGCTCCATCCGCATGCGCTCCACCTCGGCGAGGATCTCGTCCCGTGCCGCCGCGGCGCGGGAGGCGTCGGTGACCGCGCTCACGCCCACCAGTCCGACCGGGCCCGGGGTGTAGAGCCAGGCGCTCACCGAGTGGGCAAGGGCCGACTGTTCGCGCACCGTGCGGTAAAGCCGGGAACTGCGACCCGATCCGAGCAGGGTGGCGAGGACGTCGAGCACCGGGGTGTCGGGATGCCGGATGTCGGGCACATGCCATCCGAGGTGGAGGTGTGCCAGTTCCACCGGGCGTTCCTCCCAGACCTCGCGCGGGGCGGCCTGCCGGGGTTCGGGCACCACCAAGGAGGGCGGGATCGAGCGGGCCGGGCTGCCGGCGAACGCCGCCGTCACCTGCTCGCGGACCGCCGCCGGGTCGAAGTCGCCGGACACCACCATGAAGCAGTTGTTCGGCGCGTACTTCTCGGCGTAGTAGGCGGCGATGTCCGCGGGGGTCAGCCGGTTGAAGATGTCCGGCAGGCCGATGATGGGATACCGGTAGGGGCTCCGGGTGTAGGCGGTTTCGAACAGGCGCCGGCTGGCGAACCGGCCCGGGTCGTCGTTGCCCATCGCCATCTCCCGGCGGATCACGTCGAGTTCGCTGGCCAGTTCGCCCTCCGGGAGGGTGGCGTGCTGGAGGATGTCGGCGAGGATGTCCACCGCCACCCGGGCGCCGGTGTTCGGGACGTTGATCCAGTACACGGTCCGGTCGAAGGACGTGTAGGCGTTCATGTAGCCGCCCGCGGCCTGGACCTCCTGGTCGATCCGCCCCGCGCCGCGGGTGGTGGTTCCCTTGAAGAGCATGTGCTCCAGCACATGCGAGAGGCCCGCCCCCAGCCAGCGGCCCTCGTCGGTGCTGCCCGCCCGGCACCATGCCTGGGCGCTCACCACCGGGGCGGCGCCGTCCGGCGCCAGGATCAACTCCAGCCCGTTGTCGAGGCGTACCAGTTCCACGCCGTCGGGCAGCGGTGGAAGGAGTGCGGAGGAGTCCCCGGGGCGGGGCAGGGCGGTGTCCAGTTTGGTCAAGGCACGGGGAGGTTAGGGGGGAGGGGGACGGCGGACAATGGGAAGTCTCGCCGGTGTCGGGTTCGGGATTTGCCGCCGGGAACCCATCGGTCATCATCGCGCGCACATGGGTGAACGGCCGATCGACCAGCTCAACCGTCCGGACACGGTGCTCGAACAGAGCCTGCGTCCGCCGGGGTTCGACGAGTTCACCGGCCAGCCGCGGGTGAAGGAACGCCTGGAGATTGCCGTGGCGGCGGCGCGGCGCCGGGGGGAGGCCCTCGACCACCTGCTCCTCAGCGGCCCGCCCGGATTGGGCAAGACCACCCTGGCCAACATCATCGCCAAGGCCATGGGGACCAACCTCAAGGCCACCTCGGGTCCGACCATCGAGAAGGCCGCCGACCTCGCCGGCCTCCTCACCAACCTCGAGGCGGGCGACGTGCTGTTCATCGACGAGATCCACCGGCTCCAGAAGACGGTCGAGGAGTACCTGTACTCGGCGATGGAGGACTACCGGATCGACATCCTGATCGACCAGGGACCGAACGCGCGGTCGGTGCAGCTCAACCTGCCGCGGTTCACGCTGGTCGGGGCCACGACCCGGAGCGGCTTGCTGACCGCCCCGCTCCTGACCCGGTTCGGGATCCGCGAGCGGCTCGACTACTACCAGGCGCCCGACCTGCAGAAGATCGTCCAGCGTTCCGCCGGCCTGTTGCGGGTGCCGATGGAGGAATCCGGGGCGATGGAGATCGCCCGGAGGTCGCGGGGAACGCCCCGGATCGCCAACAACCTCCTGCGCCGCGTCCGCGACTACGCCGAGATCCGGGCCGACGGCCGGGTCACCACCGACATCGCCCACCAGGCGCTGGCCATGCTGGAGATCGACGAGAACGGGCTCGACGAGATGGACAAGCGGATCCTCGAGGCGGTGATCGTGAAGTTCGGGGGCGGGCCGGTGGGGGTGGGGTCGCTGGCGGTGGCGGTGGGGGAGGAACCCGACACCCTGGAGGAGGTCTACGAGCCGTACCTCATCATGGAAGGCTACCTGAAGCGCACCCCGCAGGGCCGGGTGGCCACCGAGATCAGCTACCGCAAGCTCGGCCTGCGTCCGGCCGCGCCGGGGCAGGGCGGACTCTGGGCGTGATTCCCGGGGTTTCCCGACAGGCTCTGAAACAATTCCCGGCCGACCGGGTCTACCCCTTCGTTGTCCGTCCGCCGGAAGCCCATGAAACGACCGGGGGCCCCGGGGCGGACCCCCGACCGAACGTCCCATGCAGACCCCGAGGTTCCCCTGTTCCGTCCCGTCCCCGCGCCGGGCGGGCTTCACCCTGATCGAGCTGCTGGTGGTCATCGCCATCATCGCCATCCTGGCCGGGCTGCTGATGCCCGCCCTGGCGGGGGCGAAGCGCAAGGCCAACCAGATCAAGTGCCTGAACAATCTCCGGCAGCTGAACCTGGCGCTGACGCTGTACGCCGACGACTACGACGGCGAGTACCCGCCCCGGCGCGAGCCGCCGGCGGCCTGGCCGTGGAAGCTGCAGAAGTACTACACCGCGCCGCAGATCCTCGAGTGTCCGTCCGACAGCTTCCCGCTCATCACCGGGCTGATGGACGCCACCAACCGGATGATGGTCCGGCGCAGTTTCGTCATCAACGGCTTCAACGACTACTTCCAGGGCGCGCTCACCCCGCAGGACTACGAGCAGGTGTTCAAGAAGTGGCAGTGGCCCCACGGGATGAAGGCCGCCCACATCCCGTTGCCCAGCGACACCATCGTCTTCGGCGAGAAGCGGAAGGGTTCGTACCACGTCCACATGGACTTCAGCCAGGGGACGGCCGGCAACGACGTGGAGGAGATCGAGCAGAACCGGCACAAGGGCGGCGGCGACACCAGCAAGACCGGCGGTTCCAACTACGCCTTTGCCGACGGCTCGGTCCGCCTGCTGAAGTACGGGACCTCGTCCTCGCCGGTGAACCTCTGGGCGGTGCGGGACGAGTGGCGCAACGCCCCGGTGCGCATTCCCTGAGCCGTTCCTTCCACACCCCGCCATGAGGTTTCTCCCCACCGCCGTCCGCCGGTTCGCCCCGGCCCTGCTCTCCGCCGTCCTCCGGATGTCGGGTGCCGGGGTGGTGCTGAACGAGGTGATGTACCATCCGCCCGGCGACGACGACACGCTCCAGTACGTCGAGTTGCACAATGCGTCTGCCGTCCCGGCGGACCTGGCGGGCTGGCACTTCTCCAAGGGCATCCGCTTCACCTTCCCCCCGGGAACGGTCCTCGCGCCCGGGGGATTCGTCGTGGTGGCCCGGGATCCGGTGGCCCTGGCCCGGGCGCAGGGCGGGCGGTTGGCAGCGGTCGGGCCGTTCGAGGGCCGCCTGCAGCATGGCGGGGAGCGGTTGGCGCTGTCGGACGCCGCGGGTCGGGTCGTGGAGGAGGTGCGCTACTCGGACCGCAGCCCGTGGCCGCTGGGCCCCGACGGATTCGGGGCGTCGCTGGAGCGGATCTGCCCGTCGGCACCGGCCGCCGAGCCCGGGAGTTGGGGCGGGTCGACGCTGCCGGAGCGACGGGTCCCGGCCGGCAGTCCCGGGGGGACCAACTCGGTGTGGAGCCCGACCCCACCGCCCCGGGTCGATGCCGTCCGCCTCGGAACCGCGACACCCGGGGAGCCCGTTCGGATCGAGGTCGAGGCCTCCGCGCCGGATGGTCGTCCGCTGTCCGGCCGGGTGGTCTGGGACCGGGTGGCGACCGACGGTTCGGTGTCGCCGGAGGCGTCGGTGGACCTGGTGGCAGGCGACGGCAGTCGGCTGGCGGCGACCTGGCGGCTGCCGGCCGCGCCGTGTGTGGTGCGGTACCGGGTGGTTGTCCGCGATGCGGCCGGGGTGGAGCGGTGGTTCCCGGCACGGGAGGATCCGCGCCCGGCCCTTCCGGTGGCGGTGTGGCCGTCCGAGGGGGAGGCCACGATTCCGCGGTGGCACCTGGTCCAGTACGGGGCCACCGAGGAACGGGGCGCCTCGTTGCGTCACCGGCCGCGGGGCGGCGCCGATGCCCCGGATCCCGCCCGCGGCAACGCCCTGCTCGTCCGCGTTCCGCCCGCAGGCGGTCCGCCGGAGGTGTTCGACCCCATCCGGATCACCCCGCGCCAGGGAGGGTGGAAGGTCCGGATGCTGAAGGACCGCCCGATCGACGGCCTGGACACCCTCAACGTCATCTTCGAGGACCGTCCCCGCTTCGTCCTCGCCGAGCACCTCAGCTACGAGTTGTACCGGGCCGCCGGGGTGGCGGCGCCCGCGTCGGGGCATGTCCGGGTGAGCCACAACGGGCGTCCGCTCGGCTACCACCTGTGGGTGGAACAGCCCAACCGGGCTTTCCTGCGCCGGCAGGGCCTCGCGGACGACGGCAGCCTGTACAAGCTCCTCTGGTACGGCGACGGGCTCGTGGGGCAGCACGAGGCCAAGACGCCGGCAGCCGCGGGGCACGCCGACCTCAAGGACATCGTCCGCCGCCTCCAGGCGCCCGATGTCGCCGTCCAGTGGGACGTGATCCGGGCGGGGTTCGATGTCGACAACTTCGCCGGCTACTACGCGGTGGGGATGTGCCTCCAGAACTGGGACGGCTACTTCAACAACTACTTCCTGCATCGCGACCCGGCGGCCGATGGCCGGTGGACCATCCTCCCGTGGGACCACGACAAGACCTGGGGCGACTACGATGGGGCGTCGGCCGCCTACGACTGGTACACCATGCCCCTCACCTTCGGGATGGCGGGCGACCGCGCGCCCCGGGTGTCGGGTGGGGGCGGGATCCTCTCGCTGTTCGGGTTCGGCGGCGGGATGCAGGGGCCCTGGGGTGGTCCCGGCTGGTGGCGGCCGGGCGGGTGGTTCTCGGCGCCGCTGCTCGCCAACCCGCAGTTCCGTCGGCACTTCCTCGACCGCCTCGACACCCTCACCCGCACCGTCTTCACCGAGGAGGCGTTCGGTCCGGTGGTCGAGTCGATGGCCCTCCGGCTGCGTCCCGAGGTGGTCCACCGGGCCCGCGTGCGCGGGTTGGACGAGGCGGCGGAGGTGGAGCGGTTCGACCGGCACATGGAATCCTTCCGGAACCAGCTGCGGGAGCGGGGCCGGTTTCTCCGGGAGCAACTCCCCGCGGCCCGGGCCGCCCTGTGATGCGTCGCGCTCCCATGACCCGCACCCCGCTTCCGGCCGTCCTCCTTGCCATCCTGCTTGGCCTCGTGCCGACCGGCCTGTCGGGACAGGTCCCCGAGGTGGTCGATCGCGCCCTCGTCGCCGCCGAGGCGGTCCGCCTCGATCGCTGGGCCTTCACGGTCACGCGGGTCGTGGATGGGGTCACGACGGTCGAACGCCACGATCCATCCGCCCCGAAGGACACACGGTGGGTCCTGGTCGAACGCAATGGCCGGGCACCCTCCGAGAAGGAGCGGCAACGCTACGTCGAGGAACGCGGACGTCGGGGTTTCGGCGGTGCCCCGGGCCTCCGGGACCTGATCGAGCCGGGATCCCTGGCGGTCGTCTCGGACGAGGGCGGGAGGGTGATCTGCTCCTTCCGGATGAAGGCCGACGACGAGGAGGACCGGCTCGTCGCCGACAAGGTCCGGGGTACCCTGATCGTCCGGAAGGACCCTGCTGCGGTCGAGCGCCTCGAGGTCGTGAACACCGGGACCATCTCCAAGTTCGGGGTGCTGAACCTGCGGGAGTTCCTCGTCCGCGTGGACTACCGGATGCACCCGACCCGTCCCGAGGCGCTCCCCGAAACCGTCGTCTCCCGGATCCGCGGACGCGCCTTGGTGGTGAAATCCCTCGATGCCGAGGCCCGCGAGACCTACTCCGACTTCCGCTGGGTGGGGCCGTGACCGGGCCCCCGGGGAGGTACATCAGGAATTCACATTTCAGCCGTTGACGGCTTCCCATCCTTTTGATGTAGATCAATCGTTCGTTTGAAACGGACGTTTGAATTATGGGTCAGGTAACCGAAGCCGACACGAAGACGCTGATCCTGGATGCGGCGGAGCAGGCGTTTGCCGATCTGGGGTTCGATGCGGCGTCGTTGCGGCACATCATCTCGGTGGCGGGCGTGAACCTGGCGGCGGTCCATTATCATTTCGGATCCAAGGAGGGGCTGATCGAGGCGGTGTTTGCGCGGCGGATGGGACCGCTGGCGGCGGATCGGCTGGGCCGGTTGGATGCGCTGGAGGCGGCGGCCGGGGGGCAGGGGGTGCCGCTGGAGGCCATCCTGGAGGCGTTCGTGGGCCCGGCGCTCCGGATGGCCCGCAGTCCGGAAAGCGGCGGTCCGGCGGTCGTCCGCCTCGCCGGAAGAATCCTCGCCGAACCCAGCGAGGCCCTGCAGCGGATGGTGTTCGGAATGGTGGAGGAGACCGCCCGCCGGTTTCTTTCGGCCCTCGGCCGGGCCTTGCCGTCGCTGTCCCCGGAGGAACTCCGCTGGCGGTTCGAGTTTGCCATCGGGTGCATGGCCCACGTCATGTGCGACCCGGGCGGGATGCGGAAGGCGGTGGTGGGACTGCCGGAGGCGTGTGACCTGGACGAACTGATCGGCCGGATGGTGGCGTTCCTCGCCGCCGGGTTCCGGAGCGCCGGCACCGGGGGAAAGGCGATGGCGTGACGGGCGTGGGCCGGGGCCTCACCGGGTTGATGGCGGCCGCGGCGGTCTGTGCCGGCTGCCGCACGCCCCGCCCGGAGGCGCCTCCGGAAATGCCGTCGGCCTGGACGGCCCCGGCCGATCCCGCCGCGGTGACCGCGGAGGGATCCGACTGGTGGCGGGGGCTGGGTGGTTCCGAACTGGCGGTCCGGGTGGAGGAGGCCCTTCGGGCCAATCGTGACCTGGCGGTGGCGGTGGCTCGGGTGGAGGCGGCCGGTGCCGCGGCGGGTATCGCCGGCGCCGCGGCCCGACCAACCCTCGGGCTCGACCTCGACGCCCTGCGGCGTCAGCAGAACTTCGTCGGACTGCCCATTCCCGGTGCGGAGGACCGGGTGCTCTCGACCCGGTTCAACACCTTTGGTGCCGCCCTGAACCTCAGCTGGGAACTCGATCTCTGGGGCCGGGTGCGCGCCGGGCGGCGGGCGGCGGAGGGGGATCTGCAGGCGGCGGAGGAGGACGCCCGGGCGGCCCGCGAGTCGATCGCCGCCCAGACGGCCAAGGCGTGGTTCGCGACGGTCGAGTCCAGCCGCCAGCTGGACCTGGCGCGCCGGACGGCGGAGACCTTCTCGGTGACCGAGCAGCAGGTGGCGGCCCGGTACGAGCAGGGACTCCGGGACGCCCTGGACCTCCGCCTGGCCCGGTCCAATGTGGGCAATGCCCGGGCCCTCGTGGCCCAGCGGGAACAGGGGCACCGGGAGGCGGTCCGCCGGCTCGAGATCCTGCTGGGCCGCGCGCCCACCGGACGCCTCGAGGCCCCGGGCGACCTGCCCCCCGTGCCGTCCGCCATTCCCGCCGGCCTGCCCAGCGGACTCCTCGATCGCCGACCCGACCTCCGGGCGGCGGACCGGCGGCTGTCGGCCACCGTGGCCCGGGTGGACGAGGCCCGTGCGGCCCTGTTCCCGCGGCTGGCGCTGACGACGTCCGGCGGACGCTCCAGCGGCGAGCTGGAGGATCTGTTGTCGGCCGGCTTCAACGTGTGGTCGATCGGGGCCAACGTCGCCCAGCCGCTGCTCCAGGGCGGGCGGCTGCGCGGGGGGATCCGGCTCGCCGAGGCGCGGGCCCGGGAGGCGTCGGCCGCGTACGGCGGGGCGGTCCTGCGGGCCCTCGGCGAGGTCGAGGGGGCGCTGGACGGCGAGCAGTGGCTGGCGGAGCGCGAGGCGGCCCTCGGGGCGGCCGCCCGGGAATCGGCCGCCGCGGCGCGGCTGGCCGCGGAACGCTACCGCGCCGGGCTCGAACCCTTTGTCACCCTCCTCGAGGCCCAACGCCGGGCGCTCGACGCGGAAAGCGGCTGGCTGCAGGTGCGTCGGGTCCGCCTCGACAACCGGGTGGACCTGCACCTGGCCCTCGGCGGCGGCTTCGTCCCGCCGACCCCGGGGGGACTCCGGCCCGGTGGCGAATCGGCGAGGAACGAATGATGACACGCATGGTGAAGATCCTGGCCCCGGTGGGGGTGCTGCTGGTGGCCGCGGCGGTCACCGCCCTCCTGGTCCGGACCCGTCCCCGGGTCCAGCCCGAACCCCGGGAGCCGGCCCGTCCGGTGGTCCGGACGGTCGAGGTCCGTCCGGAGGCGTACCGCCACCGGGTCCGGGCCCAGGGAACGGTCATGCCGCGGGCGGAGGTCCAGATGGCGGCCGAGGTGACGGGGCGCATCGTGGCGGTTTCGCCGGCGTTCACCCCCGGCGGGTTCTTCCGCGCCGGCGAGGTGCTGGTCGAGGTGGATCCGCGCGACTACGAGCTGGCCGTGACCCGGGCCCGGGCGGCGCAGGCGGAGGCGACCGTGGCCCTCCGGCGGGAGACCGCCGAGGCGGCCCTGGCCCGGTCGGAATGGGACGCCCTCGGCACGGGACGCGACGCCAATCCCCTGCTGCTCCGGGAGCCCCAGCTCGCCGAGGCCCGGGCGCGGCTGGATGCGGCCGGGGCGAATCTGCGGCAGGCCGAACTCGACCTCGAACGCTGCCGCCTCCGGGCGCCGTTCGACGGACGGGTCCGCACCCAGGAGGTCGATGCCGGCCAGTATGTCGTGCGCGGGCAGGCCGTGGGACGTGCCTACGCGACCGATGCGGCCGAGGTCCGCCTGGCGTTGCCCCTCGACGACCTCGCGTTCGTCGACCTGCCCATGGGACGCGACGCCGACCCCGGGCCGGAAGGCGGGCCCGGCGTGGTCCTCCGCGCCCGGCTGGGACGGATCGACGCCGAGTGGCGGGGACGGATCGTCCGGACCGAGGGCGAGATCGATCCGCGGACCCGCATGCTCACCGCCGTCGCCCGGGTCGACGACCCGTACCGGGACTCCGGTCCGGGACGGCCGCCGCTGGCGGTGGGTCTGTTCGTCGACGCCGAGATCGAGGGGCTTCCGGCCGGGGAGGTGTACCGGATCCCGCGGGCGGCCCTGCGCGGGGAGGACCGGGTGCTGGTGGTGGATTCCGACGGCACGCTCCGCTTCCGCCGGGTCGAGGTGGTCCGCCGGGATGCCGGCGAGGTGATCGTTGCCGCCGGTCTCCAACCCGCCGAGCGCGTGTGCATCTCGCCGCTCGATGCGCCGGTTGACGGCATGCAGGTGCGGCGGGCCGACGACGAGGTGTCCGGGGCCTCCGCCCCGGCGCCCGCCGGGGGGAGCCGGCCATGAGCGCCGACCCGAATCCCGCGTCCCTTCCGCGGGGGCCGGTGGCGTGGTTCGCCGCGAACGGCGTGGCGGCCAACCTGCTGGTGCTGGTCATCGCCTGCACCGGCCTGTTCACCCTGCCGCGCATCAAGAAGGAGGTGTTCCCCGAGTTCTCGGCCGACCAGGTCAGCGTCTCCATGGAGTACCGCGGCGCGTCGCCCGAGGAGGTCGAGGAGGCGATGTGCATCCGGGTCGAGGAGGCGATCCAGGGGGTCGACGGCATCAAGCGCGTGCGGTCCACCGCCAACGAGGGCCGCGGGACGGTCACCGTGGAACTCCTCCCCGGAGCCGATGCCCGTCGGGTGCTCGACGACGTGAAGGCCCGGGTGGACGCGATCGACACCTTCCCGGAGGAAGCCGAGCGGCCGGTCATCCAGGAGGTCATCATGAAGACCCAGGTGATCAACGTCGCCGTGTCCGGCGCGGCGGAGGAGGCGGCGTTGAAGCAGCTGGGGGAGCGGGTGCGGGACGAGATCACGGCGCAGCCGGGGATCACCCAGGCCGAGCTGGTGGTGGCCCGGCCCTATGAGATCTCCATCGAGGTGTCCGAGGACGCCCTGCGGCGGTACGGGCTGACCTTCGACGAGGTGGCCCGTGCGGTCCGGAGGTCCTCGCTCGACCTGCCCGGCGGTTCGATCAAGACCGAGGGCGGCGAGTACCTGCTGCGGGTGAAGGGGCAGGCGTACCGGGCGCCCGACTTCGGCCGGCTCCCCCTGCGGACCCTGGAGGACGGTTCCCGGCTGCTCCTGGGCGACGTGGCCCGGGTGGTCGACGGGTTCGCGGACACGTCGCAGGCGGCCCGCTTCAACAACGAGCCCGCCGTGGTCATCCAGGTGTTCCGGGTCGGCGACCAGGACGCCATCCGGCTCGCCGACACCGTCCGGCGGTATGTCGACGAGGCGGCGGCCCGGATGCCGCCGGGGATCCATGTCACCGCCTACCAGGACTACTCCGAGTACCTGCGGGCACGGCTCCAGCTCCTGCTGAGGAATGCGCGGATGGGATTCGTACTGGTGTTCGCCGTCCTGGCGTTGTTCCTCCGCTTCCGGCTCGCCTTCTGGGTCAGCCTCGGGATCCCCGTCTCCTTCCTCGGCACGCTGGCGCTGATGCCCACGCTCGACATCTCGGTGAACATGATCTCGCTGTTCGCCTTCCTCATCGTGCTGGGCATCGTGGTCGACGACGCCATCGTGGTGAGCGAGAACATCTACGCCCATCTCCAGCAGGGGAAGCCGGGCTGGCAGGCGGCGGTGGACGGGGCGCGCGAGGTGATGGTGCCGGTGGTGTTCTCGGTGATGACCACCGTGGCGGCCTTCGCGCCGATGGCGATGGTCTCGGGCAACACGGGGAAGGTCCTCCAGGCGATCCCGCTGATCGTCATCCCCACGCTGATGTTCTCGCTGGTCGAGTCGCTCTTCGTGCTGCCGCGGCACCTGAGCCATCTCCGGGCCCGGGGCGGTGCCCTGGCGAACACCCGGCTCAACCCGTTCCAGCGGGGTCAGGAGGCGTTCAGCCGGGGACTCGAGCGGTTCATCGACCGGGTCTACGCCCCGTTGCTCGAACGGGCGCTCGCCTGGCGCTACACCACCCTGGCGGTCGGCATCGCCAGCCTGGTTCTCTGTGCGGCGGTGGTGGCCGGTGGGCGGCTCAAGTTCCAGTTCTTCCCCCCGGTGGAGGGCGATGACGTGGCGGTGTTCTTCACGCTGCCCGAGGGGACCCCTCCCGAGGTGACCCGGGCCACGGTCGACCGGATCGAGGCGGCGGCCCATGAGCTGGGACGGGAGTTCGCCGGCCAGGCCGACCCGGGAGTCCCGTTGTTCCGGCAGATCCTGGCCTCGGTGGGCGACCAGCCGTTCCGGACGGCGGTCAGCAAGAACGGCGGCCGGGTGGGGGAGGACTTCGCCCGGCCGAACGTGGGGGAGGTCCACATCCAGCTCGCCCCCTCCGAGCGCCGGCAGGTCACCGCGACCCGCCTCGCCACCCGCTGGCGCGAGCGCGTGGGCGCGGTGCCCGACGCGGTCGAGCTCAGCTTCACCTCGTCGCTCTTCTCGTCGGGCAACGCCGTGGACATCCAGCTCACCGGTCCCAATGTCGCCGAACTCCGCGCCGCGGCCGACGAGCTCAAGCGGGCCATCGGGGCCTACCCCGCGGCGATCGACATCGCCGACTCCTACCGGGCCGGCAAGGCGGAGGTGAAGCTCGGCATCCAGCCGGGCGCCGAGGCCCTCGGCCTTTCCCTGGGCGACGTGGCCCGGCAGGTCCGCCAGGCGTTCTACGGCGAGGAGGCCCAGCGGGTGCAGCGGGGACGCGACGACGTGAAGGTGATGGTGCGCTACCCCGGGGACGAGCGGCGGTCGCTCGGCGACCTGGAGCGGATGCGGATCCGGCTGCCCGACGGCACCGCCGTCCCGTTCTCCTCGGTGGCCACCGCCCGGTGGGACCGGGGCTACGCCAGCATCCAGCGCGTCGACCGCAACCGGGCCATCAACGTCACGGCGGACGTCGACGCGGCGCTGGGCAACGCCAACGAGATCCTCGCCGACCTGAAGGCCCGGGTGCTGCCGGGGCTCATGGGCCGGTATCCCGGGCTCCGGGTGGGATTCGAGGGGGAGCAGCGGGAGCAGGCGGAGACGGTGGGCGGGCTGGCCCGGGGATTCGTCCTCGGCCTGTTCGTCATCTACGCCCTCCTCGCCATCCCGCTCCGCTCGTACATCCAGCCGCTCATCGTGATGTCCTCCATCCCGTTCGGGTTCTTCGGCGCGGTGCTGGGGCACGTGGTCCTGGGGTTGCACCTGACGGTGCTGTCGATGTTCGGGCTCGTGGCCCTCGCCGGGGTGGCGGTGAACGACAGCCTGGTGCTGGTGGATTTCATCAACCGGGCGCGGAGGGAGGGGAAGACCCTCGGCGAGGCTGTCCGTGCCGCCGGCCGGCGCCGCTTCCGGCCGATCGTGCTCACCTCCTTCACCACCTTTGCCGGGCTCTCGCCCCTGATCCTCGAGCGGAGCGTCCACGCGCAGTTCCTCATTCCCATGGCCGTGTCGCTCGGTTTTGGCATCCTCTGGTGCACCCTCACCTCGCTGCTGCTCCTGCCCGCCCAGTACCTGATCCTCGACGACCTGCGCCGGCTGGTTGCGCCGAAGGGCGAAGGGCGGGGGAACACGGACTGAACGCGCCACCGTTCCGGACTGACGGGCCTCCCCGCGAGCCCCGCTCCACTAGGGGTCGGGGTCGGGATCGGAATCGACTTCCCCGGCGCCGTCATGGCGTCGGTTGGTGAATCCGCCGGGTTCCGGAGCCGCACGCTCCGGAAGGCGGCGAAGGGCGAAGGGAGGGAGAGAAGGGGGGGATCCCGATTCCGACCCCGACCCCGACGCCCGATGAAAGACGGCGGCATGACGGCCTCCGCCACGAACGCGGGAAGGGCGGAGTGGCGATGAGCAGCTCGGCGGGAGCCTCGCGCCACTCCGTGCGCGGGAGGAGGTGGGACGGCAAGAGGCCGCTGTTCTGGAATCCCTCCGCGGTTTTCCCAGTCGCCGCGCCCACGGTGGGGTGGTAGAACCCCGGTCGGATGAGTTCCCCGTCCATCGGTTTCCTCGGCGCCGGGCGCATGGCCACCGCCCTCGCCCGCGGATTTGTCGCCGCCGGCCTCGCCACCCCCGACCGCCTGTTCGCCTCCGATCCCAGCGCGGCCGCCCGGGAGGGGTTCGGTCGGGAGTCGGGCGGAACGGTCTTCCCCGACAACGCCGCCGTGGTGGCGGCCGCCGATGTGCTGTTCCTCGCGGTGAAGCCCGGGGCGGTGTCCGCGGTGCTGGCCGCCGAGGCCGGCCGGTTTGGGGATCGTCACCTGATCATCTCCATCGCCGCCGGCGTCCCGATCGCCCGCCTTGAGGCCGCCGCCGGCCCGGGACGCCGGGTGGTCCGGGTGATGCCGAACACCCCGGCCCTCGTCGGGGCCAGCGCCTCGGCCTACGCCCTTGGAACCGCGGCGACCCCGGCTGACGACGCCCTCGTGCTGCGGTTGCTGTCGGCCGTGGGTCTGGCACTGGCGGTGCCGGAGAAGCTGCTGGATGCGGTGACCGGGCTGAGCGGGAGCGGGCCGGCGTACGGGTTCCTGATGATCGAGGCGCTGGCCGACGGCGGGGTGGCGGCGGGGTTGCCGCGGGAGGTGGCCCAGCGGTTGGCGGCCCAGACCCTGCTGGGGGCGGCGAGGATGGTCCTCGAGACCGGCCAGCATCCGGGGGCCCTGAAGGACGCCGTCTGCAGTCCGGGGGGAACCACCATCGAGGCGGTCCACGAGCTGGAGAAGGCGGGGGTTCGCGGGGCGTTGATCACCGCGGTCCGGGCGGCGGCCGCCCGGGCGACCGCCCTGGGATGACCCGGCCATGCACTTTCCCCCTCCCAGCGACAAGCAGGCCCGGCTGATCTGGTTCAGCCTGTCGGCGGTCTGCGTCACGGTGGTCGTGGTCCTCCTGGTGGGGATGCTGTGGGGTCTGGGGCAGCTCCTCCACCTGCTGGCCCCCGTCCTCTGGCCCCTCGCCTTCGCCGCCGCCCTCGCGTACCTGATGGACCCGGTGGTCGACTGGTTCGTCCGCCGGCGCGTGCCCCGCGCCCGGGCCATCGTGCTGGTGTTCGTCTTCGCCCTCGTCCTCCTCGCCGGCGTCGTCGCCGGCATCATCCCCCAGGCCTTCCGTGAAGGCCGCGAATTCGTCCAGCGGGTCCCGGTCTACGCCGTCAAAATTGAGAACCGGGTGGCGGCGTGGATGACCAATCCGCCGGTGTTCGTGATCAAGTTCCTTCCCGAGAAGCTGTTCCGACGCGACACCGAGGAGACCAACGTGGCGCCGCTGGTGGAGATTCCCGAGGCCGGGTTGTTGTCGGGCGGGGAAGGGACGAACGGGGTTCCCGGGGAGGCGGTGACCGACCCCGAGCCGGCCGGGGCGGTGTCCGGCGCCGGGGGCGGGCGGACGGGCGTGGGGCGCGGGGCGCCGGACTGGGGGCAGGCGTTGGATGCCGACACCCTCCGGTCGGCGACCCAGTGGCTGAGCCGGGTGTTGCCGCAGGCCGGGTCGTGGCTGTTCGGGCAGGTGAGCCGGGTGGGGGCGTGGTTCGGGTTCATCGCCGGCGCCTTCCTGGTGCCGGTGTACGTCTTCTACTTCCTCCTGGAGAAGCAGGGCATCGAGAAGCAGTGGACCGACTATCTCCCCGTGCGGGACTCCCGGTTCAAGGAGGAGATGGTGTTCTGCCTGCGGGCGATCAACGACTACCTCATCGTGTTCTTCCGGAGCCAGGTCCTGGTGGCGATCTGCGACGGCATCCTCTACACGACCGGGTTCCTGGTCATCGGCCTGCCGTACGCCTTCCTGATCGGCCTGATGGCCACGGTGCTCACCATGATCCCGTTCCTTGGCGCCATCACCACGTGCGTCGCCGCCGTGGTGATCGGGTTCGCCTCCACCGGCAGTTGGCACCTGCCGGCCCTGGTGCTGGTCGTGTTCGCGGTGGTCCAGACGCTCGAGGGCCTGGTCATCTCGCCGAAGATCATGGGCGACCGGGTGGGGTTGCACCCCCTCACGATCATCGTCGCCGTGATGGTGGGAACCACCCTGTTCGGCGGCCTCCTCGGTGGCATCCTCGCCATCCCCGTCACCGCCGCCCTCCGGGTCATCATGTTCCGGTACATCTGGGTCCGGCGGACCGCGGGCGCCTCCGGCCCGGCGACCGGCTGATCCTCCGGGACTGCAACTCCCGGCAACTCCCGGTTTGGCAGGGCGGGGACTCGGCGCCATACTACCGCCCATGACACTCCGGCGCTCCGTACTCGCCCTGTGGTTGCTGATGGCAGGGCTGCTGGCCGACGGCCCGGACGGGGCGGCGCGGGTGAGCGAGAAGTCGGCCGACATCTCCCGGTTCACCAACAGCCTCGTCCTCGCCCCGACCGAGTCCGCCGGGGCGGTGGGCCAGATCGCCGCGGCGGCCCTTTCCCGGTTCCATTTCTCCCGGGCACGGGTCGACGATGAGATGAGCGGCCGGTGGTTCGACCGCTACCTCGAGTCGCTGGATCCGCAGCGGATGTACTTCCTCCAGTCCGACCACACGGAACTGGCCGCCGTCCGTCTGGAACTCGACGACCGTGTCGCCCGCAAGGATGTCCGGCCCGCCTATGCCGTCTTCAACCGGTTCCTCGAGCGCCTCGACCAGCAGTATGCCGAGGTGATGACCCGCCTCGACGGCGGGGTGTTCGACCTCGACACCACGGACCGGATCGAGGTGAACCGCAAGGACGCGCCCCGTCCCGCCAGCCTGGAGGAGGCGCGGGGGCTGTGGTGGAACCGGCTCCGCCTCGAGTACCTCTCCGAGCGGCTCGGTCAGCCCGAGATCCCGGCGCTGTCGACCAACGTGTGGGCGAAGCTGTCGGATGTCGCGGCCACCAACCGGACGGCGCAACTGGAGGCCTTGGTGGGCAAGGACCACGCCGTCGAGCTGGTCCGCCGGCACGGCGACGGGGCGCTCGCGGGGGCCCCGCAGGTTGAGGCCTACCTGGCCGACCGCCTGCCCGGGGAACGGGACCGCGACATCCGCGACAAGCTGCGCCGCCGATACAACCGGACCCTGCGGACCCTCAAGCAGTACGAGCCCGACGATGTCCTGCAGTTCTACCTCGACGCCCTCGCCCATGCCTTCGATCCCCACACCGACTACTTCGGCAAGAGCGAGCTCGATTCGTTCTCGATCAGCATGAACCTCTCCCTGACCGGGATCGGTGCCACCCTGCAGTCCGAGGACGGCTACACGGTGATCCGTTCCCTGGTGCCCGGCGCCCCGGCGGAGAAGAGCAAGCAGCTGAAGGTGGGCGACAAGATCGTCGCCGTGGCCCAGGGGGAGGACGGCGAGTGGGTCGACGTCGTCGACGAGCGCCTCAACCGGGTGGTGGAACAGATCCGCGGCCCCAAGGGCTCCCGGGTGCGGCTCACCATCCAGCCGGAAGGCGCCGATCCGTCGGCCCGCAGCGTCGTCACCATCGTTCGCGAGGAGGTGAAGCTGGAGGATTCCGAGGCCAAGGCGAAGCTGGTGGAGTACCCGTCGGATGACGGCCGGACCCGCCGGGTCGGGGTGATCGACCTGCCGTCCTTCTACGCCAGCTTCCCGGTGGGAGTGGGCGGACGCACCTCGTTCCGCAAGAGCACCACCGGCGATGTCGCCGCGCTCATCCGCAAGCTCCAGGCGGAGAAGGTCGACGGCATCATCCTCGACCTGCGCCGGAACGGGGGCGGGTCCCTCGAGGAGGCGGTGAACCTCACCGGGCTCTTCATCAAGCGCGGCCCGGTGGTCCAGGTGAAGGACTACAACGGGCGGATCCTGCGCGACGAGGACGAGGACCCGGCGGTGCTCTACGACGGCCCCCTGATGGTCCTCACCAGCCGCTTCAGCGCCTCGGCCTCGGAGATCGTCGCCGGCGCCCTGCAGGACTATGGGCGGGCGGTGGTGGTGGGGGATTCGAAGACCCACGGAAAGGGGACGGTCCAGACGATCCATGAGCTGGGCATGTACGTGCCGGGACTCGACGTGAACCCGGGGGCCATCAAGGTGACGATCCGCAAATTCTACCGGGCCAGCGGGGAGTCGACCCAGCTGAAGGGTGTCGTGCCGGACATCATCCTCCCGAGCGTCAACAACCATGCGGAGGTGGGGGAGGGGAGCCTGAGCAACGCCATGCCGTGGGACACCATCAACCCGGCATCGTACGAGCGCGTCGGCCGGGTCGAGCCCCACCTGGCGGGGTTGCGGGACCGGTCGGCCCGGCGGGTCGCCACCGACAAGGACTGGGACTACATCCGGGAGGAGGAGGAGCGGTTCCGCAAGCAGCAGGCCGAGAAGACCCTGTCCCTCAACTACGCCCAGCGGCTCCGCGAGAAGGAGGACGCGCGGGAACGGCTGGAGGCGCGCAAGCGGGAGTGGGCGGAGTTGGCCACCGACGAGCCGAAGACGTGGGAGATCTCCCTGAAGGATGTCGACACCCCCGGCCTCCCGGCACCGACCGTCGCCCGGTCGGGAACACCCGCCCCGGCGGACCCGTCGGCCGCCGTCGACCCGGATGACGAGGCGGAGCCGGCGGTCGCGGAACCGGCCCGCGACATCCACCTGCGCGAGGCCCAGCAGATCCTGCTCGACTACATCGCCGCCCTGGGCGGTCGACGCGGCGTGGCGGCCTCCCTCGGGCGCTAGCCCGGATTTCTCACCGACTTTCTGCTGCGGCTGGCGGCAAGCCCGCCTGGCGGCGTTGGCCTCGCGTTCCTCGCCGGACAGTATGTCTCCATACAGCCCGGCTCGGAACGGCTTCGGCCGCCTGGCCAGACAGGCTTTCGCTGCGCCTCGCGACGAAAGTCGGCGAGAGATCCGGGCTAGCCCGACCAAACAAAGCGTTGCCCGTGACCGGGCGGGCGGTAGGGTTTGCCCTGTTCCCCGTGCCGGACATCGGCCGCAGTGCCCCTGAATGGGCCGGCGCATGGGGACGTCCGATCGACCACCCAAGCAGTTTCCAGAACGTATGAGCACCGATTCGAAACCTTCCGGCGCGCCCCTCACGCGGCGCGGGTTCATCTCCTCCACCGGCGCCACCGCCGGCGCCTTCGCCCTGGGCACCGCGGCCGTCGAGCGGCTCGCGTTCGCCCAGGCCAGTTCCGAGCTGAAGATCGCCCTGATCGGCTGCGGCGGACGCGGTTCCGGCGCGGCCGCCCAGGCCCTGAACGTCCCCGGCAACAAGCTGGTGGCCATGGCCGACGCCTTCGAGGACCGCCTCGGCGGGGCCCTCAAGAACCTGAAGGCCCAGCACGGGGACAAGGTGGACGTCCCGGCCGACCGCCAGTTCGTGGGGCTGGATGCCTACAAGCAGGCCATCTCGCTCGCCGACGTGGTCATCCTCGCCACCCCGCCGGGCTTCCGTCCGTCGCAGTTCGAGGAAGCCGTCCGCCAGGGCAAGCACGTGTTCATGGAGAAGCCGGTGGCGGTCGACGGCCCCGGCCTCCGCACCGTCCTGGCCGCCGCCGAGGAGTCCAAGAAGAAGAACCTCAAGGTCGGCGTCGGCCTCCAGCGCCATCACCAGCGCGGGTACATCGAGACGATCAAGCGCATCCACGAGGGGGCGATCGGCGACGTCACCGCGCTCCGCGTGTACTGGAACGGGAACACCCCCTGGCTCCAGCGCCGGGCGGACCTGGAGAAGCGCTACGGCCGCAAGCTCACCGAGATGGAGTACCAGCTGCGCAACTGGTACTACTTCAACTGGATCTGCGGCGACCACATCGTCGAGCAGCACATCCACAACCTCGACGTGGGCAACTGGGTCATGGGCGGGTATCCCGTCCGGGCCTGGGGCATGGGCGGGTGCGAGGTCCGCAAGGGCCTCGACTACGGTGAGATCTTCGACCATCACGCGGTGGAGTTCGCCTACGAGGACGGCACCCGGATGTTCAGCCAGTGCCGGCATCAGCTGGGCTGCTGGAACAGCGTCTCCGAGCACGTCATCGGCGCCAGCGGGACAGCCGATGTGGGCAGCTACTCGATCCGTCCGAAGAACGGCGGCGCGTGGCGCTTCCGGGAACGGGAGACGGATCCCTACCAGCAGGAGCACATCGACCTGTTTGCCGCCATCCGCAACAACGAGGCCTTCAACGAGGCCTACAACGGGGCGATGAGCACGGCGACGGCGGTCCTGGGCCGGGTGGCGACCTACACCGGCCGTGAGGTCACCATGGACCAGTTGCTGAAGTCGGAGGTGAACCTGTTCCCCGACCGTCTGGCGTTCGATGCCAACCCGAAGAGCCTGCCCAACGACGACGGGCTCTATGCCTTGGCCATCCCGGGCAACGCGGAGTCGATCCGGCAGGTGGTCTGATCCGACGTTCCCGCGTGCAGCGACACGGCCGGGACCCTCGCGGGTCCCGGCCGTTTCCGCGAAAACAGGACCCCTCGGAGTTTTCGGTCAGGCTCTCAGGCGCAGGCGGAGGACAAACACGGCGAGGCCCGCACATCCTGTGGCCGCCACGGAATGGAAGCCGACGGATGCCCAGAACACGCCGG
The DNA here is from genome assembly GCA_964525755.1 of uncultured Verrucomicrobiota bacterium. Lineage (GTDB taxonomy): Bacteria > Verrucomicrobiota > Verrucomicrobiia > Limisphaerales > UBA9464 > UBA6176. Next base: position 83,364 of record CAZGIK010000001.1, read on the forward strand.
GATTGCGGGTGCGATCGACCGTGTGTCCCGTTCCGCCGCGCCGGGAGGGCAGGTGAATCCTCCCGCTCGAGATCCCACCCGCCGCCAGCCAAAGGAAGAAACCCGATGCCAGGAACGGTGCGATCAGCACCGCCGGGATCGCCCAGGGCCGCGGCATCGGGACGGCCCGGGGCCCGGACGGAGGGATGATGGGTGGCCCCTCGGCGACGCAGTCCACGGAGGGTTCGGGCAGGTTCCTGCGCCGGTCCGGGCCACGGAAGCGACGTCGGACTGCCGGGCTGAGGAACCAGAAGAAGACCGCGGATGCGGTCATGGCGACGGCGCCGGATCCGCGGGGGCCGGTGGGCGAGTGGGTGACGCGGGTGCCGGACGGCAGGACCCGGCTGGATCCGTCCACGGGACCGCGGAGCACGCCGATGAAATGCACCACCGCGACGACGGCGGCGGCGAGGGTGACCGTCGGATGGGCCCATCGCCATCGGCGAATGAGCCCGATGCCGGCCACGACGGCGCCCGGCGGACCGCCCACGATGAGCAGCACCCCGCCGAGGTTGGCCCCGGCCGTCCCGTAGCTCCGGGCGACCAGCATCAGGAGGGTGATGCCTGCAACCGGAAGGAGCAGTCCTCCAGCCACGACGAGCAACCAGCCGAGGAGGGTGACCAACCGGTCGTGGACGCTCCCGCGGGTGGCGGTGTCCGGGTCGGCAACAGGGGCTGCGGGCATCTGGAGCCCAGACTGGCCGGTCGGGGCAGATCCCCGAATAGGACTTTGGTCGGCGTCCCGGGGGGGGAGGGGAGGGAGGGGCCGCGGAATGGCATCCGCGGCTACGGGAGGCAGAGGCGGCGGAGGTCGGCGGCGGAGGCGGTGCCGGTGGTGCCCAGCTGATGCACCACGTGGCTGGCACCGGCCATCGCCAGTTCCATCGCCTCCCCCAACCCCGCACCCGCCGCCAGGGCGGCGGCGAGGTTGGCCGTGACCGCGTCGCCGGCCCCCACGATGTCGATCGGGCCGCGGACCGGCAGCGCGGGGACGTGGGTGACGTCCCCGTCGGGTGCCGCCCCGACAATCCCCTCCTCGGCGAGGCTGACGAACACTGGGCGGCGGTTCCGTCGGGCCAGATCGGCCGCGCGCCGCCGCACCTCGGCCAGTCCGGGCGCCCGGCGGGCGCCGGTGAGTCGCCCGAGCTCGGCCCGGTTCATCTTGAAGGTCAGTGCCGGCCAGCCGCCGAGTCCGCGTCGGCTGTCGGCCAGAATGGGCAGGTCGGGCCTCCGCCGCGCCAGTTCGCCCAGTGCCCGGCCCACGGCGGTCCCCACCACGCCGGTTCCTGCCAGGTCGACCTGGTCCATCACCACGACGGCGTCGGCCGTGTCGGACACCGTGGCGACCGCCGCCACGAGGGCCGCGGCCACCCGCGGGGGGGTGCGGGTCCAGTTCTTCTGGTCGAGCCGGTTCAGTTCCTCGGGCGGACGCCCGGGGTGACGGAGGAGGGGCTTGGTGTAGGTGAAGGTCTTTCGGTCCGGTGTGGCGAGGAAGGCTGACAGGTCGACGCCGCGGCACGCCTTCAGGGCCCGCTCGAGTTCCCAGCCCTCGGCGTCCTCGCCCCGGAATCCCACCGGCCAGACCGTTCCCACCCCCAGGGCCACGAGGTTGTTGAGGATCGTCCCGGCGGCGCCCGGCTGGCATCGGGTGGCCACCACGTTGTGGACGGTCAGCCCGGTCTCGATCGACGTCTCCCGCCGGGCCGGGTCGATGTCGAAATAGCGGTCGAGGCAGAAGTCGCCCACCACCGCGATGCGCAGGGCGGGGTAACGTCGGACGATCTCCGCGAGGCGGGTTCGGGTCATGGCGGCCCCGGGGTCAGTCCGGGACGAGGTGGCGGTGGAGGTGGTGGATGAACGTCCGGTTGTCGGCCTGAACATACTGCATCTCGCCGCCCATCCGGGAGAAGCTCTTGCAGAACCGGAGGTAGTACGCGGGGTCGGACTTGGGCGGTTCGCCCCGGGACCAGTCCCATCCGCCGCCGTCCTGGAGGTCGACGATGCACAGGTGGTGTCCCGACACGGCGGGCCGGCCGTCCTGGAAGCGGAGGTTGTGGACGCAGCTCAGGCTCTTCTCGAAGACCTGGGGTGCCATGATCGCGGATCCCACCGAGAGCACCACCCCGCCGTCGAGCTGGTCCACCGCGCCGGCGAACAGCCGGAAATCCTCCGCCGCGGCCCGGCCGATCGCGGCGCCGTGGAACATGGGGTGGCAGGCGATGATGTCGTAGCCGATTCCCGGGTGGACGGTGACCGGGATGCCGAGCCGCCAGGCCTGGGCGAGCAGGCTGGCGTGTTTCCATCGGTGGGTCACCGGATGGCGACCGGACCCGATGCCGTACCGGGCCATGACCGCCACCAGGTCCGCGACCGCCCCGGCGAGGGGATCGCCGAGAAACTCGCCCGCCAACCGGGTGAGGGCGTCGATGTCGGGCAGCTCGCACCCGTCCTCGTGGATGAACCGCCCGAGGGCCCGGCCGTAGCCGAGGCCGGTGAGGGCGCCGGCGAGGAGGGCGAGGTGGATGTTGCGGCCGGTCTCGTCCCAGGCGCCGAAGGTGCCGGTGGCGACGTTCGCCTCGACGCTCTCGGTGGAGCGTCCGAGCCAGGCGTACTCCCAGTCGTGGATGGTCCCGGCGCCGTTGGTGGCGAGGTGGGTGATCCACCCGCGCTCCATCAGGTCGGTCAGCAGCCGGGCGGCGCCGTTCCGCAGCAGGTGGGCCCCGTACATGAGGATCACCTGGGCGTCGCGACCGCGGGCGGTGCGGATGCGGTCGGCGGTGACCGCCACCCGCGCGGCGGCCACGGGATCGAGGGGCGGCGGCTCGGAGGCCGGGTCGACGAGGATGTCGTCGGCCGCGGCCAGGCTGTGCCGTTCGGCCAGGGGACGGACACGGAGTCGGCCGAGGTCGAGTGGGATGGCCCGGGGCATGGGAGGGGGGAGGGCGGGGTCAGGCGTCGGGGAACAGGACCGACATCAGGGGATCGAGGTCGCGGTAGTCGGGGATGCAGAGGTCGGCGCCCACGCCCATGAGGCGGGCCCGTTTCCACTCGTCCATCCGGCCCGACCCGTTGTGGGCCTCGTCGCTGGCCACCGCCACGGCGCAGCCGCCCACCTGGCGGGTGTTCTCGATTTCCACATATCCGTCGCCGAAGGCCAGCAGGGTGTCGCCTGCGACCCGGTTCTCCGCGAGGAGCCGGTCGATCACCATCTTTTTGCTGAAGCTCCGGTAGTCGTCCTGGGCGCCATGGATCCGGCCCTCGAAGTAGTGGTCGACCCGCAGGAGGGCGGCCTCCTCGCGGACGAACTGCTCGTCCGTGCCGCTGGCAAGGTAGAGCGGGAGTCCGCGGGAGCGCAGCGCCTCTAGCAGCGCGCGCGATCCGTGCACCAGCAGGGTGTCGGGGTCGATCCGCCCCTCCCGCAGTCCGGCGGTCCGGTCGTTGATCCGGAGGGACAACCGGCGCAGGTACTCGTGCTTGTAGTCGAGCGGATCCGCCGGCGTGCCGCCGCGTTCGCGGATCCGGTCGGCCAGCTGGATCATCTGGTAGATGGTCTGCTTGCCGTTGAGCCGCATGATGTCGTCGAACACCAGTCGGCGCCGTTCCTCCTCGCTTTCCCCCGGCACGGCCGGGAGCAGCTCGACGAACAGGGGGACCATCACGTCGGGCCAGCCCTGGCGGACGAGCGACAGGGTGCCGTCGAAGTCGAACAGAACGTGGCGGAGGCCGGTCCGGGGACGGAACCCGGGGGCGAACTCGACGAGGCCTTGGAATGGGGGGAGGGACATGGGGTGGGAATGGAGAGGGGGGCGGCGAGGGTCAGGGCAGGGAGACGACCGTGCCGGTGCGGATGGATTCCGCCTCGGCCTCGCAGATCTCCACGGCGGCGAGCCCGTCGGCCGGCGTCACGAGGGTGGGCGGGCGTCCGGTGCGAACCGACTCGAGGAAGTGCTGCAGTTCGCCCACGTAGCCGTCGATGCCGTCCGGCTTGACCGTGGCGGGCGGCACGCCGGGGAGGAAGAGGCGGAGGGCATCGGCACCGCGGGCGCTGTCGAAATCCACGGTGGCCCGTTCGAAGTTCACGGTGAAGGCCATGTTGAAGCCGAACCCCTCGGTCATGGTCCAGCTGCCCTCGGCGGAGACGGTGGCACCGCCCTCGACCTGGTACTGGGCGAGGACGTGGTCGATGGCGCCGCTGACCTTGGAATAGCCCTGGGCGAAGACCGCGCGGGGCAGGCCGAACAGGGCCTGGACGAAGTCCACGTCATGGACGTGGAGGTCGAGGAGGGCGCCGCCCGAGTCGCTGCCCTTGAGGAAGTGGCTGTGTCCCCATGCGGGCGCCTGGGCGACCCGCCGGAACCGGGCGGCCTCGATCCGTCCGTGGGTCCCGGCGACGGCCAGTTGCCGGACCCAGGCGTAGGCGGGCCAGAACCGGATGCACATGGCGGGCATCAGGAACACCCCGCGCTTCTCCGCCTCCGCGGCGGCCTCCACGATCCGACCGGCCTCGGCGGCCGTGCGGGCCATCGGCTTCTCCAGCAGCACGTGCTTTCCCGCGGCGAGCGCCGCGCAGGCGAGGTCGACGTGGGTCCGGGTGGGGGTGCAGATGTCGATCACCTGCAGCTCCGGGTCGGCCAGGAAGGCGTCCACGTCCCGGTAGGCCTTCACCGTCGACATGTCGAGCCGCACGGGATCCGTGTCGCCGACGTTCCCCGCGACCCGGGAGAAGTCGCCGTCGAGGTGGCGTCCGCTGGGGTTGCAGAGGGCGGCGATGCGGGCCTGGGGAAGATGCCGGTAGGCCTTGAGGTGGGCCACGGTCATGAAGCCGGTGCCGAGGATGCCGACGTTGATCATTGCCGCGGAGGTTGGCGAAGGGGGTCCCGGGAGGGAATGCGAAAACCCGTGGAACGCGCCTCGCTGACTTCCCGACCTGGGAAAGAACCTGCTGCGCCGCCGCTGCCCCCCCGGTGCACGGATGCCGTTCAGTGCATTTCCACGGAGCAGGATCCGATGCCACCCCGGTAGTAGTTGAACTGGACGTTCGGGTGGTCGGCGAGGAGGGACATGGGCACCGCCGTGTCGACGATCCCGCGGGCGATCATGAACGCGGTGAGTCGTTGTCCGAAGGGGTTGTCGTGGTTGCCTGCGTGCCAGATCGACACCTTCTCCGCGAGCCAGGTTTCGACCGGGCCGACGGTGAGCGCGTGGGTGGGCACGAGGGAGATGTTGCCCCCGCCGCTGGTCCGGGCGTTCTGGGCGATGGTGAGGGGGTGGAGCCGCACCACGCGGGTGGCCAGGCGGCGGTACTCGGCCGGGGTGGGAGGGGCGAGGCGATGGCGGCCGGTGCGGGGCAGGGGATCGTTGAACGCCCAGTGCTTCACGTCGCCCTGCCCCCCCTGCATGAGCGCGCACCGGACGCCCGCCCGCCAGGAGTCGCGGTACGGGGCGGTGTCGGCCTTGGGGAAATGCAGGTGGGCGTCGGGCATCCGGAGCCGGCGGTCGATCCGGTCGAAGCACAGCTCGCGGTCCGCCCGCTCGAAGCTCAGCGGATGGGTGACGGGCACCTCCGTGCCGGTGGCCGGGTCGTACCACTCGTCCATCCCCCAGAAGTGGGCGTCCCGGAGGCGGATGCCGAGGGTGTTGACCAGCCGGGCCACGAGCGGGAGCTGCTCGGTGGGGCCGATCGGTCCGCAGACCCCCACGGGATTGTCGGGCGAGGCCTGTCGCCAAGCCTCGACGTACTCGAGGGCCTCGGCGAGGTAGAAATCCTCGAGGGTGTCGTACAGGCGGACCTGGAACCCCGGGCGGCTGAGGCGCGCGAGATCCCGCGGGGTGAGCCGCGCGACCTCCGCGATGAGTTCCGGGTCGAGCGTGGTGTAGTCCCACCAGTCGGGGCTGATGGCGGAAGGGCGACGGGCCATGGGGCCGAGGCTGCCCGAGGTGTCGGGGGAAGGGAAGGCCGTCGGGGCGCGGCGGCTGCACACTCCGTTTGATATCCGCCGGGGGGCGGGTGTAGGCTGTCGGCATCCCCCGGGCCATGTCGCCCCTGCGGAGGGGGCCTGCGTGCTGCGGGCCGCCCGTGGCGGGCGGGTGGATGCGGGGCGGACGGGAAGTCAACGAACGTGATTTTTGGTATGAAGCGGATCATCGGATGGACTGGTGCCGGCATGCTGGCGTGGAGCGTCGTTCAAACGGGCATGGCGGCGGTGGACTTCGAGAAGGACATCGCCCCGGTGCTGGCGGAGCACTGCCTGGAGTGCCACGGCGACGAGAAGCAGAAGGGCAAGCTGCGGCTCGACCTGAGGGAGGAGGCCTTCAAGGGGGGCAAGAGCGGCACGCCCGGGGTGGTGGCCGGTGATCCGTCGAAGAGCGAGCTGGTCACCCGGGTGGCACTGCCGAAGGACCACGACGACCTGATGCCGCCCGAGGGGGGGCCGTTGCCGGAGAAGACGGTCGAGCTGCTGAAGGAATGGATCACCGCCGGGGCGGCGTGGCCGGACGGGTTTGTGGTCAAGGTGGCGGCCAAGTCCGGGGCGGCGGTCGGGGAGGCCCCGGCGACGCCGGCGATGCCGCGGCGTCCTCTGCCGCCCCTCCCGGAGCTGCCGAAGGATTTCCAGGTCGGCGCCGCGGAGAAGGCCGCGCTGGCTGCGCTCGCCCAGGGCGGGATCGAGCCGCGGGCGATCGCCCAGAACGTGCCGTGGACGGAGCTGAACCTCCGTCTGAAGGGGGCCGAGGTGACGGACGCGGTGGTGGAAGGACTCAAGCCGGTCTCGAGCCTGGTGGAATTGCGTCTCGGCAACACGAAGGTGACCGACGCGGCGCTGGCGGCGGTGGCGGCGCTGCCGCAGCTGCAGGTGCTGAGCCTCGAGTTGACCGGAGTGACCGATGCCGGCTTGGCGCACCTCAAGGATCTGAAGAACCTGGTGTACCTGAACCTGTACGGGACGAAGGTCACCGACGCCGGCCTGGAGGTGCTCAAGGGGATGAAGCACCTGCGGAATGTCTACCTCTGGCAGACGCAGGTGACCCCCGAGGGTGCCAAGGCGTTGTCCGAGGCCCTGCCCGGGTGCGACGTCAACCTCGGGGTGGATCTGGCGCCCGCGGTGGAGGAGAAGAAGGAAGAGCCCAAGGCCGAGGCGGCCAAGTCCTGACCCCGGGGCGCGGGGGAGACGGTGGCGCGAGGCTCCTGCCGAGCCCGGCCCTGCTGCCGAACTGCGGTGTCGGGGCCTGAGGGGGGGCTCGCGGGGACGCTCGCGCCACCGCGAAGGAGGCTCCTGGCGAGACCGGCTCGGCTGCCGGGCTTCGGTGTTCGGGCCTGAGGGGAGGGCTCGCGGGGACGCTCGCGCCACCGCGAGTGGGCGCTGGGAAACGGTGGCGCGAGGCTCCTGCCGAGCCCGGCTCGGCTGCCAGGCTGCGGTGTTGGGGCCTGAGGGGACGCTCGCGCCACCGCGAAGGGGGTTCCTGCCGGGCTAGCCCGGATTTCTCACCGCCTTTCTGCTGCGGCTGGCTGCAAGCCCGCCTGGCGGCGTTGGCCTCGCGTTCCTCGCCGGACAGTATGTGCTCATACAGCCCGGTTCGGAAAAGTTTCGGCCGCCTTGCCAGACGGGCTTTCGCTACGCCTCGCGACGAAAGTCGTTGAGAAATCCGGGCTAGTCCGCGGCCCACATCAGCGGAAACACTTCACCCTGATACGGCCAATCATCGGGACAGCAAAGGCCAAGATGCTTCGACGGGTTGACGCTGAGGTAGTTCCAGACGGTTCGATAGGCTTCGCCCTTCCGAAGCCTGTGGTGCCAGCTCAGGGACTGGAATCGCCACCCGGGTTGGCCATGGGCCCGGGAGAGTCGGCCCTTCCAGAAACGGAGCCATCGTTCAAACGACACGGAAGGATCCGCTGGCGCCGCAAAGAAATGGAGATGATCAGGAAGGAGGACGTATCGCCCCACCTGCCAAGCGTTGGCCGCTTTCCAGACGGCGACGAGATTCCTGTGGATCGTGGGATCCGCCAGCCACGGCAGGTTGTGCCGGGTGCGAACTGTGACGAAGAGAATCAGTGGCCGGCCGGATGTTGGATGGACTCCTTGCGGAGGTTTGCCGGGCCAGCTTGGCATACCCACTGGTGACCGGATTCGAGGCGATGGCAACTCGTGGCGCGCGGCTTCTGCTGCCGGGCTGCGGTGTCGGGGCCTGAGGGGGGGCTCGCGGGGACGCTCGCGCCACCGCAAGGAGGCTCCTGGCGAGTCCGGCTCCTGCTGCCGGACTGCGGTGTTGGGGCCTGAGGGGGGGGCTCGCGGGGACGCTCGCGCCACCGCAAGGAGGCTCCTGGCGAGTCCGGCTCCTGCTGCCGGACTGCGGTGTTGGGGCCTGAGGGGGGGGCTCGCGAGGACGCTCGCGCCACCGCGAAGGAGGCTCTTGGCGAGTCCGGCTCCTGCTGCCGGGCTGCGGTGTTGGGGCCTGAGGGGGGGCTCGCGGATGGGGGTGGGCGCTCAGCGGCCGATGTCGACCTTGAAGTAGCACATCCAGTTTCCGAGCTCCCCGCCGCCGGCTCCCAGACCCACCGTGCGGCTGTTGCGCCAGTCCACATGGCCGTCCTCGAAGAGGAAGTTGCCCCCGGTGGGCACGTTGCGGGCACCGCGATGGGTGCCGGACGGGACCGTCTTGCCGTCGAACAGGAAGCTCCAGGAGAGCCGGGTGTCGAGCATGTTGGTGGTGGCCGGACCCTGGGCCTGCATGCGGTCGATCAGGATCGGCGCCTGGCTGAACTCACCGCCCAGCTTCTGCCGGTAGAACCACGGGGCGGTGCCCTTGGCAAAGCTGTCCACGGAGCGGTCACGTCGGCCCGGCAGATAGAAGTACCCCATGAGCTGCGGCTGGTTGGCGTTCAGGACGTTCCCGATCTCGAACGCCCGATGCCACTTGTCGGTGGGGCAGAACAGCACGTCGTTCGCCGCGCGTTCCGTCCGTCCATACCGGTTTCGAGTCAGGTAGTTGTTCCAGAAGTTGCTCATGGACGGCGCCATCCAGCTCAGGTGATAGCCGTCGCGGTTGTCGGGGAAGCGGTCGTCGTAATCGCCGGCGTACATGTGGATGGCGATGCCCCACTGCTTGGCGTTGCTGGCACACAGGGCGCGATGGGCCTGGGCCTTGGCGCGGGCGAGGGCCGGCAGGAGCATGCCGGCGAGGATCGCGATGATGGCGATGACGACGAGCAGCTCAATGAGGGTGAACGCGCGTCGGACCGGAGGGTGTGGGGTGTGCATGGGCGGGATGGGGGAGGTCAGGCGAGGAGGGGACGGATCACCTCGCCGTGGACGTCGGTGAGGCGGCGGTCGATGCCGTTGTGTCGGAAGGTGAGCCGGGTGTGGTCGATGCCGAGCAGGTGGAGGACGGTGGCGTGGATGTCATGCGCCTCGGTGGGGTGGGAACGGTCGGCCGGCTTGTAGCCCCATTCGTCGCTCGGCCCATGGGTGACCCCGCCGCGGATGCCGCCGCCGGCCAGCCAGTTGGTGAAGCAGAACGGGTTGTGGTCGCGTCCCTTGCCCCCCTGGGCGCAGGGCATCCGCCCGAACTCGGTCGTCCACAGGATCAGCGTGTCGTCGAGCAGTCCCCGCTGCCGGAGATCGCGGATGAACGTGGCGATGGGCCGGGCCATGCCGAGGGCGAGGGGGCGGTGGTCCTGGGCGATGTTCTCGTGGGAATCCCAGTTGCGACGGGGGAAGCTGTTGTCGTTCCCCGACCAGATCTGGACGAAGCGGACGCCCCGTTCCAGGAGGCGGCGGGCGGTGAGGCACTTGCGGCCCATCAGGTCGGTCTCCTCCGCCACGTTGATCTCCGACGGCCAGCGCCGGGTGGAATTGTCGATCCCGTAGGCGGCGAGGGTCCGGGCGGATTCGCGTCCGATGTCGAGCGCCTCCGGCGCGGCCATCTGCATGCGGGCGGCGAGTTCGTAGCTGCGGATGCGGGCCTCGAGCCGACCGTCACCGGCGCGTTCCCCGGCGTGGTTCCGGTTCAGGCGGGCGAGGACCGCCATGGCGTCGGATTCCGCCGCCGGCCGGGAGAACGGGGAGTCCGCCGGGGGGAAGAGGTCGGTCACGGGTTCCGGCGTGCCCACCCGCACCAGGGTGCCCTGGTGCTCGGCGGGCAGGAAGGCCGCGTCCCAGTTCTTGGCGCCGTTGGAGGGAAACCCGCGGATGTCCGGCATGACGACGAAGGCCGGCAGGTTCTCGTTGAGGGAACCGAGTCCGTAGCTCACCCAGCAGCCCATGCCGGGGAAGCCTGGGGTGGTGAACCCGGTGGCCTGGAGGAGCGTGGCCTGGGAGTGGACACCGGACTTGCCCACCACGTTGTGGACGAAGGCGAGTTCGTCGACCACGTCGCCCAACGGGGCCGCGATCTCGCTGAGGAGTTTTCCCGACTGGCCATACGGTCGGAACTTCCAGGGGGAGGCGAAGCATGCCCCGAGTCCGTCCTGGAAGAGTTCCACCGCCTCGCCGGGATCCCACTTCTCGCCGTGGCGTTTCTCCAGCAGCGGCTTGTGGTCGAACAGGTCCACATGGCTGGCCGCCCCGGCCATGAAGAACTGCACCACCCGGCGGGCCCGGGGACGGAAGCCCGGGGGACGCGACGCGGTGCCGGCGAGCAGGCCCTCGCCCTGCAGCAGGCCGGCCAGGGCGATCCCGCCGAGGCCTCCGCCGGCACGCCAGAGGAACTCCCGACGGTCCACCGGCGACGGTTCGGGCAGGGAATGCCAGGGGGAGCGGGACATGGCGATCAGTCGACGAACGTGAACTCGTTGAGGTTGAAGATCAGCCGGCACGCCGATTCGAGGCCGTGACGCTCCAGGTGGGGGGCGAGGAGGGCCCGTTCGGGATCCGACGGTCCCCGGCCCAGGGCCCACCGGAAGGCGGGCAGGAGCGGATCCCCCGCGGCGGCCTCCGGCGTGGCGGCGACCCGTCGGGCGAAATGGCCGGCAGCCGACAGCACCAGCCGGTTGTTCAGGAGCGAGAGGGCCTGGAGCGGGCTGAGGGTCTCGTTGCGCCGATCGACCGACATCGACGGGTCCGCGCAGTCGAGGGTGGCGAGGAACGGCTGGGGCTGGGACCGGACGATCATCCGGTAGATCGCCCGTCGCTGTGCCGCGGGGTCGTCGGGATCCGCCAGGGCGTACTCGTAGTGGGGCGAATGCTCCGGTTTCTCGACCACGAAATCCCGGAAGCTGGGGCCGCCCATGCGGTGGTCGAGCCGGCCCGCCACGGCCAGCAGGCTGTCGCGGATCGCCTCGGCCTCGAGCTTGCGCCGGTTCTGCCGCCACAGAAGGCGATTGTCCGCGTCGACCGCCACCGCCACCGGATTGTCGGCCACGGCCTGGCGGTAGGTGGCGCTGGTCAGGATGAGCCGATGGAGCGACTTCAGGGACTGGGAGCCGTCGCGGAATCCGGTGGCCAGCCAGTCGAGCAGCTCCGGGTGGGAGGGACGCGCGCCCATCCGGCCGAAATCGTTCGGGGTGTCCACCAGACCGCGGCCGAAATGGTGCTGCCAGACGCGGTTCACGATCGACCGCCAGGTGAGGGGATTGCCGGGTGCGGTGAGCCAGTGGGCGAGGGCGATCCGGCGGGCGGATTCCGGGGCGTCGGACGGGACATCGAAGCGGCCGTCCCCGTCCACGAATGCCACCGTGCCGGGCCCCACCTCCGCCCGGGGCTTCCGCACGTCGCCCCGCGCCAGGACATGGATGGTGCGGGGTCGGCCGCCGTCGGGTCCGGTTCCACGGAACGCCCCGCTCCCGTGGTGCACGGCGGCAGCGTAGACCGTCCGCTGCGGAGGCAGCGCGGCGAGTTGTGCCCGGAGCGTGGCGAGCTCCGCGTCGACCGTCCCGGCCTCGGACTGGAGGGCGGGGTCGACGCGCGCCGCGAGGGTCGCCCGCCACGCGGCGGCGCCGTCAGCCGGCAAGGTCGCCTGGGCGAAGGCGTGTTCGGGACCGTAGCCGTCGGTGAGATTCACCCGCGCCCAGCGCGGCGCGGCCTCGATGGAGTCTCCTGAGGTCACCGGGGCCCCGAGTGCGTGGTTCTGTCCGGCGGCATCCAGGACGCCGAGTTCGGCGAGGGCGAAGATGAAATCGCCCTGGCGCGGGGCGAGTCGGGTGGCGGTGACCCGGACATGCCGGGCCGTGACGCCGGAGGCCGCGATCGCCACCGGCCGGATGCCGGTCGCCGGCTGATCGCATTGGGAGCGGTCGGCCAGGACGACCGTCCCGGAGAGGAAGGCGGGGTCGTCCGACGCCTCGACCCGGTAGCGCACCGGGAATCCGAACCCGGGGCCGATCCCGTTGAAGTCGTCGTGGCACGGGGCGAGGACCACCTGTTCGATGGCCACCGGCCGGCCGAGGTCCACCTGGACCCAGCCGGGTTCGTCGGGCGATGCGGCGATGGCGCCGTGCCAGCCCGATTCCGGTCGCGCGGGCGGGGGGGTGCGGCCGATCTCGTCCCGGAGACGATCCAGCAGCGCGAGGGCCGGCCCCGCGCCGGCGCGGATCCGCTCCCCGATGGCCGCCCGGCGCGTGGTGGCGTCGGCCTGGCGCGCGCCGAGATCGGCCCGGCGACGGGCCACGCCGGGGTCGCTGTCGTAGCGGCGGTCGGTGCGGTCGAGGGCGGCGAAGACGGCGGCCAGGCTGTAGTAGTCCGCCTGGGGTACCGGGTCGGCCTTGTGGTCATGGCACCGGGCACACTGCACGGTGAGGCTGCAGAACGTGTTCATCACGTTCGCCACCATGTCGTCCCGGTCGAGCATCCGGGCGATCTGGCCGTCGACCTTCGATTCGGGAACCTCGGCATGTCCGATGAAGTCCCACGGGCCCGCGGCGATGAATCCCATGGCGACGTGTCCGTCCTCGGTGTCGGGCCAGAGGGCGTCCCCGGCTACCTGTTCCTGAACGAACCGGGCGTAGGGCTTGTCGGCGTTGAGCGACCGGACGACGTAGTCCCGGTAGGGCCAGGCATGTTCCCGGGGCTTGTCCTTGTCGTAGCCGTGGGTCTCGCCGTAGCGGGCCACGTCGAGCCAGTGCCGCGCCCAGCGTTCGCCATGGCGCGGGGAGGCGAGCAACCGGTCCACCAGCCGCTCATACGCCAGCGGGTCCGGGTCGGCGGCGAAGGCGTCGAGTTCGCCGGGGTCGGGCGGCAGTCCGATCAGGTCGAAGTGGACCCGGCGGTACAGCGTGCGGCGGTCGGCCTCGGGTGCCGGCGTGATGCCGGCCGCCTCGTGGCGAGCGGCGATGAACCGGTCGACCGGATTCCGGCCCCAACGGCTGCCTGCGTCGGGGATGGGGGGGCGGGTGAGCGGGTTGAAGGCCCAGTGGGATGCCGGGGGATCGGGCGGGAGGTCGGCCGCGGCCGAGGGAACCGGCTTTCCGAGGAGCAACAGGAGGGCCAGCCCGACCTGCCGCGGGAGCGACCACCTGGAGATGGGTTCCTCTTTCGGGGGCACGCGGTCATTTCGGCCCGTGGAACGCCCCGGGGCAAGTGCCGATTGCCATGGGACGCTGCCTGGGGGGTGCTCGCGGGTGGGGCTCTCAGCCGCCCGAGGGCAGGGGAAGGGTTCGCGGGGTGGGCACCGGCAGGGGGTCGCGCGCCGTCTGCAGGTGGCGTCGGGCCTCCTCCACGACGTCGGGATGGTCGGATGCCACGTCGGAACCCTCCATGGGATCCGCCTCGAGGTCGTGGAGAATCCACGGCGCCTCCCGCTGGGGAAGGATCGCCTTCCATCGCCCGAACAGGACCACCTCCCACGGCGCGGAGTCCGGACCGCGCCAGTACAGGGCCTCGGGGATCCGTCGACGGGGCTTGCCCTGGAGCAGGGGCGCAAAGGAACGGCCGTCGATGCGTCGGGGGGATGCGGTCCGGGCCAGTTCGGCGAACGTGGGCAGGAGATCCCACGCCGCCACCGCATCGGCGACGGCCGCCGGTGCGTCGAGACCTCCCGGCGGCCGGATGAGCAGGGGCACCCGGAGGCGGCGCTCGCTCCAGGCCGGGGTGGCGGGATCGGGATCGGGTCCGGGCTGGTCGCTGGTGAGAACCACCCAGGTGTGGGAACCCAGGTTCAACCGGTCCAGCACGTCGAGGAATCGCCCGACCCGTTCGTCGAGTTCCCGGACCCGTTGGAGTCGGGCGGGGTCGTCGAAACGGAGGCTGTTGGTGCCGACCGCCGGCCGGGCCGGGAGGGGCATGGCGACGTGCAGCAGGAAGGCGCGGCTCTGCCAGAACTTGAGCGAGTTGGTCGCCGCCCGGAGGATCCAGTCCGGCAGGTAATCCTTCTGGATGCCCCGCTGGTTCTCGGGGAACCACACCGGTTCCTCGTTGCGCATGAGGGCGGCGGGGAACTCGTTGGTCCATGCGGCCCGGTCGAGCAGCCCGAAGAACTCGTTGAAGCCCTGCCGGAGTGGATGTCCGGTGGTGCCGGCGCCGCCGAGGCTCCAGCGGCCGAAGGTGCCCGACGGATAGGATGCCGCCCGGAGGACCTCGGCCAGGGTGATGGCCTCGGGAGGGAGGGGACCCTCGGTGTCATCGGCGACCGGACCGTGTCCGGCATGGAGTCCGGTCATGAGTGCCGATCGGGCCGCGGCATCGATCGGGCTGCCGGCGTAGGCGCGGTCGAACCGGACCGAGCGGGCCGCCATCCGGTCGATCTGCGGCGTGAGGCCGCCGGTGCCCCCGTAGCAGCCGAGGTCGGCGGCGGAGAGATCGTCGGCGACCAGCAGGACGAGATTGGGCAGGTCGGTGCGCCGATACACCTCCGCGCCGGGACGGAACGGCTGGGCCGTGACCCGCAGGCCGGTTTGGAGCAGGGCGAGGAGGAGGAGGGCTCCCGGGAGGAGCCGGACGGGGCGGGGCATCGGGCGAAGGGGGGATCAGGCCAGGTAGGGGATGGTGAGCGGTCCCAGGGGAAGGACCGCGACCCGGGCGGACGGACCGCGGGCCGCGAGTTCCGACCGGACGGCGGCGGCGATGTCACGGCAGGGCTCGAGGTGGGCGGCGGCGAGCGTCTCGTCCGAGAGGCAGGAATGCACCAGGACGCGGGCCCGGCGCTGGATCAGAGCCTGGATCTGGGCCTGCCACTGCTCGGGTCGGACGAATCCCGGGGTCGCCAGCAGGGCGAGGATCTCCTCCGGGGAGGCCGCCTCGCGCAGGAGACGGTCCAGGGGGCTGCCGGCCGGGACCCCCTCGCGGCACTCGGCGGCGAGGATGAGCGTCCCGCCCTCGCGCAGCACCCGCGCGCCGGCGCTCATCCCCTTCACCCCCTGGTAGAGGTTCTGGTCGAGCGGGTAGCCGGAATTGGTGGTGACCACCACGTCGAAGGGCGCCTCCACGCGCTGCATGGCGGAATCGCGGACGAACTCGCGTCCGGCGCGGTGGGCCCCGACCAGGTCGCCGGCGAAGACGCCGGTGATCCGGCGTTCCTCGTTGAGGGTGACGTTGAGCAGGAAGCTCGGGCCGACCCGGAGGGCGATGTCACGGAGCTCCTCCCAGAGCGGGTTTCCCTCGCAGATGCCGAAGGTCGACCGGGGGTCGCCGATGTTCCGGGCCCCGTGGTTGCTCATCACCGTCTCGACGTGGGCGACGCCCGGCATGATGCCCTTGGGACCGCCGCTGAACCCGGCGAAGAAATGCGGCTCGATGAACCCGGTGACGATCCGGACATCGGCCTCGACGCAATGGCGGTTGATCCAGGCCGGGACGCCATCGCGGGTGGTGCCCAGGGCCACGCAGGCGTCGTGGTCTTCGGGCTCATGGTTGAGCACCCGATAGTTCGCCACCACCTCCGGCGTCAGCATCCGGGAAAGCTCCTCCGGGGTGTTGGGGCGGTGGGTGCCGAGCTGGTTGAGGAGCGTGATCTGGTCCCGGGCCACGCCGAGGGAATGCAGGTGGTCGAGCAGCCACGGGATCAGGCGTTCGTTCGGGGTGGCGCGGGTGATGTCGGTGAAGAGGATGCACACCCGGGCGCCGGGGCGGATCCATTCCGCCAGCGGCCGGCAGCCGATCGGCTCCGCCAGCGCCGCCACGACCGCCGCGCGTTCGTCCGGGAGCCCGGGCCGGGGTGTCGGGGCGATGACCGATGTGCGGTCGTCGGGGAACTCGACGTCGAGGTGCCCCTGTCCGTAGGCGAGGGAAACGTGCATTTGAGGTCGGGACGATACGGGGTGGTGCCGGCGGGCGGGAGGCCAAAAATGCGGACACCGGAAAGGGGTGTCTGCCGGGCGGCCGTCGGCGCCGATGTCTGTCCACGGCTCCCCGCCGTTGCCTTTCCCGGTTTCCCGGCCGATGATTGAGAGGTCCCGGGCGGAACCCCGGCCGGGGCCATTCCACCATGAATCCCAACATCGGACTCAACGACAAGCACCGCTCCGCGGTCATCGCCCTGCTGGCCCCGCTGCTGGCGGACGAGATGGTGCTGCACACCAAGACCCGCAACGCCCACTGGAACATCACCGGGCCGCATTTCCATCACCTGCACGGGATGTTCGAGGAGCAGTACGACGCCCTGGCGGACACCGTGGACGAGGTGGCCGAGCGGATCCGCCAGATGGGCGGTCATGCGCCGGGGAGCATGGCGGATTTCTTGCGGCTGGCGCGCCTCAAGGAGCTCAAGGGACGGGAGTCCGGCGCGCAGGATTTCCTGAAGGCGCTGCTCGACGACCATGAGGCGCTGGTCCGCCAGCTCCGGAAGGATGTGGCGGCGGCGGATGCGAAGCATGGCGACGCGGCGACGGCGGACTTCCTGACCGGGCTGATGGCCGCGCACGAGAAGACCGCGTGGATGCTGCGCGCCTCGCTCAAGGAGTGAGCGGCGGCGGGGCGGTGCTGGCCCGGGTGATCACCTGGGCCGGCAGGCGGGCCGACTGCACGGCCTCATGACGGAGCAGTCGGAGCATGCAGTCCATGGCCACCGAGCCGAGGCGCAGCTTGGGCTGGCGGACGGTCGTCAGGGGGACGCGGAAATGTTCGCTGGTGAGGATGTTCCCGAAGCCCACCACGCTCAGGTCCCCGGGGATTCGGACCCCCTGGTCGAGGAGGGCGCCCGCCGCGCCGATCGCCACCAGGTCGTTCACGCCCTGGATGGCGGTGACCCCGGGGTTTTCCTGGATGAACTGGAGGGCGGCGGCCGCCCCGGAATCGATCGTCGCCCCGGCGCCGAACACCCACCGGTCCTCCGGCTGGATCCCGGCCTCCCGCAGCGCCTGCCGGTAGCCCTCCAGCCGTTCGGTCGCCCATGGGGCGACCATCGGGCCGGCGAGGAAGGCGATCCGCCGGTGCCCCAACTCGACCAGGTGCCGGGTCGCGGCCGCGGACGCCGACAGGTCGTCCGTCTCCACGTGGATGAATCCCTCGGCAAACGCGGGCCGGTGGCCGAGCAGGACGGTGGGGATCCCGTGGCGACGCAGCTCGGCGTAGACGGGCGCCTGGGATTCCATCCGGTACACGGGGGCGAGGAACAGTCCGTCCACGCGCCGGGACAGGAAGCGTCGGATCACCTGCTCCTCCCGCTCCGGCTTGCCGAGGCTGTGGGCGAGGAGCAGGTCGTACCCGTGCTCGAACGCGGCCTCCTCCAGCGCCAGCATGATGCGGGCGTAGACCGGGTCGGTGGTGGCCGGGATGACCAGCCCGAACAGGCGGGTGCACCCGCGCCGGAGCCCCGAGGCGGAGATGTCCGGCACGTAGCCCATCTGCTCCGCCAGCGCCCGGATCCGGGCCTTGGTCGCCTTGGAGAGGTCCGGCTTGTCCCGCAGCGCCTTCGACACGGTCATGACCGACACTCCGGCCGCCTGGGCGATCTCTTTCAGTCGTACCATGATGTATGGGGAGTCTGTTGCTGGCCGGTGGCAGCCGGCGGGGTTCACACCTGGGAACCGCTCCAGGTGAACTTCTCGCGCAGGGTGGCGAAGAACGAACTGCCCGCCGGACGGAGCAGGGTGACCTGGCGCCGGCTGCGCCGGATCGTGACCGCGTCGCCCCCGGACAACCCCCAGAGGTGCTGCCCGTCACCGGCGAGGTTAGCCACGAGGTCCGTCGACAGCAACCTCACCGTCACCACGGCATCCAACCGGATCACCAGCGGGCGGATCGACAGGGTGTGGGGGCAGATCGGGGTCAGCGTCATCACCTCGGCATCGGGGCTGACGATCGCCCCTCCCGCCGCGAGGGAGTAGGCGGTCGATCCGGTGGGCGACCCGACGATCAGGCCGTCGCAGCGGTACCGGGTGAGCAGTTCGCCGTCGACCGTCACCTCGAGTTCGATCAGGCGCGGGGCCTCGCCCCGATGGAGCACGAAGTCGTTGAGGGCGAGAACCGGGCGTGCCGAGCCGGGTGTCGGGACGGCGCCGAGGAGGGCCCGTTTCTCGGGGCGGAACCCCCCGGCGACGAGTTGGCGGATCGCCGGCCTCAGGGTGCGCGGGGTGACCTCGGTGAGGAATCCGAGGGTGCCGAGGTTCACGCCCAGCAGGGGAACGGCGCGTCCGGCCACCTCGCGGGCCACGCGCAGCATCGTGCCATCCCCCCCGAGGACCAGCAGCACTTCCACCCGGTCGACCAGCGCCGCGAGGTCGGGTGCCTCCCGGGCCCGGCCGCCCGACCAGTCGGCGGTGACCGGGTCGCCCCACACGGTGCAGCCCAGTGTCGCCAGTTCAGCCGCTGCGTCCCGGACCAGGCGGGCGCAATGCCGCTTGCCGGGGTTGGCGAGAAGGCCCACCTGACGGAAGGCCGGGGAAGGTGCGGGTGCGGGCATCAGGGCCGGGGTTCGACGGCAGCGGGCTTTTCGAGCAGCACCAGGAACTCCCGGTTCCCGGCCGGGCCCAGCAAAGGCGATTCGGTGACGGCGCGCCAGTCCAGTTCGGGCAACCCGGCGCCCACGAAACCCTCCAGTTCCGCCAGCACCCGGGCATGGATGGACGGATCGGTGACCACCCCGGCGCCGCGGTCGACCTCCTCCCGTCCGGCCTCGAACTGCGGCTTGATGAGCGCGATCACCCGGCCGCCCGGGCGGAGCAGGGGAGGGATCACCGGCAGGAGCAGCCGGAGGCTGATGAAGGAGCAGTCCACCACCACGAGGTCGAAGGGCACGGCCCCGGCGCCGAGGGTGGCGGGGGTGAGGTGGCGGGCGTTGGTCCGTTCCCGGACCTCCACCCGTGGATCCTGCCGGAGCTTCCATGCCAGCTGGCCCTGGCCGACGTCCACCGCCCAGACCCGGTCTGCCCCGCCCTGCAGCAGGCAGTCGGTGAACCCGCCGGTGCTGGCGCCGAGATCGAGGGCCCGGAGCCCCGCCGGGGAGACGCCGAACGTGTCGAGGGCATGCTGCAGCTTGTGTCCGCCCCGGCTCACGAAACGGTCCGTGCCCACCAACTCCACCTGGTCGTCCGCGCGGACGGGATCCGACGCCTTGCGGGCGGGCGTGCCGTTGATGCGGACACGTCCCGCCATGACGGCGGCCTGGGCCCGTGTCCGGCTCTCGCACAATCCCCGATCGACCAGCACCTGGTCCACCCGCTGCTTCACGCCGGCGAGCAAAGCGCAATCGCCGTGGCGATGCCAGCGCGGGTGTCGGACGGCGTTCGCGGCTTGGCGGCGGGGACGGCAGCCCCGAGGGTCGGGCGGGTGGACGAGAATGCGGCACTGGAGGAACTGGAACGCCGGCTGCGGGCGGCGGTGGCGGCCGACCCTGCGGGGATGCCGTGGCCGGAGTTCATGCGCCGGGCGCTGTACGAGCCGGGCCTGGGCTACTACGAGCGGTCGGCCCGCCCGGTGGGGCGCGGGGGCGACTTCTACACGAGCGTCAGCGTGGGCCCGGTGTTCGGCGAATTGATCGCGTTCCAGCTGTCGGAATGGCTCGGCCGGCTTTCAAAGGACGGAAACGCGGATCTCGAGGTGGTGGAGGCGGGCGCCCATGACGGACGGTTGGCCGCCGACATCCTCGGATGGTGGGACCGGGCCCGTCCGACGGAGAGCCGCCCGTGGCACTACCGGATCATCGAACCCTCGCCGGCCCGTCGGGAGTGGCAGCGCCAGCGCCTCGCCCCCTGGGCCGGCCGGGTGACCTGGGAGGCCGACATCCGTCCGTTCCGCGGGGTCCTGGTGGCCAACGAACTGCTCGACGCCTTCCCGGTGGAACGGCTCGTGTGGTCCGCCGCGGCGCACGCGTGGCGGCGGACCCGGGTTCAGGCCGGGGAAGGGGAAGGGCGTTTCCGGTTCGTACTCGGGCCCCTGCCCCCGGCGCTGGATCCGTTCCTGCCCGACCTGCCCGACCCGGTCCTGGCGGTGCTGCCCGACGGGTTCACCACCGAGGTTTCGCCCGCCGCCGAAGCCTGGTGGGCGGGGGCCGGCGGGGCGCTCGGTGCCGGATGGATGGTGGCCTTCGACTACGGCCTGACCGACCTGGAATGGTTCACGCCCCAGCGGGCCCGCGGCACCCTGCGCGGATACCGCGACCACCGGATCGTCGTCGACCTTCCCGGCCGTCCCGGCGATGTCGACCTGACGGCGCATGTCCATTTCGACCGCATCCGGCGTGCCGGCGAGACGGCGGGCCTGTCCACCACCGGGCTGGCCGAGCAGCGGCAGTTCCTCACCCGGATCATGAGCCGGACCCTTGCCCCGGGCTCCGGCTTCGGGGAATGGACGCCCGAACGGGTGCGGCAGTTCCAGACGCTGACCCATCCGGAGCACCTGGGCCGGGCCTTCCGCGTCCTGATCCAGGGGCGTGGGACGGCCTGAGCCGGACCAAGAATCGCCTTCCCAACCCCGCCGCCGCCCTTATCTTCGCGCCCGCTTTCGGGCGGATCCTCGGGGAGACCGGTCACGGCCGGCCGCGGACGCCCGGCCGACACTCCTGATGGACGCCGCACATATCCGCAATTTCAGCATCATCGCGCACATCGACCACGGAAAGACCACGCTTTCCGATCGGCTGCTGCAGAACACCGGGACGGTTGCGGCCCGGGAGATGGAGGACCAGCTGCTGGATGCGATGGATCTCGAGCGCGAGCGCGGGATCACCATCAAGGCCCATCCGGTCACCATGTACTACAAGGCCCGGAACGGGGAGACCTACGAGCTCAACCTGATCGACACCCCGGGGCATGTGGACTTCGCCTACGAGGTGTCGCGGTCGCTCAGCGCCTGCGAGGGCGCCCTGCTCATCATCGACGCCGCCCAGGGGGTCGAGGCCCAGACCGTCGCCAACCTCCACCTGGCGATGAAGCAGAACCTCGAGATCATCCCGGTCATCAACAAGATCGACCTGCCCCATGCGAACCTCGAGATGGCCCGCCAGCAGCTCGAGGACATCCTGGCGATCCCGGCCGACACCTCGATCCCGGCCAGCGCCAAGGAGGGGATCGGCATCACCGAGATCCTCGAGGCGATCGTGGACCGGGTGCCGGCGCCGAAGCCGACCGGTGAGCGGAGCCTCCAGGCGCTGATCATCGACTCGCACTTCGACACCTACAAGGGCGTGGTCATCCTGATCCGGGTGTTCAACGGCGAACTCCGGCCGGGGATGATGGTGCGGCTTCCGCATTCGGGGAAGACCGTCGAGGTGAAGGAGGTCGGGTCGTTCAACCCGAAGCCCTACCGGCGCGAGGTGCTGGAGGTGGGCGAGACCGGGTACATCACCGCCAACATCAAGACCCCGCGCGAGGTCAAGGTGGGCGACACCATCACCGACTCCCGCAATCCTTCGCCGGCGCTGCCTGGGTTCCAGGAGATCCACCCGATGGTCTTCTCGGGCATCTACCCGATCAATACGGCCGACTACGAGCAGCTCAAGGTCAGCATGGCGAAGCTGCAGCTGAACGACGCCGCCCTCACGTTCCAGACCGAGAGCTCGGTGGCCCTCGGATTCGGCTTCCGTTGCGGGTTCCTCGGCCTGCTGCACATGGAGATCATCCAGGAGCGCCTCCGCCGGGAGTTTGGGATGGACATCATCGCCACCTACCCGAGCGTGGTCTACCGGGTGCGCAAGACCGACGGTACCGAGGTGGAGGTGGACAACCCGGCCTTCATGCCGGATGTGACCTACATCGACTTGATCTTCGAGCCGATGGTGAAGGCGTTCGTGATCTGCCCCTCCGACCGGATCGGCGACATCATGGGGCTCATCGCCGAGAAGCGCGGTACGATCAACAACACCGAGACCTTGGATCCGACCCGGGTGATGATGACCGCCCGGATCCCGCTGAACGAGATCCTCATCGACTTCCACGACCGCATCAAATCGATCACCCGCGGGTTCGGGTCGATGGACTACGAGCCGGACGGCTACGAGGCCAGCGAGATGGTGAAGCTGGACATGATGGTGAACGGCGAGGTGATGGACGCGTTCTCCAGCCTGGTCCACCGGTCCAAGGCCGAGTCGCGCGGCCGGGCCCTGGCGGCGAAGCTCAAGGAGGTGATCCCCCGGCAGCAGTTCCAGGTCGCCATCCAGGCCGCCATCGGCGGGAAGATCGTCGCACGTGAGACCGTGAGCGCCCTGCGAAAGGACGTGACGGCCAAGTGCTACGGCGGCGACATCTCCCGGAAGCGCAAGCTCCTCGAGAAGCAGCGCGAGGGGAAGAAGCGGATGAAGGCGGTCGGATCGATCGACATCCCGCAGGAAGCATTCATCGAGGTCCTGAAGACGAGTTGAACCCGGCGTGCCGCAGGGCAGGGGAGGGCGCCCCCCTTCCCGCCCGACGGCCCGCCCATCGCCCCGACGCAACGGCATGTACCTGATCCGCTGGCTCACCTCCCGTCAGGTCCGCAAGGGCGCCGAGATCCTCGGCGCCGTGCGGAAGCACACCCACAACCAGCGGGACATCCTCGCCCCGGTCGCCATCCAGGCGATCGACGCGGCCATGGCCGAGACCCAGCACGCCCTGCGCCACGGCCAGCTCGGCTGGCCGCTCAAGGAAGTGCTGGAACGGCTGGAGGAGACCGCCCACAAGTGGCTCCAGCCCTACCCCCATGCCGGCTACCGGGACAACTTCGAGAGCCTGCTCGGCACCGCCGTCCTGGTCTTCGCGTTCAAGACCTTCTTCGCCACGCCGATGGAGATCCCCACCGGCTCGGCCCAGCCCACGTTCTACGGGATCACCCATGAGGACCTGCGCGACCGGCCGGATGTGGAGATCCCGACCGGCCTGCGCCGCCTCTGGGAGCGCTGGGGCCTCGGGACCCGGTACTACGAGGTCATCGCCCGGGCGGACGGCGAGCTGGTCCGGGTCACGGAGCCGGTGCGTCAGGTCGCCCTCGGGCGGATCGGGGTCGGCCGGAAATGCACCGTGGTGGTGGGCAACGAGCAGTACCCGATCTCCTGGGCCCCCGAGTCGCCGGCCCGTCAGTTGGGGCTGGTGGACGAGCACACCGGGCGTCCGGTGAAGACCCGCTTCAAGGCCGGAGAGCCCATCGTCCGCGCCCGGGTCCGTTCGGGCGACCGGCTGTTCGTCGAGCGCCTCGTGTACAACTTCCGCCGGCCGCGCCGCGGCGAGTACTTCGTGTTCCAGTCCACCGGCATCCCGCAGATCACCCAGGGCACCCACTACATCAAGCGCATGATCGCCCAGGGCGGCGAGACGGTGCGGATCGGCGACGACCGCTTCATCTACATCGACGGCCGCAAGCTCACGGCGGCCGACCCGGGCTTCGGGAAGATCCTGGCGTTCGATCCCGCCCAGCCGCCGAAGGCCGACGTCTATTCGGGCTACGTCAACGACCGGTTGTGGAAGCGCCATGGATGGAAACCACCGGGTGCCACCGAGTCGCCGTACTCGATCGCGCCGAGATTTCCGACCGGCGAATCCGAGTTCACCGTCCGCCCGGGGCACTATCTGGGTTTCGGCGACAACACGATGAACTCGAGCGACGGGCGCTACTGGGGGGATTTCCCGCAGGAAAAGGTCATCGGCAAGGCGTTCCTCGTCATGTGGCCGTTCACATCCCGCTGGGGTTGGTAATGCCCGGGAGGCCGATCCCGGACCCATGCGTTAAGGCTACAATGTATGTTATATCTAGTTCCGATGACTGGATCTCGGCCCCCGGGTTGAAAGTCCGGTGGTTCCGGTGACAAGCCGCTTGGCTTCCCGCGGTTCCCGTGCTGAAACACGTCCCTCCGCACTTCCCCCGTCATGAAACAGCTCCGCGTCGGAATCATCGGTTACGGCTGGGTCGCCACGGCCCACATCGCCGCCCTCCACGCCACCGGCCGTGCCCGGGTCACCGCCATCGCCTCGTCGCGTCCGATCGACCCGGAATCGCTGGCCCGGGAGCACGGCGGACCGATCCGGGTCCACCGGGACGTGGACGCCCTGCTGGCCGACCCGGAGATCGATGCGGTGTCGATCTGCAGCTACCCGGATCTCCACGCCCGGCATGCCATCGGCGCGGCCCGGGCGGGCAAGCACATCATCCTCGAGAAGCCGGTCGCCCTGTCGTGGAAGGACTGCCTCGCCGTCCGCGCCGCGGTCCGGAAGGCGGGGGTCCGCGTCTGTGTCTGCTTCGAGTGCCGCTACTCGGCCCAGTTCCTCGCCACGCGCGCCGTGCTGGACGCCGGTCTGCTGGGCGCGGTGCACTACGGCGAGGTGGACTACTACCACGGCATCGGGCCGTGGTACGGCCAGTACCGCTGGAACATCTCGCGGGCCCGCGGTGGCAGCAGCCTGCTGAGCGCCGGGTGCCATGCCCTCGATGCGCTGCTGCTCTGCATGGGCGGCAATCCGGTGGAGGTCCACAGTCTCGGCACACGGTCGGCCCATCCGGACTTCAAGGCCTACGAATACGACACCACCGCGGTCACCCTGGTGCGGTTCGACGACGGCCGGGTGGGCAAGACCGCCTCGGTCATCGACTGCCTCCAGCCGTACTACTTCCACACCCACCTCGTCGGCAGCGAGGGTTCGCTGCTGGACAACCGGTTCCACTCCAGCCGGCTGGCGGGCGTCGACAAGAACCGCTGGAGCCAGCTGGCCTTCAGTCCGGTGGATTCGGGCGACGTCAAGGACCACCCGTACCAGACCCAATTCGAGGCGTTCTTCACCGCGCTGGAGCAGGGCAAGGAGATGCCCCTGACGGGCCTCGACGACGCGCTCCGGACCCATGCGGTGATCTTCGCCGCCGACCGCTCGGCCCGCACGGGCCGGCCGGTGAAGGTGGCCCTGCCCTGACGACGCCTCCCCCCTGCCCCGCCTTCCATGCCCGTGGTCCTCGCCGTCGCCGCCCATCCCGATGACATCGAGTTCGGGATGGCCGGAACGCTGCTGCTGCTGGGCGACGCCGGATGGGACCTGCACTACTGCAACCTCTCCCGGGGCAACCTCGGCAGCGAGACGATCCCGGGGCCGGCCCTGGCCCGGATGCGGCGGGCGGAGTCGCGCGAGGCGGCCCGGATCCTCGGCGCCCGATGGCATCCGCCCATCGCCCGGGACCTCGAGATCTTCTACGGCGATCCGCTCCTGCGGCGACTGGCCGCGCTGGTCCGGGAGGTGCGGCCGCGGGTGATCCTGACCCACTCGCCGCAGGACTACATGGAGGATCACATGGCCACCAGCCGGCTGGCCGTGACCGCGGCGTTCGCCCGCGGCATGCCGAACTACCGGACCCGGCCGATCCGGCCCGCCTGGCCGGGTGCGGTCACCGTGTACCACGCCCTGCCGCACGGACTGTGTGACGGGCTGGGCAATCCGGTGGACGCCGAGTTCCATGTCGACACCACCCGGGTGCATCCGGTGAAGCGTGCGGCGCTGGCGGCCCATGCCAGCCAGCGGGATTGGCTGGACGCCAGCCAGGGCATGGACTCGTACCTTGCGGCCCTCGATGCCTTCAGCGGGCAGGTCGGGCAACGCTCCGGGGCTTTCCGGCACGCGGAGGGGTGGCGTCGGCATCATCCGCTGGGATTCGATCCGGATTCGGCCGACCCGCTTCGGGAGGTTCTGGGCGCCGCGATCCGGCCCAACCCGGCCTACCGGCAGGCCGCCGGCCACCGGCCGGGGTGAGGCTCCGGGCAGGCCGGGGTGGGGCGCTTGCCTTCCCCGCGGTTCCCGTGCGATGACAGGGCATCCACAGCGGATCCCTTCCCTCGCGCTGGACGCCAACACCATGACGGTTGAACGCAAAACCTTTGGGACCCTGGCCGACGGCCGGGAGGTCCATCACTTCACCTTCACCAACTCTCGCGGCACGGTCCTCGAGTTCACGAACTACGGGTTGATCGTGACGGGAATCCGGGTGGCCGACCGCCAGGGCAGCCGGGCCAACGTGGTGCTCGGGTTCGACAATCTGGCCCGCTACCTCCAGGGACACCCGTTCTTCGGCGCGATCGCCGGGCGCTACGCCAACCGGATCGGGCGCGGGACGTTCACCCTCGACGGACGGACCCACCAGCTCGCCACCAACAACGGCCCCAACCATCTCCACGGAGGGACGGTGGGTTTCGACAAGAAACTCTGGAGCCCGGGCGAGACGCGGATCAGTCCGGAAGGGATCGCGCTCGAGCTGACCTACCGCAGTGTCGACGGTGAGGAGGGCTATCCGGGCAACCTCGACGTGACGGTGCGCTACACCCTCACGGAGGAGGACGAGTTCCGGATCGACTACCGGGCCGTGACCGACCAGCCGACGGTCCTCAACCTGACCAACCACAGCTACTTCAACCTCGCCGGCCGCGGGGACATCCTCGGGCACGAGCTCCAGCTCCTGTGCGACCGGTACACGCTGGTTGACGGGACGCTGATCCCGACCGGGGAACTCGCCCCGGTGGCCGGGACGGCCCTGGACTTCCGGGAGCCGCAGCCGATCGGTGCGCGCGGGATGGAGGCGGGGCTTCACGTCCCCGGGTACGACCACAACTTCGTCATCAACCGTCGGGCACCCGGCCTGGTGACGGCAGCCCGCGTGGTGGATCCCGGGTCGGGCCGGGCCATGGAATGCCTCACGACGCAGCCGGGCATCCAGCTCTACACCTTCAACTTCGCCCCGAAGGAGGGCATCGAGTGCGCCGGGGGCGTCCGCTTCGGCCCCCACGGCGCCTTCTGCCTCGAGACCCAGCACTTTCCCGACTCGCCGAACAAACCGCACTTCCCATCAACCGTCCTCCGGCCCGGCGACACCTTCCGGTCGACGACCGTCTACCGCTTCACCACCACATGACCCGGTCATCGACATGGGAAAGCCTCGGGGCGCGAGGTCTGCTGGCCACCCTGCTCCTCCTGCTCCTCGGGGCCGGGCCGGTCGGGGCGGCGGTCGACGCCGCGCTGTCCGATCGCCTTCGGGCCGCCGTCCGGTTGCCGCAGGTGAGCCTCGACTACCAGTTCGGCATGTCCCGCACCGCGGGATGGCTGATGGAGGACGACCCCGGGGACGTGTCGGCGGCGATCGCCGAGATCGAGGCCCGCGGGGGCACCGGCCGGGTCCGGGCCGAGGCGTTGCTGCAGGTGGCCCGGCTGTCGGCCCATCTCGGGGATTCCGCCGCCTACGCCGCCGCGGTGGGCCGGGCGCGCGAGGCCTGGCAGGAGTTGCAGTCGGCCGCGCCGGACGATCCCGGAGTGCTGGCGGGACTGGGAACCGTCCTCGACCTGGCCGGCGACACCGCCGGGGCGGAGCGGGCGTTGCGGCGGGCCGTCGATCTCGGACCCGGCCGTTACGAAGCCTGGCAGGCATGGGCCGGGTTCCTTTCCGACCGGTCGCTGCAGGCCCTCTTTCCCGGCGTCGACCAGGTCGACCGCATCCGCGAGTTCCAGATGGGGGCACCCGTCCCCGCCGGCGCGGCGGAGGCGGCCCTGAAGCATGCGGACGAGGCCCTGGCCGCCGCCGATCGCGCGGTGGAGCTGCATCCGGAGAGTCCCCTGCCCCATGTGGCCCGGGCCCGGGCCCGGGCGGCCCGGCAGATGGCGGTCGCGGCGGCGGCCACGGGCCCGGTCGAGGAGATCCGCCGCCGCCGGGCCCTCGCCGCCCTGCCGGTCGAGGCCGTTCCGGACCTGGAGGCGGCCAGTGCGCGGCGGCCGGAGGACTACCGTCTCCATGCCGCCGTCATCTGGCACCGCCACATGCCCGCCCTCGTGGCGGCCCCCGCGGCGGATGCGTCCGATCCCCCGGTGAACCGGTTTCCGGAATCCGAGCGTCGGGCGTTGGAGGACCGGATGGCGCGGTTGGCGCGGCTGGCCGAGTCGCCCCGTCCCTGGATTGCCGCCGGGGCCCTCGAGGCGATGGCGATCTGCCGTTTCGCCCTGTACGGGGATCCCCGGGCGGGTGGCGACCTGGCCCGGCGTGCCCTCCAGAGCGACCCGGGCCGTCGTCAGGCGCGGGATCTCGCCCTGGCGATGCGCGTCGTGCAGAAGGACTGGCCGGCGGTGGTTGAACTCACCTCCACCCTGCTCCAGCGGCAGCCCGATGCCCGGCTGTGGCTGGTGCGGGCCAAGGCGGAATTCGAGCAGGCACGTCTGGAGGCCGCCCGGGAGGCGCTCGAGGAGGGGTTGAAGGTCGACCCCTCCTCGGCGCCCCTGCTGGCGGCCCGATTCGCGTTCTGGCTGCGGAGCGGCGACCTCCCGGCGCGCGCCCTCGAACTGCGTCCCGGCATCGAGGCCACGTTCGACGCGCTGCGCCGGGTTGCCGGCACGCCGGCGGGAGCGGCGCTCTACCAGGGATTCTTCCCGACCACCCTCATCGCCACCGCCCTCGACGGCGATCTCGACGACGCCCGATCCCGGGCCCGGCGCTGGGTGGCTGAGAATCCCGAGGATGCCTACGGCCTCTCCGTGCTGGAGATCCTCCAGACCGCGACGCCCTGACGCACCCGCGCGGATTACAGCCCGGCGATTCAGGGCAGCTTCCTGAGCCGGAAAAATGCCGCCCGGTCGGTCGGGATCGGGATCGGCCCCGACGGCGTCGGCATCGGCAGGAATGACCCGTTGGCGAGCTCGGACGCCGTCTCCAGCGAGTAGCCGTCCGGAACGGTCAACCGGAGCATCCGCGTCGCGGCATCGAAGTGGAACGCCAAGTCTGGCTCCACCGAGGGCAGATCCACCACAGCCACAAACGGGGCGTAATGCCCACCCTCGAAAAAGGGCGCCCCCCGGACCCCGAAACCCACCACCACCAAGTGATCGGTTCCCTTGTGAATCCCCGTCGCCTGGGTCAGCCCGAACCAGCCGAGTGACGAGGCATCCACCCCCTGGGACAGGAGAATCTCGGACAGGATCTCCGGGCCTCCGCCGTCCCGCCAGATGCAGGCCCCGCCGTAGCCGGAGGAGCCGACAACGATCGTGCCGTCGGCACTGACCGCCTTGCCCTGACTGCCCGCCCACGTGGATCCGTCCGGCAGGGGGACCGCCCCCAGGCCGACCACTCCGGTTGCGGCGGTCCAGCGGAACGCCTCCTCGCGGGAAGAGGCCTTGGCGGTACCGATGATCACCGAACCGTCCGGTGTGACGGCCAAGGCGGAGCCGGTGCCGTCGCCCCCCGGGATCCCCCCGAGTTCCTCGATGCCGGCGCCGGGGGTCCATCGGACCGCCCGGGTTCCCGCGGGACCGCTCGATTCGCCGACGATGACGGAACCATCCCCGTTGACCCCGTACGCCCGGCTCAAGACCAAGCCGCCCGGAAGGTCCCCAAGGCCGACCATGCCGGTTTCAGAGGTCCACCGGAAGGCCTCCAATCCGTTGGACAACCCCTCCCCCACCACCACCCGCCCGTCGCCGCTCACCCCGCGGGCAATGCTCATGAAAGGTGGCGGACGGAGGCCTCCCAACCCAAGCGGCTCACCACCGGGGGTCCAAAGGAACGCCTCCTGATACGCATTGAGGGCGTCACCCACCACCCGCGTACCGTCCGCACTGACCGCCGAGGCCACTCCGCGGTTCGCCCCGGGCCAGACGGTGCCTGCATCCAACGGCTCGCCGTCCGCCCTCCAAACCATGGGAACCTGTCGCGACGTCCCACCCGCCGCGGTGGCGTGTCCGACCACGATCCGCCCGTCCCCGCTCAGGGCCAGTGCGGCGGAATTGAGGTAGCTGACCTGGTCAAAGGGAAGATCCCGGAGGGAAGCGCCGTCGATTGCCGGATGCAGGAACAACGGCAAAGCGATTCGGATCAACCTCCTCAGATGGGACATGCCCGCCTCCTACCCGGCGGCCCCGACGCCGTCAAGGCGGGCCACGAGTTCGGGCTGCCGAGGCACGCCGACCTTGGGTGAATTGGAGATGAGGCCTCCCCCGAAAACAGGCCGGCCCTGAAGGCGTTTCCGCCTTCAGGGCCGATGGTGCCCCGGCTAGGACTTGAACCTAGAACCAACTGATTAAGAGTCAGCTGCTCTACCATTGAGCTACCGAGGCGCCCAAAAGAGGTGCGGAGAATTGGGACGGGCCCCCGGTTTGTCAACCGTCCGGAACCACGTTTTTTCGGCCCGTTCCTCCGACCCTTCCTGTCCGGAACACATCCCCCCTCCTCTCCGCCCCGCAAGTCCCCGGGCCCCGCTCGGGTTCCCCCTCGCCCCGCACGGGGCCCGACGCGTAGCCTCGCCGGCATGTCGTCCGCCCCGCGGTCGTTCGATTTCCTGGTCCTCGGTTCCGGCATCGCCGGGCTGACCTTCGCCCTGAAGGTCGCCCCCCACGGCCGGGTCGCCCTCCTGACCAAGAAACGTCGGGCCGATTCCAACACCAACTGGGCCCAGGGCGGCATCGCCGCGGTCACCAGCCCCGAGGACTCGTTCGAGCTGCACATCCGCGACACCCTCGAGGCGGGCGCCGGCCTGTGCCGTGAGGACGTCGTCCGGCTGATCGTCGAGGAGGGGCCCGCCCGGATCGCCGAGCTGATCGCCCTCGGGGCCGAGTTCGACCGCCGGGAGAACCCGGCCGCTCCCGGAGGCCGGGAACTCGACCTCACCCGCGAGGGCGGCCATTCCAAGCGCCGGGTCCTCCATGCGCGGGACGCCACCGGGGCCGAGATCGAGCGCGCCCTGCTCCACGCCATCGCCGCCCATCCCCACATCGACGTCTTCGAGAACCACCTCGCCATCGACCTCATCACCACCGCCAAGCTGGGGGTGTCCGGGCCGGACCGCTGCGTCGGGGTGTATGTGCTCGACCGGGAAGGCGGCGGGGTGGAGGTGTTCGCCGCGCCGGCCGTGATCCTGGCCACCGGCGGCTGCGGCAAGGTGTACCTCTACACCACCAACCCGGACATCGCGACCGGGGACGGCGTGGCGATGGCCTACCGGGCCGGGGTGCCGGTGGCGAACATGGAGTTCATCCAGTTCCATCCCACCTGCCTCTACCACCCCAGGGCCAAGTCGTTCCTGATCTCCGAGGCGGTGCGCGGCGAGGGCGGCCTGCTGCGGGGGGCCGACGGCGAGCGCTTCATGGACCGGTACGACCCGCGGGCCGAGCTCGCCCCGCGCGACATCGTCGCCCGGGCCATCGACTCGGAGATGAAGCGCACCGGCGCGGATTGCGTGTACCTCGACATCACCCACAAGCCGGCCCGGTTCCTCATCGACCACTTCCCCACCATCTACCGCCGCTGCCTTGAGTTCGGCGTCGACCTCACCAAGGACTACATCCCGGTGGTGCCCGCGGCGCATTACCAGTGCGGCGGGGTGGTGGCCGACGTGGACGGCCGCACCGCCCTGCCCGGCCTGTACGCCGTCGGCGAAGTGGCCTGCACCGGGCTCCATGGCGCGAACCGCCTGGCCAGCAATTCCCTCCTCGAGGCCCTGGTGTGCAGCCATCGGGCGGCGCTCGATGTCCTCCGCCACCGGCCCGGCCCCTTCACCGGGACCA
Organism: uncultured Verrucomicrobiota bacterium; assembly: GCA_964525755.1. Taxonomy (GTDB): domain Bacteria; phylum Verrucomicrobiota; class Verrucomicrobiia; order Limisphaerales; family UBA9464; genus UBA6176. The sequence continues at coordinate 115,183 of CAZGIK010000001.1, forward strand.
TCCCGGCGTGGGAGGCGGGCGATGCCGGGGATCCGGACGAGCGGGTGGTGGTGTCGCACAACTGGGACGAGATCCGGCGCACCCTGTGGGACTACGTGGGGATCGTGCGGACCGACAAGCGCCTGCGCCGGGCGGAGAAGCGGCTGGGGAACCTGCAGGACGAGATCCGCGAGTACTACTGGAACTTCCGGGTGACCGGGGACCTGCTCGAACTGCGGAACATCGCCACCGTGGCCGAGTTGATCGTCGCCTGCGCCCTCCAGCGTCCCGAGAGCCGCGGGCTGCACTTCAACCTGGACCACCCGGGGGCCGATCCCGGCTGGGCCCGACGCGACACCGTGGTCCGCCGGACCCGCTGAACCGGAGTCACTCCGGCGGCTGGCGCAGGAGGGGAATGGCGTCGACCTGCTCCACCAGCCAGCGGCCCTCCACCTTCCGCACCCGGGCCACGAAATCCTGCGCCTGGAAGGCGCCGTCGCCCCCGCCGGTGTCGGCCGAGGCCGAGAGCCGCACCCGGCCGGTGTCCGGTCCGTCCGTCTCGGCCACCGCCCCGAGGATGGTCACCCGGATCCCCCCACCGCCCTGGCTCGCCGCCAGGGCCACCTGCTGGATGGCGCCCCGGCCCACCAGCGGACCCACCGCGGGCACCACGGCGTCGATCCGGATCTCGGCATCCGACGTGAACCGCGACGCCAAAGCCTCGACCGCGGCGATCCGGGCGATGTTCCCCTCCCTCCCGGTGAAGCTAGCCCGTTCCGCGATCTCCTCCACCAGGCGCACGATCCGCTGCTCGTCGGTGGGCATCATCCAGCGGACGACCGCCAGGCCCGCGACCAAGGCCGTCGTCACGACCGCGAGGCGGATGAGGAAACGTCGCATGCAGCTTGGACCGCCCGTGGCGGGAAACGTTGCCGGGATCCGTCGGACGGCCCCGTCACCAGAGGGGCGGCCCCACCAGGTACTCCCGGGTGGTGATGCCCTTGAGGTGGTCCCATTCCCGCATCGACCGGTTGTCGCCCACCACGAAGTACTCGCCCCCGCCCAGTTGGAACTCCCGCAGGTTCCACGGGGCCCGCCGGGCGAGGTACGGCTCGGTGAGCGGCTCGCCGTCGATGTACACCGTCCCCCGCGAGATCCGCACCCGTTCCCCCGGCAGGCCGATGATCCGCTTGAACAGGACGAACCGGTCGCCCTGGTTGCGGATGCCCACCACGTCGCCGCGGACCGGTTCGCGGAACCGGTAGGCGAGGCGGTTGAGGAGGTTGATCTGCCCGTCGCGGTAGGTGGGCTCCATGCTGATGCCGGTGACGCGGATCGGGACCAGGCAGTAGCGGAAGAGGACGAAGCTGGTGAGGACGACCACCGCGATCCGGACCGCCGTGAGGCGTGGGTTGCGGCCGAGGGCGAAGGTGTGCCACCGGGGGCGTGGGACGATTGCCGGCTGGGCTTCCATGGATGCGGCGCTGGGCCGGGCGACCCTACGTGGGGACCGCGGGCCGGCAAATCTGTTTTGGCGGCCTTGCGCCCACTTCCCCGCTGGGCAAACCTAGCCGGAACCAGAAATCCCGATTCCCCAATGAATCTCCTCATCACCCGACGTCAGGCGCTCCGGACCACTCTGGCCGCCGCCGCCACCACCCTGATCAGCGGACGCACCCTGGGCCAGGCCGCCTCCGGCCCGCACACGCTCCCGGCCCTGCCCTACGGCTTCAGCGCCCTCGAGCCGTACATCGACGCCCAGACGATGCAGATCCACCACGGGAAGCATCATGCCGGCTACGTGGCCAACCTGAACAAGGCGCTGTCCGACTACCCGGCCTACCAGAAGTGGAGCGTGGAGGAGCTCCTGGCCAAGCTCGACCAGGTGCCGGAGCGGATCCGGACGGCGGTGCGGAACAACGCGGGCGGGCACTACAACCATTCCCTGTTCTGGCAGTGCCTGAAGGTGAACCACGGCACCGGGCCCTCCGACACGCTTGGCGAAGCCCTGCTGGAGGCGTTCGACGTCGGCAGCGCGGAGGAGGCGCAGGAGAAGTTCGCCGCCATGGCGATGGGGGTCTTCGGCAGCGGCTGGATCTGGGTGACGGTGACCGCCGACAAGCGGCTGAAGGTCGAGACCACCCCGAACCAGGACTGCCCGCTGACCGCCGGCCGCACCCCGCTCCTCGGCCTCGACCTCTGGGAGCACGCCTACTACCTCAAGTACCAGAACCGTCGGCTGGACTACGTGAAGGCCTTCCTCGGCGTGATCAACTGGGAGTTCGTGGAGGAGCGCTACCGCAAGCTGGTGGGCTGATCGCGGCCGACCGCGAGGGGGCATGGATTGCCGGTGACCCGGCGATCCGCCCCCCGCCGGCTTGCCCACCGCGGCACGTCCGGGGCATGCTTTCCGTCCGATGCGTTTCGCCCACCGTCTTGCCGTCTGCAGCTGGTCGCTCCAGCCGGAATCCCCCGAACAGCTGTCCGCCCATCTGGCCGCGATCGGCATCCGCCGGGTCCAGCTGCACCTCGATCCGCTGCGCGAGAACCCCGCGGTCTGGAGCCGCACCGCGGAACACTTCGCCCGGGAGGGCATCACGATCGTCTCGGGCATGATGACGACCGTCGGCGAGGACTACACCTCGCTGGACAGCATCCGCCGCACCGGCGGCGTGGTTCCGGACGGCACCTGGGACCGGAACTGGGCCAACTTCCAGGAGAACGCCCGGATCGCCCGGGACCTGGGGATCCGGCTGGTGACGTTCCACGCCGGCTTCCTGCCGCACGAGGAATCCGACCCCGATTTCGCGAAGCTGCGGGACCGGATCGCCCGCACCGCGTCGCTGTTCGCATCGGATGGCGTCGCGCTGGGCTTCGAGACCGGGCAGGAGACCGCGGACACCCTCGCCACCTTCCTCGAGGTGCTGGGTGAGGAGAGCGTGGGGGTGAACTTCGACCCCGCGAACATGCTGCTCTACGACCAGGGGGATCCGGTGGCCGCCGTGGCCCGGCTCGCGCCGTGGATCCGTCAGGTCCACCTGAAGGACGCCGTCCGGACCCGGGTGCCGGGCACCTGGGGCGAGGAGGTCCCGGTGGGCTCGGGCGAGGTGCGCTGGAGCGAGTTCCTGGCGGCACTCGACCGGGCGGGATTCCAGGGCGATCTCTGCTTCGAACGCGAGGCGGGAATGCAACGCGTGGCCGACATCCGGGCGGGATTCGAGTTCATCGGCACGCTGGGCGCGTGACGCCGCGGGTCACGCCCGCCGCGAATTCGCCTTCAGCCACTGCGCGTACTCCGCCTCGGTCATCTCACCGGCGGCCAGCGCCAGGGTGCGCACGACCGCCTCGGCCTCGGTGGCATGGAATTCAAACCCGTTCCGTTCAAGAAATCCCGCACCGAGCATGAATCCGGTCCGCTTGTTGCCATCAAGGAACGGATGATTCTTGATGATGCCGGCGGCATACGCCGCAGCGAGGTCGGCCGCTTCCGGCCTGCCGTAGTGAAGGAGTTGCCGGGGACGGGCCAATGCGGACTCCAGCATGTTCTCGTCGCGCACACCCGCAATGCCCCCGTAATGGGACAGCATCATGTCGTGCACCGCGAGACACTCCCCCCGTGTCAGCCAGTTGGGCTCCTTCATTTGGCCAGCTCGCGCAGCGCGTTGCGATAGCGCCGGTTCAGCGACTCGAACACGGCCATGGACTTGGAAAACTCGGGATTGGCGGTGGTCAGGCGCACCCCATCCTGGGCGTCGGTCAACGTCACCGTGTCGCCCTCGTCCACCTTCAACTGGGCCAGCACCTCCTTCGACAGCACGACGCCCAGCGAGTTTCCAATCCTGCGAACTTTCAGCTCAACCGTCATGCCACCAGCGTAAGCACACATGTTATTACGTCAAGCCGCCGGGTGCGGGCGGGTTCGCCCGGGGCGACGCCTTCGGGATTGATCGGGCGCGAGGGCCGGCGGCACGGTTGGGCATGCCCCGCCCCGCCCCGCCCCGCCGGTCCCCGCGTCGAGCGTTCACCGGAGCCTGGCTGCTCGTCGTCGGACTTCTCACGGGCCCGACGCCGGCCCGGGCCGACGTCCCGCCGCGCCCCCTGTTCGTCGAGGGATACGCCGGACGGGTGAGCCATGCCCCCGGCGAGACCCTGGACCTGCACGTCTCGACCAGCGCCGCCCGGTTCTCGGTCGAGATCGCCCGGGTCGGCGCCCGCCGCGAGGTGGTGTGGTCGACCAACGGGGTGGCGGGCGCCGAGCATCCGGTGCCGGAGAACGCCTCGTCCCACGGCTGCGGTTGGCCCGTGGCCCTGTCCGTCCCGCTCCCTCAGGAATGGGTCAGCGGCTACTACGAGGTGGTCCTCCGGGCCCGCGATGGCGGCGGGCGGTACATCCAGCGCAACACCCGGACCGCGGAGGGCGGATGCCATTTCATCCTCCGGTCCGCCCGACCCGGCTCGACTTCGCGCATCCTGCTCCAGCTGTCCACCCACACCTACAACGCCTACAACAACTGGGGTGGATTCAGCCTGTACGCGTACCATGGCCGGGGCGGGAACCAGGGGCACCGGGTCTCCACGCAGCGTCCCCCGCTGACGCTGTTCCCCAACTGGGAACAGCCGTTCGTCGAGTGGGCCGAGAAGGCGGGCTACACCCTCGAGTACGCGGCGAACGGGGATCTGGAACACCTGCCCGGCCTGCTCGACGCCTACCGCCTCGTCCTCAGCGTGGGACACGACGAGTACTGGTCCGCACCCATGCGCGACCACGTCGAACGGTTCATCGGCACCGGCGGGAACGTCGCCTTCCTCAGCGGCAACACCTGCTGCTGGCAGGTCCGGTCGGAGGACGACGGACGGGCGCTGACCTGCTGGAAGCAGAACTACCACCAGGACCCCGTCTACACCGCCCGCGGCAGCCGGGCCACCTTGTCCTCGCTGTGGAGCCATCACCTGGTCGGCCGCCCGGAGAACACCCTCACCGGGGTCGGCTTCCTGTGGGGCGGCTACCACCGCAGCCACGGCCAGTTCATGGACGGCAGCGGCGCGTACACGGTCCACCGACCCGACCACTGGCTCTTCGAGGGCACCGGGCTGAAGGCCGGCGATGCGTTGGGCGGACGCGACACGGTCGTCGGATACGAATGCGACGGATGCGAGCTGGCCTGGCGCGACGGGCTGCCGTTCCCGACCCATCGCGACGGCACGCCGGAGGGTTTCGTGGTCCTCGGCACGGCACCGGCCCGATGGCATCCGGACGACTGCGAGTGGTACGACCTCTGGGAGAACGGACGCACGGGGAACGCCGTTCTGGGCACCTACACCCGGGGCGGCACCGTGGTGACGTGCGGCAGCACCGACTGGTCCCACGGCCTGCGGGGAGGCGACCCCGCGGTGGACCGCATCACCCGCAACCTCCTCGACCGCCTGTCGCGATGATTCCGCGCCGGACGTCCATCCTCCTGGCCTTGGGGACCGGCCTGGCGCTCGGGGCGGCCACCGGGTTGCCCGAACCGCGGGACCTCGACGGCGACGGCCACCCGGAGCGTCTCGCGCGCAGGCCGACGGGATGGATCGTCGAGCGGCTTGTGCCCGGCGGCGGCGCCTGGGAGCCGGCGGATTTTCCCGCCCCGCCCGGGCTCCCGGATCCGGCGGGGACGGCGAATGACCCGGGGATCCGTCTCCTCGACCTCAACGGCGACGGGGCCGAGGACCTGGTCTTTTCCGACGGACACCGCCACGCCATCCACCTGTGGACGACCCGCGTCCAGCCGCATCTCGGCTGGACCAAGGGCTGGTCCCATCCCGTGCGGGTGGGACCATCGACCGGTGCCGACACCGAGCCGCCTTCGTTGGCCGGGGCCGATGTCATCGTGTCGGGCGACCGGTTGGTGGTGACCCGGGACGGCCGGCGGATCGAGCGGCGGCTGGCCGCCCTGCTGGCTTTCGACCACCCGCCCGCCCTTTCCCCCGAGGAGGCCGTGGGCGCGTTCCGCCCGCGGCCGGGTTTCACCGTGGAACCGGTGGCGACCGAGCCCCTGGTGCTCGACCCCGTCGGGTTCGACTGGGGGCCCGACGGGCGGTTCTGGGTGGTGGAGATGGGGGATTACCCCACCGGGATCGACGGGCACGGCCGGGCGGGCGGGGTGGTCCGGGAATTGTTCGACGATGACGGCGACGGGCGGTTCGACCGGAGCCGGGTGTTCGTCGACGGCCTGCCCTTCCCGACCAGCGTCATGGCCTGGGGCCGCGGCATCCTGGTGGCCGCCGCGCCGGACATCCTCCACCTCGAGGACACCGACGGCGACGGCCGGGCCGATGTCCGACGGGTGCTGCTCACCGGATTCGAGCCGGGCAACCAACAGCATCGGGTCAACGGGTTTGAGTGGGGTCTCGACGGGTGGGTCCACGTGGCGAACGGCGACAGCGGCGGCACGGTCCGCTCGCCGGTCACCGGGACGACGGTGTCGATCCGTGGGCGGGACCTGCGGTTCCGTCCCGACACGGGCGAGCTGGAACCGCTCTCCGGCCAGACCCAGTACGGGAGGCGTCGGGACGACTGGGGCAACTGGTTCGGGAACAACAACCCGGCGTGGCTCTGGCAGGTCACGCTCCCGGACCACCTGCTTCGGCGCAACCCGCGGCTGGCGGTCCGGCGGGTGGTCCGGATGCTGGCCAACGACCCGGAATCCACCCGGGTGTTCCCCGCCAGCCGTCCCCTGGCCCGTCCCAACCAGCCCTGGTCCCTCAATCACGTCACCAGCGCGTGCAGCCCCACCCCGTACCGCGACACCCTGTTCGGGCCCGACTTCGCCACCTCGGTGTTCATCAGCGAACCGGTCCACAACGTCATCCATCGGGAAGTCCTCACCCCCGCCGGTTCCGCCCTCGCCAGCCATCGGGCACCCGATGAACGCGACACCGAGTTCCTCGCCAGCACCGACCCGTGGTTCCGTCCCACGACCCTGCGCACCGGCCCCGACGGGGCCCTGTACGTGGCCGACATGTACCGCCTGGTGCTGGAACATCCGGAATGGATCCCGCCCGAGATGCTGGCGCGCATCGACCTGCGGGCGGGCGCCGACCGGGGACGGATCTGGCGGGTGGCCCCGACGGGTGCCGGACGTCGGAGGACCCCCGACCTCACCCCGCTGTCCACCGCCGCACTGGTGGATGCCCTCGACGTGCCCGGCGGCTGGCAGCGGGACCGGGTCCACCAGATCCTGCTGTCCCGACGGGACCCCGCCGCCGTGCCCGGGCTCACCCGCCTCCTCGACGCCCGGCACGCCCCGGCCGTCCGCGTCCAGGCCCTGGCGATCCTCGGCGGGCTGGATGCGCTCACCCCCGACCTCATCCGACGCGCCCTCGGCGACCCGCACCCGGGGGTCCGTCGGCAGGCCCTCCGGTGGAGCGTCTCCCTGGCGGCGGCGCATCCCGGGCTGGTTTCCGACCTGGCCGCCCTGGCCACGGATGCCGACGGGGCAGTGCGCCTCGAGCTCGCCTTCAGCCTGGGAGCCTGGGAACCCGACCCGGTGGAGGCGATCCTGGAGGAGCTGTTCGGGCATCCCGAAGCCGACGAGGAGCTCCGCGCCGCCGTCCGGTCCTCCCTGCGGGCCGACAGCCCCCTCTTCCGCCGCCTCGCGGATTCCGCGGAGGGGGACCCGGTCCCGGCCATGCGTCCCCCGCCATCCCTTGCGCCCTCCTCCCCGGACCGGGCGGCGGTGCTCCGGCAGTACGCGGATCTGCGGGTCGGCGCCGGCGATCCCGGGCGGGGGCACGAGCACTTCCGGCAGTACTGTGCCCCGTGCCATCGGCTGCGCGGCGAGGGACGCGAGGTGGGGCCGGACCTCGGGATGGTGGCGGGGAAGCCGGTCGACTGGCTGCTGTCGGCGATCCTCGACCCCGGCCAGGCCGTCGAGGCCCGTTACCGTCCCCGGGGGATCCGGCTCCGTTCGGGCGAGGTCCTGACCGGGCTGATCGTCGCCGAGGCGGCCAACAACCTGGTCGTGCGCCTCCCCGGGGGAACCGATCAGCCCGTGCTCCGCGACGACATCGAGACCGTCGAAGCCGCCGTCGGCTCCCTCATGCCCGAGGGTTTCGAGTCCGTGCTGCCCCCGGCGGCCATGGCCGACCTGATCCGGTGGATCGGTGGGAATTGAATCCTCGCCTCATCCGCACGGCGTCCCGGTGAGTCCGCGGAAGAACGCCGAAGCGTTCGACGTGGTCTCGGCGGCCGCCTGCTCCACCGGGATCCCCCGCGCCGCCGCCACCGCGCCGGCAATCTCCCGGACGAAGCCCGGCTCGCAGCGTCGGCCCCGGTGCGGCACCGGGGCCAGGTACGGGCAGTCGGTCTCGAGCATGTAGCGGTCCGACGGCACCGCCGCCGCCGCCTCGCGCACCTGGGCGGCATTCCGGAACGTCACGATCCCCGTGAAGCTCACCAGGGCGCCGGTCTCCAGCACCGCCTCCAGCTCCGCCCGGGTGCCGCCGAAGCAGTGGAACACCGCCCGGACCCGGCCCGCCCACGGCCGGAAGATCTCCAGGGTGTCGGCCAGCGAATCGCGGGTGTGGATGACGCAGCCCAGGCCCCGTTGCGCGGCCAGCTCCAGCTGCGACCGGAACACCGCCTTCTGGCGCTCCACCAGAGGGGCATCCGCCCCCGGATCGCCCGCGGCCCGGCCGGGGAGCCGATGGTAATCCAGCCCGCATTCGCCGATCGCCGCCACCCGCGGATGTGCCGCCAGGCGGGCGAGGGCCTCCGCGGCATCGCCGGTGTCGGTCGTGACATGCCCCGGGTGCCAGCCCACCGTCGCCACCATCCCCGGATGCACCTCCGCCAACCGGATCGCGGCCGCGCTGCTCTCCGGATCGCATCCGATCGCCACCCAGCGCCCCACCCCCGCGGCGCGGGACCGCTCCAGCACGGCCGGCAGGTCGTCCTGGAAGTCGGGGAAATCGAGGTGCGTGTGGGTGTCGACCAGTTCCAGCATCCCCCCAACCCACCCCGGCGCCCGGCTGGCGTCCAGCCGGATGTTTCCCTAGGTTCCCGCGCGTGGAACCCCCGGCACGGCCCGAAATCATCCTGACCCACGAGAGCGACCTCGACGGATTCGTGTCGGGACTGCTCCTCCAGCGTCTCGCAGCCCACCTGCACGGGACCACCCCGCCGCTGGCCGCCTACCACTACCAGGGATGGCGCAACCGGCAGATGCGCGAACGGGTGGCCTGGGTGGCCGATTTCGTGTTCGAGACCCGTTTCGACCGGCCCGGATGGCTGGTCCTCGACCACCACGCGGGCGACGACCGCCCGCAGTACGCCCGCCTCATCCACCACCCCGACCGGTCCGCCGCCGGGCTCTGCTACGACCTCTGCCGCGAGCACGGACTGGCGTCGCCCGAACTCGACCGGATCGTCCGGCTCACCGAGGTCGGCGACCTGTTCCTCGAGGACGCGCCGGAGTTCGCCGATTCCTGCGACTACGGGGCGCTGGTGAAATCGTACGGCTTCTGGAACCTCCACACAGTGATCGGCGGACGCCCGGAGGCGCTGCTGGACCATCCGCTGCTCGAGGTCATGGCCACCCGCCGGCGCATCGAGGACCCGATCGGCCGGGCCTTCGCCGCGGCCGACGTCACCCGGCTGAGCCCCGAGGTCGGCCTGGTCCGACCCCCGCTGGGCAACGCCAACCTGATCGTCCACGACCTCCTCAACTCCGGGACCACCGGGTTCCGGGTGCTGGCGACGCTCTTCCGACGCGGCCCGGGTCCCTACGTGGCGAGCTTCCGGAGCCGCGACGGCGAGGCGCTCGGGGTGGCCCGACGGTTCGATGGCGGGGGCCATCCGAACGCCGCCGGCGCGACCCTGCCGCGGCACCTGACCGACCTCGAGTCGGTCCTCGCCTTCCTGCGGGAACGCCTCCAGGCCCCGGCGGAACCGGCGGGCCTGAATCCGCTCGGCGCCGCCCTCGATGCCCTCCACTGGCCCGACCCGCCCGCCGTCGGCTGAACCCCGTCGCCCATCCTTCCCGGAACCTGATGTCCTCCTCCTCCTGCCCAGCATCCGCCCCGAGCCTGGGAAGCCGGATCTTCCCGCTCCTGCGATGGCTCCTCCCCGCCGTGCTGGCGCTGTCCGCCCGGGCGGGTGTCCTGGTGTCCGACACCCAGGCATGGCGGTATTTCAAGGGCGAGACCGCCCCGGCACCCGGGAACGCCACGGCGTGGCGCGCGGTCGACCACGACGACACCGCGTGGCTGGTTGGGACCGGACCGTTCCACTACGGCGACGCCCATCCGGGTGGCACCCTGCTCGGCGACATGCAGGGGCGTTACACCACGGTGTTCCTGCGGGCCCGGTTCGATGTGGCCGATCCGGCGGCAGTGTCGGATCTCCGGTTGGTGGCGGCGGTCGACGACGGGTTCATCGCGTGGATCAACGGTGTGGAGGTGGCGCGGTACAACGTGGGCGCCGGCGAGCGGCCGCACACCGACCGCGCCCTGACCAGCGTGCCGGAGCCGGTCGCCACCGCGGCCTACCCCGTTCCGCCGGCCGCCGCCCTGCGGGCCGGGGCCAATGTGCTGGCGATCCAGCTCTTCAATGCCACGCCGTTCAGCAGCGACATCTTCCTCTCCGCCAGCCTGACCGGATTGGTCCGTGAAAGCGTGCCGCCGCGGATCGTCGCCATCGACCCGCCCCCCGGCGAACTCACCCGACTCAGCCAGGTGTCGGTCACGTTCTCCGAGCCGGTGACCGGCGTGGACGCCGGCGACCTCCTCCTCAACGGCACCCCGGCGACCGCCCTGTCCGGTGGCGGCGACCGGTACGCCTTCACCTTCGTCCAGCCGCCGTACGGACGGGTGGTGGCCTCGTGGACCGCCGGCCATGGGATCGCCGACACCGCCGCCGTGCCCAACCCGTTTGCCGAAACGGCCGCGGGCCATGTGTGGACCTACGACCTGGTCGACGGCAGCGCACCCCACATCGTCGAGCGCCTCCCACGTCCGGGCGCCACCGTGAGTCGCCTGCCCGAGGTGGTGATCCGCTTCAGCGAACCGGTCACCGGCGTCGATGCCGCCGACCTGCGGATCAACGGCCTCCCGGCCCTGGGCGTCACCGGACAGGCCAACGGCCCGTATGTGTTCCAACTCCCGGAGGTCGGGCCCGGTCCCGTGTCGGTGGCGTTCGCCGACGACCACGGAATCGTCGACGAGGGACTCCGTCCCCAGGCCTTCGCCGGATCCGGATGGGCGTTGACCGTCGACCCCGACCGGCCGGTGCCGGCAGTGCGGATCCACGAGGTGCTGTTCTCCAACGCCGACGGACTGGCCGACGAGGAGGGCGAACGGTCGGGGTGGATCGAGCTCCACAACCCCGGGGATGAACCGGTGGACCTGGGCGGGTTCTCGCTTTCGGACGACCCCGACGATCCCGGCCAGTGGGTGCTGCCGGACGGGGTGCTCGCGCCCGGTGGGTTTCTGGTGGTGTTCGGCAGCGGCAAGGACCGGCGCGACCCCGCCCCGGGGCGCCGCCTCCACACCGGCTTCCGGCTCGCCCGATCCGGGGAATACCTCGGGCTGTACGACGACGAGCAGCCGCGACGGCCGATCGATGTCCTGGCCGACGGGGAGGTCACGGGACGGAACGATGTGAGCTACGGGTCCGACGCAACGGGGGTCCGGCGGTACTTCGCCGTCCCCACGCCGGGCGCCGCCAACAGCGGCCCGAGCCTGGCGGGCGTGTGCGAGCCGGTGCGTTTCTCCGTCCCGCGCGGCTACCCGGTCTCGGCGTTCGACCTCGTCCTCACCTGCCCCACCCCGGGAGCCGTCATCCGGTACACCGTCGACGGCTCCGAGCCCTCCGGCACCAACGGCATCGTGTATGCCGGCCCGGTGACGGTGGGGCGTCCGCTGTCCCTGCGCGCCGCGGCGTTCCGTGACGGGCTGCTGCCTTCCACCACCACGACCCACACCTACATCGTCGGCCCCAGCGCGGCGCTCCGGACGGTCCCCGCCATGGCCCTCGCCACCGCCCCGTGGAACCTCACCGGTCCCACGGGGATCGTCGGCATGCAGGGGGGCACCCGCGACGGGGGCGGCGCCTGGCAGGCGGTCCGGCCGGGCGACTACTACAACCCCAACAACCGCGGCATCGCCTGGGAACGCCCGGTGTCGCTCGAGTACATCCGACCCGAGGACAACGCCGGCTTCCAGATCGACGCCGGGCTGCGGCTCCACGCCAGCGACTACTTCCGTCCGCGCCTCAACCCGTCGTCGAAGTTCTCCTGGCGGACCTACTTCCGCGGCGACTACGGCGCCGGGCGCCTCCGGTATCCGCTGGTGGAGGGGTCGCCGGTGGAGGAATTCGACGCCCTGGTGCTCCGTGCGGGGTCGAACGACCTGAACCCGTTCGTGAAGGACGAGCTGGCCCGGCGGCTGCTCGCCGACTGCGGCCAGGTCTCCGCCCGTGGCCGGATCGTCGCCCTGTTCCTCAACGGCCGCTACACCGGCTACTACAACCCGGTGGAACGCATCGAAAAGGACTTCCTCGCCACCCACCACGGGGGCGGTGCGGAGTGGGATGTGGTCTCCCAGGGCGGCGCGGTGGACGGGGACATGCGGGACTTCGACGCGCTGATCCGCTTCGCCAACGCCAACGACCCCGCCCAGCCCGCGGCGTACGAGCAGCTGGGGCGGCGGCTCGACCTGGTCAACTTCATCGACTACCTGCTGGTCAACGCCTACGGCTACAACGGCGACTGGCCCCACAACAACTGGCGGGCCGGACGGGAACGCCGCGAGGGGGCGCTGTGGCGGTTCTATGTGTGGGACGCCGAATGGTCGTTCGGGACCTACGGACGTCCCGTCTCCGGCGACACCTTCGCCGACCTCACCGGCGGCTCGCCGATCGCCGTGCTCTACCAGCGCCTCCGCCGCAACCCGGAGTTCCGCCTGCTGTTCGCCGACCGCGCCCACCGCCACCTCTTCAACGGGGGCGCCCTCTCCGAGGAGAACGTCACCCGACGCTTCTCGGAACTGTTCGCGACCGGCTCCCGGATCATCCCCGGCATGGACCGGTCGATCACCGGGTCGTGGGTGCGGATGCGTCCGCGCCACCTCCACGGGCACCTCGGGCAGCAGGGACTGTTCCGCAGCGCCGAGGCGCCGACCCTCCGGCAGCAGGGCGGCACGGTCGCGCCGGGATTCGTCCTCACCGTCACCAACCTCTCCGGCGTGGTCTGGTTCACGCTCGACGGGTCGGATCCCCGGGTACCCGGATCCGGCGCCGTCTCGTCGCAGGCCCGGCGCTACAACCCGGCGTCGCCGCCGCGGCTGGGCAGTTCGGTCACATTCCGGGCCCGGTCCCTGGCCGGGACCGAATGGAGCGCCCTCACGGAGGCGACCTTCCGCGTCGCTTCGCCGACGCTCCCGCTGCGCCTCACCGAGATCCACTACAACCCGCCCGGCGGAGCCGCCTACGAGTTCCTCGAACTGCACAACCCGTCCGCCACCGGACTCGACCTGGGCGGCGTCCGGTTGGACGGGGTGGACTTCCAGTTCCCCGCCGGAACCCGGATGCCCGCCGGCGCCCGCTGGTTCCTTGCGTCCAACGACGACCCGGACGCCTTCGCCACCCGCTACCCGGGTCGCCTCCCGGCCGGACACTTCGGCGGCGCCCTCAACAACGCCGGCGAGCGGATCGCCCTGGTCGCGGCCGACGGATCGACGATCGAGTCGGTGGACTACCGCGACGACGACGGCTGGCCGGCGGAGGCCGATGGCGGCGGGGCGTCGCTGGTGCGGGTGGATCCCGACGGGGACCCGGACGACCCGGCCAACTGGCGGGCCTCGACCCAGCCCGGCGGCACCCCGGGGACGCCCGACCCGGACCCCGTCCCGTCCTCACCCGTCCGCATCGACGAGCTGCTCGCCCTGAACCTGGGCGCCGTCCCGCATGCCGGGTCGGTGCCGGACTACGTCGAACTCTTCCATCCGGGCCCCGGGGTGGCCGACCTGGCGGGTTGGACCCTGTCGCGGGCGGACCGGACCAATGTCTTTGTCTTCCCGCCCGGCGCCCGGCTCGACGCCGGGGAACGGGCGGTCATCTGGTGCGGGATGCCGCCCGTCGCCGGCGAATGGCACGCGCCGTTCCCCCTGCCGCGGGAGGGGGCCTCCCTCTTCCTCCGCGACGCCGCGGGCGGCGTGGTCGACGCCCTCTCCTACGGCTGGCAGCTCGCCGACCACGCCCTCGGGACCGGCGCCGACGGCCGGCGCACCCTCGTGGTCCCGTCACCGGGGGAACCCAACCTCGCAGTCGACCTCGCCCCCGGGGGCGCGCTCCGGATCAACGAGTGGATGGCCACCGCGGCCGCCGGCACCCCGCCCTTCGTCGAGGTGCACAACACCGACCCCGACCGCCCCGCCGCCGTCCAGGACCTCCTGGTCACCGCCGGCAACCGGGTGGCCCGGCTGCACCGGCCGGCCTTCATCGCGCCGGGGGGATTCCTCGCACTCTGGGCCGGGGAGCAGCCGGGCCCGCAGCAGCTCGACCTGCACCTTCCGGCACCCGGGACCGAGGTCCGGCTCGGGACCCTCGGGGGAACGACGCTCGACCGGGTCACACCGGCCAGCCCCACCGCCGCCGGACGGCTGCCCGACGGATCGGAAACGCTGGTCGACCTGGCCGGCAACGCCACCCCGGGCGCGCCCAACACCGACCTGGCCGCCAGCCCGGTGGTCCTGAACGAGATCCTCGTCCACCACGGCGACCGCGCCCCCGCCGGCTGGATCGAACTCCACCATCGGGGAACCGAACCCGTCGACCTCCGGGGACACCGGTTGACGTTCCGGCGGGGCACCACGTGGACCTGGACGTTTCCGCCCGGGCCGCTCCTCGCGCCGGGCGCCTTCCAGGTGGTGGACTCGGGCCCCGGAACCCCGGGCCCGGGACAGACCGGATGGCCGCTGGACCCGAGGGGTGGAACCCTCGAACTGGCCGACCCCGCGGGGCGCCTCCTCGACCGGGTGACCTTCGGATTCCAACTGCCGGGCGCCAGCATCGGACGGGGTTTCGCCGACTGGCACCTCCTCGCCGCCCCCAGCCCGGGGGGGACCAACGGCCCGCCCGCACCGCTGGGTTCCGACGACGCGGTCCGCATCAACGAGTGGCTGGCCCAGTCGGACGCCCTCGCGGACTTCGTCGAGCTGTTCAACCCGGGTGCACAACCGGTCGACCTGGACGGACTCCGCCTGACCGACGACCCCACCCTGGCCGGCCTCGGGCGGTTTACGGCGGGTCCCCTCAGCTTCATCGGCCCCGGCGGGTTCGTGGTGTTCACGGCCGATGCCAACCCGTCGGCCGGGCCGGATCATCTGCCCTTCGGACTCTCCTCCGCCGGCGAGGTCCTCCGCCTGTCCACCGGCACCGGCTTCCTCTACGACGCCGTGACCGTGCTCCCCGCCCCGGCCGGGCTGTCCGCCGGTCGGCTGCCCGACGGCGGGTCCGGGATCGTCACCCTCCCCCTTCCCACCCCCGGTCGATCCAACCTGCCGGACACCGACACCGACGGCGACGGGATGCCCGACTACTGGGAGATGCAGGCCGGGCTCGATCCCAACGATCCGCTCGATGCCTCGGAGGACCTGGACGGCGACGGGGCCTCGAACCGGCAGGAGTACCTCGCGGGCACGAACCCCAAGGACCCGTCCGACCACCTCGGACTGCGGCACGAGCCGTCCCTGTCGGGTCACGTCCTCTCGTTCGAGGCGCTTCCGGAGCGGTCGTATGCCGTCGAGGCCGCGGCGTCCGTGACCGGGGCCGCGTGGGAGCCGATCCTCCGGGTCGAGCCCGGCCCGGAACGGCGTCGGATCGAGTTCATCGTCTCGCCCACCGGGGCCTTTCCCATCCGGTTCTTCCGGGTGATCACGCCCGCCGGACCGTGACCGCCCGGGCTGCCGGCCGGGCCGGGGGCTTGGTGGATGGACGGCGGATGGGCGGCGCGGGCACCGGCATCGTGGATTCCCCTGACTTCCCCCCTTCTCACCCGGGCCGCCCACCCCCTACCCTCCGCCCGACATGCGCGTGCTGGTCACCGGCGGAGCCGGATACATCGGGTCGGTCTGCGTCGAGGAACTCCTCGACGCGGGCCATGAGGTCACCGTGTTCGACAACCTGAGCGAGGGGCATCGGTCGGCCGTCGACCCCCGCGCCGCCTTCGTCCAGGGCGACCTGGCCGACCGCGAGGTCATCGGCGCCACCGTCCGCGACGCCCGGGCCGAGGCGGTGGTCCACTTCGCCGCCAACGCCCTGGTCGGCGAGTCGATGACCAATCCCTCCAAGTACTTCCGCAACAACGTCGCCGCCTCGCTCAATCTCCTCGACGCCTGCGTGGAGCACGCGGTGGGGAAGTTCGTCTTCAGTTCCACCTGCGCCACCTACGGTCCGCCCGACCGGGTGCCGATGGATGAATCCCTGCCCCAGCGGCCGATCAACCCCTACGGCGAGTCGAAGCTGATGTTCGAGAAGATCCTCGGCTGGTACCGGCAGATCCACGGCCTGCCGTTCGTCGCCTTCCGCTACTTCAACGCCGCCGGCGCCAGCCGGCAGTTCGGCGAGCATCACCGGATCGAGACCCACCTCATTCCCAACGTCCTCCAGGTCGCCCTCGGCCAGAAATCCCACTGCGAGATCTACGGGACCGACTACCCCACGCCCGACGGCACCTGCATCCGCGACTACATCCATATCGCCGACCTCGCCCAGGCCCACATCCGCGCCCTGCCCCAGGGCCCCGAGGGATTCTACAACCTCGGCAATGGCGAGGGATTCTCCGTCCGCCAGGTCATCGATGTCTGTCGGCAGGTCACCGGAAAGGAAATACCCGTTATCGAGAAAGACCGGCGACCGGGTGATCCGCCGCGGTTGGTGGCGAGTGCGGGTCGGGCGGTGGCGGAGCTGGGGTGGGCGCCGCGGTTTCCGCGCTTGGAGCAGATCGTGTCGACTGCCTGGGCGTGGCATGTGGCGCATCCCGGGGGGTATCCGGACTGACGCACGTTGTTCCCACGTTCGCCTTGATTCCCAACCGGGTGCCCACCAAGCTGCGCCCATGCTGGTTGGGCACACTTCATGTTAGCGCAACTCAAAGGTCTCTTCTCCAACGATATCGGGATCGACCTCGGGACCGCGAACTCGCTCGTCTACGTGCGGGATCAGGGGATTGTGCTGCGGGAACCTTCCGTGGTGGCGATCCAGGCGGGGACGACCAATGTCCTGGCGGTGGGGGAGGAGGCCAAGCGCATGCTGGGCCGGACGCCGGGCAACATCGTGGCGATCCGTCCGATGAAGGACGGGGTGATCGCGGATTTCGAGATCACCGAGGCCATGCTCCGGCACTTCATCCAGAAGGTCCACCACCGCAAGCTGATCGCCCCCCGGGTGGTCGTGGCGGTGCCTTCGGGGATCACCGAGGTGGAGAAGCGGGCGGTGAAGGATTCGGCCACCCACGCGGGCGCGCGGGAGGTCTATCTGATCGAGCAACCGATGGCCTCGGCCATCGGCGTCGGCCTGCCGGTGCACGAACCGGCGGGCAACATGATCGTCGACATCGGCGGGGGCACCTGCGAGATCGCGATCATCTCGCTGGCCGGCATCGTGTTCAGCCGGAGCGTCCGCGTCGGCGGCGACGAGTTCGACGAGACGATCGTCGCGCACATGAAGCGCGCCCACAATTTGATGATCGGCGAACGCACCGCCGAGGAGATCAAGATTCGCATCGGCTCGGCGTATCCGCTCGAGCAGGAACTGACGATGGAGGTCAAGGGCCGCGACCTGTCGGCGGGGCTCCCGAAGACCATCACCGTCCGTTCCGAGGAAATCCGTGAAGCGCTGAAGGAACCTCTCTCCAACATCCTGGAATCCGTCCGCATCACCCTCGAACGCTGCCCTCCCGAGCTCTCGGCCGACCTGGTCGACCGCGGGATCGTGATGGCCGGCGGCGGGGGGCTGTTGCGGGGCATCGACCGCCTGGTCTCGCTCGAGACCGGGCTCCCGGTGCACATCGCCGACGACCCCCTCACGGCGGTCGCGGAGGGCACCGGTCGGGTGTTGCAGGAACTGGCCTTCCTCAAGCGCGTCGCCTCGTCCTCGACCGCGTAGTCATCCCCTCCCCGGACCGGTGAGTTCGCCTGCCTGAGAGCGGGACGAACCTTGCTGAAGCGCGTGCATTATGTGGCGTTGGGCGCCGTCGGGGCGCTGCTCCTGGTGCTGCTGAACCTTCCGGCCGAAACGGCCGGCCGGCTCAAGCGGGCCGTGGGCGGCGTCTTCGTGCCCCTTTTCGGCCTGTCCGACGCCTCCCGCAGCTTCGTCGACGCCGTCGCCCTCCGGGCGCAGCCCCGGTCGGTCCTCATCGCCGAGGTCCAGCGCCTCGCCGCCGAGAACGCCGAGCTCCGCGTCCGTGCGGCCCGGGGCGAGGCGGCCCGGGTCGAGAACGAACGGCTGCTGGCCCAGATCGGCGCCTCCCCCACCGGCCCCTGGAAACTCCGCTTCGCCCGGGTCGTCGGCCGCGACGCCTCGAACTGGTGGCGCACCCTCCGGATCGACTCCGGAAGCCGGGACGGACTCCAGCCGAACCTGCCGGTGATGACCGGCGACGGACTCGTGGGCCGGGTCGGCCGGGTCGGCCACAGCCAGAGCGAGGTGGTCCTCGTGGGCGACGCCGACTGCGGCGTGGCCACCCTGGTGGTCGAGACACGAGACCACGGGATGATCCACGGGGGGCAGTCGACGCTCGACCTGGGCGAGGTGGAATGGAACAGCCTGCGCTTCAGTCCGGATCTTCTCGCCGGGCAGACCGTGGTCACGTCGGGCCTCGGCGGGGTGTTCCCCAAGGGCCTGGTGGTGGGGCAGGTCCTCGACGTCCGGCCGGTCGAGGGTGGGCTGTACTCCAGCGCCCGGATCCGTCTCGCGGCCAACCTCAACCGCCTGGAGGAGGTCTGGGTCCTCGTGCCATGAACGCGCTGCCCATCCTCCTCCTGTTCGTCACCGCGTGGCTGGTCGCCTTCGCCGGCACCCAGTTCCCCGTGCTCCGCGCCGCGCTGGGCACGTCGATCGACCTCCTCCCCGCCCTGATTGTCCACGCGGCCCTCCAGCATTCCATCGGCACGGTCACCGGCCTCGCCGTCCTCGGCGGACTCTGGACCGATGCCCTGTCGGGTTCCCCCCTGGGGATCTCCGTCGCCCCGCTCTTCGCCGTGGGGTTCCTCCTCCACACCCGCCAGCACCTGCTCCTGCGTCGGCACGCCTACGCCCAGTTCTGGCTCGGGCTCTTCGCGGGCGCGGGCGTTCCGCTGGCCGTCGGACTCTTCCTGCGCCTCGGGGATCGTCCCGCGTACCTCGGCCCCGGGACCGGCTGGCAGCTGCTGGTCGGGGGCCTCGCCAACGGGCTGGCCTGCCCGGTGTTCTTCCTCGTCCTCGATCGCCTGCGCCGGGCCTTCGAATACCAGCCGGTCGCCGTCCACCTGCCGGGACCCGACCGCGAGATGAAACGGGGGCGGCGATGACGGCGCTGCTCTTCGAAACCTTCCGCAAGGGCGACCCGCCGCTGCGCTGGATCTCGGCCACGGTGCTGGCCGGCCTGTTCATCCTCGGCATCGGACTGTTCAAGGTCCAGGTGCTCGACCGGGAACGGTACCGCAACCGCCAGGAGGTGCAGAGCTTCCGGACGGTCCGCGTGCCGGCCATGCGCGGACGGATCCTCGACCGCGAGGGCCGGGTCCTCGCCGGGAACGAACCCCGGTACCGCATCGACCTCTACCTCGACGAACTCCGTCCCCAGTTCGGCGCCGAGTACACCCGGCTGCGGACGGCCCTGGTGGCGTCGCGCGGCGGTCCCCCGGCGGAGGACCGCAACTTCTGGCGGCGGCTCGCCGCCCGGTTCCGGCGCCAGACCCGCCGCACGGTCGTGTCGGCCAACGACCTCCAGTGGCTCAACCGCCAGGCGCGCTTCGGGGTGGTCTCGAACCTGGTCGCCGGGATCAACCACCGCCTCGGCACGTCGGCCCGGGTGACCGAGGAGGAGCTCTACCGGCATTGGCTCACCAAGCGGGCCCTGCCCTACCCGGTCCTCGAGGACCTGAACCCGCAGCAGGTCGCCCTGGCCACCGAGCAGGCCTGGTCGATGCCCGGGCTGGAGATCGAGCGGGTCCCGGTGCGGAGCTATCCCCACGGGCAGCTCGCCGCCCATGTGCTGGGGCATGTCCGGCGCGACGACGCGTTCGACGAGGAGGAACGCTCCTTCAACTACCGCCTCCGGGACTACCGCGGCGCCGTGGGTCTGGAGAAGGCGTTCGACCGCGAGCTGCGGGGCGCCTCGGGGGCCAAGAGCATCCTCGTCAACAGCGCCGGCTACCGGCACCGGCAGGGGGAACTGATGCTGGTCGAGCCCCGGCGCGGACGCGACCTCCGCACCACCCTCGACCTCGACATCCAGCGCGCCGCCGAGCAGGCGTTCACCGCGGGCGCGGCGGACCGGCGGGGGGCGGTGGTGGTGATGGATCCGCGGAACGGCGACCTCCTCGCCGTGGTCTCGGCTCCGGCGTTCGATCCGAACCAGTGGATCACCGGCGTCACCCACGAGGAGTTCGCCCTCCTCATGGACCCGACGCTCCGCCCGATGTTCAACCGGGCGACCCTCGGCATCTACCCGCCCGGCTCGACCTTCAAGATCGCCAGCGCCGCCGCCTTCCTCGAGTCCGGAATCCTCCACCCGGGCAACCTCGCCACCCCGATGCACACCGACGGCCACTACCGGATCGGGAACCGGGTGATCGACGACACCGCCCCGGCCGGGGACTACGACTTCCGACGTGCCTTCATCCGGTCGAGCAACAGCTACTTCATCGACCACGCCCTGCGCCTCGGGCTGCGCCGGCTCCTGGAGACGGGCGCCGCGCTCGGCTTCGGCGAGGCCACCGGGGTGGACATCGGCGAGGAGGCGTCGGGCGTCTTCCCGGCACCCGGCGAGGTGGAGGGCCGCTGGACCCGGAGCCACCTGGCGGATGTCTCGATCGGCCAGCAGATCGCCGCCACGCCGCTGCAGGTGGCGACGATGGTGGCGGCCGTGGCCAACGGCGGCGACCTGCCCCGGCCCCGCCTCGTCCGGGCCATCGACCCGGGGCCCGCGGCGGACGGCCCCGACGGGATCCTGTCCGCCGGGGACGCCACCGAGGTGCCGTCGCGGATGCGGCGGCGCGTGCCGGTGCATCCGGACCACCTGGCGGTCATCCGGAATGCCATGCGCGACGACGTGGCCAGCGAGGAGGGCACGGGGCGGGCGGCGCGGGTGGTCGGGATGGAGGTCTGCGGCAAGACCGGCACCGCCGAGGTCAAGGCGGGCCGGAGGCTCATCGACAAGATCACCTGGTTCGCCAGCTTCGCGCCCCACGACGCCCCGCGGTACGTGGTGGTGGTGATGGTCGAGAGCGGCGGATCCGGCGGGGGCACCTGTGCACCGATCGCCCGGCGGATCTACGAGAGGCTGCGGGACCGGGAACGGTCCCGCTCGGGGGAATGGAGCGCCCGATGAACCCCACCGTTCCCCATCCCGCCACCCTGAACCGCCGCGAGGGCGACATCGCCTGGGGCCTCTGGATCGCGACGCTCGGCCTGATGCTCGCCGGGGCCGCCTTCATCTTCAGCGCCACCGGCGCGGGCGAGATCGCCCGCAACGCCCCGTGGTTCGACTTCCTCTCGGTCCGCCAGATCTTCGCCTACGGGGTGGGCATCGGGGCCGTGGTGGCGCTGTGCTGCGTCGACTACGCCCGCCTCGCCCGCTTCTCCCTCGTCGCCTACTGGATCAGCATCGCCCTGCTGGTCGGCGTGTTCATGTTCGGGGTGAGCCGGATGGGCGCGCGGCGCTGGATCGACCTCGGGTTCATCCAGTTCCAACCCAGCGAGTTCGCAAAGCTCGCCTTCCTCTTCGCCCTGGGCAACTACCTGTCCCGTCCCGTGGGCGAGCTCGCCTCGCGCGCCCTCTTCCTCAAGGCCCTCGCCATGGCCGGCCTCCCGTTCGTCCTCATCCTGCGACAGCCCGACCTCGGGTCGGCCCTGGTGTTCATGCCCATGGCGCTGGTGATGATGTTCGTCGCCGGCGTCCCGCGCCGGCTCCTGATGCGATTCCTCGCCGGCTCGGGCGTGGTGGTCGCCCTGGTGCTGGTCGACGTCCTGTTCGCCCCGCCCAACTGGAAGTTCATCCGGCTGGAGGAGTACCAGCGCCAGCGGCTGCTGGTGTACTTCAACATCGACTTCGCCCGGCCCGGCGCGAGCGAGGCCGAGAAGCTGGCCGCCCGACGCCTCAAGGAGGCCAAGACGTACAACGTCGACCAGGCCCTGATCTCGGTCGGCAGCGGCGGCCTCTGGGGCCGCGGCTGGCGCGAGGGCACCCAGGGCGCCCTCGGCTACCTGCCCCGCGCGGTGGCCCACAACGATTTCATCTTCTCCGTGATCGCCGAGGAGAAGGGATTCCTCGGCAGTGTCACCATCCTCACCCTCTACGCCACGGTGCTCCTCGCGGGCATCCGGATCGCCGGCGAGGCGCGCGACCGCCTCGGACGGATCCTGGCCGCGGGGGCGGTGACCCTGCTGTTCACACATGTGTTCGTGAACATCGGCATGAACATCCGGCTGATGCCGGTGACGGGCATCCCACTGCCGCTCCTCAGCGCGGGCGGAACCTCAGTGGTGTGCTCACTGGTCGCCATCGGCATCCTCCAAAACATCCATCTCTATCGCCGTCGATACTGACCGCGAACCCAGAACATGAGCCAGCAGACCTTCAAACGGGGCCAGGGCGCGATGCGCTTCAAGCCCAACCGCGGCCTCGGCAACCCGAAGCCCAACCGTTCCGCCACCGCCGCCCGACTCGAGGCGATCGGCGCCAAGCCGGCCGATGAGCGGATCTTCGACACCCGGCGCCACGAGTCGGAGATCCGCCGGTCCGAGAACCTCGCCAACGGCCTCCCCGAGGATGCCCAGGACGCCGCCCCGACCCAGCGCACCGCGGCGGGCCGGGACGAGGCGTTCCGGGCACCCGACCTCAGCCGCCCGGCCGAGGCCCACGAGGAGACGGGCGGCGACGCCGCCGAGGCCGGACGCCGTCCGCCCAAGGGGTTCATCGCCAAGGCCAAGGCGGCCGTGAAACAGGTGGTGCGCAACGTGAAGCGCCTCATCCAGCCGGAACCCAAGGTGGTCAAGGAGGTGATCATCAACGCCGAACCCCTCGAGACCCGCGTCGCCGTGCTCGAGGACAGCCGCCTGGAGGAGTTCACCGTCGAGCGCACCAACGACCTCCGCCTCGTCGGCAGCATCTTCAAGGGCAAGGTCAAGAACCTGGAGGACAACTTGAAGGCGGCGTTCGTCGACATCGGCTTCGAGAAGAACGCCTTCCTCCACTACTGGGACATCGTCCCCAACAGCTTCGACTCCAGCGTCGAGGTCATCGAGCGGGAGGACCGGCGCAAGAAGGACCGCCCCAAGATCACCCAGAAGGACGTCCCCAAGCTCTACCCGCCCGGCAGCGAGATCATCGTCCAGGTCACCAAGGACGCCATCGGCACCAAGGGCCCCCGGGTCACCACCAACCTGGCCCTGCCCGGCCGCTACCTCGTCCTCCTCCCCAACTCCGACCAGTCGGGCATCTCCCGCAAGATCGAGAACGGCGAGGAACGCCAGCGCCTCAAGAAGATCGTCCGGGAACTGTCCATCCCCGAGGGCATGGGCGTCATCGTCCGCACCGCCGGCGAGGGCAAGCTCAAGCGCTACTTCATCCGCGACCTGGCCATGCTCCTCGAGGAGTGGAAGGGCGTCCAGGACCGCATCCAGCGCCAGGGCCTCGCCAGTTGCGTGTTCCAGGAACCCGACCTCATCGAGCGCACGATCCGCGACTTCCTCACCGAGGACGTCACCCGCATCGTCGTCGACGACTCCCGCAAGTACGAACTGATCACCGGGGCCATCCAGAAGATCTCCCCGCGGAGCGTGAAGAAGGTGTCGTTCTACAACGAGGCCCAGCCCCTGTTCGACCGGTTCAACATCACCCGGCAGCTCGAGCAGGCCTTCAGCCGCCAGGTCCACCTCAAGAGCGGCGGCTACCTGGTGATCGACGAGACGGAGGCCCTGGTGGCGATCGACGTGAACACCGGCCGGCACAAGGGGGGCAAGGACCACGACACGGCCATCCTCAAGGTCAACCTCGAGGCCGCCGAGGAGATCTGCCGCCAGCTCCGCCTGCGCAACATGGGCGGGATCATCGTCCTGGACTTCATCGACATGAAGTCCCGCAAGGACCAGCAGCAGGTCTACCAGAAGGTCAAGGAACACCTCCGGCGCGACAAGGCCAAGACCCACGTCCTGCCCCTCTCGCAGCTCGGGCTCATGGAGATGACCCGGCAGCGCCAGACGGAGAGCGTCCACTCCTCGCTCTACGAGGACTGCCCCCACTGCCGCGGCCGCGGCGTGCTCAAGAGCGCCGAGACCATGAGCGTGGAGATCCAGCGCAAGCTGACCGCCATCCTCAAGGCCCGTCCCCGCGACGACAGCGACTTCCAGGTGCGCATCACCTGCAACCCCAAGGTCCTCGACCGCCTGCGCACCCGCGACGAACAGTTGCTCATCGACCTGGAGAAGAAGTTCTTCGCCAAGCTGCACTTCCGTCCCGACCCCGCCTGCGGCAACGAGCAGTACTTCATCCACAACGCCCTCACCAACCAGGAGATCGCCCGGTCGGCCGACTGAGCCCCGCCAGTTTCTCCTTCCCAATTGGAGGCCGCCCCCTAGCCTCGCCGCGTTTTCATCCGCCCATGCCCAAGCAGTACTTCCCCAAGATCGGACCGGTCCGTTACGAGGGACCGGATTCCCGGAATCCGCTCGCGTTCAAGCACTACAATCCCGACGAACTCGTCGAGGGCCGTCCCATGCGGGACCATCTCCGGTTCGGCGTCGTGTACTGGCACACCATGCGCGGGACCGGGGCCGACATGTTCGGCTGGGGCACCGCACAGCGGCCGTGGCAGACGGACGAGGGAACGGTCCGCCAGGCGGTCGACCGGGCGCGGGCGATGTTCGAGTTCGTCACCAAGCTCGGCGTGCCCTTCTACTGCTGGCACGACCGCGACGTGGCCCCGCATGGCCGGACCCTCGCCGAGTCGAACCGCAACTTCGACACCGTGGCGAAGGAGCTGAAGAAGCTCCAGTCCGACACCGGCGTCCGCCTCCTCTGGGGCACGGCCCAGAACTTCGTCCACCCGCGCTACATGCACGGCGCGGCCACCAGCTGCTCGGCCGACGTCTTCTGCTTCGCCGCCGCGCAGGTGAAGAAGGCGATGGAATGGACGCATGAGCTGGGCGGCGAGGGCTATGTGTTCTGGGGCGGACGCGAGGGCTACACCACCCTGCTCAACACCGACCTGAAGCGGGAGATGGACCACCTCGGCCGCTTCCTGCAGATGGCGGTGGAGTACAAGAAGAAGATCGGCTTCAAGGGGCCCTTCTACATCGAGCCGAAGCCGAAGGAACCCACCAAGCACCAGTACGACTCCGACGCCGCGGCGTGCCTGAACTTCCTGCGCGAGTACGAGCTGCTGCCGCACTTCAAGCTGAACCTGGAGACCAACCACGCCACGCTGGCCGGGCACACCATGCAGCATGAGCTCGAGGTGGCCGGGGCCGCGGGCGCCCTGGGATCGATCGATGCCAACATGGGCGACGTCCTCCTGGGATGGGACACCGACCAGTTCCCGACCGACCTCTACCTGACCAGCCAGGTGATGCTCACGGTGATGAAGTACGGCGGGTTCACGACCGGCGGGACCAACTTCGACGCCAAGGTGCGCCGGGAGAGCTTCACCCTCGAGGACCTGTTCTACGCCCACATCGTCGGCATGGACGCCTTCGCCCGGGGATTGAAGGTGGCCGCACGGATCCGGGCCGACGGCCGGCTGGGAGCCTTCGTGAAGGACCGCTACCGCAGCTGGGACTCGGGCATCGGCGCCCGGATCGAGGCCGGCAAGGCGTCCTTTGCCGACTGCGAGAAGCACGCCCTCAAGCTGGGCGAGGTGAAGGGGCTCGAGTCCGGTCGGCAGGAACTCCTCGAGGGTCTCTTCAACGAGATGCTCTGAGCCGGGACGATTCAGGCGGGAGGGGCCCGTTGGAAGGGGCGCCTCCCGCCTTTTTTGTTGGCACGGTCCCGGAGGGCACGCCCGGGTCCCGCGCTGGTTGGCCCGGTTCGGCGTGTCCCAAACCCCTTTTTGGGGTTGCCACCCGCCGGGGGGGCGGAGGCATCTTCGACCCATGAAACCCCTGCACTGGATCGCCCTCGGCCTCGTCTGCACGCGTCTGGCGGCCGACGCGCCGACCGAGGACATGTCGGCGGCCGCACGGCGGTTCCTCGACGCTCTGACCCCCGAGCAACGGGCCCAGGCGACCTTCGGCTGGACCGACGACGAACGCCTCAACTGGCACTTCATCCCGAAGGACCGGAAGGGAATCCCGCTCCGGCAGCTGGCGCCCGCCCAGCGTCCCCTGGCCCATGCCCTCCTCGCCTCCGGCCTCAGCCAGCGCGGCTACCTCAAGGCCACCACCATCATGAGTCTCGAGCAGATCCTCCAGGACATGGAGGGTCCCGACCGGCGGTTCCCCCGCGACCCGGAGCTCTACCACGTGAGCGTGTTCGGCGAGCCGTCGCCCGACGGCACCTGGGGCTGGCGGGTCGAGGGACACCACCTGTCGGTCAACTTCACCGTGGCCGCCGGCAAGGTCGCCTCCGCCACCCCTTCCTTCCTCGGGACCAATCCCGCCGAGGTCCGCCAGGGACCCCGGGCCGGACTCAAGACCCTTGCCGCCGAGGAGGACCTCGCCCGGAAACTCCTCTCCAGCTTCAACGCCGACCAGAAGAAGCGGGCGATCATCGAGGCCAAGGCGCCCGATGACATCCTCACTGGCGCCGACCGCAAGGCGGCGTTCGATGCCTTCTCCGGATTGCCCGTCGCGGAGATGACCGCCGACCAGGCGGCCCTGCTGATGGAGCTCGTCCGGGAGTATGTCGGTCGGGTGCGGCACGAGGTGGCCACGGCCGACCTCGCCCGGATCGACGCCGCCGGCCGGGACCGGATCCACTTCGCCTGGGCGGGATCGGAGGCGGTCGGCCAGGCCCACTACTACCGCATCCACGGCCCAACCTTCGTCCTCGAGTACGACAACACCCAGAACGGCGCGAACCACGTCCACGCCGTCTGGCGCGATTTCGCCAACGACTTCGGCCTCGACGTCCTCCGGGAGCACTACCGTACCAGTCACGGCAAGTGAGCACCGGTCCGACGGCACCGCCCGCAGCGCGCGGAGACACCGTGCGGGTCGTCGGATTCTCCCTCGCCATCGCCCTAGTATCGATCGCCGCCGCCCAACCGGTGTCGGAGTGGCATTCCTTGGACGGGGCCCGTTGGCGTCCCCTGCCGGTCGCCTCCGGGGGTTCCGATGCCCCGGGATTCCGGCGCCTCGACCCGGCTTCGACCGGGATCACCTTCACCAACCACCTCGCCGAGCAGTCCGCCGCCAACAACCGGATCTACGAGAACGGTTCCGGCGTGGCCCTCGGCGATGTGGACGGCGACGGGCGTTGCGATGTGTACCTGTGCCGACTCGAGGGCGGCAACATGCTGTATCGGAACCTGGGCGACGGCCGGTTCGAGGACGTGACCGGCCCGGCCGGCGTGGCCTGTGAACGGCAGTATTCCACCGGGGCCGTCCTGGTGGATGTCGACGGCGACCGCGACGTCGACCTGTTGGTCACCGCCATCGGCGGGGGCACCCGGCTCTTCCTCAATGACGGACGGGGCGTGTTCGCCGAGCAACTGGAAGGGCGGCTGGTCCGGCGGTTCGGGGCCACGTCCATCGCGTTGGCCGACATGGATTCCGACGGGGACCTCGACCTGTATGTGGCCCATTACCGGACTGACAACTTCCGGGACGACCCGCCCGGGCTCCGGGTGGAGGGGGTGCGGCTTCCCGACGGGACGATCACCGTCCGGCCGGAGGGACGCTTCATCCCGCTGGTGCCCCGGGACGGCGGGCTCGAGGTGATCGAGCGGGGTGAGCGGGACTTCCTGTACCTCAACCAGGGCGGTGGCCGGTTCGCCCCGGTGTCCTGGACTTCCGGGGCGTTCCTCGACGAGGACGGCCAGCCCCTGAAGGAGGCGCCCACCGACTGGGGGCTGTCGGTCCTGTTCCGCGACTTCACCGGCGACGGACTGCCCGACCTCTACGTCTGCAACGACTTCGCCTACTGGCCGGACCGCATCTGGATCAACGTGGACGGACGCCAGTTCCGCGCGGCGCCCCGGACCGCGTTCCGGAGCCAGAGCCTCTCGTCGATGGCGGTGGACGTGGCCGACATCAACCGGGACGGCTGGCCCGACCTGTTCGTGGCCGACATGCTGACCCGGCACCTTCAGTGGCGGTCATGGCAACGGCCGAACACCCTGGCCGGACTGGTCCAATGGCCCCGGCACGACCCGGGGTTCCGTCCGGAGGTCACCCGGAACACCCTCCATGTGGCGCGCGGCGACGGGACCTTCGCCGATCTGGCCTGCCTTGCCGGCCTCGCCGCCACCGAGTGGACTTGGGGGGCGGTGTTCGTGGACGTCGACCTGGACGGATGGGAGGACCTGCTGATCGCCAACGGCAATGCGCACGACGTGCAGCACGCCGATGTCCTGGCGTCGCTGTCCGGCCTGCGCGAGGCGCGCACCGCGGCCAACCGGCTGAAGAACATGCGCCTTTTCCCCCCGCTGGCCACGCCGAACCTCGCGTGGCGGAACGAGCGCAACCTGACCTTCTCCGACCGCAGCGCCGCGTGGGGCTTCGACGACCCCGGCGTGAGCACCGGCATGGCCCTGGGGGATCTCGACGGCGATGGCGACCTGGACGTGGTGGTCAACAACCTGAACGGCCCGGCGGCCGTGTACCTGAACCAGGGCACCGCGCCGCGGCTCGCCATCCGCCTCCGGGGCCGGTCGCCGAACACCCCCGGCATCGGCGCCCGGATCCGGGTCACCGGCGGGCCGGTGGAACAGACCCAGGAGATGATCGCCGGCGGACGCTACCTCGGCGGCGACGACACCCTGCGGGTCTTCGCCGCGGGCACGGCACAACGCCTCGCGGTCGAGGTCCGCTGGCGCTCCGGTACCGTGAGCCGGATTGCCGGCGTCCCGGCCAACACCCTGCTCGAGGTCGACGAACCGACGACGGCCGACCCGTCCCCGCCGGCCGTCGATCCCCCGGTCACCGGATGGTTCACCGGCACCCCCCTGCCCTGGACCAACTCCCCGGCCGCTCTTCCCGACGACTTCACCCTCAATCCGCTCCTCCCCGTCCGCGTGCCGATACCCGACGTTGCGCTGACCGCCTGGCCCCGGGCGGACGGGAATGGAGTCGAGCTCCATGCGCGCTCGCCCGGCGGCGGAATCGGAAGGCTCCAGGCGATGCCCGATCCCGCCCGCAGCACCGTCCGGCTGGCCGTCCCATTCCGGCCCGGAACCCGACCCACCGCCGGTCCGCTGATTCCCGGCAACCCGACGTCCGACGCCGTGGAACTCTGGGACGGCGGGACGGCCGACGGCCGGCCGCTGCGGGTCCCGGAGCCCGACGGGCCGGGGGATTCCGCCGATGGCGACCGGCTGATGCTGTTGGCAGCGGCGGATCTCGACGGCGACGGGCGGCTGGAATGGGTCGGGATCCGTCGGCCCGACGCCCGGACCTGGCCCGACTCCGGTCCGCTGCACCTGTTCCGGTCGGGTGCCGACGGATGGACGGCTGCCGCCGTCTGGGACGATGCCGGCCCGTTGACCAGCGGGGTGTTCACCGACCTCGACGACGACGGCGACCCCGACCTGGTTGTCGCCGGACACTGGCAACCCTTGCGCTGGTGGCGGAACGACGCGGGAACCCTGACCGAGGTCGGGGACACCCCCGGGTTGGCCGGTGCGCCGGGGTGGTGGAACTCGGTCACCGCGGGGGATTTCGATGGCGACGGCCGGATGGACCTGGTGGCGGGCAACTGGGGATTGAACTTCCGCACCGACCCCCTTGCCGGCCAGGCCGATGATCCCGGACTGCGGTTGCGGGTGGGGTCGATTCCCGGCGGCGAGGGGCGCGCCACGCTGATGGGCCTCTGGGATCCGGTGCACCGTCGCTGGGCACCCGCCCGGGAACGTTCCGCCCTCCTGCCGGTGCTGCCCCTGGTCGACGTGAACTACCCGACCCATGCCGGCTACGGCCGGGCACGCCTGGAGGACATCCTCCCCGGCGACCCGCCGACGGTCCGGGAACGGAAGGCCCTGTGGTTCGCCTCCACCCTGTTCCTCAACCGCGGCGGCGGACGGTTCGAGGCCCGCGCCCTGCCCCACCCCGCCCAGGTGGCTCCCGTGTTCGGGCTGGGCGTGGCGGATTTCGACGGCAACGGCCACCTGGACGTCTACCTCGCCCAGAACGATTTCGGCGCCGATCCCGAGTCCGGTCGTCAGGACGCCGGGATGGGAGTCCTGCTGTTCGGGCGGGGCGACGGTTCCTTTCGTGCCACGCTGCCGGGCGTGAACCTTCCCGGAGAGGGGCGCGCGGTGGTGGTGGCCGACCTCGACCGGGACCGGCGTCCCGACCTCGTCGTGGCCCAGGCTGCCGGACCGTTGATGGCCCTCTGGAATCGCCAGGGGCGACCGGGGTCGGTCGTCCGGCTCGAGAACGGGCCAGGTGGCGTCCCGTCGGCGGGAGTCTCGGTCCGGGCGATCACGAGCGCCGGTCCGGGTCCGCGCCACGAATGGCACCTCGGTGCCGGCTGGGCATCGGTCGACGCGCCGGCATTCCATCTGGGCGGTTCCCCGCCCGAGGCCATCGAGGTCCGCCGTCCCGGCCGCGCACCCGTGCGCCTTTCCTGGCCCCCGGGTGCGCCGGAAGTGCGGTTGCTGCCCGACGACCGGCTGGAGGCGGGCTCAGCGGGGCGGTGAATCGGGTGGCCCCGCCGACCGGTCAGCCCCCGGTCCGGCGGGAGACGCTCCGGACCGGGCCCTTCCCGTCCTTTTCCAGCGGCGGCCAAACCTGCAATCCGGCCGCGGCTGCCAGCGACCGCTGACGCGGATGGGCACGGGCCGGGTCAGCGGCCCGAATGCCCTGCCACGGTCGCTGGGCGGGATCCGTCGGCTGCCGGCGGCGTCCCGGGCCCGCGGGCGCGCTCGGTGTAGGCGACCACGGAGGCGCCCACGAGGATCAGCGCCACCCCGCCCCAGCGCGCGGCCGAAACCTGCTCGTGCAGGATCCAGCGGGCGGCCAGGGTGGTCATGACGAACGAGAGGGATGTCAGCGGCCACACGAAGCTGATGTCCGCATGGGCCATGAGGAACAGGAGGCAGGCGAAGAATCCCGCCTCCAGGGCGACCCCGGCCACGATGTGCCGGTTGGTGACGCCCTCCCGGGCCACGCGGAGCACCTCCTCGGCCGACCAACCCTGCGGCCCGGTGATCTGCTTCTGTCCCTTGCTGATCAGGACGACCCCGAACGCCTCGAGCACCAGCCCGACCAGCAGGATGACGACGAGCCGGGTCATGGCCGCGCAAGGTCCCCGTACCGGACCAGCTCGATGCCGCGCTCCTCGATGCGTCGACGCACCGCCGGGCTGCACAGGGCCTCGGTCTCGTGGGCGTGCGGCCCCTCGTCCGGATGGGCGTACAGTTCGAAGGTCCCCGGGTACAGGTTGTCGATGAGGCGCAGGAGGTACTTCTCGGTGATCCGTCCGCTCTGGAGCAGGCCGAACACCCGGTCGGCGTGGATGATCCGGCGGCGGGCCAACGATGCCGTCTCGCCGCGGGTCAGCAGGGAGAAAAGGAACGCGTGCGAGAACCGGTAGAGGTAGCGGCCGAAGGCGATCCGGAGATTGAGCATCAGCGGGTCGCGGGGGAGCCGGATGGCGCGCACGTTCCAGTCGGCCGCATGCCGCTTGAGCGTCCGGAGGACGAACGGATGGAGGTGGAAGTGGAGGTGGCCGTCGACGTGGTCGAGGGTGAGCCCGGCGGTGCGGAACTCGCGGAACTGGGCGTCGATCTCCTGACGGACGAACGGCTGCAGTTTCCGGGTGAACTGGTAGCGGAGGCCGGCCCGCACCGGGCTCCGCTCGAACTCGAACCGGTGGTTCACCACCCCGAGGATCTCGGAGGGTTTCAGGGTGGACTTCCCCCCGGCGAGGACAAGGTGGAGCCCGACCGCCAGCCCGGGGTTCTCCCGGGCCATCCGGACGGCATGACCGGCCGCATCCCCGTTCACCATGAGGCTTGCGGACGTCACGATGCCTTCGCGGTGAGCCCGGACGATCGCCCGGTTGGCACCGTGCGAGCTTCCAAAATCATCCGCGTTGACGATCAGCCGGATACGGCCGTCAACGCCCATAACATGCCATGCGCAGCCCCGTCCGGATCCGGATCCATGCGAGCAGGATCAGGGTCAGCTTGCGGGGTCGGGAGAGTCGGAATGGCGCGGGATTCAACACGGGGAAGCCCCGATGCTCAAGCTTCAGGAGCAGGTCCCAGTAGACGCTGCCCATGAGCTCGGCGGCGACCATGTTGCGGCGCTCGGCCGGCGGGAGCAGCGCGGCCGCCTGCCGGTAGTGGTCCCGGGCCAGTCCGGCGAACTCCCGGGCCAGTCCGGCGAATCCCGGGCCCCGCCGCCCGTGGAGGATGTCGTCCTCCGACACCCCGTGCCGGGTCAGCATCTCCTGGGGAAGATAGATCCGGCCGCGCCGGGCATCGCCCCCCACGTCGCGGAGGATGTTGGTGAACTGGAGCGC
This sequence comes from uncultured Verrucomicrobiota bacterium, assembly GCA_964525755.1. Classification (GTDB taxonomy): domain Bacteria; phylum Verrucomicrobiota; class Verrucomicrobiia; order Limisphaerales; family UBA9464; genus UBA6176. The sequence goes on from CAZGIK010000001.1 coordinate 148,029, forward strand.
CTTGCCCAAGGCGACGGCATACTCGCGGCACGCCGGGTCGCGGTAGCCGAAGACCTCGATGCTGAGCAGGCCGACCACCGAGGCGACGAGGTAGCAGTAGTGCTCCAGTTCGGCGAGGGTCCGGTAGCGGACCCGGGTGAGATCCTGCTCGCAGCCGCGGATCAGGCCGTCGAAGTGCTCGAACGGCAGGCCGTGGCGCCGGATGACCGGCTGGAGTTCCCGGATCACCGGGAAGGTCGGCTGGCCGCCCTCACACGCGATCCGGACCTCCTCCCGCCACCTCGCCAGGGCGGTCCTACGTTCCTCCACCGGGATCGTGTCCTCGTCGGCCACGTCGTCGACCTCCCGGCAGAAGGCGTACAACGCGGCCATGGAGTCGCGTCGGTCGCGGGGGAGGAGGACGAAGGCCAGGGCCAGGTTGGAGGCACTCCGCCGGGTGACCTCGGCGCTGACTTCCGTGCTCACGGGATCGGCGGCGGCGGCTCGCCCACCCGCGCCGGCGGCAGGCCACCGGTCTCGGCCAGGGTCGGATTGCGGGGCCGATGGTCCCGACGGCGCCGTCGGCGCCGTCGGCGTCCGCCGACGGATGCCGGTTCCCCGTCGGTCTCCTCCAGGATCGTCCCGCGCTGCCGCCCGGTGCGGGGACGTCGGAAGAAGACGGCCCAGATGAGCGCCACGAAGAGGATCCCGAGGACGATCACCAGGACCGGGAGCGCCGCCCCCATCTGGGAGCGGGTGCCACGGGCCACTTCGTCGAGCGAAGGAAGTGCCTCCGCCACGTTGGCCATCAGGAGGTTGCCACCGCCGTAGATCATCGTCAGGACGAGCCTGCGCCGGAATCGCCGGCCTCGTCAACGTCCCCCTCCACGCTGAGGTTCAGCCGCCCCATCCGGTAGCGGAGGGCGTGCCGGGTCAGGTCGAGCGAGGCGGCGGCCCGGGTGAGGTTTCCCTGGGAGCGCGAGAGGGCCTGCTGGATCATCTCACGCTCGTACCGGAGGAGGTTCTCGGTCAGCGAACCGGGCGGGCGCGGGACCGGGGTCCCGCCCGCCACGTCGCGGAGCCGGGACTCGACCTCGAAGTCCGGCAGGCTGCGGGCCTGGATCTCCCCGGTCGTCTCGAGGATCACCGCCCGTTCCACCACGTTGCGGATCTCCCGGACATTCCCCGGCCAGGTGTGGGCCAGGAGGGCCTGGCGGGCGGGCTCGGAAAAGTCCCGGATGTTCCGGCCCAGCCGGTGGCAGAACACCTTCAGGAAATGCCGTCCCAGCAGGATCACGTCGTCGCCCCGCTCACGGAGGGGCGGCGGACGGAACTGCATCACGTTGAGCCGGTGGAACAGGTCCTCGCGGAACTGCTTCTCCTGGATGGCCTCAACGATGTTGCGGTTGGTGGCGGCGATGAGGCGGACGTTGACGCGCAGCTCCTGGGTTCCTCCGACCCGGGTGAACGATCCGTCCTCGAGGAACCGGAGGAGCTTGGCCTGAAGGGGACGGCTCATGTCGCCGATCTCATCCAGGAAGATCGTCCCGCCGTCGGCCTCCTCGACATACCCCCGCTTCGTCCGGTGGGCCCCGGTGAACGCGCCGCGCTCATGTCCGAACAGCTCGCTCTCCAGAAGGGTCTCGGGGATGGCCGCGCAGTTGAGCCGGACGTAGTTCTGGTCCGCCCGCCGGCTCAGGGAATGGATCGACCCGGCGATGAGCTCCTTGCCGGTGCCGCTCTCGCCGAGGATCAGGACGGTGGCGTCGGTCGGGGCCACGGTCTGGATGAGCCGACGGAGTTCGCGGACCTTGGGGCACTCGCCGATGATCTGTTCCAGACGGTACGCCTCGCCGGCGCGGGCCCGCAGGGTGGCGTTCTCCGTCAGGAGCCGGTGCCGTTCGGCGCACCGGGAGACCGCGTGGAGGAGTTCGTCGGGCTCGAAGGGCTTGGCCAGGTAGTCGATCGCCCCGGCCTTGATCGCCTCCACCGCCAGCTTGGGCGTGGCGTAGGCGGTGATCATGAGCACCGGGAGCCCCGGCCGCCGGCGCGCCACCTCCGGGAGCAGCTCATAGCCGGTCATCCCGCCCAGCCGGGCGTCGGTGATCACCATGAAGAACTCCTCCGCCTCCAGCAGCTTCAGCCCGGTCTCGGCCGACTCGGCCAGGCGGACGTCGTAGCCCTCCTCCCGGAGGACCGTCTCCAGGGAGAGGCGCATGTTCTTCTCGTCGTCCACGACGAGCAGCGGGGGCAGTTTCATCGGCGGAATCTCAGCGGGCTGCGGGCGGGAAGGGTTACAGTGAAGGTTGTGCCGCGTCCAACCCCGGATCGGACACCGACCGTCCCACCATAGATCTCGGCGTTGTGGCGGACGATGGCGAGGCCGAGTCCGGTCCCCTTCTCCTTGGTGGTGAAGTAGGCCTCGAACAGCTGGGACTGGACCTCGGCGGGGATGCCCGGGCCGTCGTCGGCGATCTCGACCACCACGGAGTAGTCCGACGCCCCCCGCGCCCGGATCCACACCGTGCCGCCCTCCGCCAGGGCGTCGCGGGCGTTGGTGAGGAGGTTGGCGAAGATCTCGACGAAATGGATCCGCTGGCCCAGCAGGGGGGGGAGGGCCGGGCCATCCTCGCGGACGACGCCGATGCCGAACTGGTTGCCCTCGGGAAAGACCAGCTCCACCGCCGCGTCGAGCACCTCGCCCAGCGCCACCCGCTCCACCTTCCCCTCGGCCAGCTGCGCGTAGCCCATGAGCTCGGTCAGGATGCGGTCCGACCGGGCCACCTCCTCGCGGATGATCCCGACCTGGCGCTGGACCTCCGGCTGGTCGCGGCCGGATCGCGCAAGCGAATAGGCGGCGTTGTTGATGATGCCGAGGGGATTCTTGAGCTGGTGGGCGATCTCCGCCGCCAGCCGGCCGGCCGCCTGCAACTGCTCCTGCTTGGCCGCGAACTCGTTGGCCTCGAACGCCTCCCTCCGGTGGCGGTCGACCAGCACCTGGATCCCGTAGCAGCAGGCGGTCATCAGCACCATCAGCAGCAACCGGAGCAGCAACGGCTCCACCGGACCCGACGGCCCGTCGGTCACCAGCTCCAGCCGTCCCCGGCCGGTGGTGGCCACCAGGTCGATCTCCAGCACCGAGAGCGAGAGGTCGAGCGTGCCGGCGATGAGGTAGAAGACGCTGACCAGCAGGTTCACCACGATCTGCACGTCGGCCAGCGGGATGACGGCGGCGTTGCGGATGATCAGCCCGAGGAAGACCCAGTACAGGATGCTGTCGAATCCGCCGGTGATCAGCGTCAGGGCCGCAAGTCCCACCCCGTCGAGGATCGCCATGGAGTACACCGCCCGCGCCAGCAGCCGCGGGGAGATGTCGTCGGCCCCCCACAGCAGGAACCCCAGCCCGACGTTCAGCACGAAGTAACCGAGGAACATCGTCCGCACGATGCGCAGGGCATCGGTCCGCGGCTCGGTGAGGTTGTCGAACCAGCCGGCGACGAACAGGGCGTAGATCATCAGTCCGATCAGGACCGCCTTGACCGGGACGATGATGCCGCGTTCGACGAACAGGATCCGGCTGCGGAACCCCTCGGCATCCGGGGGCGGCGCATCGGCCATCGATCGCCACAGCAGGATCAGCCGCTGCAGGGCGTCGCGGAGGTCGGTCACGGGCACGGCGTTCACTTAGCAACTCCCGTGCTGGATCCGGACCCGGGTCACGCCGGCGTCCCGAGGATCTCCAGGGCCCGGGCCACGATGCGGTCGACCGGCCAGAGCCGTCCCACCCCCTCGTACCCGCAGCTGAGGAGACCCTCGTCGGGCCCGAGAAACTCGACCCCGCGCGACCGGAGCGTTTCGACGTTCGCCCGGGTGGCCGGATGGTTCCACATCTTGCCGTTCATGGCCGGGGCCACCAGCACGGGAACCCCGTCGGCAAGCGCCAGGGCGATGGCCGACAGGGGATCGTCGGCAAACCCATGGGCGAGGCGCGCCAGGGTGGTGGCGGTGGCCGGCGCCACCAGCAGGAGATCCGCCTCGTCGGCCAGACGGATGTGCAACGGCTTCCAGCCCGCGTCGGCATCGGCCAACCCGGTGACCACCGGATTCCGCGACAGGGTCTGGAAGGGCAGCGGGGTGACGAAGCGCAGGGCCTCGGCGGTGAGCACGGCATGGACCGAATGCCCGGCCCGGGTCAACTGGCTGGCCACGTCGATGGCCCTGTGCGCGGCGATGCTCCCGCACACCCCCAGGACCACGTTCCGGACGGGCTTCATCGCGCCGCCTCCCCGTCGAAATCCAGCCGCACCCGCCGGGTCCGGCACCGCTCGGCGTCCAGGATCGCCCGCGCCCGGGAGAAATCCTCCTCCCGCGTCCCGCTCACGATCAGGTAGTCGAACCCCGCCGCCGCCGCCACCTCGCCATCCGCCGCCGCCAGCCGCCGACGGATCACCTCGTCGCTGTCGGCCGCCCGTCCCCGGAGCCGCTCCTCGAGCTCCCTCCGGGTGGCCGGGGTGACGAACACGGTGACCAGGGCCGAGGCCAGCTCGGGATCGGACGCCGCGGCCGCGCGGATCGAGGCCACGCCCTGGACGTCGACCGTCAGCAGCACGTCGCCCCCGGAGCGGAGGCGTCCGACGACATCGCGCCGGCGGGTCCCGTACCGGTTCGCATAGACCTCGGCGTGCTCGAGGAACGCGCCGTCGGCCACTTGGCGTTCGAACTCCGCCGGGGTGAGGAAATGGTAGTCCACGCCGTCGGCCTCGCCCGCGCGCGGGGGACGGGTGGTGCAGGTGATCACGCGCGACAACCGGCGATCGGCGGCGAGGAGACCGCTGCAGAGGGTGGTCTTGCCCGCACCCGACGGGGCGGACACCAGGAACAGCAGGGCGGAGTTTCCGGGGTTCATTCGATGTTCTGGACCTGTTCGCGGAACCGTTCGAGTTCGGCCTTGAGGGCGACCACCTCGGCCGAGATGGCGGCATCGTTGGCCTTGGAGCCGATGGTGTTGATCTCCCGATGCATCTCCTGGCAGAGGAAGTCCAGGGTGCGCCCCACCGGCTCGGCCGCGGAGCGACAGCGGTCGAACTGGGCGAAGTGGCTGGTCAGGCGGGCCAGTTCCTCGGAGATGTCGCAGCGTTCGGCGAACAGCAGGACCTCCTTGAGCACCCGCTCGTCATCGACCCCGATCCCCTCCAGCCCGGCCGTGCGCAGGCGGGCGAGGAGGAGTTCCCGATGGCGCCGCGGGACCCCGGGGGCGTGTCCAGCGATCCGGGCATGACGCTCCCGGAGCAGGTCCATGCGGGCGACGAGATCCGCCTCCAGGGCACTTCCCTCGACCTGCCGCATGGCCTGCATCGCGGCGCAGGCCGGGCCGACCCCCGCCGAGACCAGCGGCCAGAGTTCCTCCGGGTCCTGGGAGCCCCCCCCGGCGATGACCACCCCGGGACACCGGAGGAGGACCTCCACGGAATCGGGCGCCGGCCAGCCGAGCTCGGCCGCCACCGCGGCGAGTTCCCGGGCGCACGCCAGTGCGGCCGTCCGGTCCACGCGGAAGCCGGAGGCGGCCGCATCCCGTTCCATCTGGACCCGCACCTCGCATCGGCCCCGGGAGAGATCCCGGGAGACTTCCGACCGGACCCGCGGCTCCAACGATTCCAGCTCCCGTGGCAGGGACACCACGACCTCGAGCTGACGGCGGTTGACCGTCTTGATCTCGACCGTGATCCGCACCCCGTCGCCCTGGGCTTCTCCCCGGCCGAAGCCGGTCATGGAACGCATGGCCGGGACAATGGGCGACCCATGACGCAGGGGCGAAGCGTTTTCTGGCGGGGGTGGCGATGCGCCTGCACGGCGATCATTCGAAGGCCACCGGTCGGTGCACGCGGCTGCCGCGCTGTTCCGAATCCTACGCCACGTCCCGGAAGGGGTTGCGGACTCGGATGCCGGCGTAGAGGGCATCGTGGGCCAAGTCCTCACTCAGAATCTCGGTACATCCGCCGACCTCAGCGGCAGCGACGATCAGGGCGTCCCAGTAGGAGATTCCGTGGCGCTCCAGGAGGACAAAGGCCCGGCTGATCAGAGGTGTATCGATCGGGATGGGATCCCATGCCATCAAGGCCTCCACGTCCTCCCAAGCCTCAGCCCGACTCAACCCGGGATCCAACTTCCGGGTGGCATTGACGAAGTACTCGTTCAACACCTGCACCGACACGCACCCCGTACGGGCCCGCCACAACTCTGCCAGGCACAACTCAGCCACCGGCTGCTTGATCCGCTCCGAAAGATCCCGTGCGTAGAGGAGGATGTTGGTGTCGACGAACACCCTACCGTTCATAAGCGTTCTCCCGGGTCGGATAGCCGGCGCCGACCTGTTTCAGCATGCGGGGTTTCCTGGCGAAGAACCGCCGCATCGCCCGCTCGTATTGCTGATCCGCCTGCATCCGTTGCTTCAGCGCCTCTCCCAACATCCGCGACACGCTGGTGTCGTGCTTCGCCGCCCAGATCCGAGCCCATCGGGCGACATCTTCCTCCAACGTGATTGTCACGTTTTTCATGCAACACGATTATCGTGCCGCATGCGCCAAGTCAACGAACCCACCCCGGGCTCCAACATGCCAATGGCATCGGCCGGGTGGGAGGCATCCGCTCGTGGCGGGCTGTTGCGTCCGCCGGAACAAGTCAGTCGACCGCTGCGCACGGGGCGGGCAGCTCGCGTCGGATCTCGTCCAGGCGGTACCCGAAACCCGACCCGTGGACGGTCGACAGGTCGATGCATCCGTCCCGGCGACGGTACAGGCCGGGGTGGACGGCCGCCTCGGGCGCGCTGGCGGCCGGGTAGAACTGCATCGCGTTGGTCTCCACCCCCATGATGGTCGGCACATGGGCCGCCAGCAGGCAGTGGGGAACCTGCGCCAGCATCGGGTTGGTCAGGTCCTGCACCATGAGCGTCATCCCGTGGGCCTGGGCCCAGCACGCCGCCAGCAACGCCCCGGACTGGGTCTTGCAGGTCTTCAACGCCACCCCGGTCCAGCCCAGCTCCCGACCCCGCCGCACCAGCCGCCAGTCATGGGCGCTCTCGTCGAGGAACAACGGCTTCCGCGCGCTGACCGCATGGGTGTCGATCGGATGCGCCTCCAGGTCGTACGGAAACGGCTGCTCCACGTAGAGCAGGCTCCCGAAAAGGGCCGGATGCCGGTCACGGAGGATGTCGAGGATGCCGCAGACGTACCCCGGATCCTCGACGGTGCAGTTGAAATCCGCGGTCAGCCACTCGACCCCGAGCGGCAGGGCAAGCGCCCCCACCCGGACCAGGCGGTCCAGGTCCCAGTCGGCATCATTCCCGCGCAGCTTCACCTTGAGGCAGCGCAGGCCGTCGACACGGATCCAGTCGGCCAGCAGCACGGGATACCCGTCGTCGGGCTCGGCACCCGTCAGGTCGCCGGCATCCAGCGGGTCCAGCCCCCCCACCAGGTGCCAGGCCCGGAGGCGTTGCCGACGGGGTTGGACGAGGAAATCCGACGGAAACCGTCCGGCGAAGGAGACCATCGAACCCGCGGCCGGTTCAAGGAAGGCATCGAGTGGTCGGGAGACGTGGGGGGGGGCGTAGAGATCGTACACCGGCCGGCCGTGCAGGTTCCCGTAGGCGTCGTGGAGGGCGAGGTCGAACGGGCTGCAGGCCACGAGGGCGGCGAGGTCGGGCAGGTCCCCCGCCCCGCCCGTCAGGCCCGAGGCGTTGAAGTCCGCCCGCAGCCGCGGCAGGAGCTGGGTGGTGAAATCCGTGCCCAGTTCCACCGGATGCCCCCAGTCGGCAAACCCGCCCCAGGCCCGGGTGAGCAGCTCGACGAACAGGCGCAGCGCCTGGTGCCGGGGTTCGTGGGGCCGGGTCGACGGCCAGACCCACTGGACGCTGAGCGGCGTCTCCCCCCAGCCCTCCGCCTCCCGGCCGTCCCGTCCCCGCACCCGGATCCGCACCCGGGCACAGGTCACCGAGGACAGCGATTCCGCACCGAACTTCAGGGGCATCCGGGTCCGGATGGGCAGGAACCACGCCGTGGCGCCCACCACCCGGATGTCGTGCGGATTGCCCATCCGGGAGCGGGTCAGGTGTCGATGGGAAGCCCGGCCGCGGGGGTCTCGTCGTCGTCGTCGCGCTCGCTGATGACCGGGGCGATGGCCTGCAGGCGGTCCTTGTCGTCCAGGTTGATCAGCTTGACCCCCATGGTGTTCCGGCCCGCCTCGCGGATGTCCTTCACCGGGGTGCGGACCATCTGGCCGCCGACGGTGATGAGCATGATCTCGTCGGTGTCCCGCACGGTGAGGGCGCCCACCACCCCGCCGGTCTTGCCGGTGGTCTTCATGGTGATGATCCCCTTCCCGCCGCGGGACTGGGTCCGGTACTCCTCGAAGTCGGTGCGCTTGCCGATGCCGTTCGCGCCGGCCACCAGGAGGGTGGCGTCGGGGTCGACCACGGCCAGGGCCACGACCGAGTCGGATTTTTCCAGGGAGATGCCGCGGACACCGGCGGCGGGCCGGCCCATGGAGCGGGCCTGGTCCTCGGGGAAGCGGATGCTCATGCCCTCGTGGGTGATCAGCACCACGTCGTTCGTCCCGCTGGTCAGCTTGACGTCCACCAGGTCGTCCCCGGGTTCGAGGGTGATGGCGATGATCCCGCCCTTGCGGACATTCTGGAAGGCGGCGAGCTGGGTGCGCTTCACCGTTCCGAGGCGGGTCACGAAGAACAGCTCGTTCGTCTGCTGCCAGGTCTGGTCCTCCTTGTTGGCCCCGTAGATGGCCACCACGCGGACCAGCGCCTGGACCCGCTCCTCGCTCCGAAGCTCGAGGAGGTTGGCGATCGAGCGTCCCTTCGCCGCCCGGCCCATGTCCGGGATCTCGTGCACCCGCTCCACGTAGACCCGTCCGAGGTTCGTGAAGAACATCAGGTAGTCGTGCGTGCTCGCGGTGAAGAGGTGCTCGATGAAGTCGTTCTCCGCCTCCGTGGGACCCTCGCGGGTGGTCATGCCGATGACCCCCTTGCCGCCGCGGCGCTGGGCACGGTAGCTGGAGACGTTGGTGCGCTTGATCAGGCCGCTGTGGGTGAGGGTGACGATGACCCCCTCGTTGGCGATCAGGTCCTCGATGGCGATCTCGCCCTCGTCGGGGACCAGCTGGGTGAGGCGCGGCGTGGCGTGCTTGTCGCGGATCACCTTCAGCTCCGCCTTGATGATCCCGAGCACCCGGACCTCCCGGGCGAGGATGTCGAGCAGGTCCTTGATCCGTTCCAGCAGCTCCCCGTACTCGGCCTCGACCTTGTCGATCTCCAGTCCGGTGAGCTGGTAGAGGCGGAGTTCGAGGATGGCGTCGACTTGGCGCTCGGTCAGCCCGTAGCGGCCGGCGGTGAGCCGTTCCTCGCTCCGGAGGAAGATCCCCCAGCGCTCCACCTGGGCGCGGGTCCAGGCGAACGCCAGGAGCTTGACCCGGGCCTCCTCCCGGTTGCGGCTGCCGCGGATGATGCGGATGAACTCGTCGAGGTTCCGCAGGGCGCAGATGTAGCCCTCGAGCACCTCCGCCCGCTCCTCGGCCTTGCGGAGCTGGTAGCGCGTCCGGCGGAGGACCACCTCGCGACGGTGCTCGATGTAGCAGTTGATCAGCTCCTTGAGGTTGAGCGTCTTCGGGCGGCCGCGGTCGATGGCCAGCGCGTTGACCGAGAAGGAGCTCTCAAGCTGGGTGTTCTTGTAGAGGTTGTTGATGACCACCTTCGGGATGGCATCCCGCTTCAGCTCGATCACCACCCGGGTGTTCTCGTCCGACTCGTCGCGGATGGCGGTGATGTCGGTGAATCCGACGGTCTTGAGGTTGACCAGGTCGGCCACCTTCTCGACCAGGGTGGCGCGGTTGACCCCGTACGGGATCTCGGTGATCACCAACTGCTCGCGGCCGCCCTTGAGCTGTTCCACCCCGACCTTGCCGCGGACCTTCATCCCGCCGCGGCCGGTCAGGAAGTACTCCTTGATCCCCTCCAGCCCGCACACCATGCACCCCGTCGGGAAGTCCGGCCCCTTGATGTGCTTCATCAGCTGGGGGATGGAGATCTCGGGGTTGTCGATCTGGGCGCAGATCCCGTCGATGACCTCCCCGAGGTTGTGGGGGGCCATGTTGGTGGCCATGCCCACGGCGATCCCGGTCCCGCCGTTGACGAGCAGGTTGGGGAACGCGGCGGGAAACACCACCGGCTCGGTCAGGCGCTCGTCGTAGTTCGGGACGAAGTCGACCGTGTCCTGGTCCATGTCCTCCATCAGGGCGGCGCCGAGATGGGTGAGCCGGGCCTCGGTATACCGCATGGCCGCCGGGGGATCGCCCTCGACCGATCCGAAGTTCCCCTGCGAATCCACCAGCGGGGCACGCATCGCCCACGGCTGGGCCATGTGGACCAGCGTGGGATAGATCACCGCCTCGCCGTGCGGATGGTAGTTGCCCGAGGTGTCGCCGCAGATCTTGGCGCACTTCATGTGCTTCCGCCCGGGGAAGAGCGAGAGCTCGTACATCGCGTACAGGATGCGGCGCTGGGACGGCTTCAGCCCGTCGCGCGCATCCGGCAGCGCCCGCGAGATGATCACCGACATCGAGTAGTCGAGGAACGAGTTCTTGATCTCGTCCGCGACGTTGATCTTGGCGATCCGCTCGTTGGCGGCGAACAGGGGCGTGCTGCTGACGGGCAGGTCGGAGTCGTTGTCGGCCATGGAAGGGGGACGGTCTGGAAAGGGGGCCCGGTGCGGGCGGGTGTCAGATGTCGAGGTTGCGGACGTTCAGGGCGTTGTCCTCGATGAACTGCCGGCGCGGGGCGACCTCGTCGCCCATCAGCTTGGTGAACATCTCCTCCGCCTCGACGGCGTCGGTGAGGTCGATCCGGAGCAGCTTGCGGCGGACGGGATTCATGGTGGTCTCGAAGAGCTCCTTGGGATTCATCTCGCCGAGACCCTTGAAGCGCTTCACCTGGATCCCGCGCCGGCCGACCTCCTTCACCCCGGCGAGGATCTCGCCGATGGCGAACAGCGGACGCACCTGCTGCCGTTCCCCCTCGCCCTCGACCAGCTCGTACAGCGGGTTGTCCTGGGCGGAGTAGTGGGCGATGTCCATGCCGCGCTTCTCGAGGCGGCCCAGCAGGTCGGCCAGGGCGTGGCTCTCGAAGAGCTGCTCATGCCGGGCACGGCGCGAGGGACCCTCCTTGCGGCCCTTCTCGCGGACCTCGCCGACACCCTCCGCCGCCGGCTCGGCGTCGACCGTCCCCAGGGCGAGGTCGGGGTTCGCCTCGCTGAAGTGCCGCAGTTCCTCGTCGGAGGTGAAGTAGTGGGCGGTCTCGTCGTTGCCCTCGCGGACCACCACCAGGTGGTGGGGGAACTCCCCGGTGGCCGGGTTGCGGCGGCCGACATAGGTGGCGAAATCGCCCCCCTTGCGGGCCAGTCCGGCGGCGAACTTCTCCAGGCTCTCGAGCAGTTCGAGCACCTCGGCCAGCTGCTTGGCCGTCATCTCCCGCCCGTCGGCCACGGTGCGCAGCCGGACCTCCTCGGTCCCCAACTGGATCAGGATGCGGTTCAGCGCCGCGTCGTCGTCCACGTACTCCACCCGCTTCTTGCGCGAGATCTGGTACAGCGGAGGCTGGGCGATGTAGACGAAGCCCTTCCGGATCAGCACCGGCATCTGCCGGTAGAAGAAGGTCAGGAGGAGCGTCCGGATGTGGGATCCGTCCACATCCGCGTCGGTCATGATGATGATCTTGTGGTACCGGAGCTTCTCCAGGTTGAAGGCCCCCTCCCCCTCGCCGTCGCCGATGCCGGTGCCGACGGCCGTGATCATGGTGCGGATCTCGGTGTTCTGGAGGACCTTGTCCAGACGGGCCTTCTCCACGTTGATGAGCTTGCCGCGGATCGGGAGGATCGCCTGGAACTTGCGGTCGCGCCCCTGCTTGGCCGAGCCGCCTGCCGAGTCGCCCTCGACGATGTAGAGCTCGGTGTTGACCGGGTCCCGGTCCGAGCAGTCGGCCAGCTTCCCCGGCAGGCCGCCGCCGGTCAGGGCGGTCTTGCGCACCGCCTCGCGGGCCTTGCGGGCCGCCTCGCGGGCCCGCGCCGCGTTCAACGCCTTGTCGACCAGCTTCTTGGCCACCGCGGGATTGGCGTCGAAATAGGTCATGAAACCCTCGTAGCACGCCGAGCCGACCATGCTGTCGACCTCGGGCGAGATGAGCTTCACCTTGGTCTGCGATTCGAACTTGGGGTCGCTGTGCTTGACCGAGATCACCGCGGTCAACCCCTCGCGAACGTCGTCGCCGGTGATCTGCGGGTCCTTGTCCTTCAGCAGGTTGTTGGACTTGGCGTACTGGTTCACCGCACGGGTCAGGGCGCTGCGGAACCCGGTGAGGTGGGTGCCCCCGTCCGGGTTGTTGACCGTGTTGGTGTAGCAGAGGACCTGGTCGTTGAACGAGTCGTTGTACTGGACCACCGCCTCCATGTGGATCTCCACCTCCTTTTCCGGGGTGGTCACGCGGGTCTCCTTCGAGATCGTGATCACCTTGGGATGCAGCACCGAGCGGCTCTTGTTCAGCTGCCGGACGAACTCCTCGACGCCGTCCTTGTAGAAGTAGCTCTCCTCCCGCGGCACCTCGCTGCGCTCGTCCTTGAAGTGGATCGTCAGACCCGAGTTCAGGAACGCCAGCTCCCGCAGGCGCTGGGCGATGCGGTCGGCCTTGAACTCGGTCGTCTCGCGGAAGATCTCCGGATCGGGCTTGAACGTGATCAGCGTGCCGTTCGACTTCGACTTCCCGATCACCTCGAGCTTCTTGACCGTCTTCCCCCGCTCGAACTGCATGTGGTAGACCTGCCCGTTGCGGCTGACCTCCACCTCGAACCATTCCGAGACCGCATTCACGCACTTGGCCCCCACCCCGTGGGTGCCGCCGGAGAACTTGTATCCCCCCTGCCCGTACTTGCCGCCGGAATGCAGGGTGGTGAGCACCAGTTCCACCCCGGGCACCTTGTACTGCGGATGCTCGTCGACCGGGATCCCCCGGCCGTTGTCCCGGACGGAGATCGATCCGTCGACATGGATCACCACGTCGATCCGCGTGCAATGCCCGGCCAGATGCTCGTCCACCGAGTTGTCGAGCACCTCGGAGACGCAATGATGCAGGGCGCGTTCATCGGTGCCGCCGATGTACATGCCCGGCTTTTTACGAACCGCCTCCAACCCCTCCAGCCGACCGAGCTTGGAAGCGTCATAACTGGAGGCATCCCCCGAAGTGGACTGACCCATAGATGATTAGGTGCCGGTGCGGCGGCCCCCCGGGGTCCGGTCCGCATCGTGCTGCCGGAAAGCCTACCAAGGGGGGGGAAGCGGACAACAGCAATCTCCCGGAACCCGCCCGCCCCCCAACCCCTTGGGGCAATCGGGGCCGGCACCCGAACGGATTGGGGTCATGCCCCCGCCGGGGCCCTCCGGAGGGCGACCGGCACCGCGGAGGTCGGCGGGTCGGTGACCGCCCACCCGACGGGACCCCGGGGGCGGCGGATGCGGGGCCGGCGCCGGGGCTGACAAAGGTCGCCATCTAAGACTCGGCGCCCCGCCCGGGGCCGACTACCGTCCGCGCCGCGTGAAACCGGTGCTGATCCAGTTGGGAAGCTTTTCGCTCCACACCTTCGGGGTGCTTGTGGGGATCGGGTTCCTGGCCGGGCTCTGGCTGGCGGCCCGGCGGGCCCGGGCGGCGGGACTCGACCCGGAGATCGCCTACGACCTCGCATTCCCGTGGATCCTCGGCGGGGCCCTCGTCGGCGCCCGACTGCTCTACGTCGTCAGCTACTGGGACCGCGACTTCGCAGGGCGCCCGTTCACCGAGGTGTTCCACATCTGGAACGGCGGACTGGTGTACTACGGTGGACTGGCCGGGGCGGTGCTCGCCGCCGTGCTGCGGATCCGTCGGCTCGGCCTCCCGCTCTGGCGCGTGGGCGATGCCCTCGCCCCGGGGATCGCCCTCGGGCAGGCCTTCGGCCGCCTGGGCTGCTTCTTCAACGGCTGCTGCCATGGCCACCCGACCCATGTCCCGTGGGCGGTGACGTTCCCCAAGGGGATCACCCCGTTCGACGGCCCGATCCATCCGAGCCAGCTCTACGAGACCGCGCTCAGCCTCCTGCTGTGCGGCGGACTGGTCCTGCTGCACCATCGGCGCCGGTTCGACGGGCAGGTCTTTGCCGCCTACCTGCTGGGCTACGCCGGGGTGCGCAGCCTCACGGAGTACTTCCGGGGCGACTACACGATCGTCTCCCGTCCGGCGTCCGGCGTCCTCACCCCCGGCCAGTGGGCCAGTGTGGTGATCGCCGCGGCCGGGATCGCCCTGTGGATGAACCTCCGCCCCGCCCGCGTTCCCCGGACCTCGCCGTGAATCCCTCGGATCCCGTTCCCGACTCGGTGGTGCTGGCCGAGACGCTTCCCCGGGAGCGGCTCGACCGCCACCTGGCCGCCCTGCTGCCCGGCGTGTCCCGCGGCGCGCTCCAGCGGCTGTTCGCCGAGGGGCGGATCCGGGTGAACGGCCAACCCGTCAAGCCCACCAGCCATCCCCGCGCCGGGGACCGGGTGGACCTGGCCTGGCCGCCGGTCCGGCCCAGCATCCTCGTGGCGGAGGAGATCCCGCTGGAGGTGCTGTTCGAGGACGACGATCTGCTCGTGATCAACAAGCCCCCCGAGCTGGTGGTCCATCCCGGCGCCGGACACGACGCCGGCACCCTTGTCCACGCCCTGCTGCACCATTGCCGCGGGACCCTGAGCGGGATTGGCGGCGAGGAACGCCCGGGCATCGTCCACCGGCTCGACCTCGGCACCAGCGGCTGCCTGGTGGTGGCGAAGAACGATGCCGCGCATGTCGGCCTGGCCGGACAGTTCGAGCGGCGCGAGGTGGAGAAGACCTACCATTGCCTGGTGTGCGGCGACCTCCAGCCGCCCTCGGGCGAGATCCGCGCGAACATCGCCCGCCATCCCTCCCACCGGAAACGCATGGCGGTGGTCGACGGGGGCCGGGCGGCCTGGACGAGTTACCGTCGACTGGAACGGCTGCCGGCCGCCACCTACGTCGAGGCCCGGCTGCACACCGGACGGACCCACCAGATCCGGGTGCATTTCCAGCACGTCGGGCATCCGCTGGTGGGGGACGACACCTATGGGCGGGCCGCCAACCGGCGGTTCGCCGAGGCCACCGGCGTGGAGGTGGGCCGCCAGATGCTCCATGCGCGGCGCCTGGCGTTCCTGCATCCCCGCACCGGGCTGTTCCGCGAGTTCGAGGCCCCCCTGCCCGCGGATTTCCAGGGGGTGCTCGACCGGCTTCGCCGCCCGCCCGCCGCCCTGCCCGGCCGCGGGACCTGACGTCAGCGCTTCGCGGCGGCCGCGACCACCGCGTCCACCAGCTCGTCCACGGTCCATTCGTTGCCGACGAAGATCGCCCCGACCCGGCCCTGGGGATCGATCACCACGGTGCGGAGGTTGTGGTTCATGTTCGCCGGCGACACCTCCCGGCTGAAGTAGAGTCCGAAGTGCGACGCAAGCGGGTGGATCTCCTCGTAGGCGCCGGTTGCGAGGGTCCAGCGCGCCGGGTCGTATCCGAACCGTTCCCCGTACTGGCGCAGCGTGTCGGGGGTGTCGAACAGCGGATCGAACGACACCGAGAGCAGCCGCCAGTTCGCGGGGGTGCCCGGACGGTCCCGGAGCCGTTTCTGGGCCTGGGCGAGGTTGTCGGACATCCGCGGGCAGAAGTTGGGCAGCGGGCAGCGGGTGAAGATGAACGTCAGGGCCACGGCGTTGCCCCGGAAGTCGGACAGGCGGATCGGCCGGCCCAGCTGGTTGGTCAGCCCGTAGTCCGGCAACAGGTCGCCCACCGCCAGCTCGGGCACCTCCTTGTAGAACGACACGGCGTTGGGGTCGTCCAGCCGCGGCGGCTCCGGGGCGGCAAGCGGCGCGTTGCTCAGCACCACGAACCCGTCCACCCAGCTGTCCTTCGGCAGGACATGCAGCCGGAACCGGACCACGTCGTCCGCCCGCAACCCGTCGAGTGCCGACGCGTCCCGCGCCTCGAACGGCATGGTCATGGCGGCCATGTAGCCGGGGATCTCCTCGTGGCGGATCCGGACGCGCCGTTCGCCGGGGACATACTCCACCACCTGTCCCCGGACCTCGTACACGACCGGCCGATCGCTGCACCCGGCCAGCATCCAGATCGAGAGAAGGCCGGTCAGGCCGGCCAGGAATGGCATCCGCATGCCCGCCACCCTCGCAGATGCCCGGACGGTCGCAAGGGCGCCCGCCCCGCGGGGGGCGTCGGGCGAGAAACGGACGATTGATCCGTTGCTTTACCGATTTCCCTCCGGATAAACACTTCGGCCGTGCTGCCGCAGCAAACCCTCAAAGGCCCGGCCTCCTACTCCGGGATCGGCCTCCACAGCGGCAACAAGGTCACCCTGACCCTGTTGCCCGCCGCGGCCAACACCGGCATCCGGTTCCGCCGGGTGGACCTCGACGGACGGCCCGAGATCGAGGCCCGGGTCGAGAACGTCGTCGACACCCAGCGCTCCACCACCCTGGGGCGCGGCTCGGTGAAGGTCCACACCGTGGAGCACGTGCTGGCCGCATTGACCGGGGCCGGCGTCGACAACGCCGTGGTGGAACTCGACGCCAACGAACCGCCGATCGCCGACGGCAGCTCGCGGGAGTTCGCCCGGATGATTCGTGAGGCGGGGATCGTGGCGCAGCCGGACCCGGTGGAGTACCTGGAGATCCGGACCCCCATCGAGCTCACGGTGGGCGAGACCCAGATGGCGGCCTTTCCCCATCCGGGATTCAAGCTCACCTGCACCAGCACCGACCGGCAGGGACGGTTCACCCAGTTCTTCAGCCTCGAGCTGGATCCGGAGTCCTGGGAACGCGACCTGTCCCATGCCCGGACCTTCTGCTTCTACGAGGAGATCGAGTTCCTGATCCGCAACGGGCTGATCAAGGGCGGGAGCCTCGAGAATGCGATCGTGATCCGGGACGACGCCGTCCTGACCAACGAACCCCTGCGCTATCCCGAGGAGTTCGTCCGGCACAAGCTGCTCGACATCGTGGGCGACCTCACGCTGACCGGCCGCCGCCTCCGCGGACACATCCTTGCCGTCCGTCCCAGCCACCAGGCCAACACCGAGCTGGCCCGGGCCATCGTGGCCCAGTCGCGGAAACCCATCGAGGCCGCCCAGACCTTCGCGCCGCCCCCGGCCGACGCCCCCGAGTCCCGGCCGGGCGGACGCGCCCCCCGCCCCGCCCCCGTCAACCCCGCCGTGAACACCCCGAGCGATACCGAGAGCCTCGTCCGCGACGGCGCGACACTCGACGTCATGCAGGTCATGAAGATCCTGCCCCACCGGCCGCCCTTCCTCATGGTCGACCGAGTCACCCGCATCGACGGCAACCACATCACCGCGGTCAAGAACGTCACCATGGGCGAACCGTTCTTCGAGGGACACTTCCCGGGACACCCCATCATGCCCGGCGTCCTCCAGCTCGAGGCCATCGCCCAGGTCGCCGGGATCCTCATGATGCGCCAGGCGGAGAATGCCGGGAAGCTGGCCTACTTCATGTCGGCCGAGGACGTGAAGTGGCGACGTCCCGTGCGGCCGGGGGACGTCCTCCAGATCGACGTCCAGATGACCAAGGCCCGGGGCAAGATCGGCAAGGCCAAGGGGGTCTGCTCGGTGGACGGCGAGCCGGTCAGCGAGGCCGATGTCACCTTCATGCTGGTCGACCGCTGATATGGCCCGGATCCATCCCACCGCCATCGTCCATCCCGGTGCCCGCATCGGGGCGGACTGCGAGATCGGCCCCTACTGCGTGCTCGGGGAGCACGTGGTGCTGGGCGACCGCTGCCGGCTCCATTCCCACGTGGTGATCGAGGGCCACACCACGCTCGGGTCCGACAACGAGGTCTTCCCCTTCGCCTGCCTCGGGCAGCGCACCCAGGACCTGAAATGGAGGGGCGGTACCACCCGGGTCGTGATCGGCGACCACAATGTCCTGCGCGAGTACGTGACCGTCCACAGCGCCACGGGGGATGGCGACGCCACCGTGGTGGGTTCGCACAACCACCTCCTCGCCTACGTGCACCTCGCCCACGACGTCCGGCTGGGCAACCACATCATCATGTCCAACGTCGCCACCCTGGCGGGGCATGTGGTGGTCGACGACCACGCAGTGATCGGCGGGCTGGCGGCGGTGCACCAGTTCTGCCGGATCGGTCGGCACGCCATGATCGGGGGCTGCTCGAAGGTGGTGCAGGATGTGGCGCCGTTCATGATGGCCGACGGCAACCCGGCGGTGACCCGGTTCGTGAACAAGGTGGGACTGGAGCGGGCCGGGTTCACCCCGGAATCCGTCTCCCTGCTGACCCGCGCCTACAAGATCGTGTTCCGCGGGGGACTCACCACCTGCAACGCCCTCGACCAGCTGGCGTCGGAACTCCCCGTCACCCCGGAGCTGGAACACCTCGCCGAGTTCGTCCGGTCCAGCACCCGCGGCCTCGCCAAGTAGACCGCCGCAGCAGGAAGGCGGTGAGCAATCCGGGCTAGGCCGACTCGAGCACGACGTTGGCGTAGATCCGCATCTCCCCGGTGCGGATGAGGCCGGTCGACCCGGGCACCCGCTGCTTGAAGACGGTGTGCGGTTCGAACCGCGGTTCCCGGCCGCCCAGGGCCGCCACGAACTCCGCGACGACCTCCGGCGGATGTCCCGACCGGAACTCGGAAGCCATCCACACCGGTCCCGGGCTCCATGCGGTGCGGATCGCCGCGAGGACCTGCGGCACCGAGGGGACGCCGGCCACCAGGGCGAGGTCGATCTCCGGGATGCCGGGCCACGACGGGAACATCGCATCGGCCACCACCAGCCGGTTGGTGTGGCGGACCCGGCCGAGGAGGGCGAGCAGGGCCGGATTGAGGATCGCGGTCTGGAGCACGCCCCGTCCCTGCCCGACCCGTCCGTTCGTCGTCAAGCTCAGGGTCGGATCCCGGCCCAGCCCAGCAGGAAGTGCAGGACGAGGTCGGGCAGGTCGAGGCTGTATCCCCCCTCGAGCACGGCGAAGGCGGGAATCCCCATCTCCCGGACCGCCGTGCCCAGCCAGTGGAAGTCCTCCCGCTCCAGTGTCCCGCTGGCCAGCGGATCCCCCGAGTAGGCATCAAACCCGGCGGACACACCCAGGACCGCCGGGCAGGTCTCGCGCAACCGTCCGATGGCCCGCGCCAGTTCCGCGCGGTACTGCTCCCGCGGCGTCCCGGGCGTCACCGGATGGTTGAAGCAGTTGCCCCCCACGTCCGCCGTCCCCGTGCCCGGGTAGCACGGATGCTGGTGCACCGAGGCGAAGAACACTCCCGGGACATCCCGCAGGATGTCCTCGGTGCCGTTGCCGTGGTGGACGTCGAAATCCAGCACGGCGACCGGTCCGACACCGCGCGCCCGTGCCTCCAGGGCGGCCACCGCCATCGACCCCAGATAGCAGAAGCCCATGATGCGTTCCCGCTCGGCATGATGTCCCGGGGGCCGGAGCAGGCTGAACGCCGGTTCGCCCGCCAGCGCGAGGTCCAGGGCCCGGACCGCCCCGCCGACGGCCCGGCGGGCGTGGTCCGGGATCCCGTCGTACCACGGCGTGTCGGCATCGAAATCCCCCGGCGTGCCCAGGCGGGCGAGGTGGCCCGCGGGATGGGCGCGCAGGAGGGCCGCGTCCGACACCTCCGCCGGCGAGGCCCACGCCAGCGGCAGCGACTTCTGTCCCCGGAGCAGGTCCAGCGTGCGCGCCACCCGGGCGGGCTTCTCGGGGTGGCCGGGACTGCGATAGCCGAGGCAGCGTTCGTCGGTGACGATGGTCATGGGTCGACGATGCCCGCCGCCGGGCCGGTCGGCCAGCCCCGGTCGGGCGTGGCGGATTCGTCCGGGGGAAATTTCCTGTTCCACCCCCCGGGTGCCTCCGCTAGCGTCCTGTCCCTGTTGGCCGTCCCTGCGGCCACCACCTGAACATTTCCCTAGAACTATGCCGCTGACACATACCCGCGACCTGTTCGCCAAGGCTCTGAAGGGCAAGTACGCGCTGGGCGCCTTCAACGTCAACAACATGGAGCTGCTCCAGGCCATCATCGAGGCCTGCGAGGAGGAGAGGGCCCCGGTCATGCTCCAGATCTCCAAGGGCGCCCGGGACTACGCCCACCCGGTGTACCTCAAGAAGCTGATCGAGGCCGGGGTCAGCCTCTCCACCATCCCCATCGCCGTCCACCTAGACCACGGCGACTCGTTCGAGCTGTGCAAGCAGTGCATCGACGAGGGATTCACCAGCGTCATGATCGACGCCTCGCACGAGTCGTTCGAGAAGAACGTCGAGATCTGCCGGCAGGTGGTCGAGTACGCCCACCAGCACAACTGCGTCGTCGAGGGCGAGCTCGGCCAGCTGGTCGGCGCCCAGTTCGACGAGGGCGAGGAGGGCGGCGGTCACTCCATGCAGGGCGTGTACACCGATCCCGAGGATGCGGTCCGGTTCGTCAAGGAGTCGGGAGTCGACTCCCTCGCGGTGGCCATCGGCAATTCCCACGGGGCCTACAAGTTCAAGGGCACCCAGCATCTGGACCTCGAGCGCCTCAAGCGGATCAAGAAGGCCCTCATGGACGCCGGCCTCGGCGACTATCCCCTGGTGCTCCACGGCGCCTCGAGCGTGCCCAAGGAGCTGGCGGTGGAGATCAACAAGTACGGGGGCGACCTCGGCGAAGAGACCGCGGGGGTTCCCGAGGCCGACATCGAGATCGCACGCCGCACCGGCTGCACCAAGGTCAACATCGACACCGACCTGCGCCTGGCCATGACGGCGTCGATCCGGAAGACCCTGGCCACCAAGCCCACGGAATTCGACCCGCGGAAGTTCCTCGGCCCGGCCCGGACGGCGGTCAAGGAACTGGTCCGCCACAAGGTCCGCAACGTGCTCTGCTGCTCCGGACACGCCTTCGACTGATCGACGGCCTTCCGTTTTCCCCAAGGCGGCCCGGAGCCCGACTCCCGGCCGCCTTTTTCTTTTGATCCCGCGTCAGGCGGCGGGCGGTCGCAATGCCATCCGGTCCAGCGCGCCGGTGAACCCGTCGAGCGATTCCACCGCCACCGCCCCGATGTCCCGCAGGGTGTCGGCGTAGGCGCCCGAGACACGGCCCCCGACAAGGATCGAAACCTCGGACGGGAGCAGCCGACGCAGGCGCCGCAGCTCGCCGTCCATCGCCGGGTCGTCGGCGGGATGGACGATGGACAGGGCCACGGCCCGGGCCCCGCTGGTCCGGGCGGCCGCTGCGATCTCCTCGGCCGGCATGGCCGCCCCCGCATAGGTCACCCGCCATCCATGGCCGGCCGCCGCCGCGGCCGCGAGCACGGCACCCAGCTCATGAAGCTGTCCCGCCGGGGTCGTCACCAGGAGGGAGGGCGCCGCCGGGTGCACGGCGATCGGACGGGACACCTGCCCAAGAAACGTCCGGAGCGCCGCCGTCGCCACATGCTCCTGGGCGACCTTGAGACGCCCGGCCCGCCATTCCTCCCCGATCATCTGCACCAGCGGCGCGATCACCCCGCTGAGCAGCCGCACCTGTCCCAGCTCGGCCAGCGTCCCTTCCAGCACCTCCTGCAGCGCCACCGAATCCATCCGGACCACCGCATCCAACGCCTCCGCCAGCCGTCCATCCACCCCGGACCCTCCCCCAGCCAGCGCCGCGCGCTCCACGCCCCCCGCCCGCCCCGACTCGGCCGAACGCTCCTGGAGAACCAGCTCGCGAAGCCGATCGGTCGACAAACCCGCCACATTCCCGATCGGATGCCCCGCCACCGTGGCCTGCCGCAGCAGGCTGAGACGCTCGATGTCGGACTGGCTGTACATCCGACGGTTCCCCCCGGACCGCCCCGGCCGGACCGTCGCATAGCGACGCTCCCACGCGCGGATCAGATGCGGGCTGAGGCCGGTCCGCTTGGCCGCAACCTTGATCGAGTGCTGAAAGTCAGGCGTTTCCACAGCAAAGAAGACCCGGATGTCCCACGCCCCGAGTGAACATCGGGTCACAGAAATATCAACAGAAGATTGACACAGCACGGACACTGAGACATTTGTTTCACAGACGTTGAACGTGTATTGAACAACTGATCGTCCACTTCCTTGAAGAAAGTTTCCCCCACCATGAGCACGCTGACGAAGCCCGCCGTTTCCACGGGATCCCGCACCGAGTCCCACGCTGGAATCTCGTTCCGGCAGGTGGGAGTTCCGCGGGAGGTGACCGTCCGGATCGAGGCCCCGCGGAGTCAAGAGGTCCGGACGTCGCGGGCCGAGCCGGCGCCGCGATACGGAGAGGAAGGGCGCACCGCCCTCTCCCTCTACCTGCGCGACGCCGTGGAGGTTCCCCTGCTGACGATCGAGGAGGAGAACGCGCTGGCGGCGCGGATCCACCAGGGGGACGAGGCGGCCCGCGAGCACATGATCCGGGCAAATCTGCGCCTGGTGGTGAAGATCGCCCGGGACTACGAGGGGCTGGGCCTTCCCCTCCTCGACCTGATCAACGAGGGCAACATGGGCTTGATGAAGGCGGTGGAGCGCTTCGATCCGGCCAAGGGGGGCAAGCTGTCCACCTACAGCGCCTGGTGGATCAAGCAGTCGATCAAACGCGCCCTCGCCAACCAGTCGAAGACCATCCGGCTTCCGGTCCATCTGGTGGACAAGATCTACCGGATGCGCCGGGTCAGCCTGGAGCTCCAGGAGCTGATGGGGCGGGAGCCGTCGGACGAGGAACTGGCCGAGGAGCTCGGGGTTACGGTCCGGAAGGTCCGGCTCTGGCAGCGGGCCTCGATGCGCACGGCGTCGCTCGATCAGCCCCTCGGGGACGACGACTCCAGCCGCCTCGGCGAGGTGGTTGCCGATGAGGCGCACCCGGACCCTTACCACGACCTCGAGGAGCGGACCAACCACGGCATGGTCCGGGAATTCCTCGACGTGCTCGACGCGCGGGAGCTGGCGATCATCCGGGAGCGTTTCGGGCTCGACGGGGCGCCGGTGAAGACGCTCGACGAGATCGGTCAGCGCTTTGGCGTGACCCGGGAGCGGATCCGCCAGCTGCAGAACATCGCCCTCGGCAAGCTGCGCCGGCAGATCGAGGAGCGCGAGGCGGTCCGCCAGCCGGAGTGATCCGGTCAGCCGCGGTAGCCGGCCATCGCTTCCAGCATCTCGCGGACGGCCTGGCCGATCCCGACGAAGACGCTCCGGCTGATGAGCGTGTGTCCGATGTTGAGTTCCTCGAGATGGGGGACCACATGGAGCAGCGGCACATTGGCCACCGTCAGCCCGTGGCCGGCGTTCACCCGCAGGCCCAGCTCCCGGGCCTGGCGCGACGACGCCACCAGCCGCTCGATCTCCGCTTGACGCGCGGCCTTCCGGTCAAAGGCACCGGCATAGGGTCCGGTGTGCAACTCGATGTACGCTGCGCCCGTGCGCGCCGCCGCCTCGATCTGGCGCGGGTCGGCATCCACGAACAGGCTCACCGCGATCCCGGCGTCGGCAAGTCGTGCGCAGGTCGTCGCCAGTTCCGGCCCCGCACCGGCCACGTCGAGCCCGCCCTCAGTGGTCAATTCCTCCCGCTTCTCCGGCACCAGGCAGACGAAGTCCGGCTTCACCTCGAGCGCGATCGCCACCATCTCGGGGGTGTTGGCCATCTCGAAGTTCAGGCGGGTCCCGATCGACTTCCGGAGGCGGCGGATGTCGCGGTCGACGATATGCCGACGATCCTCGCGCAGGTGGGCCGTGATGCCGTGGGCTCCCGCGGCCTCGGCGGCCAGGGCGGCCTCCACCGGATCGGGTTCCCCGATGGATTGCCCGCGGTAGCGCGCCTCCCGGAGGGTGGCCACGTGGTCGATGTTGACGCCGAGTTTCAGCATGGAATCAGCGGTCTGAGGCGGCGGGGTCCTGGGGCAGGAGCGGGGGCGGGCGAAGCGCCGGACGCCCCGGGGGGCCATCAAGCCAGCGCCCCAGCGCCACCAACTCCGGACCCGACAGCCCGATGGGAGATTTCCGGGTCACCCGGAGATGGGTTGCCGACACCAGCTCCCCGTGGGTCACGGATTCGCCGAGCCGCGGGACGGAGGCCACCAGCCAGCCGTGCGCGGGCGCGTTGGTGGGCGACGGCCTCTGTCCGAGGACGATCCGTCCCAGCTGCAGGAGGGCGTTCCAGTGCAGGATGGATTCGCCGGTGATCTCGAACTGGTAGAACGCCGTCCGGTCGCGGTGGAACTGGTCCCGGAGCGCGTCCGGGATCCGGTTGGTGCTGGGCTCGGGGGCGAAGAGGCTCATCTGGAGGAATGACTGGTCCCCCTCGCGCAGGATGCCCGCCGCCGGGCTGATGGCCTCCATGCGCTGCCCGAGGAGGATCGCCATGGCCATCTCGTTGGATGAGAGGGCGAGTCGACCCATCATCGCCCGACGGTCCTCGGGCGATGCCGGATCGAACCACGGCCGGAGGGCATCATGCAGCCGTCGCACCACCCCGGAATCCTCCGCCACCGGGGCGGCGAGCCAGGTGCGGAACGGCACCTTCGGCTGTCCCCAGGCAACGAACTGGCCCGGGAGGTCCCCGCCGGCCACCCCGGCCAGCCACGGGATCCGGGACAGAAGCGGCCGCAGCCCGCGGGCCGCCGTGAACATGACCAGGGGCTCCCGGATCTGGTGGACCGGATACGCCCACGGCTCGAGCGTTCCCCACGTGGATTCGGGAAACTCGACGTCGGCCTCCCAGCGCACCACCCCGTTGGTGTGGACCGCCGAAAGAGCGACCCGGGAGCGACCTCCCCCGTCGCCTGACAACCACCGGCCGGGGTCGAACGCGAGTTCGAGGGCAACGGATGCCGGGGTCGAGAGCGCGGCCTCGATCGCCTGCGGATCGGTTCGACCGGCCGACAGCCGGACCCATCCGTTGGTGACGACGAGATCCGGAATCCCGGTCCCGGCCCCGAGCCGGCCTATCCGGGGCAGCATCGGGCGCCAGGCGGCAGCGAGGGCCTCGTCACCCCGGGCCGCCATCCACCAGCCCCCTCCCCCCAGGACCCCCGCGGATTCCCGGCGAAGGAGTTCCCGCACCACCGGCTCGAGGGCGGCCACCGTCTCGGGATCCGGGACTCCATCGGCCCCGGGGGCCACCGCCTCGGCCACCCGGAGCACCAGGCGGTCGAGCACGGCCGGCGCCCGGGCATCGCGGAGGACCTCCGCCAGCGGCGATCCGGCGGCCGCGGCCAGGACGTTCGAGCCCCCGGCAAACCGCCAGGAGGCCACGGGTTGCTCCGCCGGCAAATCCGGCCGGCACCCCAGCAGCAGGAATGCGAAAACCCCGGGCAACCACCAACGCCAAGTCATGCGGCCCCCTGATTGCCAAACGGTCCGGCGCAAGGCAACTCAGCGCTTCTTGGCACGGAAGCCCCGCGGCAGGTTGGAATCCTCCTCCGGCTCCGGGACCGGCTCGGGCTGGACCGGCTCGCCGGTGGGTGCCTCCAGGGGGATCTGCGGCTCGGGGATGCCGAGCCGCTGCCGCGCCTTGCGCGCCGCCGCGGTCTCGGGGTACTCGCGCACGATCCGGTCGAGCGTGGTCAGCGCCTTGTCCGGCTGCTGCAGCTTGCCGGAGTAGATGTTGGCCAGATGGATCGCCGTCCAGCCCCACTTCTCCCGCGGCAGCCGCCGGGTCAGCACCTCCTCCAACTCGAGCGCGGCCGCCAGATGGTTGTGCAGATCCTTCTCATAGATCTCCGCAATCCGGATCGCGACATGCTGCTCGGACGGATTGCGCCCGAGGTAGGAACGCATCATGCCGATCGCGTCCAGGTGGTTCCCTTTGGCCCATTCCTGCTCGGCCGCCTCGTACTCGGGATCGCTGATCGGGGCGGCCTCGCCGTCCGCCCCCAACGACTGCGTCGCCCGTGCCGCCAGCATCTGGGTGATGTCCCAGCCCGCCAGGATGGCCAGGATGAGGATCACGCAGACGAATGTGGCCAGGTGGACAACGGCGCCGCGCCCCCCGCCCGCGGACGGCCGCGGCGCCTCGGGAGCCTCCCCGGCCACGGCGACTGCGGCGGCCGTCGCGGCGTTGGTCGCCGGGTCCACCACCGTCCCCGGCCCGTTGGTGGCACCGGTGGCGACAGCCGGATCGGGCGCCGCAGAGGCGTTGGATGCCCCGTCGTCCGCCCCGCCAGTCGATCCCGCCCGTGCCAGGGCGGCCTCCCTTGAACCCCCGGCGGAATACGCGGCCCGGAATCGTGAAAGGCTCCAGAGAGCCAACACGACAAGGACCACGTACATCAGGGCCTTGCCCAACATTTTCATGAACCGGGCCCGTTCTACGGCAGAACCCCCGGGAGCGGCAATCCGTTTGGTGACCGCCCAACAGTTGCCCCCGCGGCACGCCGTTGTCCCAGCCCCGGTCAGCCCGGGGGATGCGGATGGATCCGGCGGGCGACCCACGGGTCGAGCCGGTAGAGCACCAGGAAGGCGGCCCGCTCCCGCAGCCGGTCGAGGAACGTCCGGGACCGGCGCCAGGCCCGAAGTTCCAGCCGGCGGCTCCGACGGAGAAGGTCGTCGAGATCCTCCCCCACGCGCCGACGGATCCCGGGATCGGCCAGCCGCAGCATCAGCTCGTGGTTCAGGTAGAGGCTGCGCGGGTCGAGGTTGGACGAGCCGGTGTAGACCACCCCGTCAATGACCACGAGCTTGGCGTGGAGCACACGCGGCAGGTACTCCCAGACCTCGATCCCGGCGCGGAGAAGGCCGGTGTAAAGGCGCCGGGCCGCCAACTGCGCCAGGCGGACGTCGGAGATGGCCGGCAGGATCAACCGGACCCGCCCACCCCGCCGAACCACCCGGCGCAGCGCGTTCCGCAGGGTCGACGGCGGCAGGAAGTACGGCGTCACCACCGTCACCTCGCGGGCCGTCGCCAGGTCGCGGGCCATCTCCCGCAGCAGACAGCTCGGACCCCGGCCCGGACGGACCGGCAGCACGCGGAGACGCGGGCCGAAGTCATCGGACGCCCCCTCGCGACGCGACCGGATGCGGATGCCGACCCGCGGCCGGGCCGCCGCCTGGTCGAACTGGTGGTCGAACTCCAGCGCCAGGGCGGGGACCACCGCCCCCCGCACCGCCACGCCCGTGTCGCGCCAGCCGGACTCGATCCCGTCGCCGTCGTACTCCGGCGACAGGTTGAACCCCACGACGAACGCGGTCCGGTCGTCGCAGACGAGGAGCTTCCGGTGATCCCGCACCACGATCCGGCGGGAGGCGACGGGGTTGAACTCGCGGACCTCGGCCCCGGCGCGCCGCAGGGCCGACCAGAACCCGGCGGGCAGTCCGGCGGATCCTAGGGAATCGTAGAGCACCCGGACGCGGACACCGCGCAACGCCGCATGGAGCAGCGCCAGCAGCATGTCATCGCCGGGGGAACCCGGCCGGATGATGTACATCTCCAGCCGGACGGAACGCGTCGACTGGTCGACCTCGGCCAGCATCCTTCCGAGGGCTGCCCCGCCCGAGCTGAACCACTCCGCCTGCAGGTCTTCGGGTTCGGGTGTCATGGGTCGTGGATTCCTTGCCGGACCGGCGTCCGGCCGAGGGGCGGACCCACCGTCATCCATCCCCGGACAACATGCCCGCCAAAACCGGGGCCAGCCGCGCGGCCGCCCGGTTCACCTGGCGCTGGAACCGGAGCAGGCCCGGGATCCGGCCGGGCGACCCCAGAAGGCTGACGGCGAGCCGCAGCGGGTCGAGCTCCATGTCCGGCGTCATCAGGCGGTTGAAATCCAGGGGCAACGCCTCGCCGGCTCCGTCGGAGACCACGCGCACCACCGCCGCCGGAATCCCCCGGCCGGCGGCGACAATCAGGACCTCCTCCGATTCCATCTCGACCGCATCCACCCCGGTCTCATCCCACAGCGCCGCCTTCTCGGCGACGGTCACCACCACCCGGTCCAATGTCCGGATCGTCCCATGCCGCACCCCGTCTCCCGCCAGCAGGCGGTCGTGCCCCGGGAAATCACCGGCGGCCGACACCACCACCGTGCCGGTGGGGAGTGCGGGATTGAGCCCCCCCGCGAATCCGGCGGTCAGGATCCGCGCGGGCCCGGTCCGGTGGAGCATCCACTCCACCGCCAACCGCGTGTTGCGACGCCCCATCCCGGTGACGACCACCCAGCCGCCGCCGACCTCCCAAGCCCGGGCGGACCGGGTCAGGCCCGCCCCGCGGACGGACATCGGCCTCCCGGGACAGCGTCGCAGCAACGGGGCGGCCTCGGTGGGAACGGCCACGGTGACCAGCGTCGGGATGCGGGGATGTCCCATCACCTTCGGGCTCAGTTGAATGACAGGTCCTCCGGGGCATCGGCCAGGAGGCGCTCCTCCCACGCGGTCCGGGACCGCAGGATGCGTCGCCACAGCTCGGAGGGGGGCACCGTGGCCAGGAACTCCGCCGACGCCTTGTGGACCAGCCAGGAGCCGCGGCGCAGCTCGTCATCGAGCTGCCCCGGTGACCAGCCGGCGTACCCGGCGAAGACCCGGAGGAAGGGGGGCGGGGATCCGGCGCTTCCCAGGGCGATCAGGCGATCGAGGTCATGCCCCACCGAGAGCCCGGGCAGGACGCCCCCCCGGGTCCCCGCCGGGGGCGGGTGGAGATAGCTGAGGGCCGCCGGCTGGACCGGACCACCGGCGAACAGGATCCCCTCCCGGATCGCATCGGGCAATTCCCCCGGGAAGACGTCCTCCAGCCGGTTCTCGCTCGGCCGGTTCAGCACCAGCCCGAACGCCCCCTCGGCGTTGTGCTCGCACACCAGGACGACGGTCCGATGGAAATACGAGCCGACCAGACGTCCCCCGTCGAGGAGGAGCTGGCCCTTGAGGGATCGGAACGGCTTCGGCATGCCCGGAACGGGACCGAGAATGAAGGATCGGCCGGCGCTGGCCAACGGGTTTCCACCCGCACCCCTCCCCGGCCTTGTCACCGCAGGTCCCGCGCCTAGGCTGGCAGCCATGCGCCGCCCCCTCCGCCTCCTGTTGTCCAGCCTCCTGCTCCTCGCCGGTCTCCTGTTCGCCACCGGATGCAAGTCGACCGGCAGCCAGGAGTACATCCCGGGCAAGGGCTGGCGCCTGATCCGTTGAGCGGCGGGTCGGAACCCGGTGCGCCGGGTTCCGACCCCCGGCGACCGGGGTCAGGCCAGGAGCCGTCGGGCCGCCTCGGCCACGTGGGCGGCCGTCAGCCCGTGCCGCTCGTACAGTTCGGCGGCCAGATAGGCCGACTGGCCGAATTCGTCATCGATCCCCAGCGACTCCACCCGGTGGGTGATCCCCGCCCGGGCCAGGGCATGCGACAGCTGTGCCCCCATGCCCCCGACGACCTGGTGGTCCTCGATGGTGACCAGCCGCCCGCCGCATCGCCGGACCGCCGTGCCGATCGTCTCCACGTCCACCCGGTTCACGAACGGATGGTTGATCACGGTGGCCGAGCGCCCCTCCTTCTCGAGCAGGCGGGCCGCCTCGAGGCACTGGCTGAACAGCACACCCGACCCGACCAGCACCACGTCGGTCCCCTCGCGGATCACCTGGGCCCGTCCCCACTCGTAGCGGGCCCCGGGGACCCACTCGACCGGATAGCTCTCGCGGCCGACGAAGAACACCACCGACTCGCCGTCGCGTCCGGCCCGACGCTCCTCGGCGACCCGCCGGATGGCCTGGTACATGAACTCCTCGGCCTCACCTGCGCAGCTCGGCGCCACCACCACGGTGTGCGGGATCGAACTCACCGCGGCGAAATAGGTGGTGGCCTGATGCGACGCCCCGTCGGCGGCGTCCTGGAATCCGACATGCGAGAACACGGCGATGACCGGCGCCTGTGACAGGGCGGCCATGGTCAGGGGCAGGTTGCCCTTGGTGACGCCGAACTGCCCGAAGGTGTCCACGACGGGGATGAACCCGACCTTCGACAACCCGGCCCCCACGCTGACCATGTTCGCCTCGGCAATCCCCACGTCGAGGAATCGTCCGGTCGCCTTCTGGAACGTGCTGATGCCGGTCGAGCCCTGGACGTCGGAACTGACCGAGTACACCGGGTACCCCTCCCGGGCGGCCCGGAGGGCACCCGCCGCCAGGCCGGCCTGCACCTTGTCCTTCTTCACCGCGGGGGCCGCCGGCGCGGCGGCGGACGGGGTCGCGGCGGCCCGGGCCTTCTTCTCCGCCTCCCGCGTCTCCCAATCCGTCCGGAGCGCCTGCGCCCACGCCGTCAACTCGGCGGGCGGGGTGTCCCCCGCATAGATCTCGGTGATCCAGGACGGGATCTTCTCGCCGTTCGCCAGCGGGAATCCATGGCCGCCGGCACTGTTCTCCTCGGTGGCCTTGATCCCGTAGCCCTTGATGGTCTTCACCCACAGGCACACCGGACGGGCGGGGTTCCGACGCGCATCCTCCACCGCCTGTTCCATCGCCTGGTACACGACCTCCAGGTCGTGCCCGTTGGCCACCCGCCGGACATCCCATCCGAGGTCGTCCATCGCCTCGAACGACGGCTGCATCGAGAAGGAATCGGCGGTGATGCGCCCGGAGAGCTTGGTGTCGTTGTCGGACAGGACCATCACCAGCGGGTTCAACCGTCCCTTGCCGGCCAGCCCGGGGATGGCGGCGAAGGCCTCCTTGGCCTCGCCTTCCATCGCCGCGCCGTCGCTCACCACCAGGATCGTGACCCGGTCGTTCCCGGCCAACCGGTCCCCGATCGCCAATCCCTGGGCCTGCCCCACCGCCGAGCTCAGCGGACCGTTCGACAGCAGGACTCCCTCGGGGTTCAGGTGCGACTCTCCGTGGCCCGTGAGCTTGGAGGCGATGCTCCGGAAGCCCTTCAGGTCGTCGGGCGTCATGCCGTCGAAACCGTAGTTGGCCCGGAGCGCATAGATGCCGTTCTCCGCGTGGCCCGCGTCGTTGACGTAGTTGTAGGCCGCATGCCAGGGACGGCCCTCGACACCGAACATCAGCCCGTGGATCGCGCTGTTGATCTCGGCAAAGGCCGCCGGACCGCCCCAGTGGCAGGCCGCCCCCCCCACCACGGCGTGCACATCCATCAGCGCCACCAGTGCCCGCGTGGCCCGCGGATCGGCCAGCGTCACCGCGGCGCCGGCCCGGTTGCGGACGGTCACCGCAAACCGGGGCGGGCCCGACGGCGTGGGGGCCAGACGGGAGGTGATTTCCAGGGGGGCCAAGGGCGGGAGTTCGACCTTCGCTACAACAGAATTGTCGGCAGCCATGTCAGGTTCAGAAGCAGGTTTCCAGTCAACGAATCGGGCGCGCGAGGTTATCGGGTCGCCCGCCAATGGAAAGCGATTTGCCGGCCGGCCACGGATCCGGGACGCACATCCCCGAGGCTTGGTTGCCGGGCACGATTCCCGAAGCCACACCGTTTCCCGGAAACAGGAACCGACGAGCCCCCCCCTTGGGGCTGTCACGGTGGGGATCCCGGGGGGAAGATGGTGCGCGGGGCGGGGGTCGAACCCACAACCTTCGGCTCCGGAGGCCGACGCTCTATCCAATTGAGCTACCCGCGCACGTATCGGGAGGCCGGACGTTAGAGATCCGGACAACGGCGGGCAATGAACTTTTCAGCGTCCTGCCGCCGGCGCATTCGTCGGTAGCATCAGGGCCGCGGCCGACGAGGGGATCCGGCCGTCATGCAGGGGGCTGCCCAGCCGGGTGAGAGGATCCACATGCTCGCGCGACTTCCAGGCCCGCACCCCGTAGACCGCCGCCACCACCACCGCCACCCCCAGCCCGAGCGGAAACACCCAGGCCCACGGCACCCGCGAGAATTGAAGCATCGCGAAATCCAGCGGACCACGGGCCGAACCGAGGGTGAGCGGATCGGTCTCCGGGTCCCGACGCACCCGCAGCAGGTCGGCGTCCAGTTCCCGGAGCACGGCCGGAACGTCCATCTTCAGGTGCTGGGCGTAGGTCCGGACGAATCCCTTCACGTAGACCGGGGCCGAGAACACCCCCCAGTCGCCGGCCTCCATGGCGCGGATGTGGTCCGACTTGATGTTCGTCGCGTTCGCCACGTCGCGCACCGAGAGTTGGAGACGCTCCCGAGCGGCACTCAGTTGGCTTCCGACGGATGGCACGCGCCGGTCATATCCGGCCCATCGTCCCAAGGCAAGCGACCGGCCCCGGCGGCGTGGGATCCGCATTTCCGCAAACTGACCCCTTGCGCCCCCGGACATGTTGGGCATCCATGTCTGCCTGTCTCACCTGTTTCCCCCCTCTGCCCCATGACCGTCTCCCGCTCGATCCCTCGTGACCTGGCTGCCGGACTGGTGGTCTTCCTGGTCGCCCTACCCCTCTGCCTCGGCATCGCGCACGCCTCCGGCGCCCCCCTGATATCCGGTCTGGTTTCCGGTATCCTTGCCGGCGTGGTGGTGGCGTGGATCAGCGGATCGGCCACGAGTGTCAGCGGCCCCGCCGCCGGTCTCACCGCCGTGGTCCTGAGCCAGATCCAGTCCCTGGGTTCGTTCGAGGCCTTCCTCGTGGCGGTCCTCATCGGCGGCCTGCTCCAGATCGGACTCGGGGTCGCCCGGGCCGGCTTCGTCGCCGGATACGTCCCCTCGGGGGTGATCAAGGGCCTCCTGGCGGCGATCGGCATCATCCTGATCCTCAAGCAGGTGCCCCACATGGTCGGCCACGATCCCGACCCGGAGGGCGACATGTCGTTCCAGCAGCCGGACGGGCGGAACACATTCACCGAGCTTCTCGCCATCGGCGACGACTTCCACATCGGGGCGGCCGTCCTCGGCCTGATGGCCTTCGGGATCCTCTGGGCATGGGGCCACACCGGACTCCGCAAACTGCTCATCCCCTCACCGCTGGTCGTCGTGGTGCTGGGTGTGCTCGGGAAGATTGGTTTCGATCAACTGGGCGGCCGATGGGAGATCGGCACGGATCACCTGGTCAACGTGCCCCTCGCCTCCAGCCTCTCCGAGTGGGGCAAGGCCCTCCATTTCCCGGATTTCTCGGCCCTGGGGAATCCCAAGGTCTACGTGGCTGCCATGACCATCGCCATCGTCGCCTCCCTGGAAACCCTCCTCAACCTGGAGGCCACCGACAAACTCGACCCCCACCGGCGCAATTCCCCGCCGAGCCGGGAGCTGATCGCCCAAGGCATCGGCAACACCCTGGCGGGTCTGGTCGGCGGCCTCCCCATGACCTCGGTCATCGTCCGCAGTTCGGTCAACATCGCCGCCGGCGCGACCAGCCGGCTCTCCGCCGTGTTCCATGGATCCCTGCTGCTCCTCAGCGTCGTGTGGGCACCCGGTCTCCTGAACCAGATCCCCCTGTCGGTGCTGGCAGCCATCCTCGTCACCACCGGGCTCAAGCTCGCCCCGTTCAAACTCTTCAAGGACCTGTGGCGGGAGGGCAGCACGCAGTTCATCCCTTTCATGGTCACCGTGGTCGCCATCGTCCTCACCGACCTCCTGGTCGGCATCCTCATCGGCCTCGCCGTGGCGATCTTCTTCATCCTCCGCAGCAACCTGAAACGGCCGTTCCGCATCATCCGGGAACGCCACCTGACCAACGAGGTGACCCGGATCGAGCTGGCCAGCCAGGTGAGCTTCCTGAACCGGGCCTCCCTGGTGGAAACGCTCGAGGAACTCCCGAACGGCAGCCACGTCCTGATCGATGCCCGCAACACCGACTACATCGACCCCGACGTCCTCGACTTTCTCCGCGAGTTCCGGCGGGTCACCGCCCCCGCCAAGGGACACTCGGTGAGCCTCGTCGGGTTCAAGGACGAGTACCACCTGTCGGACGAGATCCAGTATGTCGATGTCAGCACCCGCGACGTGCAGCGGGAGATGACTCCGGCCCAGGTGCTGCGGGTGCTGGAGGAGGGCAACGAACGCTTCGTCAACAACCAGCGCCTGCACCGTGACCTGGCACGGCAGGTCGACGCCACGGCGACCGGACAGTTCCCACTGGCCGTCGTCCTCAGCTGCATCGACTCGCGGACCTCGACCGAGCTGGTCTTCGACCTGGGGCTTGGTGACATCTTCTCGATCCGGATCGCCGGGAATGTGGCGGCCGACAAGGTACTGGCCTCGATGGAATACGCATGCTGCGTGGCCGGTGCCCGGCTGATCGTGGTGCTGGGCCACACCGCCTGCGGCGCCGTCACCGCCTCGTGCGACATCGCCGCCGGCCGCATGAAGCCGCCCGCGGACTGTCCTCACCTCGGTGCCCTCACCAACCGCATCGCCCGGGCGGTCGTGGCCGAGGAGACCATCGTCGGGGACCGCCACGGCGGAAACCGGGCGTTCGTGGATCTCGTGGCCGCCAGGAATGTTGAACTGACCCGCGACTTCGTCCTGGCCGAAAGCGCCCCGATCCGCCAACGGGTCGAGGCCGGCACGCTGGGAATCGTCGGCGCCATGTACGACGTCCGGTCGGGCCGCGTGAACTTCATCGAACCCCTCCCCGCCGCACCCCGTCGCACCCCGTCGCCGTCCCGCGCCACGCCCGCCCCCGGGGACACCCTCGACGGTCTTCCGGCCCCGGCTTAGCCGGCCCCGGTCACCGGCTGCGCTCGGTGCGGACCGACACGTGCCGGGCCTCCGGGAGGATGAATTTCCGGACCTCCACCATGACCCGGGCGGGACGGAATTCCGACAGGATCATCTCCGCCAGGTCGACCGCGAGCCGCTCGATCAGCCGCCAGCTCCGGCCCTCTCCGAACCGCAGGATCCGGCGGCTCACCGAGTAGTAGTCGATGGTCTCCCGGATGTCGTCCCACCGGGCCGCCTTCTGGAAATCGGCGTCCATCTCCACGCTGATCAGGAGACGTTGGGGACGCGCCCGTTCCTCGTCGGGGACGCCGACGTGGTAGTGGACTTCGAGGTCGCAGAGGGTGATGACGTCCATGACGGGTCCAGAGTGGCGTCGGCCACGCCCGTGTCGAGCGCGGCCGGTCAGCCCGTGGTCCGGAGCCCGCTGGCGATCGCGTTCACGGAGAGCAGCACCTCGGGCAGGAGCGCATCGGCGGCCTCGGGTTGCTCGTCCCGCAACCGGCGCCATCGGCGCAGGAGGGCCACCTGCTGCCGGTGGAGCAGCCGCAACGGACCCACCCGAAGCGCCAGCGTGCGCGCCAGCCGCGGCCGGTGTTCCTCGAAACGTCGCCCGAACAGCACGTCCAGCCAGCGGTGCGTCCGACGCCACTCCGCCTCCACCCGCCGCCAGATCCGCTCCCGGATCTCCGGATCGCCGACCAGGCCGGCGTATTCCCCCATCAGCTCGAGGTCGGTGCTGGCCAGCGACGTCTCGACGTTGGTGAAGACGTACCGGAGGAACGGGCACGTCGCGAGATGTCCCCGGAGCTCCGCCACCCCGTCCTCGCCCACCGCCTCCAGTGCCGTCCCCACCCCGTACCATCCGGTCAGGTAGTACCGGGACTGGGTCCAGGAGAAGACCCAGGGGATGGCCCGCAGGTCCGCCAGGGTGGCCTGGCCGGTCCGACGCGACGGCCGCGATCCGATCCGCGCCACCTCGAGGGCATCCATCGGCGTGGCCTGCCGGTGGAAGTCGAGGAATCCATCGGCTTCGAGCAGGGCCCGGTAGGCGGCCATCGAGGCGTCGGCGAGCCTCTCGA
Source organism: uncultured Verrucomicrobiota bacterium (assembly GCA_964525755.1). Lineage (GTDB taxonomy): Bacteria > Verrucomicrobiota > Verrucomicrobiia > Limisphaerales > UBA9464 > UBA6176. Next base: position 183,752 of record CAZGIK010000001.1, read on the forward strand.
CCAGCGGCGTGGCGGGGTTCTCGCCGGTCTCGGCCCGGCCATGGAGCAGGCTGGCCCCGGTCACCCCGGCCAGGAGCAGCTCGAGGTGGTAGGCGGCGGTTGCCGGGTTGGCGTATTTCTGCGCGATGGTCTCGCCCTGCTCGGTCAACCGCACGCTCCCGTCCAGCGCACCCGGCGGGAGGGCGTCGAGGAACCGGTGCGTGGGCCCCGCCCCGCGGCTGATGGTGCCGCCGCGGCCGTGGAAGAACCGGATGGCCACGCCGGCCTGGCGCCCCACCGCCGCCAGCCGGGCCTGGGCCTTCTGCAGGGCCCACTGGCTGGCCAGGATCCCGGCATCCTTGTTGGAATCGGAGTATCCCACCATCACCTGCTGTCGCAGCACCCCGGGGCGCCCCGCCTCGCGGGCGTGATGCTCCAGGCTCGCCCGGGTGACCGGGAACTCGAGGAACGCCCGGACCAGGTCCGGCCCCTCCTGCAGGTCCGCCGCCGTCTCCAGCAGCGGCACCACCGGCAGCAGGCAGATCATCCGCCCTCCCACCCGACGGAGCAGCCCCGCCTCGCGCGCGAGGACATAGACCACCAGCAGATCCGAAACCCGCCGGGTCATGCTCACGATGAGCGAGCCGATCCCGTCCGGACCATGCGCCGCCAGGTGCCCGGCCAGGACCCGATGGCATTCGACCACCGCGTCGGCCTCGGGGCCGGCCGACCCCGAGGGATGGAGGAACGGCCGTGGCGAGCGGAGTTCGCGCTCCAGGAACCGCTGGCGCTCCACCTCGCTCCAGTCCTCCCACTGCGCCCCGTCCAGGCCGGCCGCGGCCATCAACTGCGCCAGGGCCCGCACGTGGAACGCGGAGTTCTGCCGGATGTCGAGCCGGGCCAGGTGGAAGCCGAACAGGTCGACGATCCGCCGGACTGGCGCCACGTCGTTGCGGACGAGGCGCATGGCGCCGATGTCCTCCAGCGAACCCGCCAACTCGGCCAGGTCGTCGGCCAGTTCCGCGGCACGGCTGTAGGGGCGTGCCCCCGGGGAGCGCCCGCCGTCGTCCGGCAACCGGGCCGCCATGAGTTGGACCGCCTGTCGCCAGGGCTCGCCCCGGGACTGGGCGAGGATGGGCCGGGCCCGATCCTCCCCCACGGCGGCCACCCCGCGCTCCACCAGCCCGCGGAGTCGCGGCGGGGCCTCCTGCATCCAGTCGGCCAACGGCAGCCGGGCCGCCAGCGATGCCAGCTCCCGGCGCAACATCCCCACCGCCCCGGCCCGGAGCCCCTCCAGGGTGTCCCGGGTCACCCCGGCGGTCACCCCGGGATGCCCGTCCCGATCGCCCCCCACCCACGTCCCGAACACCAGCCGCGGCAGGTCGGTCGGGACATCCAGCCGGGCCGGATCCCCGCCGATCCCGGCCCACGCCTGCCGCAATCGGGCGTCGAGCACCGGCACCACCGAGGGGAAGACGTCGGAAAGGTAGTGCAGCATGTTCCGGCGCTCGTCCTCCACCGCCGGCTTCTGCAGCAGGATCTCCCCGGTCCTCCACAGCCGCTCCAGTGCCGCACACAGTTCCCCGCGGAATGCGGGGTCGACCGCCCCGTCCGCGTTCCGACGCGCCAGCAGTCCGAGGAGGATGCGATGCTGCTCGAGCACCGCCTGGCGTTTGGCCTCGGTCGGATGCGCGGTCAGCACCGGCTCGACCTCCACATGGGACCACCCCTCGGCGATCTGATCGGGCGACAGCCCGGCGGCCCGGAGCCGGCCCAGCTGATGCGCCCACAGCCCCCGTTCGGTCCCGGCCCCGTCCCGGTGTTCCCTCTGGGAACGGATCTCGGCCGCCGCATGCTCCTCCACGAGGTTCAGGATCTGGAAGGCGATGGCGTATACCAGTCCGAGGCGGTCGGGCGGGGTTCCATCGGGCATCTGCGAGGGTGTGTCCCGCCACGGCAGGCACCGCGCCAGTTCGCCTTCGCCCAGATCCTCCAGGACCCCGGCAAGGCACTCCATCAGCAGCGCCAGGTCCCGTTCGATCCGGGAAAATCCCGCCACCACCTCGTCCGTGACCGCCTCGGTACCCTGTTCGGCAACGCGCATCCCCACCCCCTGCTCGCGAAATCCCCCCATGGCAAGCCGGGATCTGCGGCGGCGTGCCGACTTTCGGTTCCCCGACAGGTCACCCGGGCCCGGGTGCCGCGGCTTCCCAGCACCGCCGGCATCGGCTTCACTCCGCCCATGTCGCCCCCGGCAAAGGAGGAGTTCCTCCATCATCTCGACACCGCCCTGGCGGACGGCTCCCTGGTTCGCGCCAAGCTGGGACGACCCACCGGACGCGACCCGCAGGTGAATGCCGTGCTGATCCGTCCGGTGACCCTGCGGGGTACCCCCCACCTGTCGTTCGTTTACCGCCAGCCGACCCGCGACCTGACCCGGAACTTTCCCACGCCGGAGGGACAGGCCCTGGTGGCGGAACTGCTCGGGCGGGACTTCGCCGTGGGCTACCTCTCGACCACCCGCCACACCGCCCAGCTGAACCTGAACAAGGGCCGCGCCCCCCGGCTGGTGCTCGGTCCGCCCGACACCACGTCCGCACCGTCGACCGACCATGACCGGCTGCGCCCGCGGGCGATCGATCCGGGCAGCCCGTGGCTGGGCGACCTGGGTATCACCCGGTCCGAAGGCGGGATCCGCGCCGGGCGGGAGGCCAAGTTCCGCCAGATCCACCGCTTCGCTGAACTCCTCGAGCACCTGCTGGCGGAGGTCGCCCCGACCGATCCCGCAGCCCCGCGGCTGGTCGACATGGGATGCGGCCGGGGCTACCTGACGTTCGCCGCATGGGATGTCCTCCGCCGCCGCCCGGGGTGCCATCCCATCGTGACCGGGATCGAGCTCCGGCCGGAACTGGCCGAGGAGGCGGAGGGGATCGCCCGCCGACACGGCTGCGAGGGGCTCGGGTTCCGGTCGGGTGACATCGCCGGCGCGCCGCTGGAACGGGTGGACATCGTGGTGGCACTCCATGCCTGCGACACCGCCACCGACGACGCCCTCGCCCGCGGCGTCGCCGCGTGCGCCCCCCTCCTGCTGGTCGCCCCCTGCTGCCACAAGGAGGTGCGTCCCCAGTTCGTCCCGCCGCCGGTCCTGGTTCCGGTCCTGCACCACGGGATCTTCCGCGAACGCCAGGCGGAGTTCGTCACCGACGCCCTGCGGGCCCTTCTCCTCGAGGCCGCAGGCTACCGGACCCGGGTCTTCGAGTTCATCTCGCCGGAACACACGGGCAAGAACCTCATGATCGCCGCCTTCCGGGAGCCCGGGCCGGTCGACACCGCCGGCCGCCGCGCGGCCGCCGCCGCCCTGGCCCGAGAGTATGGCATCCACACCCAACGGCTCGCCACCCACCTCGATATCCCCCTCACCCCGCCGTGAACTACGACACGCTTGACTGGGAGATCCTCGACCGGCTCCGCCGCCGCTTCCTCGACGAGGCGTTTGGTGGCGGTCCGTACTGGGAGTCGGCCGAGGACCTCGCCCAGTACGACCGGACCTTCGGCGAGCGGATCGGCTGGAAGTGGGACGCCGTGCTGTCCGAGTTGGCGGACCGGCGGTGGGTCCCGGGCGGGGTCGCGGTGCTGATCGACTGGGGCTGCGGCAGCGGGGTGGCCGGACGCCGGGTGCTGCACCACCTCGCCCGGGCCGGTGCCCTTCCCGGACGGGTGATCCTCCACGACCGGTCGGCCCGGGCGGTCGACTTCGCCCGCGACCGGCTGGCCGAGGCGTTCCCGGGGCTTCCCGTGACCGGCGCGGGCACCGATCCCCTGCCCGATCTGGACCCGGACGCGCTGGTGGTCGTCAGCCATGTCCTGAACGAACTGCCTCCCTCCGGACGCGAGTCGCTGGTCGCCGGCGTCCGGCGCGCCGGCGGGGTGCTGTGGGTCGAGCCCGGCACCCGGGCCGTGGCCCGCGACCTGCAGGCGGTCCGGGACCGGCTGCGCGACGTTCTCCCCCCGGTCCTGCCCTGTCCCCACCAAGGGCCCTGCGGTCTCCAGGCGCCCGGCCGGGAGGCCGACTGGTGTCATCATTTCGCATCCCCACCGCAGGAATGCTTCGTGTCGGGCGACTGGGCCCGCTTCGCCGCCCGCGCAGGCATCGACCTTCGCGCCCTGCCGTACAGCTGCCTGGTGGCCACCCGGCCGGGCTGGCATCCGGGGGTTCCCGCGCCCGCGGCCCGTCGACTCGGCCACGCCCGGGTCCTCAAGGGCCATGTGCAGCTGACCGCCTGCACGGCCGACGGCGTGGGCGGGGTCGATCTGCAACGGCGGGACGATCCGGACCTCCACCGCGCCTTCAAGAAGGGCCATGGCCCGGCCACCGGGGACTGGATCATCGGCTGAATGCGACAAAACCCGGCTTGACCGAACCCGTGCCGGCGCCGTTTTATTCACCCGATGTCGCACGGCACCCTCAGTGGAGTTCTCGTAGCGGGCGTTCTCGCCGCCGCGGGGTGGGGTCGTGCCTGAAACACGCATCTCCCAGACCACCCGCGGCTGAAAACGGCCGCGGGTTTTTTTGTTCCCGGCCGACGCCGCCCGACCGATAACAGCACCCAAGACACACACATGAGCACAGGCACCGTCACCCAGGCCCCGGAAACCCGCCGCGAAGTCGGCCCGATGATGTACGGCCGGGACATCTTCGTCGAAGCCCTCGAGCGCGAGGGCGTGGAGGTCATCTTCGCCTATCCCGGCGGCGCCAGCATGGAGCTGCACCAGGCGCTGACGAAGTCGAAGATCCGCACCATCCTGCCCCGCCACGAGCAGGGCGGTTCGTTCGCCGCCGAGGGGTACGCCCGCGTCACCGGCAAGGCCGGCGTCTGCATGGCCACCTCCGGCCCGGGCGCAACGAACCTCGTCACCGCCATCGCCGACGCCTTCATGGATTCCACCCCGCTGGTGGCGATCACCGGCCAGGTGCCCCAGGCGATGATCGGACGCGGTGCCTTCCAGGAGACCGACATGATCGGCCTCACCCTGCCGGTGGTGAAGCACTCCTACCTGGTCACCGACATCAATGACATCCCCCGGATCGTCAAGGAGGCCTTCTACATCGCCCAGTCGGGCCGTCCGGGCCCGGTGGTCATCGACCTCCCGAAGAACGTCCAGCAGCTGAAGACCCAGCCGGTCTGGCCCACCCTCGAGGAGATCCGGAAGGGACTCCGGGGCTACAATCCCGACATCCGGGCCGGCGACGTCGAGCTCAACGAGATCATCGGCCTGATCGAGCGCGCCGAGCGTCCGGTGCTGTACTGTGGCGGCGGCATCATCACGTCCGGCGCCGCGGAGCAGCTCCGACGGTTCGCCGAGGCCACCGGCATCCCCGTCACCACCACCCTCATGGGCATCGGCGGCTTCCCCGAGGACCACGAACTGTCGCTCCGCTGGCTCGGCATGCACGGGGCCGCCTATGCGAACTGGGCGGTCAACGGCGAGTACGAGCAGCGCACCCATCCGAACGATCCGATGGTCAAGATGAAGGACGGGGCCGACCTGCTCCTGGCGTTCGGCGTGCGGTTCGACGACCGGGTGACGGGCAAGTTCGAGGAGTTCTGCAAGCACGGCACGATCGTCCACCTCGACATCGACCGCTCGGAGCACAACAAGAACAAGCGTGCCCACCTGGCGATCCACGGCGACCTGAAGGACGCCCTCACCCGGTTGAATGCCCTCGTGGAGAAGCGCGGCGGACTGGGGGCCCGTTTCGACGCCTGGCACGCCCAGATCGCCGAATGGAAGGCCAAGGCCCCGTTCACCTACACCAGCCGCGCCCAGATCATCGACTCGGCCCACATCAAGCCCTTCGAGAAGGCGGGCGAGGAATACATCCTCCCCCAGATGGTGATCGAGGAACTGTACCACCTGACCGGCGGCGAGGCGTTCATCACCACCGGCGTCGGCCAGCACCAGATGTGGGCCGCCCAATGGTACCGCTACCGCCATCCCCGCCAACTCACCACCAGCGCCGGCCTCGGCTCCATGGGCTACGGCTTCCCGGCCGCCCTCGGCGTGAAGGTCGCCCTGCCCCACAAGCAGGTGGTCGACATCGACGGTGACGGATCGTTCCTCATGAACATCCAGGAACTGGCCACCGCGTTCATCGAGAAGATCGCCGCCAAGGCGATCATTCTGAACAACCAGCACCTCGGCATGGTGGTGCAGTGGGAGGACAACTTCTACGGTGGCAACCGCGGCCACACCTACCTCGGCAATCCCGACCAGCGGGAGGGGATCTACCCGGACTACGTGAAGGTGTGCACCAGCTTCCACGTCCCGTGCGAACGCGTGGTGTACCGCAAGGACCTGCGCGCCGCCCTCGAGCGGATGCTGGCCGCCGAGACGCCCTACGTCCTGGATGTCATCACGCCGTACACCGAACACGTCCTCCCGTTCATCCCGGCCGGACGCACGGTGGCCGACATGATCTGGAAGTGACCGGACCGTCCCGCGGCGCCCTTCCCCCCACCGCCTGTGGGGGGAAGGGACCGGCTTGGAGCCAGGCCCCCCGGCGTGGTACCGACAGCCGATTGATCGCGTTGCTGAAAACACCCCGAAGGCAACTCCGGCCGCCTGCCACCCGCAACACCGTGACGGTCCGGGTCCTGCAACTCGGCCTCGCCATCGGGTCGGGCCTCCTGATGGTGGCCCTGCTATGACCCGCTTCGGCTACCTGCGGGATCCCCTGTTCCTCGCGGCCGCCGTCGCCTACGCCCTGAACCGCTGGCTCGTCAAACCCCGGGTCGAGCTCCCCTTCCTGCACGCCCACTTCAACGACCTGCTGCTCATTCCCGCCGGACTCCCGGTGATCCTGTGGATCCAGCGCGGCACCGGACTCCGCACCGGGGACGCCCCACCCCACCGGACCGAGATCGTCCTGCACCTCGTCGTCTGGACGGTCATCTGCGAGGTCGTCGGCCCCCTCTGGCTCCACCGGGGCACCGCCGATCCCCTCGACGCGGTCGCGTATGCCGTCGGCGCCGCGGCAGCCGGAATCTGGTGGAACCGGGGGGAAGCCGTCGCCTGAGAGCCTGTCCGCCACCCGGCTGCCACCTCTCTATCCGTTCCTGCGGGACGCCGGATTCCGACTGGCCGGGAGGCGGCATTTCCGCCACGTCCTGCTCCACTCGGACTGCGGGCGGAAGTGACCCCAACCGCCTTGTTGTGTCGCAGGGGGGCGATAACAAGACCTCTTTCCGACCGTTGGCAAGCCGCCTTCGATCACAATTTGACAAAGAGTTGGAAACACCTTGCCCCGATGAAGCGCTCGCTGTAATCGCGATGTGCTCTGGGACTCCTCTCGCTCAAGGGGGGCGGGATCCGGGGCGGGCATCCACGCAAATAAACCAATGATGACAACACGTTACGCCGTCGCGGCGGCCGCGATCGCGATGGCAACCTGCGCGCAGGCGCAGGAAATCAACCCGGTCTGGGTGCAGCACACAGCGCTGCCTACCGACCAGATCAAGCATGAGATCCTGCGCGCCACTCCGGGAGCACCGGAACTGGCGAACGGGGCTTCCACACTGGACCTCTGGTCCGGGATTGGACGCTACGACGAGACCCGGATCGTCGTGGGTGTGAAGGAGAACGGCATCGACGAGGGGGCTCCCGGCCTCAGCGCTGCCCAGCAGGCCTTAGCGGCAAAGTATCCCGACCGATCCCTCATCTACGTCAACGCGGCCACCGGCGAATACATCGGCATCGCCCATGTCATGCCCCTGCAGCCCGTGCCGATGGAGCAGGAGTGGGTCGACGCGGGCGGGTCGCTCGACGGTTTCGAGTGGAAGTGGGCCTTTGACGACGCTCCTGCGGGACAGAAGGCCATCTACTCCACGTGGAAGAACAAGGTGCTCCGCTGGGCGCCCAAGGCCGGCGGCGGCTGGGAGACCACCCCGACCATCGCGTTCGAGGAACCCACCCCGGGAACCCAGGCGGCCATCGAGGCCGCCGCCGCGGGGATCACCACCGAGTATTCCAGCGCCGACGGCCCTTGGTGGCAGTGGCGCTTCTCCCACCTCCGGGTGAGTGGCAGCGGTACGGACACCCGCATCATCGCCGGCGGCATCACCTGGCGGCGCGGCATGCACAACCAGCTCCTCACCACCGCGGACGGCCTCAAGTTCAAGCCCGTTGCCCGCGTCAACGACCGCGATGGCGGCACCAAGACCGGCTACGGCGGCGGTGGACAGGGCACCAGTGCCCTCCGGCACGGCAACGACCCCACCCGCCCGAACCTGCTCACCATGTACAAGTGGGGGTATCCGTCCGACCAGAGCGGCGGTGTCAAGCGCTACACCTACGACCCCGACGACCTCGACAACCGCAAGGAGAGCAATCCTGGCAAGGGTTTCGACGCGGACATGCAGACCGGCTTCTTCAACCGGAACGAGGCGCGGAATGTGATTCCGGAGTGGATCTGGGACCACGCGGGCCCGTGGCCCGGCCCGTCGCAGGCTTCCTACGACACCTATGACGGCCTGTGGCCCAGCAACATGGAGGGCGCCGACGAGGTGGACTACATCGTCTCCTACTCGATGCCGAGCTGGAACAACACGCTGGCCGACAACTTCCGCCCCGGCTGGCTCGCCGTCCATCGCCTGGACGGCATCACCGCCAGCGGCAAGAGCGCCTTCCAGGTCCCCGTGACCGAGAACGACGAGGGCAACCCCACCGCCGGCCCCTTCTTCGGCATCACCCGGAGCGACGTCCTCGTCTACCCCGATCCCACGGTCCCCAACAAATCCACCGTCCTCTGGGCCAACGAGAGCGTCGGCTTCGGCGTGTTCACCGTCGAGAACACCCCCGCGACCCTGGTGTCCAGCCCGACCAGCCAGACGGTCGACGCCGGGTCCACCGCCGTGCTGGCGGCCGATGTCACCGGGAGCCCCAATGACTTCCAGTGGTACCGCAACGGGGTCCCCCTCCCGATGACGTCCTACTACCAGGGTGCCCGCAAGATGGTCCTCACCATCGTCGGCGTCACCCAGGCGGACGCCGGGGTGTACCAGCTCCGCTGGACCAACCCGCTCAGCGGAGCCGGCCAGACGGCCACCGCCACCCTCACCGTCAACGGCGAGCACATCCGCTGGGCGGGAGCGACCGACATCGCCATCGCGGCCGACTGGCTCGCGGCTCCCGGCGAGCTCGAGGAGAAGGCCGGATCGTACGTCCAGAAGAGCACCGGCTTCGCCGCCTTCGACAACGAGGACCCCCGGGGCAACCTGGATGACGTTGGGTACCCGGTGAACGGGGACTTCGGACACTTCCGGTACGAGAACGTGACCGGGGACTTCGACAAGAAGGTCCGCGTGGTGGCGCTCGGGGTGGTCAACGCCCTCGACGTGGCCCAGTCCGCCCGCGCCGCCCTCATGGTGCGTGAGAGTCCCTCCGACCCCCGCACCCGCACCCTCGAGATCTATGCCGCCAACCCCGAGGGAGCCAACACCGTCCGCGTGGCCGGTCGCGCCCGCTACGGTCAGCGCTACTCGCGGAACATGAGCCGCAGCTACCCCGGCGTCGCGGATAACCTCCCGAACCAGTGGCTGCGCATGCGCCGCGTCGGCAACGTGTTCAGCTTCTACGTGGGCAAGGACGGCCAGAGCTGGTCCCTCGTCAGCGAGCAGTACCTCGCCCTCAACCCGAGCCTCGCCGTAGGCACCTATGTCGCCACCGACGACAGCGGCGGCTTCTCCACCGCCAGCGCCGAGTTCGCCGGCTACGGGGACGTCATCCCGGCCGACACCACGGCCCCCGCCCTGGTTTCCGTGGGCACCCTCGACCGTCAGGTCATCGGCGTGAAGTTCTCCGAGGCGGTGAACGCGATCAGCGCCTCGAAGGCGTCGAACTACTCCATCAGCCAGGGAACCGTCGTGGACGCCCGCATCGGCCTCAACGCCAACACGGTCCACCTCCTGGTCACCGGACTCACCGCCGACACGTTCACCGTCACCGTGAACAACGTGGTGGACGTCGCCGGAAACTCCGTGCCCGCCGGTTCCAGCGCCGCCGGCCGCGTCTCCAACTGGACCTCGACCGACATCGGTTACATCCAGAACCCCGACGCCCGCCCCACCTGGGGTGACGATCCCTACGTGGTCGGCCGCGCCATCGCCCTCTCGTCGACCACGAACCCCGAGTTCGAGATCATCGGCGGCGGTTCGAACGGCTACAACCCCGGCGACTTCATCCACTACCTCTACCGGTCCTACACCGGTGACTTCGACGTCGTGGTGGCGGTCAACCGGTTCGACCGGCGTGGCATCGCCGGCGGCTACGGCAACGGCGGCATCCACGTCCGGGCCGGCCTCTACCGCACGGACAACGACGAGATCGCCGAGAACACCAAGGTGCCGGCCTACCTCAACATCACCTACTACGAGGGGTCCGATCCGAACCGCGCCGCCATCGAGTTGAACCGTCCGGAGGCCGGTGCCGGCTACGGCAACAACGCCCCCAACGACAACAACACCGAGGTGGGCGGTCTGCTCGGGTTCTTCACCGGCCTCCGGGCCGTCAACGCCGCGGGCGACCTCTCGCCCAAGTCGTCCGACACCCAGGCCAAGTGGCTCCGGGTGCGCCGTGTCGGCCAGGCCTTCACGTCGTTCTTCTCCTATGACGGCGTCAACTGGTTCGAACAGGACGCGCCCAACCGCGCCATGCCGAACCTCCCCGACACCGTGCTCGTCGGCTTCGGCCACCACAACGACACCGGCTACGGCGTGCCCCCCGAGGGCAGCACCTACGCCGGCAACGGCACGCTCACCCAGAACGAGTCCAACTACGGCATCGTGCGGATCAGCGCCCTCGGCGACCTGGCCACCGCCTTCGAGCCCGACCCCGGCACGCCGGTCATGCTCGAGATCGGTCGCTCGGAGGCGGGCATCACCATCAGCTGGACCGGCGAGGGGCTCATCCTCTACCACGCCACCGAGCTCCAGGGCACCTACACCCCGGCCGGCCTGACCGTGGTCACGAACGGCGACCGGAACACGGTGACCGTCAACCCCACGGGCGCGTACCGGTATTTCCAGCTGCGTCGCTGAGCCCGGATGCGGTTCCCCAAGGGAACCGCAGGGCAGATCACCGGGGGCCGGACGCTTGTCCGGCCCCCTTTTTCATGAAGCCCCGGGGAACCCGGCCACGACCGGCCCCGCCCGCCGGTGCTTGAAGCGCCGCCATCCCATGGAGTCCAATGCCGCGACATGAAGCCGCCCGCCGCCCGCACGCCTCCGACGGCGGAGTCGCCCCGCAGTCCCCGCCTCTCCCGATGACCCCCTTCCGCAACCCCGATGCCCATGGGGTCGCCCGCGCCCGGAGGGTTGTTGGACTCCTGTTCGCCATCCTCGTCCTTCCCCTCCTCGCCGCGCTCGCGGACACGGCGGGATCCTGGGAGGCGGGGGACGGGTTTCGCCGTCGTCCCCTGCAGGTGTCCGCCGGCACCCGGACCGGATTCCTCACCATGACGCCGGACCGCACCGGCGTCGCCTTCACCAACGTCCTCGAGGAACGCCATTCGCTCACCAACCACATCTACCTCAACGGCTCGGGCGTCGCCGCCGGGGACGTCGACGGCGACGGGTTGGTCGACCTCTACTTCTGCCGGCTGAACGGCCCGAACGCCCTCTACCGGAACCGGGGCGACTGGCGCTTCGAGGAGGTCACGTCCGCAGCCGGAGTGGGCTGCGACGGCCAGTACTCGACCGGGGCCGTCCTGGCCGACATCGATGGCGACGGACATCTCGACCTCCTCGTCTGCGGCATCGGGACCGGCACGCGCCTCTTCCTCAACAACGGCACCGGCCGCTTCACCGAGACCACCGACCGCAGCGGACTGGCGTCCACCCACGGCTCCATGTCGATGGCCCTGGGGGATGTCGACGGGAACGGGACGCTCGACCTGTACGTGGCCAACTACCGCACCTGGACCATGCGCGATGCGTTCAACCTGCGGTTGTCCGTCCGGGTGGTGGATGGCCGCCCCGTGGTCACACGGGTGTTCGGCCGACCGGTGACCGACCCCGATCTCGTGGGACGCTTCACGATCGGCGAGGACGGAAACCTTCTCGAGCACGGGGAGGTGGATGCGTTCCTCCTCAATGACGGGACGGGACGCTTCCGGCAGGTGCCCTTCGACTCGGACAGCTTCCGTGACGAGACGGGCACTCCCCTGCCGGTCCCGCCGCGCGACTGGGGCCTCAGCGTCCAGTTCCGGGACATCAACGGGGACGGTCTGCCGGACATCTATGTCTGCAACGACTTCCATTCGCCCGACCGCATGTGGATCAACCGCGGCGACGGATCCTTCCAGGCCGTCTCCGCCCAAGCCCTCCGCAAGGGAAGTTGGTTCTCCATGGGAGTCGACTTTGGAGACCTCGACCGCGACGGGCATGACGACTTTCTCGTGGTCGACATGCTCAGCCGCGACCACGTCAAGCGGCACGTGCAGGTCGGCAGCCACATGCGCCTCAGCCACCCTTCGGGCGACAGCGAATCCCGTCCGCACTATCCCCGGAACACCCTTCACTGGAACCGGGGTGACGGCACCTGGCTGGAGGCGGCGCATCATGCCGGACTCCACGCGGCCGAGTGGGCCTGGTCACCGGTGTTCCTGGATGTCGACCTCGACGGATTCGAGGACGTCCTGGTCACCACCGGGTTCGAGCGCGACGTGCAGGACGCGGATGTCGCCGCCGCGCTGGAGGAGGCGCGCACCCGCGAACGGCTTCCCGATTCGGTGGCCCTCGCAATGCGGCGACAATTTCCCCGCCTTGACGACCCCAACCTCGCCTTTCGCAACCTGGCCGACCGCCGGTTCGAGGAAGCCGGCGAGGCCTGGGGATTCAACCACCCCGGGATATCCCAGGGAATTGCCCTGGCGGACCTCGACGGCGACGGCGACCTCGACGCGGTGGTCAACAACATGAACGGGCCGGCCCTCCTCCTGCAGAACACCGCCCCCGCGCCCCGTGTCGCCGTTCAGCTCGTGGGACTGGCCCCCAACACCCGCGGCATCGGGGCCAAGGTCCGGCTGCTCGGCGGCCCGGCACCCCAGTCCCAGGAGATGCTCGCGGGGGGGCGCTACCTTTCCTCCGATGCCCCCACGCGGACGTTCGCCGCAGGGACGGCCCGGGACGGACTCGTCCTCGAAGTGGAATGGCCGGGGCCCGATCCCGTTCGCACCGTCATCCACGATGTCGTTCCCAACTCGCTCTACGAGGTGCGCCAGGCCGGGGCCTCGCGGTCCACCCCTTCGGCATGGGCGCGGGCCTTTCCGCCAACCGGGCCGGCCCGGCCCCTCTTCGACGACGCCAGCGACCTCCTCGCGCACCGGCACACCGAGACCCCGTTCGACGATTTCGCACGCCAACCTCTCCTCCCCCGTCAGCTCAGCCGACTCGGTCCCGGGGTTGCCTGGTTCGACATCAACGGCGACGGCTGGGAAGACCTGCTGGTCGGTACCGGCGCCGGTGGATACCTCTCGGCCCTGCTGAACGACAGGGGGAAGGCCTGGACACCGTTCGACCAGCCGGACTGGCAGGTTCCGCTGCCCGTCGACCAGACCGGCATCCTCGGTTTCCACAAACCCGATGGCTCGGCCGCCGTCCTCACCGGCGTCGCCTCCCAGGAGGCGCCGTCCACGGCCGGCCCCGCCCTGTTGGAGTACCGGCCGGACCAGGATCGACCCGGCTTCTTCCTGCCCGACTTCCCCGCCAGCGCCGGCCCGCTCGCCCTGACCTCCTGGGGCGGCACCTCCGACCTGCTCCTGTTCATCGGTGGACGCAGCATTCCGGGACGTTATCCCGAGTCCGCCCCGTCGCTCATCCTTCGACTCACCGACGGCTCCTGGCAGGTGGATCCGGCCCTTTCCGCACCCTTGGCAGACGTCGGCCTGGTCAGTGGCGCCACCTGGACCGACCTCGACAGGGACGGGTTTCCGGATCTTGCCCTGGCCTGCGAATGGGGGCCGGTCCGCATCTTCTGGCACCGGGACGGAGCGCTGGATGAGGCCACGGGGAGCTTCGGACTCGGGGGACTCACCGGCTGGTGGAACGGCGTCGCCGCCGGCGACTTCAACGGGGATGGCCTGATGGACCTCGTCGCGTCCAACTGGGGATCCAACACACGCCACCAACCCCACCGCGGCGAGGGCATCCGCCTGTATCACGGCGATTTTCTTGATCGGGGCGCCGTGGACATCCTTGAGGCTTGGCACCTTCCGGGCCGCGGATGGGTCCCGTGGCGCGTCTTCTCCTCGCTGGCACCGGCCCTTCCCTTCATCCCCCAACGATTCCCCTCCCATCGGGCCCTGGGCGGGGCCACCATCGATGACATCCTCGGAGACCTCGCACCCCGGGCCCGCATCGCCGAGGCCCGCGTGCTGGAATCCCACCTCCTCCTGAACCGGGGCGGCCTCCGGCTCGATCCCCGCCCGCTTCCCGACGCCGCGCAGTGGGCGCCCGCCTTCGCGGCATGCATCGCCGATTTCGACGGCGACGGCCGGGAGGACCTCTTCCTGGGCCAGAACTTTTCCGCCAACGACCCCAACACCGAGCGCTACGACGCCGGACGGGGCGCCCTGCTCCTGGGCGACGGCGACGGGGGATTCACGCCCGTCGACGCCCGCGCCAGCGGCATCTCCATCCCGGGGGAACAACGCGGGGCCGCCGTCGGCGACTTCGACCACGACGGCCGCCCGGACCTCGTGGTCACCCAGAACGGTGCCCCGACGCGCCTCTACCGGAACCAGGGCGGCCGTCCCGGTCTCCGGCTGCACCTGCACGGTCCCCCGCGGAATCCGGATGCCCTCGGCGCCGTCGTCCGCGCGGAGTATGCCGACGGTGGCATCGGTCCGGCCCGCGAGATCCGGGCCGGTTCAGGCTACTGGTCCCAGGACGCCCTCATCCAGGTGCTCGCCCGACCCCAGCCCGTCCGGGCCGTCCTCGTCCGATGGCCGGGCGAGGCATCCCCCCGCCGCCTTCCCCTCCCGCCGGACGCCCGGTCGATTCGCGTCCGCCATCCCGACACCGTGGAGGTCATTCCGTGACCCGGACCGGCGCATCCCCGCTCGACAGGACCGGCGTCGTCCGGGCCGGGATCACGGTGATGGCCCTTCTCGGGCCGGTCGTGCTCGGGGCCGGGCTTCCGCCATGGACCGATGCCGGTTCCCACCGCTGGCAACCCCTGCAACCCCGCGTCGAGGACGGTTCCCTCCTGGCACGGCTTCCCGCGGATCGGACCGGGATCCATTTCACCAATTCCGTCCCCATCGCCGCCGCCATGGCCAACAACAACCTCCTCAACGGGGCCGGGGTGGCACTGGGGGATGTCGACGGTGACGGAAGGGTGGACATCTACCTCTGCAACCTCGGCGGGCCCAATGCCCTGTACCGGAACCTCGGCGGGTTTCGTTTCGAGCCGGTCCCCGACACCGCCGGGGCCGCCCTCGCCGACCAGGCCTCCACGGGAGCGGTGCTGGCCGACCTCGACGGCGATGGCCACCTCGATCTCGTGGTCACGTCGATGACCACCGGCCCGAGCCTCTTCCTCAACGACGGGAAGGGCGGCTTCAGCAGGGCGGACAACCCCGGGTTTCATGCCCACGGGGGAGGGTCGTCCATCGCCGTGGCGGACCTCAACGATGACGGACTGCCGGACCTCTACATGGCCAGTTACGCCGACCTGTCGATCCTCCGCAGCGGCGGGGCCATTCCCATGCGCCTGGTCGACGGGGAGATGCAGCCCTCCGGCCCGCTCGCCCGCCGCCTTCGGATCGTCGACGGAAGGATGGTCGAAATGGGCGACCCCGACCACCTCTACCTCAACCGCGGCAATGGCCGGTTCGAGGACCTGTCGTGGACCGGGGGACGCTTCCTCGACGAACAAGGGAAGCCCCTGCTGGAAACGCCCATGGAACTCGGCCTCTCGGTCATTCTCCGGGACATCAACGGCGACGGCCGACCCGACATCTATGTCTGCAACGACTTCGACTTCCCCGACCGCATCTGGATCAACCAGGGCAACGCCCACTTCCGGGCCCTGCCCACCACCGCCCTCCGGAAGACCAGCCACTTCTCCATGGCCGTCGACGTGGCGGACATCGATCGCGACGGTCTCGACGACCTGTTCGTCGTCGACATGGCCAGCCGGACCCACCGGCTCCGCATGACCCAGTCCGGCGATTTCAACCCGCCTCCGCGCCTGCCCGGCGTCCACCTCGACAGACCCCTGGCCAGCCACAACACCCTCCACATCAACCAGGGCGACGGCTCCTGGCTCGAGGTGGCCCACGCCGCCGGCGTGGCCGCATCGGAATGGTCCTGGAGCACCGCCTTCCTCGATGTCGATCTCGACGGGTTCGAGGACATCCTCGTCGGCACCGGCCATGCTTTTGACATCCTCGATCTCGATGCCATGGAACGGATCATGGCCCGTCGCCGACGGGGGCCGACCGGCATGCGCCAGGCCCGGGAGGATCTCCTCCTGTTCCCGCCCCTCATCGTCCCGAACCATGCCTTCCACAACCGGGGCGACGGCACCTTCGCGGAGCGGGGCGCCGACTGGGGATTCGACGCCCCGGAGGTGAGCCATGGGATGGCGCTCGCGGACCTCGACGACGACGGGGACCTCGATGTGGTGATCAATTGCCTGAACGCCCCGCCCCTGGTCTACCGCAACAATGCCGACGCTCCCCGGGTGGCTGTCCGCCTCTCGGGCAGGGCGCCGAACACCCAGGGCATCGGGAGCCGCCTCCGCCTGCTGGGCGGACCCGTGGTCCAATCCCAGACGGTCGTGTCGGGTGGCCGCTACCTTTCGGGCGATGATCCGGTCCGCGTCTTCGCCGCGGGACCCGGGAGCGCCCGGGATCTCACCCTGGAGGTGACCTGGCCCGACGGACGGCACCAACTGCTTGCCGGCATCCGCCCCAATACCCGGGTCGTGGTGCATCCGCCGGAACCGCCCGCCGACGCCCCGCCGCCCGTCCGTGACGACCCGCCTCCCCTTTTCGCCGACGAATCCCCGCTCCTCGGACATGTCCACGCGGAACCGCCGTTCAACGATTTCCTCCGCCAGCCCCTCCTCCCCAGACGCCTCAGCCAGGGCGGGCCGGGCCTCGCGTGGGTCGACCTCGATGCCGACGGCTGGGACGACCTCGTCATCGGCTCGGGCCGCGGGGGCGCGCCCGTCCTCCTGCGCAATGTCGGGGGCCGGAGCTTCGAACGCCTGCCCCAGCCGGCCATGGCGATCCCCGACGACCTGACCGGGATCGTGTCCCTCCCGGCACGGACCGGTTCCGAACGGCCCGTCCGCATCATCGCCGGTCTGGCCGGTCTCGAGACGGACGACCCCGGCGGGGGATCGCTCCTCGGCCTGGGCCCCGATGCGTCCCATCCTCCGGAAACCCTGCCCACCCTCCCGGCAAGCCCCGGTCCCCTGGCCGTCGCCGACGTCAACCGCGACGGACGCCTGGACCTTTTTGTCGGGGGCCAGTTCCTCAGGGGACGCCACCCGGAACCCGCGTCCTCGACGCTGCTCCTCGGCCAGGACGATGGATCCTTTCTTCCCGACGAGGCCAACCGCCCGGTCCTCTCGGGCATCGGGCTGGTCAACGGGGCGATCTGGAGCGACCTCGACGCCGACGGCTGGCCCGATCTGGTCCTCGCCTGTGAATGGGGACCGGTCCGCGTCCTGCACAACCGGGAGGGGCGCCTGGTGGACGGCACCGCCGAGTGGGACCTGATCCGGCATGCCGGCTGGTGGCAAGGGGTGGCCACCGGGGACTTCGACGGCGACGGACTCACCGATCTGGTCGCCTCGAACTGGGGCCGCAACAGCCCCTACCAGGCCTCCGTCGACGCCCCGGTGCACCTCTTCCACTCGGATCTCGACGGAAGCGGATCGGTCGACCACATCGAATCCCTGACCGATCCCGCCACCGGGCGGTTGCTCCCGCGACGCAACCTCTTCGTCCTCGGGGCCGTGTTTCCGTTCCTCCGGCAGGCCTACCCCACCCACGCGTCCTTTGCCGGGACGGACATCCCCGGCCTGCTGAGGAACCGGTTCGCCACCGCCGGTCACCTCCAGGCGACCACCCTCGAGTCCTCCGTCTTCCTCAACCGTGGATCCCGCTTCGAGCGGCATCCGCTCCCCCGGGAAGCCCAGTGGGCCCCGGCCTTCGGGGTGGCGGTCGCCGACTTTGACGGCGACGGGAACGAGGATATTGCCCTCGCCCAGAACTTCTTCGGCACGCCGCCGGATCACCCCCGACTCGATGGCGGGGTCGGTCGAATCCTTCTCGGCCGGGGCGACGGCACGTTCGACCGCCTGCGCGCCGCCGGGAGCGGCATCCGGGTCCTCGGGGAACAACGGGGTCTGGCCGTGGCGGATTTCAACGGCGACGGACGCCCCGACATCGCCATCGGACAGAACGGCGCCGAGACCCGCCTCTTCCGGAACACCCGGGCCCGGCCGGGAATCCGGATCCGGTTGGAAGGCCCGCCCGGCAACCCGTCCGCCATCGGCACACGCCTCCAGTTGCTGGGCGCCGACGGCTCGCGATCACCGCTCCGCGAAGTGCAGGCGGGGGGCGGATACTGGTCCCAGAACGCCCTCGCGCCCGTCCTCCAGATCCGGTCCCCCGCCGTGGCCGTGCGGGTCCTCCGCCCCGGGCTGCCGGAACAGGTCGTCCCCGTTCCGGAGGGCGCCCGCGAGGTCCGGGTACCCCTTCCCTGAGAGGCTCTCCGTAAACTCCGAGGGGTCCTGCGGCGAGGCATGCCGGCCCCGGCCCGTCGGGACCAATCCCGCTGCGGGGTTCCGACTCAGGCCACCAGGGCCGGTTCCGCCCCCAGCGTGCCGCGCAGGGACTCGATGTGGCCGGGCGACCGGACCTTTTCGAGCATCACGCGCGCCTGGCTGAGCCGTTCGCGCATGCCCAACCGCTCCGCCTCCTCGGCGTAGCTGGACCGGCCGAGGAACTTCTCCAGGTACTCGGCATGCCGGCGCCACAGGCGCTCGTCGAGACGCTGACGGGCCGCCAACCGCGCGGCATACCAGTCGCTCGCCAGCACCTCGTCCCGGTCGAACAGGCGACGGATCGCCGGATCCGACAACGGCCGGCCCTCGTGGTGGTTGTCGCGCATGATGTGCAGCAACGCCTTCAGCGGCGGGCAGGCCAGTTCCACGCTGCCGTCGGCAAAGTAGTGCTCCGCCACCCGCCGATGCGTCTCCACCACGTTCGCCACCGCGTCGGCAAACTCCGCCGGGTCCTGCAGATCCGGCCGCAGCATCTCCTCGGTGAGGACGGCATGGGGATGGTTGAACACCCGGCCGAGAAAGGTCTTGGCGAACTTCGGGGTGATCCGGTAGCCGAGACGGCTCGCCTGGATGGTCCGACCGTCGTGCTCGCGGTCCTCCAGCCGCTCCAGGTATCCGTGCTGCAGCAGGAAGGCCGGGTCCCGCTCCTCCACTCCCATCCGGGACCAGACCTCGGGCACCAGCAGGCTGACGTCGTGGTCGACCCGATACCGGGGACCCAGCACCCCGGCCGAGGTGAGGAATCCGGGGTATCCGCCGACGATGTACCCGACCAGGGCCGCGTTGAGGTCGAACACCGGCGGCAGCGCATTGAAGGGTCCCTTGGTCAGTGCCCCCTCGCTGCCCGCACCGGTGGTGCTCGGGGACTTGCCGGTCATGCTGGAGATGAACTCCATGAACAGCTCGGGCAGTTCCAGGTAGTGGATCGGCCCGTAGCACGCCAGGGACCGGACCTTGTCGTCGGCCGCATTGTTGCGCCGGCCCGCCAGGACGGCATGGACCGGTGTCAGGACCGGGGCGCCCACCGGGAGCCGCCGCGCCAGGCGCGCCCCCACCTCCGCCAGGTAGCGGCCCCGCGGATCGGTCAGGCCCGGACGGGTCTGCAGGTAGCGAGGGTTCTTCGAGGGCTTGCCGTCGACGATCCGCGGAAACGCGGTCGAGACCAGATGGGAACTGCCCGGACCCTCGGCCGCCGCCGTGCGCCGGATCAGGTCCTGCATGGGGGCGGTGAACCGATGGAACCCGATCGCGTCGTCGAGCAACTCCCGGACCGCCGGGCGCCCCAGCGGCTCGTAGTTGCTGAAGAAGTTCTGCGACCCTGAGAAATCCGACTCGGCCATGCGGTCGTATCCCCGGATCACCGCGTCGTCCGGACGCTGGAACAGCCGGAACTCGACGTTCTGCACGAACTTGACCGACGGCGTGTTGCTCTGCGGATCCGCCGCCCCGAGGGCGGTCGACGGCACCGTGACGCTGGCCGTGATGTCGTCCTCCATCTGGATCTTCTTCGCGGGGAAGAAATCCTTCCGGAGTCCGAACGTGCGCCAGGCCCCGGCCGAATCGTATCCGACCCGCAGGAACTGGGTGGAGAGCTTGGTCCGGCCCACCCGCAGCTCGTTGGCCGGGGTGCCGTTGATGGTGTCGACGGCGAACTGCGAGCGCCAGTCGTTCCCCCATTCCGGCCGCCAGAACCGCTTCACCACCAGGACCAGCTCCTTGATGTGCTGCGGGATGGTGGCCAGCCACGCGTTGTACTCGGCGTTGTACTCGGCCCGGGGGGACAGGAGCTTGATGACCGATCCCAGCGTGCGCTCGGGCGACAGGATGCTCCGCTGGTCCTCACCCGCCCGCTTCGGATCGGCATACCGGTGCGAGTAGTCGTGACCGAGCAGTTCACCGACCCGGTCGAAGTCCGCCTCGAAGTCGGCCACGAACACCGGCCCGTAGATGATGGCGTCGGAGATGGGCTTGGAGATCTCGCTCTTGCCGCCGCCGCTGACGGTGCAGGGCTTGTGGCACAGGGTGCCCTCGGGCCGGGTGCCGATCAGCCGCCAAGCCCGGCCACCCACGGGCTGCTCGAGGTGGACCTGGAAGCCGCTGGGCAGGACATAGGCGTTGCCGAGCCGCAGGCGGAGCCGGACCTCCCCGCCGGCCGGCCGGTCCCATCGCACCGACTGGGATTCGAGATGGAACCGTGACCCCTCGGGCACGTAGACGATCCCCGGATGCCGACGATCCACCGCATAGCCCTCCTCCCGCACGTCGATCGTCCCGTCGAGCAGGCGAACCACGTCGGAGAAGGTGTGGGGATACTTGCGGCGGTGCTGGCTGGAGTCGTACTCGCCGGCGAGGTCGTACCGCGGGAAGACCAGCGCGCCGCCCGCATGCTCCTCCTCGACCAGCCCGTACAGGTTGGCCGCGTAGGAGATCTGGGTCTTCACCTCCTTCTTGCAGTAGCCGAAGTAGTTGTCCGAGATCAGCGTCACGATCACGCCGGAGGTGTCCCGGGCGGTCAGCTTGAACGGGGTGCCGTCGTTGTAGAGCTCCCGCTCGTCCCGCCAGCACATCCCGTCCCGCCGCTGCCGCTCGCTGGCATCATCCCATCGGGGCAGCCCCACCTCCTTCTTGGTCAGCCCGTTGAGATGCGGCGCCAGGATCACGCAGCCCGTGTGGCCGGTCCACCCGTGGACGTCGAGACCCGCGTCGTTCTCCGGAAGGTACGGGTCGCCGGCGTTGCCGAAGATGCTCTCCACGAAGTCCAGGTTCGCCACCAGCGATCCCGGCACGAAGAACCGGGTCTCCATCGACTTGTGCGGGATGAAGCCCGGCACCTCCGGACAGACCGTCGGCCGCAGCAGCAGCGACACGAAGGCCTCGGCCGGATGCGGCACCGTGGCCGTGAACGGCAGGCGGAGGAGGTCGCCCGGGGGACGGAAGGCGATCCGCAGCAGGTTGCCGAAGACCTCCTTCGGCACCGCCTTCTTGTCGTCGGGGATCGGCAGCCCGCCCTCGGCCACATGGAACGTCCCCGCCGTGGTCCGCCGGTCGGCCTTGGGATTGTGCAGCACCCCGTTGGCCACCCGGAAACTGCTCAGCATGGGGGACACATGCTCGTCCCGGTCGGGCGGCAGCGAGAGCGTCCGCGCCAGCCCGTACCGGTCGAGCACCAGCGTCCGGCCCGGCAACCGGGGCGGCACCTGGATGTCCCCCAGGTAGTCGCACAGGAACGCCTGGATCCGGGCGTCGGCCGGACAGAGGTACGACGCCAGCAGACGGTCCTTCTCCCGGGAATGCGCGATGAACTGCGCCAGCGAGGGCTCGGCCACATCGGCCTCGCCGGACCGCGGGACGGTCGGAAGCCCCAGCTCGGCCAGCTTGAGATTGACGTGGCGGTGGAGCGACGTGTGGTCCAGCGGGGCCAGACCGATGCGATCTTCGGAAATCATTTGGACGGGGCGGCAGGACGCCCCCGCCAACGGGGGCGACCCGGGCAGTATGCGGACGAACTCCCGCGCGGCAAGCCACGGCCGGGCTGTTCGCCGCGACCGGACCCCGCCATGCTCCGCCCGTCATGCCGGAGATCGTCCTGAGCACCCTCAACGCGCGCTACATCCACGCAGCGTTCGGACTCCGCTGCCTCCTCGCCAACCTGGGCGACCTCGCCCCGCGCGCCGAACTGCTCGAGTTCGACCTCCAGCAGCGGCCGATCGACATCGCCGAAGTCCTGCTCGCCCGCAATCCCCGCATCCTCGGCCTCGGGGTGTACATCTGGAACGTCACGCCGATGACCTCGCTGGTCGCCCTGCTCCGCCGGATCCGGCCCGGCCTGGTGATCGTCCTCGGCGGACCCGAGGTCAGCCACGAGATCGAGGACCAGCCGATCGTCCGGATGGCGGACCATGTGATCACCGGGGAGGCCGACCTCGAGTTCGCCCGGCTGTGCCGGACCCTGCTGGACGGCGGTCCGACGCCGCCGCGGGTGATCCGCGCCGCCCCGCCCGACCCGTCGACCCTCGCCCTGCCCTACCCCCTGTACGACGACGACGACTGCGCCCGGCGGATCGTCTACGTGGAGGCGTCGCGCGGATGTCCCTTCCGCTGCGAGTTCTGCCTCTCCTCGCTCGACACCGGGGTGCGCGGGTTCCCCCTGGAGCCGTTCCTCGGGGCCCTCGACGACCTCCATCGGCGGGGGGTGCGGCAGTTCAAGTTCGTGGACCGGACCTTCAATCTCGACATCACCACCGCCCGCCGGATCCTGGGATTCTTCCTCGACCGCCTCGACCCGGGGTTGTTCGTGCATTTCGAGATGATTCCCGACCGGCTCCCCGAGGGGCTGCGGGAGATGATCGCCCGGTTCCCGCCCGGGGCCCTCCAGTTCGAGATCGGCGTGCAGACGCTCAATCCGGAGGTCGAGCAACGGATCCAGCGGCGACAGGACCATGCCCGGCTGGAGGAGAACCTGCGCTGGCTCCGCACCGCCACCGGCGTCCACCTGCACGTGGACCTCATCGCCGGCCTGCCGGGCGAGGACCTCGGGAGCTTTGCCGCGGGATTCGACCGGTTGCTGGCGCTGGGGCCGCAGGAGATCCAGGTGGGCATCCTGAAGCGGCTCCGGGGCACCCCCATCACCCGCCACGACGCCGGGTTCGCCGTCCGCTACAACCCGGAGCCGCCGTACGACCTGCTGGAGAACCGCGACCTCGACTTCGCAACCATGGCCCGGCTGCGTCGGTTCTCCCGCCACTGGGACCTGTTCCACAACAGCGGCCTCTTCCGGGAAACCCTCCCCCTGCTCTGGCACGACGCCTCGCCGTTCACCGCCTTCCTCGGGTTCTCCGATGCCCTCCATCGCCGGGGAACCGGCACCTCGGGAATCGCCCGACGCCGGCAGTTCGACCTCCTCGGGGAGCACCTGATCGGCACGGGAACGGACCCGGAAACCGTCCGCGAGTCGCTCCGCCGGGATCATCTCCGCTCGGGCATGCCGGAAGTCCCGGCCGTGCTGGCCGACGTGCCGCGGCCCCGGTCCGCGGCCCGGCCGGGACGGACCGACGGACCGCCGCCCCGCCAGGCGCGTCACCTGGCCGGCCCCGGCGCCGGGGCCGCATCCGGCTGACCGGTCTCCGACAGTTCCCAGCCGGGCCGGGTCTCGACGTCGAACGGGGTGGACGGAACGCCGAGGGCCAACCGGCGCTCGGCCAGCACGCCCACCATGGCGGCGTTGTCGGTGCAGAACGGTCCCGCGGCAATCCGCAGGCGGAGACCGTGCCGGGCGCAGGCGGCGGTGAGGTCCCGTCGCAGGCCGCGGTTGGCGGTCACCCCGCCCGACGCCGTCACGCAGCGCACCCCGATGCGCCGCGCCGCCCGCACGGTCTTGGCCACCAGGGTGTCGACGATCGCCGCCCGCACCGCGGCACACAGGTTCCGCAGCACCCGCGGGTCGTCGGCCAGGCCGGGATGCCGGTCGAGGAAGTACCGGACCGACGTCTTCAGCCCGCTGAAGCTGAAGTCGTCGTTCGCCTCGTGGATGAGAGGACGGGGAAACGTGAACGCCGCGGGATCGCCCTCCTCGGCCAGGCGGTCAAGGACCGGTCCGCCCGGATAGGGCAGTGCCAGCATCCGGGCGACCTTGTCGAAACACTCCCCCGCCGCGTCGTCGAGCGTCCCGCCCAGCACCCGGTGCCGCCGCTCGTCATCGACCCGGACCAGCAGCGTGTGCCCCCCGCTGACGACCAGCGCGACGTTGGGCTCGACCTCCGACAGGCGGCTGCGGGGCGGATCGCCGTCGATCCAGGCCGAATAGAGGTGCGCCTCGTGGTGGTGCAGTCCGAGGAAGGCCAGGCCGCGGACGAAGGCGAGGGCCTGGGCGGCCTGGTATCCCACCATCAGGGCCGCCGGAAGACCGGGCCCCCGGGTCACCGCCACCGCCCGCAGTGCGTCCACGCCCACACCGGCCTGCCGCAGGGCCTCGACGACGACCGGCACCAGGTTCCGCAGGTGCTCCCGGGTCGCCAGTTCCGGAACCACCCCGCCATACTCGGCATGCATCCGGACCTGCGACGAGACCACGTTGGAACGGACCACGCCGTCCGCGACCACCGCGGCGCTGGTCTCGTCGCAGGATGTCTCCAGCGCCAGGATCATCGGCCGGTCAGGGCGTCGGCACCGACCCGGCCCCGGCATCGGCCCGGGCGCCACGTCCCGGGCGTTCCCCGGCACGCCGGCTGAAGAGGTTCACCCCCTTGAGCAGGTCCATGGCCCGCTCAAGCTGCGGATCGGCCGCCTGGCTGGCCAGGTCGCGGAGGACCGCCCGACGTTCCTCGGGGAACGCCTTCAGGGCATCCTCCAGGTTCGACACCCCGCCGGGGATCCGTCGGAGCTGGATGGCGATCTCCTCGTCCTCGGTCAGCGGCACCGTGATGTCCGGCGTGATGCCCTGCTCGTGGATGACCTTGTGGCTGGGGGTGTAGTACTTGGCGGTGGTGAGGCGCAGGGCCGATCCGTCCTGGAGCGGCAGGATGCTCTGGACCGATCCCTTGCCGAAGGTCTGCTCGCCGATGACCACCGCCCGCTTCAGGTCCTGGAGGCACCCGGAGACGATCTCCGCCGCGCTGGCGCTGCCCCCGTTGACCAGGATGGCCATCGGGAGCTTCCGGACACGACCGCGTCCGGAGGCGAGCCGACGGGTGTTGTTGGCCGGGTTCCGACCCTCGGTCGACACGATCGGCTGGCCCCGTTCGAGGAACTTCTCGCACACGGCCGCCGCCTGGTCGAGCAGGCCGCCGGGGTTGCCGCGGAGATCCAGCACCAGCCCGTCCAATCCCCGAGCCTCCAGCTGCCGGAGGGCCTCCTCCAGTTCGTCGGCCGTCCGCTCCCCGAACTGGGTCAGCCGCACGTAGCCGATCCGGTCGTCGCCCACCGGGAACTCCCGGCGGTTGTCGATGTCCTTCACCGAATAGACCCGGATGTCGGCCCGCTCCAGGGTGTACTCGCGCGGCTCCTGGGTGCCGCGCTGGACCGTGATCGAGACCGGCGAGCCGGGCGCCCCGCGGAGCAGGCCGATGGCGTCCCCCTGGGTCAGCCGCTCCGTGGACTTCCCCTCGATCTCGATGATCCGGTCCCCGGTCATGATCCCCGCCTCGAACGCCGGGGTGTCCTCCATCGGCGCGATCACCTGCAGGGCCCCATCGCGCGCCTGCACCTGCAGGCCGACCCCGCCGTAGGTCCCCTCGGTGTCCTCCTTCAGGTCCTCGAAACGCGACACATCCATGAACTCCGAGTGCGGATCGAGCGAGGAAAGCATCCCCTTGAGCGCGCTCTGGATCAGGTCGTGGTAGTTGAGCTCCTGGCCGTCGACATAGTCGCGTCGGACCCGCTCCAGCACCCGGGTGAAGAGCTCGATCTGCTGGTAGGGGTCGTCCCTCTCGTCGGCCGCCGAGAGGCGGAGGACCTGGGCGCCGGAAAGCACGTAGAGCCCCAGGGCGGCGCCCAGGGCGGTGAGGGTGAGTCGACGTTTCATGACCGGCAGGGGCAGCGGACGCGGGAGCCTACGACCACCCCCACGCGGTCGCAAGGACCGGGGCGGGCCGGGAACGGAGAAGACCGCAGGCCCGGATCACCCCCACGGGCACGGGCTCACTCCTCCACCCGGCCGCATTTCTCCTCGAACTCGTTGATGTCCTCCTTGTGCCCCACCACGAAGAGGACATCCCCGGGCATCAGGGCCTCCTTGGGATCCACGAGTCCGACCTCCACCCGACCCTTTGCGTCGGTCCGGCTCAGGAGCACGGCCATCAGGTGGTACTTGGTCGGCAACCCGGCCTCGGCCAGGGGCACGCCGGCCAGCTTCGGCCCGAGACGGACCTGGGCCACCTGGAAGTCCGACACCAGGGGCACGCGCTCTCCGCCAGCCTCGGCGTGGATCTCCTCGGCCAGCCGGACGGCGCTGTCGCGGGCCGGCAGAATCACCCGGTCGGCCCCGAGCTTGGCGAGAATCTGGGCGTGCTTGTCGTTGATGCCCCGCGCCACCACGTGCTTCTGCCCCAGTTCCTTCAGGATCAGCGTGCACAGGATGCTGGCCTGCATGTTCTCGCCGATCGCGACCACCACCACGTCGGCGTCCGGCGCCCCGGCCGCCCGCAGGTCGCCCGCGTCGTCGGCATCCAGCCGAACCGCCCGGAACCCGGCCTCGGACAGGTCCTGCACCATCGCCTGGTTCTGGTCGCCCAGGGTGACGTCGCTCCCCAGTTCGCTGAGGCGGGTGGCAAGGTGAACGCCGAAACGCCCGGCGCCGATGATGAAGACACGCTGGCTCATGAAATCAGGGGGGCCTCAGCCCATCGAGACCTCCTGCTCCGGGTAGCTCACCCGGGGTTGGGAGGGGGGACGGGCGAGGTGCATGGCAAGGCAGAGGGGACCCAGGCGGCCGACGAACATCAGGACGATGACCACCAGCTTGCCGCCCGGGGTCAGGTCGGGGGTGATGCCGGTGCTGAGGCCGACGGTGCACAGGGCGGAGACCGCCTCGAACACCACCGCCAGCCAGTGGTGGACCCCCGAGGCCGCCACCCCGCCCTCCTCGATGTGCATGAGGAGCATGACGCCGAGGAACAGGGTGAAGCCGGCCAGGACCACCAACATCACCGCCGCATGGGCCTGGTCCGGACGCAGGTTGTTGCGCCCGGCCACCAGGTCGGAACGCCGGCGCAGCGCCGCCACACTCGACGCCGCCAGCAGCACCAGCGTGGTCACCTTCACCCCGCCGGCCATCGAACTGGGCGCCCCCCCCACGAACATCAACGGCAGCGACCCCAGCAGGGCCGTCGGGCTCATCTGCTCGAGATCCACCACGTTGAACCCCGCCGTCCGCGTCATGGCCGAGTGGAACAGCGCCCATCCCGCCTGCCGCCACCACGGAAGCCCCCGCAGGCTGTGGTCGGCCTCCGTCACCCACGTCAGCAGCATCCCGAGCAGCAGCAGCAACGCGGACACGCCAAGGCACACCCGCGTCTGCAGGGTCAGCTGCCCCCGTCGCAGCCGGTCCCGGCGCCACCAGTAGAAGTAGCGGAAGTTCACCAGGGTCATCAGCCCGATGCCCCCCGCCACCACCAGGACGAAGACCACCGCCAGCCGGGCGGGATGGTCGCCCCACGCGCCCAGCCCGTCGGGATAGGTCGAGATCCCGGCGTTGCAGAACGCGCTCACCGCATGGAAGCCCGCCTGCCAGACCGCCTCGCCCACCGGCATCAACGGGTCGTGCTCCAGCATCAGCCACGCCAGCGCCACCGTCCCCAGCAACTCCCAGATCAACACCAGGGCGAAGGCGTAGAGGAAGATGTCCAGCGGACGCGCACTGCGCAGCCGGCCGACCTGCGAGTTGATGAAGTCCTCGCTGCGCGAGGACAGGCCGCGTCCCCGGAACAGCAGGAACACGGTCCCGGCCGTCATGATCCCGAGGCCCCCCATCTGGACCAGCGCCAGCAGGATCGACTGCCCGAAGCGGGAGTACGACTCGCCGACGTTGACCGTCGTGAGCCCGGTGACACAGGCGGCCGACGTGGCGACGAACAGGGAGTCCAGCCACCCGACCCCCGCCCCCTCCTGCTGGGCCGACGGCAACCGGAGCAGCACCGTGCCGACCGTGATCAGGGCGAGGAAGCCGAGGACGATCTTGAGGATGGTGGCGTGCGACGCCAGCCGGCGGTAGACCGCCGTCTGGCTGGTGTCCTGGCCGGCGAAGGGCATCCGTTGGTGTCCCAACCCCAGGGACTCAGTACTTCGGGACCGAGGGATCGATCTCGTCCGACCAGGCGCCGATGCCGCCCTTCACGGACTTGAGGTACTTGAAGCCCTGTTCCCGGAGGAACCCGAGAGCCTTCATCGACCGCACCCCGCCCTTGCAATGCAGGTAGTACTGGACGTTCGGATCCAGCTCCGTGAAACGCTGGGGCAGGAGGCTGAGCGGGAACAGTTCCGTCCCCGCGATGCGGGCGATCTGGTGCTCGTCGGGCTCTCGGACGTCGAGCACCCGGATGTTCAGTCCCGGATCCCCCAGCGCCCGCTGCAGCTCGTGGACGGTCACCTCGTCCGGATGCCCGCCCCTCGCCACCGGCTCCGGCACGATCCCGCAGAACTGGTCGTAGTCGATCAGCTCCCGGATGGTCGGGGCATCGCCGCAGAGCGGGCACTTCGGATCCCGCCGCAGCTTCAGCTCCCGGAACTTCATGTCGAGGGCGTTGAACAGGAGCAGGCGGTTGATCAGCGAGTCCCCGCGACCCAGGATCAGCTTGAGGATCTCGGTGGCCTGGATGCATCCGATGATCCCCGGCAGCACGCCCAGCACCCCGCCCTCGGCACAGCTCGGAACCATCCCGGGCGGCGGCGGCTCGGGATACAGGCAGCGGTAGCACGGCCCGCCCAGGTGGGGGGCGAACACGCTCGCCTGCCCCTCGAACCGGAAGATCGACCCGTACACGTTGGGCTTGCCCAGCAGCACACACGCGTCGTTGGTCAGGTACCGGGTGGGGAAATTGTCCGTCCCGTCCACCACCACGTCATACCCGCGGACCAGGTCGAGGGCGTTCTCGGACGAGATCCGCACCGGGTGCAGGACCACGTCGACGTTCGGATTGATGGCGCGGAGGCTGTCGCGGGCCGACTCGGCCTTGGACCGGCCGACGTCGGCATCCCCATGGAGGATCTGCCGCTGGAGATTCGAGTAGTCGACCGTGTCGAAGTCGACCAATCCGATCCGCCCGATCCCGGCGGCGGCGAGGTACAGGGCGATCGGGCTCCCGAGGCCGCCGGCCCCGATGCACAGCACGCTGGCGTTGCGGATCTTGCGCTGCCCCGCCATGCCCACCTCGGGCAGGATCAGGTGGCGGGAGTACCGGCGGATTTCCTCGTTCGTCAGGTCGACCATAGAAACGTGCACGCAGCCTAGACGTCGCCCGGGGGCGGACAAGAGCGGTTTTCCGGCCGGCAATCGGGTACCGGCAGGAAACCCTTGGCCGCGGAGGGATTCCGGGCCGAAATGGGCCGATGCCACGCCGGGCCACCGTCCCCTCACCCGCCGCCACGGCCGATGTCCTGCGACGCCGGGGCGTGCGCCCGCCCCGGCTGGGAATCGTCCTGGGCAGCGGCTTCGGCGGCGTGGCGGACGCCATCGACGCCCGCCACACGTTCGAGTTCCGCGACCTGCCCGGGTTCCCCGTCGGCAGCGCCCCGGGCCACCGGCAACGTCTGCTCCTCGGGAACTGGCACGGAATCGAGGTGGCCATCCTCCAGGGTCGGGCCCACCTCTACGAGGGCTTCGCCCCGTCGGAGGTCGTCTTCCCCATCCGCGTCCTGGCCGCCCTCGGCATCGGATCGATCCTCCTCACCAACGCCGCCGGCGGCATCGCCCCCCGTCTCCGGGTCGGCGATTTCCTCGGCATCGCGGACCACATCAACCTCACGGGCTCGAATCCGCTCCGCGGCCCGGTCCCGCGGGGGCTCGACCGGTTTGTCGACCTGACCGCAGCCTATGACCCGGGGTTGCTGGGCATGCTGCGGACCGCATCGCGACGGGCGCGGGCCCGGTTCCGGACCGGCATCTACCTCGCGGTGTCGGGGCCGAGCTTCGAGACCCCGGCGGAGATCCGGGCCTTCCGACGCCTGGGGGCCGACGCGGTGGGCATGAGCACGGTGCCGGAGGTGATCGCCGCCCGGCAGCACGGCCTCCGGGTGGCCGGACTCAGCTGCATCACCAATGCCGCGGCCGGCCTCGGCGGACCGGACCAGGTGGTCTCGGCCGACGAGGTGCTGGCGGTGGCCGCCACCCGCAGCGCCGCGGCCACGGCCGTGGTGTCGGAATTCGTCCGCCAGGCCGCCCGCACCCGGACGGGAGGATGAGAGCCGTCCGGATACGGCGGACCGGTCAGCGCCCGGGGACGGAGAACCCCGGACGGATCTCGGTGTGGCGGATGTGTCCGCCGGACTGCGCGGTCAGCCCGAGCAGGACCCCGGTGGCGCCCACGAGCACCAGGGTGCCGACGACCGACCAACCGGGAACCGGACGTCCCCCGCGCGACGCCACCAGGCCGGCGACCGCCATCAGGCCGACCACGAACAGGCCGGTGGCCGCCCGGTCGGCGGCCTGTTCATGGCGGTTCACCAGGCTGTCGTCATGCCAGGGCGCCCCGCGGGTCAACGGGGCCGCCTGGTCGCCGGACACCTTGACCAGCATCCCGGCCACCACCAGCGCCGCCACCGCGACCAGCCCCGCCCGGGTCCACCACCGCTCCCGCCGCATCGCGCCCACGGCGACGACGACGGCGACCAGCGGCAGTCCGATCACCGGCAGGTGATTCAGGGCAAGGTGCAGATGGATCCAGTCCATGGCGTCCCCTCTAGCGGTCGGTGGCCTGCTTCCGGATCACGACCTCCGTGCGGGGAAACCGCACCTTGGGCAGGACGGCATACTTGTCCCCCGCGGCCCGGTACCCGGCGGCGCACGCCACCACCGTCCGGTACCCCGAACCCTCCAGGCCCAGCAGCCGGTCGAACTCCGCCGGGACAATCCCCTCCATCGGGCACGCATCGACCCCCAGCAGGGCCGCCGCCGCCATGAACTGGCCCAGGGCGATGTACGCCTGCCGGGTCGCCCACTCGAAGGACTCCCGGCTGCGCCTGCCGCTCACCACGTCGCCCACCATCACCCGACGAAACCCCGCCAGCGCGTCCAGCGATCCGCCCCGCACCTCCACGACGCGCTCGAGGAACCGGTCGATGTCCCGCTCGTCGACCTTCTCCCGGGCGGCGAACACCACGAAGTGGGAGCAGTCGGCCGGCTGCGACTGGCGCCAGGATTGGGCGGCCAGGCGGGCCTTGAGGTCGGGATCGGTCACCACCACGAAACGCCAGGGCTGGAGCCCGTAGCTCGAGGGGGTCAGGACCAGCGACTGCTCCAGGGTCTCCCAGACATCCCCGGGGATCACCCGGGCGGGGTCGAACATCTTCGTCGCATACCGCCATTGCAGCGACTCGAGCAGGGCTTCGGATGGAATCATGATCGCGGCGGCATCCTAGCCGCGATCCCGCCCGACGCCAATGCCGGGGTGCCGGGGACGGCATTCGTGGTGCGGATCATCGGCCGCGCGCATTCCGGCTGGCCCGGAACGGGTCGCCGACGCTATGACCCGCCCATGGCCCATGCCCCGCTCGCCGGTCTCCAGGTGCTCGTTCTCGACGACGAGCCCCTGCTCCGCCGTCAGCTCCAGGCGGCCCTGGAGCGCCTCGGCGCCGAGGTGACCGCCGCCGACTCGGTGGCGGCCGCCCGGCGTCTGGCGGGCGACCTCGGGTTCGACGTGGCCCTGCTCGACGTCAACCTGCCCGACGGGCTCGGCACGGACCTGCTGCGCGACCGGGTGTTCGGCGCGGCGACCGGGGTGGTGGTGATGACGGCCGAGGGCGGGGTGGCCGGGGCGGTGGAGGCCATGCGGCTCGGGGCGGTGGACTACCTCACCAAGCCCTTCGACCCCGCGGTCCTCACCCTCACGCTCCAGCGGGTGCGCCGCGGCCAGGCGGCCGGACGGGCCGAGGAACACCGCCGGGCCGAGGCCCCGGAGCAGGAGTTCTTCTTCGGCGAGGCCCTCGATCCGCTCCGCGCCCGGCTCGACCGCATCCTCGCCGCCGACCGCCGGATGCAGACCCATCTCGCCCCGGTGCTGGTCCAGGGGGAGACCGGCACGGGCAAGACCACCATCGCCCGCTGGCTCCACCAGAACGGGCCCCGGGCGGCCGGCCCCCTGATCGAGATGAACTGCTCGGCCCTGCCGGAGGCGCTGGCGGAATCGGAACTGTTCGGTCACGAGAAGGGCGCCTTCACCGACGCCCGCTCGGCCCGCATGGGCCTGTTCGAGGCAGCCCAGGGGGGCACCCTCTTCCTCGACGAACTCACCAGCCTCCCCCTGTCCCTCCAGGCCAAGCTCCTGTCCGTGCTCGAGGACCATCGGATCCGACGCGTGGGCGCCACCCGCGAGATCCCGGTCGACGTCCGCATCGTCGCCGCCGCAAACCAGGACGTCCGGCGCCTCGTCGCCGAGGGCCGCTTCCGCGAGGACCTGCTCCACCGGCTCGACCTGTTCCGGATCGACCTGCCCCCGCTGCGCGAACGGGGCGGGGACGTCCTGCGGCTGGCCGAGGCCCTGATGGACCGGCTCGTCCGACGTCACCGGGTGCCCCGCCGCCCCCTGTCCGCCGCCGGCCGGCGTCGCCTGCTCGCCTACCGCTGGCCGGGCAACGTGCGGGAACTTACCCATGAGCTCGAACGCGCCCTGGTCTTCGAGGAGGGCGACGCCCTGGAGTTCGAGTCGCTGCTCGGCGTCGGACCCGCGACCCCCGACCCGGCGGCGGATCCGGATTTCTCCGGGCCGTCCGATGGCTGGCTCAATCCGGGATTCACCTTCCCCGATTCGGGCTTCCGCCTCGAGGACGCCATCCGTCGCCTGATCGACCACGCCCTCGCCCAGTCCCAGGGCAACGTCTCCCGCGCCGCCCGCCTCCTGGGCGTGTCCCGCGACTACCTCCGCTACCGCCTCCAATCCCCGGAGAAGGGTGCGGAATAGCCCCCGCCCGGGGCCTGATCGCTGGGGTCCTGCACCCAATTCCTTTGCTCTCCGGCCGCTCCCGAAGTGCGGAATCCAGAACCAATCGTTGATCGGCAACGACTTAAACAGATTCAGAGCGTTGGCACCCGTCCTGCAGAACGAATTGCCGAGTAGCCGGTGCGCCCTGCGCCCCACAGCAAGACAAACATCCACCATGAACCACCTGACAAAACTTCTGAGCCTCTTGGCCGCCCTCTCGCTGGCCGCCGCCGCCAACGCACAGGACCGTCCGACGCCGCCGGGCGTTCCGGTTCCCGAGGTCCCTGAGAACCCGGTCCCTGAGAACCCGGCCCCTGAGGAACCTGAGAACCCTGAGGAACCCGAGAATCCGGATCGGCCCGAGCGCCCCGAGCGGCCGGTCACTCCTGAGCGCCCCGAGCGGGGTGAGAACAACCGTGGCGGACGTTTCGAGGTGCCGCGCCTCGGGATTCCCCCCCGTGTGGAACTGCCCGAGAACCTCCAGGGACTGGTCGAGCAGTACCGCGAACAGGCCAACCAGTATGCCCAGCAGCAGCGCGAACTCCTGCAGCAACTGAAGGGGGCGACCGAGGAGAGCCGCGCGGAACTGCGCGACAAGCTCCGCCAGAACCGTGAGACCTTCCTTGAAGCCAGCAAGCAGCTCCGGGTGGACATCCGCGAGCAGGTCCGGGAACTCCGCGAGAAGCTCCGCGAGAGCATCGGCGAGAACCTGGGCTCGGAAGGGGGCGGACGCGGTGGACGCGCGGGCCGTCCCTGAACCGGACGTTGGTCGATTGGACTCCTGTCACCCTCCCGTTTGAGGGCCTTCCCCAAAGCCGGCGCCCGGAGAATCCTCCGGGCGCCGGCCCTTTTCATGTCCGCCCAACCTCCCAGTCGCACCCCGGGACTCCGAATCCTCCCGGCCGCGGTCACCTTCCTGGCCCTGTTCTCGGGGGTGAACGCGGGGCCGTGGGAACAGCCCGCCCCGATGGTCGAGCCCGGACCGTTCCTTTTCTGGGACACTTCCCTCACCGTCCGCGCCGGCCTCGGCTACAAGGACAATCCCCTCCTCAGCCCGAACTCGGGCAACGACACCGCCATCAGCCAGCTCGGGGCCGACCTCTTCGTCACCCGGCTCCCGGTGGACGACCACGCGTTCAACCTGTTTGTCAGCCTCGACGACCGCCGCTATCTCGATGAGGTCCGGTCGGGCCCGGGCCAACCGCGGGCGGACAAGGAACAGCTGTTCCTCGCCTCGGCGGAATACCATCGCACCCTGCCCGGCGGATGGCGTCCGGGACTCGCCGTGGTGGCGTACCACGCGGAGCAGGTCTATGACGCGTCGGACTTCGGCGGCCAGCCCGGCACGGTCCGCGCCCGGGGAAAGGTGGCCACCGCCACCCCGTCGGTCCGGTACACCCGCGACGCCTGGAGCCTCGAGCTCCAGTTCACCGGGGGGCATTTCTGGTTCGACCCGCCGGTGAGCGGCTACGCCGAGTACGGCCCGCGCCTGGTCGGCGCCTGGCGTCCGGCCACGAACACGGTCCTCGAGCTGTCGTGGAACTGGACCGCCCGTCCCTTCGACTCCCGATCCCAGACCGACATCCTGGGCACGCCCCTCACCGGCACCCGACTGACCAACCACGACCTGCGCACCCAGCTGGAATGGCGGCAGACCTGGGACGCCGGCCGGAGGTTCCAGACCAGCGCCCGCCTGCTCCACCTGCGGCGCACCGAGAACGGCGAGGGGTTCTCCGACTACGACCGCCTCGGCGCCGTGGCCGGGATGACCCTCCGCCTCGGACGCTGGCAACTGCGCGGCACCGGCCGCTGGTCGACCTACGACTTCGCCTTCCAGATCGTCTCCCCCTTCCAGCCCGTGCCCCGCACCCGGGAGGAGATCGGCGCCGAGGCCCGCATCGAATGCCGGCTCGGCGAACCGGTCCGCCTCTACGCCGAGTACGCCTACGAGGAACAGCGGTCGAACGTCCCGTCGGACAACTTCCGGGCCCAGACCGGACTGCTGGGCATCGAGTACGATTTCTGATACCCACCCGGCCCGAGTCCCGTGTCGACCTTCCCCGCACACCGCTGGCAGCCCGTCCTCGGCATCGCCGCCGCCCTCGCGGTCCTCGCCCTGGCCATCGGGTTCACCCGCGCCCAGCTCCGCACCGAGGTCCGACAGCAGCTGGCCCGGCGCGACGGGCAGATCCTCGGCAGCCTGCTCCGGCGGGAGATCGACCGCCGGGCCGACGACGAGTTCGCCGACCCCCTCCTGGCCGCCCTCGATGCGGCGCTGGTGCCGGAAGTGCCGGGCCTCGAGGCCATCCGGCTCCACGACCCGGACGGCTGGTTCTTCGCCGCCCTCATGGGACCGACCAACGCCGTGTCCCTCGCCCCCGGCACCCTCGCCCGCCTGGACGCCGGCGCCACGGTCACCGAGTTCGAGGACCGCCCCGGCGCCCCCGTCCGGGTGCTGGTCCCGCTGTCCAATCCCCGCGGACCGGGTCGGCTGGGGATCGTGGTCTACGAGCTCGACGGCGGCCCGCTGGCGGCCGAGTTCGCCGAGCTGGATGCCCACCTGGGACGCCAGGCCCTGCTGGCGTTCCTCCTCGCGGGCGGCGCCACCACCGCGGCCCTCGCCTGGGCCTTCCACCGCCTCGCCACCGCCAACCGGCTCCTCGCCGCCCGCACCCGCCTGCTCGAACGGGCCAACGCCGAACTGACCCTGGCCACCAAGACCAGCGCCGTCGGCGCCGTCGCCTCCCACCTCGTCCACGGCCTCAAGAACCCCGTCCTCGCCCTCCAGCAGTTCGTCGCCGCCCAGGGAGCCGAACCCGGCGGGGACTGGCAGGATGCCGCCGACACCGCCGGACGCCTCCGTCGCATGATCGACGAGGTGGTCCGCGTGCTCCGAGAGGAACAACACCTGGCCGGCTTCGAGATCCCCCCGGCCGACATCGCCTCCGCCCTGATCCACCGGATGTCCCCCGTCGCCGCCGCCCGCGACATCCGCCTCGAGGCCGGTCCGTCCGACGGCCCCCCCCTTCCCAACCGCGAGGCGAACCTGGTGCTGCTCATCCTCGAGAACCTCCTCACCAACGCCCTCCAGGCCGCGCCCCCGGGCGGACGGGTCCTGCTCGGGTTCGAGGCCGGCCCGGAATCCTGGACCTGGCGGGTGGTCGACGACGGTCCCGGGATCCCCGCCGACCGACGCCCCCACCTCTTCCGACCCGGCCACACCACCAAGCCCGGGGGCACCGGACTGGGACTCGCCCTCAGCCGGCAACTCGCCCGCCATCTCGGCGGCGACCTCGAACTCGAGCCGGACACCGGCCGCGGCACCGGGTTCCGACTCACCGTGCCGGCCCACACACCCATCCCCGTCGCCACTCCCTGACCGTCCACCCCGATATCGCACCCCGGCCCGCACCCGGGCGCACCCCGGACCGCCCGAAACGCCCCACGCCCGACATGCCCCGTCCTGCTGCCCCCCTCCCCCTCCGGCTCCTCCTCGCGCTGTTCCTCGCGTCGCCGTGCGCCCGGGCCGGACTGGAGACCAACCTGGTCTGGCGCTGGTCCAATCCCAGCCCGTTCGGAATGCCCATCGCCGCCCTGACCGAGGTGCCCGGTGAACGGTTCGTCGCCGTGGGGGATTTCGGACAGCTGTTCACCAGCGCCGACCTGTCCGCCTGGACCCGTGCCGACACGGGAACCCGACGCTGGCTGCGCGCGGTCCGGTACTTCGATCCGGATGGCAACGGCCCCGAACCCCGCCGCCTCATCGTGACCGGCGAGGCCGGCACGGTGCTGGTGGGCGATGCCGACGCCTCGACCTTCCAGCTCGTCGACCTCGGCACACCGGACTGGCTCGAGGATCTCGCCGCGTCCACCGACCGCCTGGTCGCCGTCGGCGACCGGGCCGCCATCCATACCTCGTCCGATGGCCTCGTCTGGACCCGGTCCACCGTGGACTTCGCCGACTGGCTCCGCGGCGTGTGCTGGCGGCCCGACGGCGGCGGGGGCGGCCTGTTCGTCTCGGTCGGCGAGAACGGGCGGATCGCCTCGAGTCCCGACGGCCTCACGTGGAGCCGGCGCCCCAGCGGGGTGGCCACCGCGCTCAACCGGGTGGCCCCCCTGTCCAACGGCTTCCTCGCCGTGGGCGACCAGGGGATCGCCCTGCTCGGCGACGCCACCGCCACCCAGTGGCGCCGGGTCAACACCGGCACCACCGCCGACCTCTTTGCCGCCGCCCAGGAGATCCGCGCCGACCTGCCCGGATCCCCCTCCGGCGCCAGCCTGGTGGCCGGCGACGGCCAACTGCGGTCGCTGCTCAGCGTCCTCGGCCAGGTCCTCGTGACCGACGAGACCCAGGTCCAACGTCCCGCCCCGGCGCCCCGCGCCCCGTACTACGCCGCCCACTGGACCGGGACCGAGTTCCTCGTCGGCGGCGCCGCCGGCCTGCTGCTCGAGGGATTCCGCCCGTCGATCACCTCCGCCTTCAACTGGTACCCGCTCGACGGATCCCCGCGCCGCTTCCTCTTCGACATCGTCCCCCTCGAGGCCGTCTCCACCAACGTCACCGCCACGCTCGTGGACGGGGCCGTCGCGTACCAGGCCCGCCCCGGCACCAACCGCTTCCACGCCGCGGTGGGCGACGGTCCGCTGGTCCTCACCAGCGACTCGGGTGTCGACTGGGATCTGGCCCTCGTCCCCCTCACCCACGGGGGCCGGGTGTATCTGGGCGCCGCCGGCGGTCCGGGCGGGGCCGTGGCCGTGGGATCCTCCGGGACCATCGCGTTCAGCCCGGTCGCCTTCGAGACCGTGATCGCCACCAACCGGTTCACCAACGGCGCCACCCTCCTCACCGCCACCGTCACCAACCACGTCAACACCCTCGGCATCGCCTGGTACGCCGTCACCAACACGACCGGCACGACCGCCGACCTCCGCGGGGTCGCCGCCAACGGGTCGACCTACGTCGCCTGCGGGGCCGACGGCACCCTGCTCACCAGCCCCGACGGCACCACCTGGACGGCCGCCGACAGCCCCACCTCCGCCCTGCTCAACGGCGTGGCGGCCCATCCGGGAGGGTTCGTGGCCGCGGGCGCGGACGGGACGATCCTGCACAGCCCGGATGCCATCGCCTGGACGGCCGTGGAGAGCGGCGTTTCCACCGACCTGTCGCGGGTCCGGTGGGCCGGCGACCGCCTGATCGCGGTGGGGGAGGAGGGGGTGATCCTGACGTCGACCGACGGCACCACCTGGACCGCCCGGGATCCGGTCACCACCGGGCGACTGGAGGACGTGGCCCATGTGGCGGACGCCTGGTATGCGGTGGGACACGACGGGACGGTGATCGGCAGTGCCGACGGGATCCGCTGGGTGCCCCTTCCCTCGCTCACCACCCAGTCCCTCTTCGCCGTCTCCGGACGCGACGGACTCCTCCTCGCCGGCGGCGCCCAGGGGGTCTTGCTCCGGTCGTGGCCCGGGGGCTTTCCCGATCCGGTCCGGATGCTCGAGTGGCCGCGGCGCCCCGATCAGACGCTCTTCCTGTTCACCGGCACCCCCGACCAGCGCTTCCGGCTGGGCCGCAGCACCAACCTGACCGACTGGGTCGAGCCGCCCCCGCTGGAGATCACCGACCCGGCCGGCACACTGATCCTCGTCGACCCCACCCCCAACGACCCGGAACGTCAGTTCTTTCGCATCGGTCCGTCCCCGTGATCGGGGGCCTCCACCCGGATCGGTCCACCGCTTTGCCCGAAGAGGACGCTTGCCCCCGAGCCGCATCGACGGACCACCACGCGGTCCTGCCCGTTTCCCTCTCCCCCGTCTGCGGGACCCGGGCTAGGGTCCGGCGCATGACGTTGCGCCCCCGCTCCGCCGAACTCTTCGCCGAGGCCCTCCGCCACATCCCCGGAGGCGTCAACTCGCCCGTGCGCGCCTTCCGGGCGGTCGGCGGAGAGCCGTTCTTCGTCGAGTCCGCCCGCGGGGCCCGGGTGCGGACCGTGGATGGCGACGAGCTGATCGACTACGTGGGCACGTGGGGGCCGGCCATCCTCGGCCATGCCCACCCCGGGATCATCGACGCGGTGAAGGCCGCCGCCGACCGCGGAACCAGCTTCGGCATCCCCAATCCCCTCGAGGTGGAACTCGCCCGTCGGGTCAAGGCCCGGGTGCCGTCGGTCGACAAGATCCGTTTCTGCAACTCCGGCACCGAGGCCTGCATGTCGGCCATCCGGCTGGCCCGCGGGTTCACCGGACGCGACCGCATCCTGAAGTTCGACGGATGCTACCACGGCCATGCGGATTCCCTGCTGGTGAAGGCGGGTTCGGGCGCGT
This sequence comes from uncultured Verrucomicrobiota bacterium, assembly GCA_964525755.1. Taxonomy (GTDB): domain Bacteria; phylum Verrucomicrobiota; class Verrucomicrobiia; order Limisphaerales; family UBA9464; genus UBA6176. Next base: position 223,546 of record CAZGIK010000001.1, read on the forward strand.
TGACCCTCGGCAACCCCGACAGCGCCGGCGTGCCGGCCGACTTCGCCCGGCACACGGTGGTCCTCCCGTTCAACGACCCCGAAGCCCTCGAGGCGGTGTTCGCCGCCCAGGGCGACGACCTCGCCGCGGTGATCCTCGAACTGGTCCCCGCCAACGCCGGCCTCTACCTGCCCCGCCCCGGATACCTCGACCTCCTGCGCCGCCTGTGCACCCGGCACGGCACGGTGCTCATCGCCGACGAGGTCATGACCGGATTCCGCCTCGCACCCGGCGGGGCCCAGGAGGTGTTCGGGCTGACGCCGGACCTGAGCACGTTCGGAAAGATCATCGGCGGCGGCCTGCCGGTGGGGGCGTTCGGTGGACGGGCCGACATCATGGACCGGCTGGCCCCGCTCGGACCCGTCTACCAGGCCGGCACGCTGAGCGGAAACCCCCTGGCCATGGCGGCGGGCATCGCCGCGCTGGACGCCCTCGCCGCCGGCGACGCCTACACCCGGCTGGAATCCCTGGGACGCCAGCTGGAGGCCGGCATGACCGAGGCGGCCCGGCGGGCGGGAATCCCCGTCCGCTGGCAGCGGATCGGCTCCATGTTCTGCGGGTACTTCACCGACCGCGAGGTGCATCACCTCGGCGACGCCCTCCACAGCGACCGGGAACGCTTCGCCCGGTTCTTCCACGGGATGCTCGCCGAGGGAATCTACCTCGCGCCCTCCCAGTTCGAAGCCGGATTCCTGTCCACCGCCCACACCGCGGCCGACATCGACGCCACCGTCGCCGCCGCCGCCCGGGTGTTCGCCCGCGGCGGCGGGGCCGCCGGCTGACCCGCCCCGACTTCCCCCTCGACACGCCCCGGCCCCCTCCTAATCTCCCGCTCCCTTGTCATGAATCGGACTCCTCACGTGGCCGTGGTCGGTGCCACCGGGGCGGTGGGCATCGAGATGCTCCGCGTCCTCGAACGGCGCCATTTCCCGGTCGGCCGCCTCACCCTCCTCGCCTCGGCCCGCTCGGCCGGCAAGACCCTGGCCTTCCGCGGCGAACAGGTGCCGGTCCGGGAACTCACCCGGGATTCCTTTCAGGGCATCGACCTCGCCCTCTTCAGCGCGGGCGGCGACATCTCCCGCGCCTTCGCCCCGGCGGCCGTCGCCGCAGGCTGCGTGGTGGTCGACAATTCCTCCGCCTTCCGGATGGACCCCCACGTGCCGCTCGTGGTCCCCGAGATCAATGCGGCCGACGTGGCCACGCACCGCGGGATCATCGCCAACCCGAACTGCACCACCGCCATCACCCTGATGGCCCTGAGCCCGCTCCACCGCGCCTTCGGCGTCACCCGGGTGTTCGCGTCGAGCTACCAGGCCGTGTCCGGCACCGGCGCCCAGGCGCTCCGGGAACTGGAAACCCAGGTCCGGCAGATCGTGTCCGGTGAACCCGTAAAGCCCGAGGTCTACCCCTACCAGATCGCCTTCAACGTCCTGCCCCAGGTCGATTCCTTCCTCGACTCCGGCTACACCAAGGAGGAAATGAAGCTGGAGAACGAGGGACGCCGGATCCTCCATCACCCCGCCTTCCGCGCCTCGATCACCTGCGTCCGGGTCCCCGTCTACCGGTCGCACTCGGTCGCCGTCAGCGCCGAGTTCGAACGGCCCGTGACCGTCGAGGCCGCCCGCGAGGTCCTGTCGGCCGCGCCCGGGCTCGACGTGGTCGACGACCCCGCCGCCCGCCGCTACCCGATGCCCCTGTTCACGTCGGAACGCGACAACTGCCAGGTGGGACGGCTGCGCCGCGACTGCGCCATGGACAACGGCCTGGCCTTCTGGGTGTGCGGGGACCAACTCCTCAAGGGCGCGGCGCTCAACGCCGTGCAGATCGCCGAGGTCCTCCTCGCCGGCTGATCCGGGCCCGGGGAGCCCGCGGCACACCCGTGCTTCCGCGGGCTTTACTTGGCTATTCAGCCAAGTAGCGTCGGGGCGTGAAATCGATCCGGATCTGCGACCCGTCGAGGTGCTGTGGGTCCACTCCCCCTTCCGAACCATGAGCGTTGAATCCAAATCCATGAGCCTCTTCGAACGCCAGCTCACCCTGTGGGTCGGGTTGTGCATCGTGGGCGGCATCGTCCTCGGGAAGCTGGCCCCGGGCCTGGCCCAGGTGCTGGACGGGATGGCCATCCACGTGAACGGCGCCCCCGTCATCTCCATTCCCATCGCCATCTGCCTGTTCTTCATGATGTATCCGATCATGGTGAAGATCGACTTCGGCGAGGTGGTCCGGGCCGGGCGCAACCCCCGGCCCGTGCTGCTCACGCTGATCGTCAACTGGGGCATCAAGCCGTTCACCATGCTCGGCATCGCCACGCTGTTCCTCGGCCACTTCTTCCGGGACCTGCTCCCCGGCACCGAGGTGGTGAAGGACGGCTCGACCGTCGACCTCTACCGGTCGTACATCGCGGGGACGATCCTCCTCGGGATCGCCCCGTGCACGGCCATGGTGCTCGTGTGGGGTTACCTGGCGAAGGGCAACCCGGGCCACACGCTGGTCATGGTGGCGGTGAACTCGTTGACCATGCTCTTCCTCTACGGCGTGCTCGGCGGCTGGCTGCTCGGCGTGAACCGGATGCCGGTGCCCTGGGAGGCGCTGCTGCTGTCCGTGGCCATCTACGTCGCGCTGCCGCTGGTGGCCGGCTACGCCTCGCGGGTCTGGATCCTGAGGACCCTGGGCCCGGACTGGTTCGCGAAGAAGTTCCTCCATGTCCTGACCCCCGTCTCCATCCTCGCCCTGCTGGCGACCCTGGTGCTGCTCTTCAGCTTCAAGGGCGGGACCATCCTGGCCAATCCGCTGACGATCCTCTGGATCGCCATCCCGCTCACCCTCCAGACGCTGCTCATCTTCGGCATCACCTATCTCGCGGCCCGGGTCCTGCGCTTCCCCTACGAGGATGCCGCGCCCTCGGCCTTGATCGGCGCGTCGAACCATTTCGAGGTCGCCATCGCCACGGCAGTGATGCTCTACGGCCTCGGCTCCGGCGCGGCGCTTGCCACCGTGGTCGGCGTGCTGATCGAGGTTCCGCTCATGCTCTTCCTCGTGAAGGTCTGCCAACGGACACGGGACTGGTTCCCCACCAGCCGGACAGCCGCCGGACAGCCAACGGCCCACAAACCATGAAAACACCCACCCTCCTCATCCTCTGCACCGGCAACTCGTGCCGATCCCACCTCGCCGAGGGCATCCTCCGCGCCGCCGCCGGGAACCAGTTCCGGGTCGCCAGCGCGGGATCCCGTCCGGCCGGGTACGTCCATCCGCTCGCGATCCGGGCCATGGCCGAGATCGGCATCGACATCAGCTCCCACACCAGCAAGCACATGGACGAGTTCCTCCAGCAGGACGTGGAGACCGTCATCACCGTGTGCGGCAACGCCGACCAGGCGTGTCCGCTGTTCCCCGGCCAGGTGAACCGCCATCACTGGCCCTTCGATGACCCGGCCCACGCCACGGGCACCGACGAGGAGAAGCTGGTCGTCTTCCGACGGGTCCGGGACGAGATCCGTCGGGTGTTCGAGGCCTACGCCGCCGGGCGACGCGACCAGGCGCATTGCGGCGTCGCCTGAGAGCCTGCATACCTGCCGGGCCATGAACCCGCTCCGCATCCGCGCCCGGGCAGCAACCCCGGGGGGGCCTGTTCCCCGACAGGCTCCCGGCCCCGGCGGCATCATCCTGCTCCTCCTCGCCGTGGTCCTCGCCGGCTGTTGCACCCGACAGCCCCGCACCCCCACCCATCGCATGACCGCCCTGACCTACAACATCCACCACGGCGAGGGCGTCGATGGACGTCTCGACCTGGAACGGATCGCCGACGTGATCCGATCGAGCGGCGCCGACGTGGTGTTCCTGCAGGAGGTGGACCGCGGGACGCAGCGGGCGGGCGGGGTGGACCAGGTCGCGGAGCTCTCCCGGTTGACCGGCCTGCACGGGGTGTTCGGTGAGTCGATGTCCTTCCAGGGCGGCGGCTACGGGAACGCCATCCTCTCCCGCCGTCCCCTGGAGGATGTACGTACCCATCCGCTCCCGGGCTCGGCCGGACGGGAGCCGCGGTCGGTGGTCGTGGGCACCGTCTTCCCCTGGGCCGGTGGCCCGCCGGTGCGCGTGGCCGGAACCCACCTGGATCACCTCCGGGACGATGCCGACCGGCGCCGCCAGGGCGAACGCCTCGACGACCTGCTGGACACCGGGGACGGCCTGCCCACGGTGCTGGCCGGCGATTTCAACGCCACGCCCGACGGCGCTCCCATGCCGCAGCTGCTGTTCCGTTGGCGGGACGTCGCGGCCGAAGACCCGGAAGCCACCGTCCCGGTCGGGGATCCGACCCGCCGCATCGACTACATCCTCCTCCAACCCGCCTCCGCCTGGCGGGTGGTCCGTGTCGACGTCCTGCCGGAAGCGGTGGCCTCCGACCACCGTGCGGTGGTTGCCGAGATCGAATGGACCGGGGGATCGCGGAGCCGTCGGCGGGACGGGCCGGTAGGGCCTGTTCGGCGTTTCCGGGCGGCCCCTTAATCCGCCGGACGCCCCCGGGATCAGCAGTCCTGCGCAGGGCGATCCGCAGCATTGGTCAGGATCCGACTTTGGTCGGAGTAGCCCATCCGGGGCCTTGTTCCATTGCCCCGATTCTGGTGGGATGCATTCGAGCAAGCGCACACCAAGGACGGACCCGTTGTCGCAATCCAGCCTCGCAGTCCCCTTCCCCCCGCCCGGGGTGTGCTGTGCCCTGCCCTCCTGAGCCATGAAGTCCCTCCTTCGAGCCCTCCTTGTCCGTTGGCCCGCGATGGTCGCCCTGCTCGGCGGGCTGGTCGCCCGGGGCGATGTGAGCCAGGACATCACCTCCCTGACCCTGCCCGGGTTCGGCGGCTATGTGATCGCGTCGGACGCCGGCAACGATGACCTCGGGTACAACCGCGAATCCATCCCGGCCCAGTCGGTGGTCAACTACCAGCGTGCGGCCGGCAACGCGAACTACAGCTACGAGTACACCTACCAGTACCGGCTCCTCGACGAGGCCGGCGTGGCGCAGCCCCTGCGGGTGGGCCTCACCACCAACACCGTCCAGTCCGTCGTCCTGAACATCAACCGGTCGCAGCAGTTCGTGCTGTACCTGCCGGTCACCAACCGGGTGGAACTGACCCCGGCCGCCGAACTGGATCCCCATCGGCAGTACCGGGTCGAGCTGAACCTCCTGCGCCGGGTCAGCGGCACGATCGGCCGCCCGTCCGAGACGGGCGAATCGGAACAGACCCCGCTCCAGTCCGTCTACCACTTCGCCAGCACGAACCCGCTCGACGCCGACTTCAATGTCATCCCGGTGCTGGATTCCGTGGCCTGGAGCCGGCGGTACGCGGTGGATACCGACCCGGACAAGGACCGGTTCCAGGTGACCGCCGGGTTCCGGGTCCACCGCTACGACGCGTGGATCCTTCCCCGGACGACCAACAACATCACCTTCCGGGTGTCGGCCGAACTGCGCGATGCGGCCACCGACGAACTCGTCGCCATCGCCCCGTCCGCCACCAACGTGGTCCGCGGGATCCCCAACTTCAGCTTCAACATCTTCCTCGGCTACACGTTCCCGGCCGTCGTCGACACCAGCGCGCTGTTCCAGTTCCGTCCGGTCGACGGCACCCGGCTGGATCCGGTGAACAAGACGTACCGGATGCGGGTCCGGATCGGACACTACCCGACCTCCGGCGCCCTCCTGCCCCTGGCGGGGAATGCCCTCGACCTCGCCCCGTCGCGCCTCCTGCACTTCAACGGGAACCTGGTGTTCGACGACATCCCGACCCGCTTCACCAGCATCGCCAACAACCCGGCGGCCGGCGCCCTGTCGGGCGGCGGGGTCAACACCACGCTGGCGGTGGACAACGGCAGCGGCCAGATCGTGGACCACCCCGGACACACCTACGGCGACGGGACGCCCCTGGCGGTGAGCCTGCGGCCGAACGGCGATGCCCGACTGACGGCCGGTTCCGTGGCGGTGACCGGGCCGACGCCCGACGACGACACGGCCGGGCTGATCCGGTTCCGCCGGGGCACCATCACCCTCGACACCTCGGGCGCCCGGGCCTCTCTCGCCGCGACCTACCCCACCGGCTTCGGCCTGGCCCTCAATACCGCCGGCAACCTGGTGAACGGCATCGCGGGGTTCCTCGACGTGCCGCTCGGTCCCGACCTCGCGCCGGCGTCCGACCCCCTCACCGTGCTCCCGGCGCCGTGGTGGGGCGCGGACGAGAGCCGACCGGTCTGGATGGAGGTGACCGACGTGCGCTGGGTGGTGGGCGCCAGCCGGTTCGTGTTCACCGCCACCGGCCGTGCGGAATACGTCCGGAAGCACGAGTACGACACCCTCAACGCCGCACCGGTGCCGGCGGCGGCGAAGGCCAAGAAGTCCAATGAGCGCTACTACGAATGGGTCGACGGCGTGGCGAGCCCCGAGGTGGTGATCGACGCCGAGGACGGCTCCGGCGGCGGGCTCCCGGGAGCCTCCCTGCTGACAGTGGGCTTCACCTTCAAGCCCGGGGCCTTCCTCGCCCATTTCCCGGTCGGCGGATCGATCGGCTGGACCGGCGGCGGCGAGCAATGGATCCAGCGGGACCTGGTCGACCCCACCGCGAGCCGTCTCAGCGATGCCGGACAGATCCGCCTGTCCTACGCCCGCGATTGCACCGAGGCCGGATGCGGATCACCCGTCGGCACCGTCCAACTCCGGTTCAACCCCGGGGACGACCGACTGGTGTTCACGCCCGATGGCGGGCTGTACGCCCCGGGAAAGCTCCAGACGGCGACCAACATCCAGTGGGGCTGGATCAGCGAGCCGTCGATCCAGCGCTTCGCCCAGCAGACCGCCGCGTCGACCCCCTGGCAGGACGCCGGGTTCCTCATGGCCGGACATTTCCTCAACCACGCGCAGAGCACCGGCACCCACCTGTTCCACAAGCCCGGCGTCATCCTCTTCTCCGGGTTCACCCTGACCGGCGACCAGCAGCGCCTCGAGCGGCCCGGCACCGCACCCTACCAGCAGGGCCTGGCCGACTACGCCGGCCTCAACTTCCGGGCCGGAGCCGACGGCGAATTCCGCGGACGCAGCACCCTCGCCGGACGGGACACCGGGGAGTATCCGCTCACCGGACGCTCCAAATACTACGTCCGCCCCGGCGGGGTCAGCGGCATCCACGAGGCGGTCTTCGGGCAGTTCCCGGAATCCTTCACCCTCTACGGGTACCCGGTGAACTTCAGCAACTACGGGCTCTCCTACCTCGACACCCGGAATGTCGACTCCCGCACCGAGGGATTCGTGAAGGTGCCCGGCCCGAGCAATTTCGAGCAGAACTTCGAGGAACTGAAGCTCGGCTGCCTCGGGGAACTGAAGGACGCCCAGGTCCCCGGCGACGAGGCCGGCCTGGCCAAGGTGCTGGAGTACTGGCAGGCGGATTTCATCACCCAGGCCATCCTCTTCGACCGCAAGTCCTCCGACCAGTGCGACCCCGGCAAGGGGGTGCTCACCCTCGGCGTGGACGCCTACGCGGTCCACGTGGACGGCACGCTCCACGGCACCCTCGGGTTCCATCCGTCCGGGAACCTCGTGACCCGGGCGGACTGCGACAAGCCCGACGGTCCGCTCGACCCGCCGTTCGATTCCCGTCTGAAGCTTCCGAACCAGTTCAAGCTTCAGGGGCCCAAGGACGAGAAGTACGCCGTGACGCCGGTCACCGACGCCTACCTCTCCAACTGGGACAACCGCAACGCGAACCGCGACGCCCAGAACGCGCTCCGGCCGGGATTCGTCAACTTCGCCGCCAAGCTCGACGTGCCGTTCTTCGAGGACCTCCGGGTCCACGTCCACACCAGCGCCAACAAGGAACAGACATCGGCCCCCATCCACCTCATGGGCGGATGGCCCACCAAAGGGTTCGCCAGCGCCGGCAAGGACTTCTTCAACGACAAGACGTTCGACCGCGACAACGTCGGCTTCCCCGGCGACGTCACCAACCTGGAGTACGAGAGCGGCAAGGAATCCCTCGGCGACAAGTACCGGGTCCGGGCGGTGCGGAACTGGCTGGACGTGGTGACCTTCGAGGTGCCCCTGAAATGGTCGAGCAGCACCCGGGCGTTCACCACGTGGAAGCCGGTCACCACCGACCTGCTCGTCCTGAGCGCCGAGTACCAGGCCAAGTACCTCAGCGCCCGCCGGGCGGAACTGGCCTTCGGCGTCCAGTACGAGGGACTGCCCCAGCTCAACCTCGAGAACCTCGTGTTCGACCAGATGGGCGGCCTGCTCGACGCCTTCCAGGGGGTGGTCCAGGCGGAGGTGATCGACCAGGGATTCGCCGCGCTCAACTCGCTCATCGCGCCCACCCTGCAGGACGCCTTCGACCCGGTGTTCGACCAACTCCTCGACCCGGTCGTCGACAGCCTCTTCAACGCCCTGTCGGCCAACTTCAACGCCGCCACCAAGCAGTGGAACGCCCCGCCGCTGGCGATCGTCCAGCAGTACTGCGGGCTGGTGGGCGGCGTGCCCAACAACATCTCGGATCTCCTCGGCAACCGCCTCCTCGGCGAGGTCGGCGCCGGCGCCAAGGGCTTCATCCAGCAGATCGACACCCGCCTCGGAACGGCCCAGTCGGGCATCGCCCAGATCGAGGCGCTCCTGGCCGAGAACGGCAACGGGAACCGCCAACTGGTGACCCGGCTCCTCCGCCAGCTCGTCCAGACCCTGGTGGCCCAGGCCACCGATTCGCCCATCGCCCAGTCCCTCGCCGGCTTCGCCGCGGAACTGGCCGGAGGGGCGCTGGATCCCCAGCTCAACGAGTTCCTCCAGAAGGCCGACCCGACCCTCGACGAGATCCACTCCGTGCTGTCGACGTTGAAGGGCGTGATCGGCGAGGCGCGCGGGGTGCTCGCGAGCGGCCAGGAGTTCGAGGCCGAGCTCAAGGCGAAGCTCAACCAACTGGTGGCCGCGAACGAGGTGCTCACCGCCGTCACCCGCACGGCCAACGACATCAACGCCCACCTCGCCACCTTCCAGGCCGGGGTGGACAACCCGTTCACCCCCGGGAACGCCGCCCAGCTCAAGGCCTTCATCCGTCAGCGGGTCAACGACCGGTTCCTCGGCTCCGCCATCCCCGCCGCCTTCACCAGCATCCTCAAGCAGCGCCTCTACGACCTGGAAAGCGGCCTGCACGAGGCGACCGACTCGATGTTCCAACAGGTCAACACCATCCTGCGCGACACCCTCTCGGGCGCCCTCTCGGGCATCGACAACTCGATCAACGGATTCCTCGGGGGACTCGGCTCGTCGATGGGCGCCGGCCGGCTGAACGGCTACGCCCACATCGTCGACGACTCGCTGAAGGAGCTCCGCATCGACCTCTACGCCCAGTTCAAGGTGCCGTCGGAGATGGAGTTCAACGCCTACCTCCAGATCCGGGAGCTCGACTCCGACAACGAGGAGAACGGCTGCATCGGCCCGGGCGAGAAGGCGACCGAGGTCCGCATCGGCGCGAAGGATGTCGACCTCAACTTCATCTCCACCGACCTCCGGGCCAGCGTGGAGGCCAAGTTCACCTTCCGGACCGAGCCGTCCTTCGCGATCCTCGGCGCCGGCGCCGGGGTCGAGATCGAGGGCGAACTCTCGTTCGCCACGTTCAAGATCACCTACCTCGGCGCCCAGATGGCGTTCGGCCTCCAGGAGAACTACTTCAGCGGCGCCTGCGCCCTCCAGTTCAACTCCTACAAGGCCAAGGGCGGGATCTTCTTCGGACGCACCTGTACCCTGGACCCGTTCTTCTGGGACCCCGACGTCCAGGGCCTGATCGGCAAGCCGCCCTTCACCGGGATCTACGCCTACGGCGAGGTCTGGATCCCCGTCTCGGAGGCGCTGCTCGGGATCCCTGCCAGCTGTTTCTTCGAGGTCTCCGCCGGCGTCGGCCTCGGGGCCGGGTTCTTCATCGAGGGCCCGACCTTCGTCGGAAAGATGCTCCTCGGCTGCCACGGTTCGGTGCTGTGCCTCGCCTCGCTGGAGGGACAGGTGAAGCTGATCGGCGTCAAGAATGCCGACGGACTCCAGCTCAAGGGCAGCGGCTATCTCGAGGGCTGCCTCGGACCCTGTCCGTTCTGCCTGTGCGCCAGCAAGACCGTCTCGATCACCTACAAGAACAGCAAGTGGGACGTCGACTTCTAGGCCCGACGTCATCGACCTCCCTCCTGCCACCCCCTTCCCCGACCCTCCCATGAACCTGCGCCTCCCCCGCCCCGGGCTCGGATGCCTGCTCCTCCTCCTCGGATGCCTGCTGGGTGTCCGGGCCCAGAACACCGTGATCGACGACACGGTCTTCACCCTCGGGACCGTCACCCGCGACCCGGCCAACCGCGACTGGGCCTACCTGACCTTCCAACCCACCGACGCCTCGCTCCTGGCCGACCGCAAGCTGGCGGTGTACCTGAAGGCGGGCGACGCGGGGTCGGCCAGCCCCTACACCCGGCGGGCGATCCTCGGCGTCCAGACCGATCCCGCCACCCTCGGCGTGCTCCTCGACCGCGCGGCCCAGCTGGGCGACAACCTGTCGGATCTCGGCGGACGGGTGGACAACCTCTTTGCCGCCCTCATCCCGGCCGGTTCCCTCACCCTGCCGGAGAAGCTCGGCGCGGTGATCCGGGGTTCCATCGCCGATCCCCTCCACTTCGACAACCTCGTGCAACTGTCCCGGCTCCACCCAGGCGTCGCCCTCGCCATCGGCTTCGCCCACGCCGAACGGATCGGTCCCGCCGGCAAGTTCACCTTCGAGGTGCGCGACTACGACGGAGCCGCCAACGCCGACCGCGGCGTGCTGGGTCGCGTGACGGTCGAGTCGGGCAACCCCGTCGTCCTGCCCGCCCCGGGACCGCTCTTCGAGGTGCGGGACCCCTCGGGCAAGGGACACCTGAACGTCAAGCTGCGCTGGGCCACATCCGATGCCTTCCGCCGCCTCGCCCTGCTCTCCTACGGGTTCAATGTCTACCGGGTCGAACGATCCTTCGCCGAGAACCCCGCCCGGAACTTCCACCTCAACCCGCCCGCCCCGTCGGTCCTCGCCGCCCTGGCCGACGGCAACCCGGCCGTCACCCGGGTCAATCCCCTGCCCGTCCTGGCCGGATCCCAGTTCGCCGACGCCCCGCCCGCACAGCCGGACTCGGTGTTCAATCCCACCAACAACGTGGCGATCTTCGCCGACGACAACGGCCTGGCCCGCGGCGGGGAGCCGTTCCCGGACGGGGTGCAGTTCTACTACTTCGCCACCGGACGGGATCTCCTCGGGCGCGACGGCCTGGTGTCGCCCGGGGTGCTGGTGACGATCTGCGACCGGATCCCGCCCGACGCGCCCCGCATGCCCACGGTGGCGAACCACTACGCGTTCATCGGGGGCAGTCCCCAGCAACACCTCAAGGTGACGTGGACACCGGTGGTCCAGCCGGGCGACGACACGGTCATCGCCGGATACCATGTCTACCGCTGGCGGGCGCCGGGGGATGTCAGCCGCTTCGAGCAGAACCCCGCCGTCAACCGGATCAGCGCCCTCATCCCGCATGTCGACGGCCAGGCGGAGTACACCTTCATCGACACCGGGGGTGGGGCGCCGACCGTGCCGGCCGATCTCGGCAAGACCTTCTGGTACACGGTCCGTGCGGTCGATGCCGGCTCGTGCGACGGGGGGAACCTCTCCGCCAACAGCGCCCCGGCATTCGGCGTCCTCCGCGACCGCGAGGGGCCATCCGCCCCCTCGGGCGGGGGACCCTTCATCCTCTGCTGCCAGCCGGAGATCCAACCTGACAAGCCGCGGGATGAAACCCGGGACATCATCCCGGACCCGGCCATCGTCCGGTTCGAGCTCGCCGCCATCCGGCGTGACGACGCCATCGCCTGGGCCGAGTTCTGGATCAGCTACAACGGCGGCGCATCCTCGAACTACGTGGGTCGCTTCCGCTTTGCCGACGGCTCCGCAACCTTGACCCACCCGCTCAACGTCCCGCGCCGTCTCCTGGGCGACCAGCCCATCCAGGTGGTCTACTGCCGGGTGGGCGACATCGCGGGGCATGTCAGCCGACAGGAATCCATCCGCGATGCGGGACTACCCGAGCGGAGCGAGGTGCGGGTGTTCCCCTTCCTCGCCTTCAGCGAATGCGAACGGATCGCCTACGACGAGAAGGCGATCCGCTCCGGGTGCACCACCCACTACCCGAGGCCGCCCAAGCCGCCGGGGGCGACCGAGGATCCCGACGAGGTCGGCGTGGTGGTGTTCCTGCCGCTGACGCCCACGACCCGGGAGTTCCGGCTCTACCGTCGGGTCGACTTCGGTCCCCTCACGCTGGTGAAGCAGGGGCAGGCGAACTACGACGCAGTGACCAACCTCGTGGTGGAGATCCCCGACCACGACATGCCGGCCAGCTCGGGACACCTCTGCTACTACGGCCAGCTGTTCGATGAGCATGGCAACCCGAGCCCCCTGACCCAGCTCGGCCTCTGTCTCCCGATCCACCTGCCGACCGCCAAGCCGCTGCTGGCCCCGCTCGAGGCCGCGGGCACCGACAACGCCCCGCGGATGCGGATCCGCTGGTTCTGCCCGCCGGCCGGCATCGAACGCTTCCAGGTATGGCTCGGCGTCGTCGGCGAGACTCCCCCGCCGTCCCTCGGCACCGTGCTCTCCAGCAACCTCGCACCGGGCCTCAACCTCGAGACGTTCGGGTTCCTCTCGGCCAACCCGCCCATCCCGCAGATGGTCGACTTCGGAACCTACCTGACCCCGAAGCCGGGACTCGACTTCGGCGATGGCGCCACGTTCGAGGTCGACGTCCCCATCGCCCAGGGGAAGCGGTACGTGGTCCGGGTCCGGACCGTGACCAAGGGCGGGGCGACGGGGGCCACCTCGAACACCGAGGCCTTCCTCTGGCAGCCGCCACCGGCCGCCGTCGGTCCCCAGGTCCCCTGGCCCGCACGCCCGCTCCCGTCGGTGACCCTGTTCGACCTGCGCATCGCCCCCGTCCGCGTGAAGGACAACACGCCGCTCGACACTGTCGGCATCCGCATCGGCACGTTCCGACGCGAGGACATCCTCACGACCAAGGAGGGCGAGCGCGAGGTGATCCTCCTGCGGGACACCGCCAACCCGCTCGAGTTCGTCTACACCAACCAGTACGCCGAGCCCCTCCTGCCGTCGGTCGTGCTGTACCGCTACCAGCTGCCCAGCACCGGTTTTCCCCAGGTTTCCGGCGACATGGTCCAGGTCTCGCCCCTCATGGAGTCGATCGCCTCCGCCACGGTCAGCCTGCCGAACCTGGGGAACTTCACCCGCGTCCACGACCCGTTCATCCACCTGAGCCGGCCGCTGGGCGACAACAACGCCACCGGCTTCGCCGAGATGTACCTGCTCGACACCCAGCCGCTGGTGCTGGGCGCCCGGTATGCCTACCTGCTGGTGCGGTTCAACGCCGGCGGCGAGGTGGTGCAGGTGATCCCCACCACGTTCATCGACGTGTTCCCCGACCCGCAGTGAACGTTGCGACCCGATGCGCATCCCGACCGGCCCCATGAAAACCGCCGTCCCCATCGCCCTCCTCGGCACCGTCGTCCTCGCGACGGCACGTGTCGCCGCCGCCTCGTTTCCCCACGCCACCCCGCACGAGTTCCACCTCACCGCGGACCTCGACGGCGACGGCCGCGGCGACCTGGTCATCGTCGACCGGGCCACGGGGGTCTTCCGGGCGGGATACCAGACCGCGCCCGGCGTCCACACCTGGGCCGCCGCCCGGCCGACCGGCATCGAGAACGTCACCGGTGTCGGTGCCGGCGCCCTGTTCAACCTCACCGCCGAGCAACTGGCGGTGGCGTCGCCGGACGCGAACCGGATCCACCTGGTCGACGCTCCGACCCCGGGGGACGCGGTGTCCCCGGTGGTCGCTTACCCGTCGGGCATGCTCCCCCGGGAACTGACCGTGATCGAGGTGGGCAGCGCGGGCAACACCGCGCATGAGGACCTCTTCATCAGCTCCCGTCTGATGTCCCCGCCGAACGGCGAACGCCTCGAGTACCTGCGCAACAACGCCGGCACGGTCATCCCCCTGGCCGTCCAGCCCAGCGCGGTGGACCTGTTCCACCTGCGCGCGACACGCCTGCAGGACCCGGGACCGGTCGTCGCGGCCGGACTCCTCCGCAGCCCGGACTCGGATCGGCTCCAGGTGTGGGATCCCTCCTCGGGCGCCTTCGCCGTGGTGGCCTCGGCCACCTACCCGGCCGGATCGACCGACGGATTCGCCGTGGGACGGTTCGATGCCGGACGACATTTCGTGCTGTGGCGGACGGGGTCGCCGGAACTGAGGACGGTCAGCGTGACCGGCGACGCCCCCGCCCCCCCGGTCCTCGGTGCGCCCATGGCGCACGACCTCGGCATGCCGGTCCGATCGGTCCAGGTGATCGACTCGGTCCCGGTCCGACTCGTGGTGCTGGGTGCCGACGGTTCCCGGGCGCGCGCCTATGGCTTCAACGGGACGACGCTGTCGCTCGAGGGCGAATGGCTGGCGGACGGCGGAAAGGAGTTCAGCGGGATGCTCACCCTGCCGGATGGCAGCTTCCACCTGCTGGACCGGCCCGCGGGAGGCGGTGCATCGACCGGATGGAAGCGCTTCGCGCCGTCCGGCGGCGGGTACACCCAGACCGGCTCGGGGGAGCTGCCGGCCCTCAACCGTTTCGGCACCGCGGCCAACCTGTTCCTCTTCGCGCAGGAACCGTTCGTCAGCCCCCGGCCACACCTCCTGGCAACATTGAACGCCGCGGACTGGTCTTCCGGCCTCAACCTGGGCGGCGCCAACGTCCAGGTGAACGCGGAACGCCTCGGCACGACAGCCCAGGGTCTCGACAATCCCACCGCCCGCAACCTGGGGCCCAAACCCGTCGGCGCGGCATTCGGCCTGGTGAACCAGTACCGGGAACCCATCTCCATCACCTCCTTCCGGCCGGCCGTGGGATCCGAGGTCTCGGAAGTCCGGATCCAACCCCCGGCCGGCCCCCAGCGACAGGCGATCGTCGTCCGCCTCGAGACCACCGATCCCGCCCACATCATCCACTTCCGAATCGCCGGGGGCGCGTGGTCCACCGCCGTGGGCTCGACCTCCTTTGCCATGTTCCAGGACGGCACGGTGGACTACTTCTCCCGGCCCGCCGCCGGCAGCGCCCGATCCCCCCTGCGACACGCGGCATATGCCTTTCCCGATCCCCCGGCCCTGCAGGATTCCGACGGGGACGGCGTCCCGGATTTCGTCGAGATCGGGAAAGGTCTGGACCCGAACGGGGGGCCGGACAGCGACGGGGATGGCTACACCGACTACACCGAGCTCCTTGGGGGTCCGCCGATGTTCGACCCCCTCGATGTCAACCGGCCGCCGCCGGAATCACCACAGGAGGAGGAGCGGTCCGCATTCGATCTCGCCGTCTCCCCGCGGCCGGTCGATGGGCCGAGTGGGTTCGACGGGTTCCCGGTGGAGGGGGAGGTGGTGTCGCTGCATGACCTGCCGGGTGGACTGCTGGGCCGCGCGGACACCGCCGAGGCCGTTCCGGGCGCCCTCACATCGCCCGCCGCCCTCATCACCGACGCCCCGGCCAACAACCGGCTCGGCCTGGTCTCCGTGTCGACCGAGCCGCACTTCCGGATGTCGGTCTTCGGACCCGATCCCGAGACCGGGCGTGAACTGCTGGCGTTGCTGCCGGTGCCCGAAGTGATCCGCCCGCCGGTGGCCTTCACGCCGGGACCCGGCCCCCTGTCCGGCCAGGCGGATGCCTGGATCACCGCGGCGCAGACCGCCGCGGCCGGTGTGACCCCGGCCCGGGTCAACCTGAGGCTCGGGGTCGCCGAGACGATCGGTGCCCTCTTGCTCGAACGGAAGCTGCACGACGTGCTGGTCGCCCGGGGAACGCCGGGTCTGTCGGCCAGCAACCGGCTGACGCTCTTCCCGTTCCGGGCGAACGATGTCGTGCGCCGCCCGCTGACCGCGGAGGTGGTCGACGCCCTGCCCGCCCTCGGACCGGGAGGCAGTCCGGCCTGGAGCCTGACCGTGCTGCACCAGGCCATCAGCAACGGCCTCCCCGCCCAGTTGCTCGCCCTGGGCCGGGAGGTCTACCGGGTCAGCGCCCTGAGCAACAACATCGCCCCCGGCCAATTCCCCCTGCCGGTCGACACCCTCCGCACCTTCCTCGAATCCGGCGTGCTCCACTCCAACTACGCCGCCGCCATCAGCCTGAACTCCCTCCAGGTCGTCGCCGCCCACGCCGAGTCGATGGCCCACCTGGCCGGGCTTGCGCCACGCCCCACGAACAGTTTCGACCTTGAGGTCGCAGCCGACTCCTTCCAGCCCGGATGCACCCGCCTCTACGAGGTGGGGAGCGGCACGCCCTGGAATCTGTTCGAGGCCGTGGGTGTGCCCTTCAAGTTCCCGCCCACCTTCACCCTCATCCCGGGAAGCCGCGTGCGCGTGCTGGCGTTCACCGACTTCACCGACCCCTGCCCCGGGGGCGACCTGCAGGTCCTCCAAGCCACCCTGACCGCCATTCCGGCCCCCAGCCTGGTGGATTTGGACGGCGACCTGCTGCCCGATGATTGGGAGTGCCTGTTCCTCGCCGGTGACGGCGATCCGGACGGCGACGAGGACGGGGATGGCGCCTCCAATCTCCAGGAGTACCTGGACGAGACCGACCCGAATGATTCCCTGTTCGTCCCCCCGGTGATCGTCGACCTCAGTCCGCCGGTGATCCTCATCGAACTGCTTCCCGGGGAGGTCAAGGAGCTCAAGTGGCAGTTCCCCGCGGCCTACGCCCACAAGTTCAAGTTCAGCCTGCTGGAGGCGGACGAGTTCGGTGAGGGATTCCATCCCACCGGGATCGACGCGCTGGCCGGACCCGGTGGTCAGTTCTCCCTCCTGCTTCCCGCCGTGCAAAAGGTCCGGGCGTTCTACGTGGTCGTGCAGCAGCTTCGGTAGACCTCGCCCGGGTCACCGGCGGGCCATCGGAACGGGGCGTCCGTCGTCGGCCGCCGATGCCAGGCAGGCATCCAGGAGCGACTGGGTCTGCCGCGAATGCCGGAACCAATCCGCGCACAGTTCTCCCGTGGCGACCTGCTCGGCGAATCGTCGGAAAAGCCGGGTCTCGGGTGCCGATGGATGGAACTCGCTGTACTCCCGGAACCGCTCCTCCGTCGGGTGCCCCTCCATCACCTGCCGGCAGCCGCCGACCTGGAACTCCGGTTGCTGCACGACGAGACGGGACTCGTTCCCGTGGAACGGCAGCACGAAGTCATCGACCCTCAGGTGTCCCCGGGTCCCGCTCACAACGGCCCACTGCTGGTCCCCTGCCAGGAAGGAGCAGTAGAACACCGCGGTCCGCCCATCGCCGAAGTCGATCTCCCCGGAGAACTCCGACGGTACCGGCCCACCGCCGGGTGCCTGGATGACATTCCACGTCCGGGCGCTCACCAAGGCGGGATCCGCCCACCGGAACGCCTCGAGCGAGAACCGAAGGCAGTACCACGCAAGGTCCCCGGCACAGCCCTGCGGCTCCAGGTCGGACCGGGCCCGGATGTTGGTCTCCGCAAAGCCCGGCGGTGCCCGGAAGCTGAACTGGGATGCCACCCGGCGGACTTCGCCCAAGGGGCCGTCATCCCGGACCAGATCCCGCAGGCGTTGCATCCGGAGCCCGTGCACGAACATGACCCCGTCGAGGAACTGCACCCGGTTCTCGCGACACGCCTCCAGCATGCGGTCGAGGGACGCCAGGTCCGGCGCGCAGGGCTTCTCGCACACGACATGCCGCCCCGCGGTGGCGGCCCGGACCACCCATTCAGGGCGCTGGGAGGTCGGGAGCGGCAGGTAGATGGCGTCGATGTCGGGCCGGGCCAGCAGGGCGTCGTAGGACCCGACCGCCAGTGGGCGTTCCGCGAAGGGCACCTGCGCCTGGCACTGGTCGATGAACGACTCGGCCCGGGCGGCATCGCGGCTGGCCACGGCGGCCACCACACCGTTGCCCGAGTGGCGGATGGCGGCCCAGTTCTTGCGGGCGATCCCGGCGGTTCCCAGGATGCCCCAGCGGAGCGGTTTCGGGTTCACCCCGAGAACATGCCCCCCGCCCCTCCCCCGGGGGCAAGTCCGCACCGCTTCGCGCTTGGCGGCGGGCCGGCCGCCGCCAAGAGTCCCCCCATGACGTTCTCCCGACGCTCCCTGGTGTCCGTCCTCGCCTCCGTGTTCCTCGCCGGCTGCGCCGGGTTCGAACCGCCCCATGTCCGGCTCGACGACATCGAGGGCCGGACCGTCCGGGTTGCCTGCGTGGGGGACTCCATCACCTACGGGGCCGGCGTGGAGAACCGTGAGGAGAACAGCTACCCCAGGCAGCTCGGCCGGCTCCTCGGGGAGCGCTTCGAGGTGCGCAACTTCGGCCGCAGCGGCGCCACCCTGTTGAAGGGGGGCGACCTGCCGTACTGGACCGCCGACGAGTTCCGGGCCGCCACCGAATGGGTGCCCGACGTCGTCCTGCTCAAGCTCGGCACCAACGACACCAAGCCCCAGAACTGGAAGGGACCGGAATCGTTCGAGGCCGACCTGAACGCCCTCCTCGACCACTTCGGCAGCCTGCAGAAGCGTCCGCGGACCCAGATCTGGGTCTGCCTGCCGGTGCCCGTGTATGGAGACCGGTGGGGGATCAACTCCGAGACCCTGGAGGAAGGGGTGATCCCGGTGCTGATGCAGGTCTGCCAGAAGCGCAAGGTGCCGGTGATCGACCTGAATGACGCCCTGACGGGACACCCGGAGATGTTCCCCGACCAGATCCATCCCAACGCCGCCGGGGCCGAGCTGATGGCCCTGACAATCTACGGGGCCATCCAGCCCTGAGCCCGAACGCCGACATGGCGGGGGTTTCCCCTTGCCATTTCGGGCGCCCCTTTGAAGATGCGCCGCTCATGAGCAACGAGCCGACGAATTCGTCGTTGGACCTGGATCTTCTCGCCTGGTTCGAGGTGAACAAGAAGGCCGTCTACGGCGGCCTGGCCCTGATCTTCGTGGTGACCGCCGCGGTGATCGTCTGGCGATACCGCGAGGAGGCGGCCCACCAGAAGGCGGGCGAGGCCCTGGTCCTGGCCCAACTGGCGGCCGGCCCGTCGGCAACCTCCATCGGCGTGGACCGGCTCAACGCCATCGCCACCGAGCACGCCGGCACGCCGACTGCCCGGCAGGCCCGCCTGCTGGCCGCGCAGGAACTCTTCACCAGCGGACGCCACGCCGACGCCCGCACCGCCTTCTCCGCCCTGGCCGAGGGACCGGCCGACGAGGTCGGCGCCATCGCCCAGCTCGGCGTGGCCGCATCGCACGAGGCCGAGGGGAACACCGACGCCGCCCTCACCGCCTACCAGCAGGTGGCCGGGCTCCCGGCGCCCCAGGACTTCGTCGCCCCCCAGGCCCGGCTGTCCCGCGGCCGTCTCCTGGAATCCGCCGGACGCCATCGGGAGGCCCTCGCCGAGTACGAGGCCCTGACGAAGGAAGCGGGGTCGATGTCGGCCCAGGAAGCCTTCATGCGGCGGGCGGAGATCCTCCGTCGCCACCCTGAACTGGCCACCCCCGCCACCCCGGCCGCCCTGACCAACACGGTCAACGTGCTGCCGCCCACCGCCAAGTAGGCGGTGGATGCCTCCCCCGGACCGGTGCCCGTCCCGCCCCCCGCGATCGACGTGGCGGCCGGGCTCCTGTTCCACCGGGGCCGCCTGCTGATCGCGCAGCGCCCCGCCCACACCCACCTCGCCGGACTGTGGGAGTTCCCCGGCGGCAAGCTGGAGCCGGGGGAATCCTGGGCCGAAGGCCTCGTGCGTGAACTGCGCGAGGAACTGGACGTCGAGGTCGAGGTCGGCGTCCTGGTCGACGAGATCACCCACGCGTATCCCGGGAAGACCGTCCGCCTCCGCTTCCACCGCTGCCGGCTCCTCGCCGGAACGCCGCGCCCGGTCGGCTGCGCCGCCGTGGCCTGGGTCACGTCCGACGAACTCGGCCGGTATGATTTCCCGCCGGCCGATGCCCGGCTGCTGCGGCTGCTCGCCGACCGGCGGGACCTGTGGGCCGACTGAACGGACCGTGGGCGCCTACTTGCGGTTGCCGCCCAGCGGACCCACGTCGCGGTCCGTCAGCCCGGGACTCTGGAGCACCTCGCTGCGGGATTCCGACGTGACGCTGTATTGGAATCCCGACCCGGTCCCGGCGGCACCGAATCGGCCCTGGCGGTCGACCGCGATGAAGTTGATTGAGAGGTCGAACCCCTTGGGATCCAGCCGGGCGATCCGCCGGATCGTCTCCACGCAGGCGGCCTGGGGATGGAGTCCCTGCCGCATGAATTCGACCACGAGGAACGAGCCGCAGTAGCGCATGACGTTCTCCCCGAGTCCGGTGGCGCCGGCGGCGCCCACCTCGTTGTCGACATAGAGCCCGCCGCCAATGATCGGCGAATCACCGACCCGGCCGTCCAGCTTGTAGCCCCAACCGCTGGTGGAGCAGCCCCCGAACACGTCACCGGCGGCGGTGAGGACGAGCAGGGCGATGGTGTCGTGGTTGTCCGCATCCACCTTCCTCTGGCGTTCCCGCTCGCGCCGCCAGCGGCGCCACGCCGCCCGCTGGCCGTCGGACACCTTCGGCCCCGTCTCGAATCCGTGCTCCTTGGCGAACCGGGCGGCACCCTCCCCGACCAGCATGACGTGGGGCGTGGTCTCCATGACCCGACGCGCCACGGACACCGGGTGATGGAATCCCTCCAGTGCGGCCACGCTGCCGGCCCGGTGTCCCGGGCCGGACATGATGCAGGCATCCAGTTGGACCACGCCCTCGGCATTCGGGATTCCCGCCAGTCCGACACTGGCATTGGCGGGATCGGATTCCGTCAGGTTGATGCCCCGCTCCACCGCGTCGAGTCCCGAGCCGCCCGCCCGGAGGACCTCCAACGCCCGCTCGTTGGCCGGCTTGCCGAAGGGCCAGGTCGAGACGATCAGCGGCGCCCGGTCGGCGAGGCGCTCCGGATCGGTCACCGGGCCCTGGGCGCGGAGGCCGGGGACCGGAACGAACCCCGCCAGGCCGGCGGTGGACAGCGAGGCGAGGAAACGGCGGCGAGGAAGACCCTTCACGCCCGCCAGTTACCCCGGTCCGCAGCCGATGGGCAAGCCGCGGATGTCCCCTGCCCGACGCGATTGCCAACGGGCGACGACGTCCCCACCTTCCCGGCCATGCGTCCGACGCTCCACGCCGTCGCCTTTGTCCTCTCCGCCCTGATCGCCCTCACCGGGCGCGCGGCGACCCCGTCCGACGGCCTGTTCGCCGACTTCACCACCAGCCTCGGCACGTTCACCTGCCGCCTCGACCCGGATGCCGCGCCGAAGGCCGTCGCCAACTTCATCGGCCTGGCCACCGGCGAACGGGCATGGATCGATCCCTCCAACGGGGCGGTCCGGCGGAAGCCGTTCTACGACGGGCTGACGTTCCATCGGGTCATCCGCGGCTTCATGAACCAGTGTGGCTCGCCCAATGGGCAGGGAACCGACGGTCCCGGATACGCCTTTCCCGACGAGACCGATCCCCCCGGCCTGCACGACGCCGCCGGGATCCTTTCATCGGCCAACTCGGGACCGGATTCCAACGGCGCCCAGTTCTTCGTCACCGCCGCCCCGGCCCCCCATCTGAACGGGCTGCACACCGTGTTCGGCCGGGTGACCGAAGGCCTCGACATCGTGCTCGCCATCAACGACGTGGCGACCAACCCGACCAACAATCGTCCCATCGTCCCGGTGATCCTCGAGTCGGTCCGGATCCGCCGTGTGGGCGCCGCGGCCGAGGGGTTCGACATCCAGGCCCAGGGGCTTCCCGTGGTGGAGGAGGTCGTGGCCGGGATCTCGCTGGCGGAATCGGGCGTCGAGGTGACCTACCCGACCGCCGCCTTCGCCGAGACCCACCTGTTCCGGACCACCAACTGGGTCGACTGGACCGCCACCTCTCTCGGAATCCAGCCGGCCGAAGCCGCGCCCGGGACCCATCGGCTGTCGTCCACCAACGCGGCCGCCTTCGTCCGCCTCGCCCGCGCCCGGTACGCGGAGTCGACGCGGACCCCTGCCGACGTGCGGGGCCGGAGCCTGCGGATGGATTTCGGGCAACAACTGGGCGTGATCAACATCCAGTTCGATGCGGATGGCGGGGGTACCTACACCTATTCCGGGGCACCCGATCCCGGGGCGGTCGAGGCGATCACACGGTACGAGTGGATCCAGGAGCCGTACCGGGGACGCCTTTGGCCCATCCTCTACGCGAAGCTGATCCCGATGACCCTCCGGCTCGATTTCAAGACGGCCACCACCGGAGCGATCGCCGGCACGGCGTTTCCGAACGGCGGCTCGTTCGATGTCTCCGGGACCTTCACCCTCTCGCCCTGAATCTCCCGAGGCACCGACAGGGTCACCGGCCCGCCGGCGTGCGGCTCATTCCTCCCCGAGGAAATCCACCCGGGCGCTCAGCTCGGGCGTCAGGAAGCGGTCCGGGTCGGCGATCCGCACCTTGACCTGGAGGGTCCCCTTCTGCCGGCTGGCCTCGGGGGCCATCTCCACCAGCTCGCCCCGATAGGTCCGGTCCGGAAACGCCTCGGGCACCACCCGGCACGGATGGCCGGGACGGACCTTGGCGAGGTCCGACTCGTTGAGGTCGATCTCCACCTGCAGGTCGCCGAGGTCGGCCACCGCCAGCAGCGAGGCGCTGGGGCCCCGGGTTCCGCCGAACGTCTGCGGGGTCACCAGTTCATTGGGATCGACCATCCGCTCGAGCACCACCCCGTCCACCGGCGACCGGATCTCGCACCATTCCACCCAGGTCTCGAGCAGGCGCCGGGCGCCCTCGGTCTGCTGGATCCGCGCCTCGGCGGCCGCCACCGCGAGGCGGGCATCGTCGAGCACCTTGGTCATCTCGACCTGGTTGCGCACCAGTTCCTCGGCACGCCGCAGGTCCAGCCGGGCCTGCTCCAGCGCCACCCGGGCCACGGCCAGCTGGCCGTCGGACTCCGCCAACCGCGCCCGGTACTCGCTGTCGTCAAGCCGCACCACCACCTGCCCGTTCGTGACCCGGTCGCCCTTCCGGACCCCGATCCAGGCCACCTGCCCGAGGAAGCGCGGGCTCAACTCGATCCGCTCCCGGGCCACGATGTAGCCGCTGACGGTGAGGACCGAGCCACCCGGGACGACCCGCTCCCCGGCCGGGCCGGAGCCGGTCGCCGTCGGGGGCCGATCCGTCGCCGGCGGCGACACCGCGCCGGCCGGCGGGGCCCCGGTGCCGCCCACGATCCGGATCCGGTCGCGGGCCCTGGGCCAGGCCAGGAGCACGGCGAGGAGGGTGAGGATGGCGACCGTGCCGAAGATCACCCACAGGCGGCGGGCGGGCCGTCGGCGGTTCTCCGAGCGGATGCGCAGGGCTTCGAGCTTGTCCGGGTTCACAGGGATTTGAGGGCGTTGATGACGGGGAGGCGCGAGGCGCGGATGGCCGGCAGGAGGGTGCCGAGCAGGCCGACCGCCACGGAGAAGATGATCCCCTTGGCGGCCATCCACGGGGTGATGGTGAACTCGAAGACCGACTCGCTGAAGGTCTCGAAGCTGATCGTGGCCGTGGCCATGCCGTGGATGGGCAGGGCGAGCAGGCAGCCCAGCACCCCGCCCGCCGTGGCGAGCACCGCCCCCTCGACCAGGAACCCGAGCAGCACGGTGCGCCGTCGGAACCCCAGCACCCGCAGGGTCCCGATCTCCCGGGTGCGGCTGCCGACGCTGGCGTACATGGTGTTCATGGCGGCGAACATCGCCCCAACCGACATGGCGGCGGCGAGCAGGTTGCCGAGCAGCTTGATGGGGACGGCGGTCATGGTCTGGGCCGCATAGTAGTCGGTCTCCCGCTCCGCCCGGAGCTGCAACCGGCGGTCGCCCTCCACCCGCCGCTCCAGGGCCGCCGCCGCCGCGCCGTCGACCGGACGCACCAGGAAGCTCGAGTACTGGTCGCGGTCGAACAACGCCCGGCACTCGTCCGCATCCAGCCAGCACTCCGAGTCGAAGGCGCTGCGCCCGCCGTCGAGCCAGCCCACCACCGTCAGCCGACCCGGGCCCGCCTGGAACGAGTCGCCGATCCCGAACCCCTCGAACCGGCCCGCCAGACGCCGGCTCACCACCACTTCGCGGCGCCCGGGGACGAACCAGCGGCCGGCGACCAGTTCCACCTGCGGACGCAGCTCCCGTCCGCTGCCGCTCACCCCGCGCAGGAGCACGTTCGCCTCCCCCTGCCCGTCCTTCCGCGGCAGGTTCACCAGGACGAGGATGTCGGCCGAGACCAGCGGGCGTCCGTCGGGTCCGCGGGCGATCTCGGGCAGGTAGGCCAGGGTGCGGAGGTGTTCGCGGGTGACGAGGCTGCTGGATTCCGACTGGGCGCCCTGCCGGGTGATGAGGATGTTCGCGGGGTCGCCCGTGGCGGCGCCGGAGGCCTCGATGCCCTGGGCGAGGGCCTTGAGGACCACGTAGACCGCCACCACCAGGCCGAGCCCGGCCACGGTGGCGAGGGTGGACCGCCAGCGGACCACGGCGTTGCGGAGGTTGTACGCGAGGGGGACCGGGGAGAACGCCGACGCCAGCAGCAGGGCGCCGATCGCCGCGACGGCCAGGCCCGCCACGCCGTTCTCAAGCCGGTTCAGGATCTCGTTCATCGCTCTTCCCTCCCGGTCAGTCGAGCGTCCGCAACCCCTCCACCACGCTGGTCCGGACCACCGCCAGGAAGGGGGGGACGGCCGACACGATCCCCATCACCGCCGCCACCACCAGGGCGAACCCGAGGATCCGGGGTGTCACCTCGAAGTACACGAAGACGCCGTTGGTGAGCTTCTGGATGTCCACCGTCCGCCAGAACACCCAGGCGCCCCCGGCCCCGGCCGCGGCCCCCACGAGGGACAGGCCGAAGCTTTCGGCGAGGATGAAGGCGAACAGGTCCAGGTTGCGGTATCCGAGGGCCTTGAGCACCGCCAGTTCCCGGAACCGCTCCCGCACCGCCATGCTCATGGTGCTCATGCTGACCAGCAGCAGGGTGAAGACCACCACCGTGGAGATCGATCCGATCAGCACCTGGATGTTGCCCCACATCGACACGAAGCCCATCTGGAACGCCCGCTCCGTCTCCGCCCGGACCTCGGCCGAGGTGTTGGCAAACGCGTCGTTGATCCGGCGGGTCACATCGGCCGCCGAGGCCGCGTCCCGGATCCGCAGCCACCAGGTGCCGACCGTTCCCGGGTCGCCCAGCGCCTCGTCGAGAAGCCGGTGGTGGAAGAAGACGTTCCGGTCGTCGGTGCTGCCCGCATAGGCCGCCACGATCCGCAGGTCGAGATCGCACGGGTAGAACGTGCCCATCAGGGGCATCCGGTCGCCGACCTTCAGCCCGTAGCGCTCCAGCGTGTCGGCGCCCACCAGCGCGCCGTTCCGGTCGGCCACCCACGCCGCCAGCTGGTCGGGCGGGGACTTGGCCTCGACGAACAGGTTGGTGAAGCGGGCGGGGTCGACCGCGAACTGGGCGAAGGTGGTGAAGTTCTCGTCGCGGAACTTCCCGCCGAAGAAGGTGAACGGCGTCACCGCCACCACCCCGGGAATGCGCTCGATCACCGGCAGCTGCCGGGCCGGGAGCGGCTGGGCGAGGGAGACCTTGTTGCGGACGATCACGCGGAGGGACGCGCCGATGTCCTCCGGGGGGACGGTGAACTCCCGCAGCAACACCCGCAGCGTGACCAGCAGGAAGAGGCTCGCCGCCACGCTGAGCACGGTCAGGGCCGCGCGGCGCCGGTTCCGGAAGGCGTTCTTGGCGACGAACGTGGCGGCGTTCATCGGTCGTCGCGGAGGATCTCCCCCTTCTCGAGGTGCAGCTGACGCGACCCGTAGGCGGCCGCCTTGGGGTCATGGGTCACCATGATCACCGTCTTGCCCGCATCCCGGCTCAGGGACTGCAGCAGCTCCATCGCATCGGCCGCCGACCGCGCGTCGAGATTCCCCGTGGGCTCGTCGGCCACCAGGATGGACGGGTCGGTGACGAGTGCGCGGGCGATGGCCACCCGTTGTTCCTGGCCTCCGGACAACTGCCGCGGCAGGTGCCGGGCCCGGTCGGCCAGGCCCACCAGATCCAGCGCCGCCAGCACGTGCTCCCGTCGTTCCCGGGCGGACAACCGGGTCAGCAGCAGCGGCAGTTCCACGTTCTCGAACGCCGACAGCACCGGGATCAGGTTGAAGCTCTGGAACACGAACCCGACGCTCTGGTTCCGCCAGTCGGCCAGCTCGGACTCGGTGAGGTTCGCCACGTTGATCCCCTGCACGTGGACCGTCCCGCCGGTGGGACGATCCACCCCGGCCACGATGTGGAGCAGCGTCGACTTCCCGGAGCCCGATGGTCCCATGAGGACCACGAACTCCCCGGCGGCGATGTCGAGCGTCACCCCGTTCAGCGCGGTCACGTCGATCTCGCCCTGGCGGTAGATCTTGGTCAGGTCGCGGACGCGGACGATGGGCTCGGCCTCCATGGTGGCGTCCCATGGGTACGGGATCCGTTCCGCGCCGGCAATGGGCGAGCGCCGGAGCGGATCACTTCACAAACCCCTGCTCCCGCAGCCAGAACACCAGATCGGTGGTCCACTCATGCGCCCCCTCGAACTCCGGCGGCCGCGCCCCGAGCCCGATCCCGTGACGGCCCTTCTGGTAGATGTGCAGGTCGAACGGCACCCGGTTGCGCTCGAGGGCGGCGGCGAACAGCAGCGCGTTGGCCACCGGCACCACCGCGTCCTCGAACGTGTGCCAGACGAAGGTCGGCGGTGTGCCCGGGGTGACCTGCAGCTCGTTGGACAGGTTCCGCAGGAGGTCGGCGGAGGCGAACTCGCCCACGAGGTTCCGACGCGACCCGCCGTGTCCCTCCGGCCCCAGGGTGATCACCGGGTAGCAGAGCACGCCGAGGTCCGGACGGGAACTCTCCCGCTCCACCGGGTCGGTCGACTCCGGGTTCCCGAGGTCGAAGTGGGTGAGGAGCGTCGACGCGAGATGCCCCCCGGCGCTGCTTCCCATGATGCCCACCCGCTTCGGGTCGATCCCGGTCGCGGCGGCATGGGCCCGGACCCAGCGGACCGCCCGGGCGGCGTCCATCAGCATCGCCGGATGCCGGTAGCCGGCGCTCCCCAACCGGTAGCGGAGGACGAATGCCGTCACGCCCCGGCGGTTGAGGAACAGCGCATAATCCGCCCCCTCATGCCCCGCCAGGCCGCCGTATCCGCCGCCGGGACAGATCACCATGGCACTCCCGGTCGCGGTCCCCCCGACCGGATCGAACCGGGTCAGGGTCGGGATGTCATTGGTTCCGTTCCCCCGGGCCAGTGGCACCGCCCCGGCCGGCCAGAGGGGCACGGGCTCGGCGCCCCGCAGGACGACCGTGGCAAGGACCGACACGAGGGCCGTGAGGAGGGCACGGAGAAACGGGGATCCGGAATGCATGGCAGGCGCCCATTGGAGCGGGAACCGGTGCCGACGGCAATCCGCCGCTCACGCCGCCGCATCCCCCTGTCCGCCCCCGGGATTGGGGGATGGACGCACCCGGATCCGACGGTAGGCTCAATTCCCATCGACCCCGCCGTCCCCATCTCCCCGCTGCGCCGCCCCGGCCGGCTCCGCATCGCCCTGCTGACGCTCGCGGTGCTGTGCCTCGGCCTCCGGGGGAGCCTCCTCGGCGACACCGGCACTGGGCCGAAGGAAACCTGGTGGTCCCTGCGTCCGGTCACCCGGCCGGAGGTACCCGGCGACCCGTCCGCCCGACCGAACCCGATCGACCGGTTCCTCGACGCGGCCCGCAGCGCCCGGGGGGTGCATCCGCTGGGTCCGGCCGACCGCCTCACCCTCCTCCGCCGGGTGCACCTCGACCTCGTCGGCATCCCCCCCACGCCGGAGGAACAGGAGGCGTTCCTCGCCGACGAATCCCCCGACGCCTACGAGTCGGTGGTCGACCGGCTGTTGGCCGGCGAGCAGCACGCGGTCCGGTACGCGCGCCACTGGCTCGATGTCCTGCGCTATGCCGATGCCGACGAGCGGATGACCGCCGCCCCGGGGATCCACCTGTGGCGGGACTGGGTGATCCAGTCGCTCCACGACGACCTGCCCTTCGACCAGTTCGTCCAGGTGCAGCTCACCGGCCGACGCTCCAACGAGCGCACCCAGATGTCGGCCACCGGCTACCGGTCCGCCCGGGAACCGCGGCCGGGCGACCTCTTCGCCCTGGGTTTCCTCGCCCGGGGCACGGGGGAGGATCCCCAGGACCTCGCGATCAACGCGGTCGACACGGTCTCCGGGGCGTTCCTCGGGATGACCGTCAGCTGTGCCAAGTGCCACGACCACGTCTTCGACCCGGTCTCGCAGGTCGATTACTACTCGATGAAGGCGCTGTTCGACCCCCTGGTCCTGCGCAAGGTCACACTCGCCCCGGCCACCGACCTCCTGGCCGCCGGGCGGGCGCAGGCGGAGCGGGAACGGCAGCGGGGCCCGCTGGAACGGGAACGGGCCACCCTGCTCGAACCGTTTCGCCGCCAACTCCACGACGACCGCGTCGCCATGCTGCCACCCGACGTTCAGGCGGTGATCCGGAAGCCGGAGAAGGAGCGGACCCCCGCGGAGCAACGGATCGCCGACGACTACTTCCCCATCCTCCGCATCGACGGCGACAAGATCGACGCCGTGCTGCCGGACGAGGTCCGTCGGAAATCCCGCGAACTTCAGGGCCGGATCGAGGCCATCGACAACGAGTTCCGTCGGGGGAACACCCCGGCGATCCCGGTCTTCCACACCGTCGAGATCGACCGGGTGCGGGAGCGCGAGAAGAGCCATGTCCTGACGAGCGGCGATCCGACGCGGCCGGAGAAGGACCGCGAGGTGGTTCCCGGATGGCCCTTCGCCCGGGAGGCACCCGATCTGCGCGAGGGCCGGGTCGAGGCCTTTGCCGACTGGCTCACCGCGCCCGACAACCCGCTCTTCGCCCGGGTGGCGGTCAACCGGCTCTGGCAATGGCATTTCGGCGAGGGCCTGCATCGCCACCCCAGCGACTTCGGCCGACAG
Source organism: uncultured Verrucomicrobiota bacterium (assembly GCA_964525755.1). Lineage (GTDB taxonomy): Bacteria > Verrucomicrobiota > Verrucomicrobiia > Limisphaerales > UBA9464 > UBA6176. Next base: position 252,756 of record CAZGIK010000001.1, read on the forward strand.
ACCGGCACGCCGCCCCATCCGGAACTGCTCGACTGGCTGGCCTCGGAGTTCATCGCCGGCGGTTTCAGCCAGAAGCGCCTGCACCGCCTCATCGTCACCTCGGCTGCCTACCGGATGGCCTCCGCGACCGGTCCGGACGCCGATGCCAACCACCGGCTCGATCCCGGCAACACCACCCTCTGGCGCCATCCGGTGCGTCGCCTCGAGGCCGAGCCCATCTGGGACGCCATCCATTTCGCCGCCGGCCGGCTCGACCTGCGGGTCGGCGGCCCGTCGTTTGATCCGGCCCGGGACCGGGACCGTCCGCGGCGCGGAGGTTCCGACGCCCCGCCCGATGGACCCGCAATGCGGCGACGGGGCGTCTACATGGTGCGTGGGTTCTCCACCAGCCGCGAGGTGACCCCGGGGTTCCTGCGGACGTTCGATGTCGACGACGGGCGCGAGCCGTGTCCGGTGCGGACCCGGACGGTGACCGCACCGCAGGCGTTGTTCCTGATGAACAGCCCGGAGGTGGACGAGGCCGCCGGACATTTCGCCGCGCGGCTGCGGTCGGAATCCGGCGGCGATCTCGGACGCGCGGTCGACCTCGCCCATCGACTCACCCTGGGCCGGCCGGCCCGGGACGGGGAGAAGGAACGAGCGCTGGCCTATCTGGAAGGCGATCCCGCGCGGCTCGACCGGTTCGCCTGGCTGCTCTTCAACCTCGATGAGTTCCTCCATGTCCCCTGACTCCCCATCCGCCGCGGCCGACGCCATGGACCGTCGACGTTTCCTGTTCCGCACCGGCGGCGGCTTCCTCGGGCTGGCACTGGGCGGGCTCTGGGCCGAGGCGGGCGAGATGCCCGACGCCCTCCTCGGCCCCCATTTCCGGCCCCGGGCCCGGTCGGTGATCTTCCTCTTCATGTGCGGCGGGGTCAGCCACATCGACACGTTCGACCCCAAGGACAACCGCCACGCGGGACGGCTGATCGACGCCATCGGCTTCGGCGACAACCTCGCCGAGATGAAGCGTCCGGTCATCCCCTGCCACCGGACCTTCACCCGGTACGGCGAGTCGGGCATCCCGGTCTCCGACTGGTTCCCCCACGTGGGCGGGGTGATCGACGAGATCGCCGTCGTGCGGTCGATGTGGTGTCACGAGGGCAACCATTTCCCGGCGGTGATCGAGACCTGCACCGGGCACCGGGGGCGGGCGTTCGACCATCCGTCGTTCGGCGCCTGGGTCTCCCACGCCCTGGGAACCGCCAACCGGAACCTCCCGACCTACGTCAACATCGGACGCCCGTCCTCCCCCGTGCAGCTCACCGGGGGCTACCTCGGGGCGGAGGTCTCGGCGACGCCCTTCCAGGCCGGCGCCGTCCCGATCCCCAACCTCCACCCGCCCGAGGGCACGTCGGCCCGGGAACGCGACCGCCAGATGCAGCTGCTGGAGGAGATGAACCGCGAGTTCCGCGCGCGGCACGCCCTGCAGGCGGACATCCAGGCGCGGACCCGGGCCTACGAGCTGGCCGCCCGCATGCAGTTGTCGGCCCCGGAGGCGGTGGACTTCGCCTCCGAACCCGCCCACGTGCAGTCGCTGTACGGCCTCGACCAGCCGCACACCGGGGAGTTCGGCAAACAGTTGCTGCTGGCCCGCCGGCTGGCCGAGCGGGGGGTCCGCTTCATCCAGGTCTGCCATGCCGGCGGCGGAAACGGCGGATGGGATGCCCACGGCGACATGAAGACCCACGAGCCCCTGTGCCGCGCCACCGACAAGCCGATCGCCGGCCTGCTCCGGGACCTGCGCCAGCGGGGCATGCTGGACGACACGCTGGTGGTCTGGACGAGCGAGTTCGGACGGACCCCCTGGTCGCAGAACACCACCGGACGCGACCACAATCCCAAGGGCTACACGTCCTGGCTGGCGGGGGGCGGCGTCCGGGGCGGCATGGTCCACGGGGCGACGGATGAGGTGGGGTACCGCGCGGTGGAGCATCCGCACTACTACAGCGACCTCAACGCCACGATCCTCCACCAGCTCGGCCTGGACCACACCCGGATGGAGCACCCCGCCCTCGGCCCGGTCTCACGCCTGGTCGAACGCGGCGGACCGATCCGCGAGATCCTCGGCTGAGCCGGAACGACAGGCCGTCAGCTCCAGGCCAGTCTCGACCGGCCCCGGGGCAGGTCGAAGCAGGCCACCACCGAGGCGCCATCGCGCCACCAGGTCCCCGGCCGCAGGGCGGCCGCCTGGCCAACCTCCTCCAGCGGACGATCCGAGCCGTCCGACCGCACCCACAGGGACGTCGGGTCCGGCAGGTCGATCCTCAGGGTGAACCCGGAGGCCGCAAACGGGGCGGTCAGGTCCACCCCGCCGGGAACACGCTCCAGCCGGGTCAGCTCGCGGGCGGCCCAGTACCGGGCGACCTCGCCCAGCTTCATCCACCGGATCGCCGTGCCGAAATGGGCGTTCAGCCGACGCACCACCTCCTGGTAGACCCGGAACCCCCGCTCCTCCCCGTTCCACCAGATCCCCGTCCAGTGCGCCAGCATCAGGGCCGGCTCGCCCCGACGGATCACCTCCGCGACGCGGCCCGCCCGGCCGTCGGCCGTGACGAAGGCATCCGCGCCCACCGGCTCGACATTGTCCCAGCCGCCGGTCCAGTCGCCGGTGCAGCCCACCAGGCTGACCACGCAGCGCGGGTCCGGTCCGTCGATTCCCGCGGCGCGTTCGACCCTCGGGGCCACGCTCTCGTCGCCCCGGTCGAACACGTGCCGGAAGTAGTGGGGCAGATCGACCCGGAAGACCGACCGCACCGCCTCCTCCGCCGCCTGCGCCAGCTGGGGCAGCGCTCGGTTGCCGAAACCGCCCGGCGTCGTCACCCCCTCGCACGGGAGTCCCACGTCGCGCAGGATGCCGAGCGCGTGGGCCATGTAGGCGCCGATCTCGTCGGCACTCCGCCCGGTGGTCCATTCCCAGTTCTCCATGAACCGCGGCGAGACCTCCGGATGGGGATGACCGGTCCTCAGGTCGATCACCCGGGTGTGGGTGACCATCTCGGGATGGATGTCCCAGCCGGGCATCACCGTCTCCCGGACCAGGCGAAGCGAGTCGCGCAATGCCGCGGCCGACCAGCCGGGAAGCCCCCGGTCGAGACGCCCCACACAGGCGGGGTACGGGACGATGCTGTACTTGCCCCGCACCCCCTGGGCATCGGACCACTCGGCGAAGCGGCGGACGAAGGCGTCGGGAATCTCGTGCGGCCAGTCCCTCCAGTTGCGCTGGTACACCGGCAGCGTGCCGCCGAACGCCTCGTCGAACTGGGGCATGGCGAAGCGGTTGACGTTCACCAGGCAGGTGGAGTCGTCGATGATCCACGCCACCGGCACCCGCAGTCCGGGCAGTTCCACCCGGACACCCGGCGCGCCCGCGGGGCGTTCGCCCGGGGACTGGGCCCGGGTGCGACCGGATGCCAGCCCCGCGGCGACGGCAGCCGATGCCCCCAGGAAGCGGCGACGGGAAAGGGCGTTCATCAGGGCCACGGTGCCGGCCGACAGCATGTCGGGCAACGTGAAAGGCGACCGCCGCCGCGGCGTCGCGCGGATCCGCACCTACCGCCTCCGCCGTCCGCCCTTCGCCGGGGCCTCCGCCTTGCGGCCCCGTCGACGCGCCCCCGCCGCCGGGTCCTTGAGGTCGGCACCGCCCATCCGACGGCGCAGCTCCTGGATCTGGTCTCGCAGCAGCGCCGCCTTCTCGAACTCCAGCTCGTTCGATGCCCGGATCATCTCCCCCTCCAGCTCCCGGAGCGTCTCCGTGTAGTCGAACTGGGCCACGTCCTCGTGCAGCGCCGCGGCGGCCGCCTCCCGTCCCGACCCGATGCTGCTCAACCCCTCCTCGATCCCCCGCTGCACGCTCCGCGGGACGATCCCGTGCTCGCGGTTGTACGCCAGCTGCCGCTCGCGGCGGTACCGGGAGACGGCGAGGAACTTCCGGATGCTCTGCGTCTCGACGTCGGCGTACAGGATCACCCGGCCGTCCAGGTGACGCGCCGCGCGGCCGGCGGTCTGGATCAGGCTGGTGGCGCTGCGCAGGTAACCCTCCTTGTCGGCGTCGAGGATCGCCACCAGCGCCACCTCCGGGAGGTCCAGCCCCTCGCGCAGCAGGTTGATCCCCACCAGCACGTCGAACTCCCCCTTGCGCAGCGCCCGCAGGATCTCCACCCGCTCGATCGCGTCGATCTCGCTGTGGAGGTAGCGCACGCTGATGCCGATGTCGCGCAGGTAGTCGGTGAGTTCCTCGGCGGTGCGCTTGGTGAGGGTGGTCACCAGCACCCGCTGCCGCTTCTCCACCGCCGCCCGGGCCTCGTGGATCAGGTCGTCGATCTGCCCCTGCAGCGGCTTCACCGTCACCTCCGGATCGACCAGCCCGGTGGGCCGGACGATCTGCTCGGCGACGTTCCCCGGTCCGGCCCACTGCACCTCCTGCGCCCCCGGGGTGGCGCTCACGTACACCGCCTGGTTCACCAGCGAGCGGAACTCCTCGAAGTTCAGCGGACGGTTGTCCAGCGCGCTCGGCAGGCGGAACCCGTGCTCCACCAGCACCTTCTTCCGTGCCATGTCCCCGGCGTACATCCCGCCGATCTGCGGAAGGGTGGCGTGGGACTCGTCGACGACCAGGAGGAAGTCCCGGGGGAAGAAGTCGATCAGCGTGCCCGGACGCGACCCCGGGGGGCGGTCGCCGATGTGCCGGGAGTAGTTCTCGATCCCCGAGCAGAACCCCAGCTCCTGGAGCTGCTCGAGGTCGAACTCCGTCCGCATCTTGATCCGCTGCGCCTCCAGCAGCTTCCCCTCCTTCTCGAACTCGGCGATCCGGTCGGTGAGTTCCGCGCGGATGGCGAGCATGGCCCGGTTGATCTTCTCCTGCGGGGTGGCGAACTGCTTGCTCGGGAAGATGTTGATCGCGGTCAACGTCTCGAGGGACTCGCCGGTGAGGGGTTCGAACCGGGTGAAGCGGTCGATCTCGTCCCCGAAGAACTCGATCCGCAGGGCGTCCTCCGTGTAGGCCGGGTGGAGCTCGATCACGTCGCCCCGCACGCGGAACCGGCCCCGGCTCAGCTCGTAGTCGTTCCGGGTGTACTGGAGGTCCACGAGGCGGCTCAGGAGCTGGTCGCGGCTCACCGCCTGGCCCACCCGCAGCGGGATGACCATCGCCTCGTAGTCCTCCCGGCTGCCGATGCCGTAGATGCACGACACGCTGGCCACCACCACCACGTCGCGTCGGGTGAACAATGAGCTCATGGCCGACAGTCGGAGCCGCTCGATCTCGTCGTTGATGGACGAGTCCTTCTCGATGAACGTGTCGGTCCGCGGGATGTAGGCCTCGGGCTGGTAGTAGTCGAAGTAGCTGACGAAGTACTCGACCGCGTTGTGGGGGAAGAACGACTTGAACTCGGCGTAGAGCTGGGCGGCGAGGGTCTTGTTGTGGGAGATGACCAGGGTGGGACGCCGGCTGCGAGCGATCACGTTGGCCATGGTGAAGGTCTTCCCCGAGCCGGTGACCCCGAGCAGCACCTGGTGCCGCTCGCCCCGGGCCACGCCGTCCGACAGCTTCCCGATGGCCGTCGGCTGGTCACCGGCCGGCGGATAGGGCGCCACCAACTGGAATTCCTCGGACATGTCCGGTCATCCTGCGACGGCCGCCCCGGCCGGGGGAAGCCCCGCAGTCTGCGACATCCGGCGCCGCATCACCCGGCCGCCGGTCCGGGGGCGTAGGCCTCCATCCCGACGCACGAGCAGACCAGGTTCCGGTCGCCGTACACGTTGTCGACCCGGCTGGTGGCGGGCCAGAACTTGAACTCCCGCAGGCCCGGCACGGGATACGCCGCCTGCTCGCGCGAATAGGGCCGGTCCCAGGTGTCGGCCGTGACCACCTCGGCGGGATGCGGCGCCAGCTTCAGCGGGTTGCGCTTCGGGTCGGCCTCGCCGCGCTCGATCGCCTGAATCTCGCCGTGGATGGCGATCATCGCCTCGCAGAACCGATCCAACTCGACCAGGGGCTCGGACTCGGTCGGCTCCACCATCAGCGTCCCGGCCACCGGCCAGCTCAGCGTCGGGGCATGGAATCCGTAATCCATCAGGCGCTTGGCCACGTCCTCGGCGGTGACCGACTTGAACGGGCGGAGGTCGAGGATGCACTCGTGGGCCACGAGGCCCGAGGCGCCCCGGTAGAGGATCGGATAGTGGTCCTGGAGCCGGCGGGCGATGTAGTTGGCGTTGAGGATGGCGATCCGCGAGGCCTGCGCGAGGCCGTCGGAACCCATCATCGCGATGTACATCCAGCTGATGGTCAGAATGCTGGCGCTGCCCCACGGCGCGGCGCTCACCGCGCCGATGGGTTCCTCGCCGCCGAGGTGCACCACCGGGTGGCCGGGGAGGAAGTCGATCAGGTGGGAGGCCACGGCGATGGGCCCCATGCCGGGTCCGCCGCCCCCGTGGGGGATGCAGAAGGTCTTGTGGAGGTTCAGGTGGCAGACGTCGGCGCCGATCCGCCCCGGGGAGGTGAGTCCGACCTGGGCGTTGAGGTTCGCGCCGTCCATGTACACCTGACCGCCGGCGGCGTGGACCAGTTCGCACGCCTCGCGGACCCCGGCCTCGAACACCCCGTGGGTGCTCGGGTAGGTGATCATCAGGGCCGCAAGCGAGCCCCGATGCGCCTCCACCTTCGACCGGAGGTCGGCCAGGTCGATGTTGCCCTGGGCGTCGCAGGCGACCGCCACCACGCGCATCCCGGCCATCACGGCGCTGGCGGGGTTGGTGCCGTGGGCGCTGGCGGGGATCAGGCAGACATCCCGGTGTCCCTCGCCGCTGTGGCGCAGGTAGGCGCGGATCACCAGGAGCCCCGCATACTCGCCCTGCGACCCGGCGTTGGGCTGCAGGGAGACGCCGTCGAGGCCGGTGATGCCGGCGAGCCAGGTCTCCAGGTCCTGGAAGAGCTGCTGGTAGCCGAGCGACTGCGGGAGCGGGGCGAACGGGTGCAACCGCGAGAACTCGGGCCACGACACCGGAAGCATCTCGCTGGTCGCGTTCAGCTTCATCGTGCAGGAGCCGAGCGGGATCATCCCCTGGCACAACGACAGGTCGCGGGATTCGAGACGCTTGAGATACCGGAGCATCTCGGTCTCGCCATGGTGGGTGTTGAAGACCGGGTGGGTCAGGAACGCCGAGGTCCGCTCCGGCAGCGCCACCTCCCGGGGTGCCACGTCGGACATCTCGAACCACGGCGTCTCCCCCCCGTTGCAGACCCGCAGGAGCCGCCCGATGTCCTCCGGCTCCGTGGTCTCGTCGAGACTGATCCCCACCGTTCGGGCATCGACCGGGCGCAGGTTGATGCCCGCCTCGACACCAGCCCGGAGCACCTCGGCCGCCGTCCGGTCCTTCAGCTCCACCGTGAGGGTGTCGAAGAACAGCGGATTGCGGACACGATGGCCGAGCCGTTCCAGGCCGCCGGCCAGGAGGCGGGCGAGGGCATGGATGCGGCGGGCGATGTCGCGCAGGCCCCGGGGGCCGTGGTAGCAGGCGTAGGCCATGGCCATGTTGGCCAGCAGGGCCTGGGCGGTGCAGATGTTGGACGTGGCCTTCTCGCGACGGATGTGCTGCTCGCGGGTGCCCAGCGAGAGGCGCAGCGCGGGGCGTCCCCGGGAATCCTTCGACACGCCCACGAGACGGCCGGGCAATTGGCGCTTCAACGCGTCGCGGACCGCCATGAAGGCCGCATGCGGACCGCCGAAACCCAGCGGCACCCCGAAGCGTTGGGCGCTGCCCACCGCCACGTCCGCACCCCACTCCCCGGGCGGCGGCAGGAGGGTCAGCGCCAGCAGGTCGGCCGCCACCACCAGCAAAGCCCCGGCCGCCTTGAGCCGCCCGACCACCTCCCGGTGGTCATCGACCGATCCGCCGGTGGACGGATACTGGAGCAGCGCGCCGAACACCGAGGCATCCGGTTCCCACGACCTCCAGTCCCCGACCCGAACCTCGATCCCGAGCGGCTCGGCCCGGGTCCGGACCAGGTCGATGTTCTGCGGATGGCAGTCGGCGGCCACCAGGAACACCCGCCGGCCGCCGCCCGCCCCGGCCGCCGTCCCCTCCAGCGCCCGATGGCAGAGCATCATGGCCTCGGCACACGCAGTGGCCTCGTCCAGCAGCGAGGCGTTGGCGACATCCAGCGCGGTGAGGTCGGTGACCATCGTCTGGAAGTTCAGCAACCCCTCGAGCCGTCCTTGCGAGATCTCGGACTGGTACGGCGTGTACTGGGTGTACCAGCCGGGGTTCTCGAGGATGTTCCGCTGGATCACCGGGGGGGTCAGGGTGTCGTGGTACCCCATGCCGATGAACGAACGGAGGACCTGGTTCCGTCGGGCGATCTCCCGCAGGCGCTCCAGGGCCTCGGATTCCCGCCGGGCCGGCGGCAGGTCCAGGGGCGACTCCAGCCGGATCGCCGCAGGGACGACCGCATCGACCAGGGCCTCCACCGATGCGTGGCCGCAGACCCGGGCCATCCGTTCGGCTTCGGCCGGATCGGGACCCAGATGGCGGTGGAGGAAGATGTCGGGATGGGGCGGGACGACGGCGGCGATGTCGGTGCTCATTCGGCGGAGGCAGCGGTCGCCCGGACGGCGGACCGAGCCGCGACGTTACGGGCGATGTCCCGGTCGGCAAGCGGGTTTTCGGGGCCGTTCAGCCGGACCCGACCGCATGGTTCCGGCGCAGCACGTCCTCCGGACGGAGCCCGCGCCCGCGCAACGTCCGGAGGCTCACCGCGTCATCCCGCTTGGCAAGCCGCCGCCCGGCGGCGTCCGTGACGAGCGGACAATGCGCGTACCCCGGCACCGCGGCGTCCAGGGCCTCGATCAGGAGGATCTGCCGGGCGGTGCTGGTCAGGAGGTCGACCCCGCGGACCACCTCGGTGATGCCCATCGCCACGTCATCCACCGCACAGGCCAACTGGTAGCTCGGCAGGTCGTCGGGTCGCCACACGACGAAGTCCCCGAAATCGACGCCCACCCGGAACGCCTGGGAACCGGCGATCCGGTCCTCGAACGCCACCCGGCGTCCATCGGGCACCCGGAACCGCCACGCCACCCGGGTCCCTTCCCCGCCCTCCCCGCCCGTCCGATGGCGGCAGGTACCCGGATAGACCGGTTCCTCACCGCCGGCATGGGGCGCGGCGAGGGCGGAGAGGATGTCCTTCCGCGAACACCGACACGGGTAGAGCCGGCCGGCATCGCGCAGGCGTTCGAAGGCCGCCCGGTACGCCTCCATCCGCCCGGACTGGCAGTACGGGGCGAACGGCCCGCCCACGTCGGGGCCCTCGTCCCAGTCGAGACCCAGCCAGCGGAGATCCTCGATGCAGGCCGCGGCGAACTCCGGGCGGACGCGGTCCCGGTCGAGGTCGTCCATTCGCAGCACCAGGTTCCCCCCCGCCTCACGGGCCCGGCGATGGGCCACGGCGAAGGTGTGGGCGTGTCCGAGATGGAGCAGGCCGGTGGGGGACGGTGCGAGGCGGCCCCGGTAGGCGGTGGCGGGGGGGGGCATGGTCACGGGTTCGCGGCCAGCCATTCCGAATAGCGGGGCAGCCTCCGCCCCAGCCACCCCTCCACCCGGGCACAGTCCAGCGTGGTGTCGGGCGCCCTCGGGGCCCCGGTGTACTCCGCCAGCGACGCGGGGACGATCGGCGCCGGTCCCCCTCGATGCCGCGCCGCGAGCAGGCATCCGATCTCCCAGCGCGACAGGCGCTCCGAACCCGCCACGTGCCACCATCCGGTCGCCCCGCCGAGAAGCAGGTCCCACACGACCCGCGCCGTCTCGACCGCGCCGATCGGGTTGCGGAACTCGTCGGTGAACAACCGCAGCTCCCGCCCCGCCCGCCAGGCGGCCGCGGCGTCCTCGTTGAAGGCCCGGTCGCCGGTCGGCGAGGTGCCATGGTTCAGGGACGTCCGGATGACCAGCACCCCGCCACGCCCCCGCAGCGCCTCCTCCGCCCGGACCTTGGTCTCGGCATAGACCGAGAGCGGCCCCACCGGGTCCTCCTCCCGGTAGCCACCCCGGCGGCCGTCGAAGACAAGGTCGGTCGACAGGAAGACGAACGGCCGTCCGGCCGCCAGGTCGGCCAGGCGGAGGGTGGTGTCGACGTTGTCCCGGAAGGCGCCCGCGGGGTCGGCCTGGCAGGCCGGACTGCGGCTGCGGGCGGCGCAGTGGATCACCACCTGCGGGCGCTCCCGGCGGAACAGCGCCCCGACCGCGGCACCGTCGGAAAGATCGAGATCCGGCCGGGTCAACGCGCGCACGCGCCACGGGGCGTTGGCAGGACAGGTCGCGGCCACGGCGTTCCCGATGAGGCCGCCGGCACCTGTCACCCAGGCGATGGGAACATCCGGGTCCGGGTTCACGTCGGGTCATCAACCCCACCCCGGCCGTCTTCGGCAAGCGCGGAGTCGACCCATCCACCCGCTTGACTGACATCATGGGTGATACAAGCCTGCCGGATCCGGCGGATGACCACGTCCTGGAACTGGCGATTGCCGGTGGTGCGGAACATCTGGTCACGCATAACCTCCGGGATTTTGGACGGGGCGAACTCAAGTTCACCTCGCCGCGGGTGGTGAACCCGGCACAACACCTGAGAACTGTGAAATGAAGACCATTCCCTACCGGTGCGATGAATCGCGGCACAAGGCCTTGCTGAGCGTGGCGCGGGCCACGGGAACGAGCGTGCAACGGTTGTTCGACAATTTCGTCACGCACGTCATCGCCGAACGCCAGGCGGAAGCCCGCTTTGTGGCGCGCCAGCAGCGGGGCAACCCGGCCCGCGGCCGGAAGTTGCTCGCGGAGATCCGGCAACGCATCTCATCGGAGACCTGAGAGGCTGACCGGAAACTCCGAGGGGTCCTGCGGCGAGGCATTTTGGCGGTGGGCAAGGCGGGGAGGCCGGAGCATCCGGGCGGTGTTGTAGTCCCAAGCCACGGTGTCGTTGGCCCACGGACAGTCCTCGGTCGCCAGCAGGCCGTTGGCGTAGGTGTACTTCGTGGTCCCCACCGCGTCGACCATGTTCGTCAGTCGACCCAGGGCAGCGAGCACCTTTCGCACCCAGCGAAAATGCGACTTGTGTGAATTGCGGGGAACCCCTTTTCGGGCCGCCGCCGTAAACCGCTGACCAAGAAAGTTCTAGGCCTTATCTGAGCGCCATTCGGGGCTGACCCCTTTCCTGGACTTGACCACCACCTCTAATAGGTGAGCCCTTTTCTGACTATTTCTCCTGTACTCGCGGGGGCATTTCGACTTCTTGAAGGCGCAGCCAAAACTGCCTTAGCTCTTCAAGTTTTGCGCTCGGCCACACTTCAACCATACCAGACTGGCGCTTTGTGAACGCCTCGAACGGCAGTTCATTCTCATCATACAATATTAGGCTCTCGAACCAGCCATCATCATCTCGGTCCTGTTCTTCCACCACTATCCGTTCTCCATTAAAATAAAGGCGACTATTATTTGTCCCATATTTATCCTGATGCGCTCCAGCGCGAAACACCCGCTGATCTCCACGGAACAAATCGATTACCACCGTCGTAAAATTGCTGTCACCAGCCCGACTGCTTTCTCTCGTTCGGGAGATTCTCACTCCACCGCGGAACACTTCTGTGGTGCGGGTATACCCATTTCCCGATCGCTGCTCAGACACCTTCACTGTCTCTCGCTCGCGCACATCCACCGCATCTCGCCCCGAAACCATCGCACCAAGGAAGATCATAAACGCAGCAGCTGGGACAGCCAGTATCAGCTTGCTTGTAGTGCTCATACTCTAGAACTTTCGACAAATACCCGCGCACGTCGTGTTTTCGAATCCACCCAGGTTTGGAAAACTGCTTAAGAGCCCTTGGCAACACAGCATGCAGTCTTGATACCCATCGGCATACCCGGGATCTAGTGCTGATTTCGCTGCGAAGTCCGCACACCTCTCCCCCGCTTCCTGCATGTTGCCACAACCCTTATCTGCATCCATTGCGAGAACGATCAACTGGAGAATTGGAGGAGCCTTGCCCCCCACTTGGCCACCTTGGAGCACGGACGCCAAGTTGGAAGCGGCGGTCTTGAGCAGTTCCCTCGCCGGATTATCTTGGTCGCAACAGTCCGAGTCGCTAGGCTTTTGGGTTTTCGGCTGTAGGAGTGACGAAGAATAGCCCGGGGGCGGCACCACCGGCCAACTCATGGGAGCGCGACCGTCGGGATCAATGAAGTTCATGGGATTACTTCGCGAAAAGCAGTACAGGTTCACCCCGCCCCGTTCCCGAATCGGATCCCTGTTCACCCACCTCTGGGTGTTCGGGTCGTAGAACCGGTACCCGTAGTAGTACAGGCCCGCGCTGGCATCCACCCCCGGCGCCATCCACGGCTTGCTGCTGAACCGCATCCGGTTGGCACTGGCCAGCGTTCCCGAGCTCTGCAACAAGCGCCCGAAGGCGTCGTAGCGGTACCACCCCACCTGTGAACCCGTCGACGTGCTGTAAAGCCCCGTCACGTTCCCGTTCCCGTCCGCATGGTACGCGCTGTGCGTGCTCCACGTCCCGCTGCCACCGCTGAACCCGTGGCTGCGGGCCAGGAGGCCGCCAATGCCACCGGCTCCGTCCAGACCGCCCGACAGGTCCACCCCGCGGGTGTAGCTGACCGTCGGCGCCGACGTGTTCCGCTCCTGCACCAGCAGCATCCCGTCGTACACGAACCGTTCGGTCGACGTCGGGTACCAGTTCCCGCTCAGCCACGTGGAGTACTTCCTCTCCCGCAGCCGCAGCTTCCCGTCGTAGAAGTACTCCACCTTGAACCGGCTCGCCTCGGGCGTGTAGTAGGTGTCGGTCTCCTGCCGGATCAGCTGGTTCTCGTCGTCGTACACCATCCACATCACCCGGCTCCCGCTCGCCGTCCGGCTCGTCCGGTTCCCGTTGTTGTCGTACCCGTAGGTGTACGTGCCCCCGTCCCCGGTCACCTGGTTCAGGTTGTTCACCGCGTAGTTCACCGTCGCCCCGTTGGTCCGCGCGGTCATGTTCCACCCGGCGTCGTACGTCAGCCCCAGCAGTTCCCCGGTCACCGCCAACCCCGTGGCGTTGTTCGTCGCCCGGGCATGGGTCACCTGCCCCATCCCGTCGTACTGGTACCCCAGCGTGTGGCTGTGACTCACCGTGCTGTTGGTCCGGGTCTGGCGCGTCCGCTGGCTGGCGGCGTCCAGTTCGTACCCGTGGGCGTTGAGGACCGTCCCGGAGGTGTTCTTCCACGCGGTCACAGTCAACCGACCCAAGTCATCGTACAGGTTGGTCACCGCACCCCCGGGGGCGCTGTAGCCGGACCTCAAGGTTCCGGGGCCGGTGTAGCCGTAGGTGAAGGTCCCAGCGGGACTGGTGACCGAGGCCAGCCGATGGGACGCGTCCCACGCGTAGCTGTTGGTCCACCAACTGGTGGAGGTCTGCTGCAGCCGCAGGGCACTGCGCTTCCGGGCGGTGTTGTAATCCCAGGCCACGGTGTCGTTGGCCCACGGACCGTCCTCGGTCGCCAGCAGGCCGTTGGCATACGTGTACTTCGTGGTGCCCACCGCGTCGACCATGTTCGTCAGCCGACCCAACGCGTCATGGCTGTAGCTCAGGTCGGTGCTGCTGGGGTAGTTCACCGTCACAAGGCTGCCCCCGCTGTCGTAGGCGTAGCCGGTGTTCCCCTTGGCCTGGCTCCACCGGTTCGTCAGCCGCCCGAGTGCATCGTACAGGTAGGTCAGGTTGGTGACGTTGTTGGCGTACAGCTTGGCGTTCACCCGGCCTTGGGTGTCGTACCGCCACTGGGTCCGCCGGTCGTTCCCGTCCCACAGGTCGGTCATCGCTCCCACCCCGTCGTACGCGTACCGGTTGGTGGACAGGGCCACCAGCGAGCCTCCCCGGAGTTCAAGCGTCACCTCGTTGGTCAACCGCCCGCCGGCATCCCGGCTCCACCGCATCACATGGCCCAACTGAGGGTGCCCCGGGTGTCGCGGGTGTAGGCCACCCGACGCAGGGCGTCCCGGGTGATGAAGTTTGTCTGGCCGAGCCGGTTCACGAAGGCGGTCCGATCCAGCAGGCTGCTCGAGCCACTGCCGGTGGGGTAGGCCGCCCCCAGGGAGGCGAAGCCGTGCCCGGCCTGGAAGGTGTACAGGTGGCGCTCGCTGGTGCCATCGGAGTAATCCACCCGGGTCAGGCGCCCGAGGTGGTCCCAGGTGTTGGTGGTGACGAAGCCCCGGGGATCGGTGTGGGTCCTGAGCCGTCCGCCGCTCCAGGTGAACAGGTTGGTGCGGATGGGGGTGGAGCCATGGCTGACGACGGTCTTGGTGAGCCGATGGTTGCCGTCGTAGGGACCGGCCCCACCGGGACCAGCACCCAGGTCAAACCGGGCAGGAGGGTCACCCGGATGCCCCGATCCCGCGGCGGTTGAGGACTTTCAGCCTGCGCGGCCGTCAAAGTCGGGGGGGGGTAGCCGATGCCGGGAGCGCCAGCACACCACACAAGGCCCCTGCGAGAAGGGAGAGGACGGTCTTCATGACTCCTTGGGGGTCTGTCCCGATAAGCCATCAGGACTTCCCGGATGTCCAGCGGGAAGTTCGGGGAGGAAGAGACTTTTTTCCCGCGGAGGCGCTGAGACGCGGAGGAATGCGAGCGGCGATGAGCGGTGGAGCTTCGAGGAGCGGACCGGCGGCCTACCGGCCGCGGCTACGGGGGACTGGACGCGCAGCGGGCAGGAGTGCACGGAGGAGGCGGGGGCACGGCGGCCTAACGGCCGCCGCTACGAAGAACACGACCAGCCATCGGCGGCAACGCTCCGGGGCACCGACCGGCGGCCTATCGGCCGCGGCTACGGGGAACCGCATGCAGCGGGCAGCAGGGCCCCGATCGAGAGAAGACATCCCTGATCTTCGTCCCTTCGCACCCTTTGTTGTCGTTCTCCCTCCCCTGCTCCCGAGCCTCCCGGCATCTGCGTGAATCTGTGAAATCTGCGGATGAATACGAGTTCTCCCCGCTCGTGCCCGCCTCGCAGGAGCTCGGCGCTCCGGAAGAAGGCGAGGATCGATGGAAAACAGGAGAATCGATGCCGATCCCGATTCCGACCCCGAGGCGATCGGACCAAGTTGAGGCCGTTCCCAATACGATCCCAATCCGGCTTCCAAAGCGGCCCCGCGCCCTTTTGAGTTCTCTGCGTTCTTTGCGGTCAAATCTCCGCCGGGTTCCCGGAATCCCCTCGTGTGCGCGTGTGACGCCGGCTCGGGTTCAGCCTTCCCCTTCCCCCCCGCCGGGGCATCTTCCCGCCGTGACAGAACTCTCACCGACCGAGATCCGCGAAGCCGTCCGCGCCGCCCTGGACGAGGACATCGGCACCGGGGATGCCACCACGCTGGCGTGCATCCCGGCCGATTCCACCAGCGTCGCCCGGATGGTGGCACGGGAGGCATTGACCCTGTGCGGAGTGGAGTTCGCCCGGGAGGCGTTCCTCCAGATGGATCCCAACCTGGAGGTGGAACTGCTGGCGCAGGACGGGGCTGCCGTGGCGCGGGGCACCCCCGTCCTTCGGGTCAGGGGATCCACCCGGGCGATCCTCACCGCCGAGCGGGTGGCGCTGAACTTCGTCCAGCGCCTGAGCGGCGTGGCCACCCTCACGGCGCGGCATGTCGCGGTGGTGGCCGGGACCGGCGTCCGGATCCTCGACACCCGGAAGACCACCCCGGGATGGCGTCGCCTCGAGAAGTACGCGGTCGCCTGCGGCGGAGGCACCAACCACCGCCAGGGACTCCACGACCAGGTCCTCATCAAGGACAACCATCTCGCCGCCCTGCATGACGTCCCGCCCAACCCCGTGGCCGCCGCCGTCGCACGGGCGCGGGCGCTCTACCCGGATCTGAAGGTCGAGGTGGAGGCGGACCACCCCGACCAGGCGGCCCAGGCGGCCGATGCTGGGGCGGACATCGTGCTGCTCGACAACATGCCGCCCGACGTCCTCCGCGAGGCCGTCCGCCGGGTGGCGGGCCGGGCCATGACCGAGGCGAGCGGCGGCATCACCCTGGAAACCCTGCCCGCGGTGGCTGCCACCGGCGTGGATGCCATCTCCGTCGGGGCGCTCACCCATTCCGCCCGGGCGGTCGACCTCGGCCTCGACTTCCTCCCCGCCCCATGAACACAGACGTGCAACTGCTCCGCGCCCTCCGCCTCGCCGGCGAGGCCGGCGTTTCGGGCGCCGCCCTCGCCAAGGACCTCGGCGTCAGCCGGGCCGCCGTCTGGAACCGGGTCGAGGACCTGCGCCGCCACGGCTACGACATCGAGGCCAGTCCCCACCACGGGTACGTCCTGCGCGCGGCGCCCGATCGGCTGCATCCCGACGACCTCCTGGCGCGCCTGGGGACGGTCCGGACGATCGGCCGCGACGTGCGGGTGTTCGCGGAGACCACGTCGACGAACGACATCGTGGAGAAGCTGGCCCGGGACGGGGTGGCGGAAGGGGTGGCGGTGTTTGCCGAGGCCCAGACACGGGGGCGGGGTCGCCTGGGCCGGGCATGGATCTCCCCCGCCGGACGGGGCCTCTGGTGCTCGATCCTCCTGCGGCCCCAGCTGCATCCGATGGCCGCAACCCAGCTGACCGTGGTCACCGCGGTGGCCGTGGTCCGGGCGATCGAGCGCGAGACGGGCCTGCGTCCGGAGATCAAGTGGCCCAACGACATCGTCTTCGGGAACCGCAAGGCCGCCGGCATCCTCCTCGAGCTCGGCGCCGAGCTGGACCACATCCGGCACGTCATCCTCGGCATCGGGATCGACGTCAACCTGTCGGCATCGGAACTGCCGCCGGAACTGGCCGGCATCGCCACCTCGCTCAGCATGGAGGCGGGCCGCCCCATCGACCGCCCCGCACTGGCCACCGCCCTGCTCCGGGAACTCGACTTCGCCTACCACCGGCTCCGCTCCGGGGACTTCCACGAGCTGGGCGACGAGTGGATGCGACGCTGTTCCACGCTGGGCCGCCGGGTGACGATCACCATGGGCGACCGGCGCATGACGGGCCACGCCGAGGCGCTCGACGAGGAGGGGGCCCTGCTCCTCCGCGGCGACCATGGACGGCTCGACCGGGTGGTGGGCGGCGACGTGACCCTGGAGAAATCGCCATGATCGCCCTGGTCGACATCGGCAACACCCACACCCACGTGGCGCTGGCCGACGGCGACCGGCCGCTGCGCCGGGTCCGGAACCTTCCGACGGCGTCGCTACGCGGGGCGACGGGTCGGGGGCTGATCCGCGACTGGCTGGGCCGGGCCCGGCCCGACGGCGCCTGCCTCTGCAGCGTGGTGCCCGCGGCGACCGACCGGGTCCGCGCCCTCCTCGACCTCCCCATCCTGCAGCTCGACCCGTCCACCCTCCGCGGCGTGGAGCTCGACTATCCGCGTCCCGAGACCATCGGACAGGACCGCCTCGCCAATGCCGTGGCCGCCCGCCACCACTTCGGGGCACCGGTGGTGGTGGTCGACTTCGGCACGGCGGTCACGTTCGACGTCGTCGACCCCGGGGGACGTTATGTCGGCGGGATCATCGCCCCCGGGCTGGCGGCCATGACCGACTATCTCCACGAGAAGACCGCCCTGCTGCCCCGGATCCGGCTGGTCGACCCGGGGACGGCGATCGGCCGGAGCACCCGCGAGGCGATGCAGGTCGGCGCGGTGCACGGATACCGCGGGCTGGTCCGGGAGCTGATCGTCGAGCTGCGCCGCGAACTGGGGACGCGTCGCCTCCCGGTGGTGGCCACCGGCGGCTATGCCGCGCTCATCGCACGCGGTCTCCCGGCGATCACCCACGTCCGGGAACACCTCACCCTGGAGGGCCTGCGCCTGACCTGGGTCGCCCACAATCCGGACAGCTCCGGCGGGCGGATTCGCATCGCCCGAAAGGGCCGGACGCCCTAGGATGCCGCGAGTCCGATGAATCCCTCCTTGAAAGGCTGGTCCGAGCTGGAGCTGGCGAACGCCCGGCTCTGGGTTTCGGCGTGGACCCGCGCCGGGGTCGCACTCGAGGAGGTCCGGCGTCGCGAACTTCGGAGCCTCGACCTGCGCCAAGCGATCTCGTTGCTCTGCGGTCCCGCCGATTACCGGGTGCCCCCCCGGCAGGCACGGCCCGGTTCCGGCCTGGTTGAGCAGCAACGGTGGTTCACCAAGGTCGCCCGTCGTGACTGAGGTTCTCAGCGCCGCCGACGAACTTCAGACCTTCTGCCAGCATCGCCGCTGGCGGTTCTGCCTCATCGGCGGGTTGGCACTCCTCCGATGGGGCGAGCCCCGCGAGACCATCGACGCCAACCTGACCCTCCTCACCGGATTCGGCGGAGAGGAGCCCTTCATTCAAGCCCTTCTCGGGCGATTCGAGTCGCGGGTCACGGACGGGATGAAGTTCGCCCTGGACCATCGGGTCCACCTGCTTCGGGCCCCGTCGGGAGTCGGGCTCGACATAGCCCTCGGCGGACTCCCCTTCGAGGAGTCTGCCGTGCAACGCGCAACACCGTTCGAGTACCTGCCAGGTCTCACGCTGACGACCTGCTCCGCGGAGGACCTGATTGTGATGAAGGCGTTCGCTGCGAGGGCGAAGGACTGGATGGATGTGGAGGGGATCCTGATCCGACAGGCGGGGAAGTTGGACTGGGAGCACGTCTTCCATCATCTCCGTCCGCTGGCCGAGCTGAAGGGCGCACCCGGCATCCTGGTGGAACTGGAGAACCGACGACGGGAACTCGATCCGTGATCCCTCCGATCGACGATTGACTCCCGCCCGATCGACACCGTGGAATCGGCCCCGTCCGTGACCCCAGGCACCGCATCCTCCCCCGCACCGGGCGACGTCCCCCTGAGCGTCCGCCTCCAGGGGACGGTGCCCGACGGCTTCTTCCGTCCCCTCGCCCGCCCGTCGGCTCCGGTGTACATCGACTGCGCCGACCTCCTCGCCCGCAGCGCCGATGAGGGCGGCCAGGTCTCACACGCCGACGCACTGACCTTGATCCGCGACGTGCTGGCGGCCCATCCCCAGGTCCAACTGGAGGCCGACGAGGGGGCCGTCCTCGGAGACCTGCGCCAGCGGGCGGGCCAGTTCTACAACAAGCTGGTCGAGGCCGGCTGGCTGCGGGAACGTCGGGTGAACCTCGACGAGCGCTGGGTGCTGGTCACCCCGGCCCTGCGCCACCTGCTGCGGAGCCTGCGCGACATCGCCACCTCGGATCCCGGCGACCTGCGGGACTTCGCCGCCACGCTGCGGTCCATCTGCGACACCCTCGGCCGCGACGGCGCCCTCGATCCGGGCCGGCTCGGGCCGGAGGAGTTCCGCCAGACCGTCCGCGAGCTGCTCGACCGGGTCGGGCGGGCCGCCGACCAGATGCATGCCGTGGAGACCCTCATCCTGCGGCACGAGGAGGAGCAGCGGACCAGCGACAACCCGGCCGAGACCCTGCGCCGCTTCCTGGTGGAGTTCCATTCGGGCGAACACATGGTGTGCTACGACGCCCTGCAGCAGGGCGGCCTGCTTCCCCGGCTCCAGCTGGCCCGGGCGGTGGTCCAGGACGCCCTGGCAAATCCCTTCGCCAAGGAACGGCTGGCCGAGGGGATCGGTCACCATCGCGGCCTCGACCGCACCGGGGCCTATCTCGAGGCGGGAACCCAGCTGGAACTCCTCGACCGCGACCTGGCCAAGATCCCGGCGCGCCAGCGGATCATCGACGGCCGGATGGCCGACTTCAGCCGCCTCTCGGCGCAGCGCTACCGCTACCAGACCGAGATGCGTGGACGGCAGTCGGTGAAGGTGAAGGCGTTCCTCGATGCGGTGGACCGGCGGGACGCCGGGCGGTCCTTTGCCGACCTCGCCGCCGAGCCGGGCCTGCCGCTGCTCAGCCCCGAGGTCGCCCTGTGCCACGGGACCGGCGCCCTGTCCCGGCCCCGCCGGGCCCGCCCGTCGGTGCGGCTCGACGTGGGCGACCCGATGCCCGCCGCCGACGCCTTCGAGGCCCGGGAGCTGATCCGCCGACGTCACTTCTACGCGGTGACGCCCCAGCGTGCCGCCCGCCTGGTGACCCGCCTCCTTCCGGCCGCGGGCGAGTCCGTCTCCACGGCCGACCTGTCCCTCGCCACCGAGGACGACCTCCTCGACCTCCTGGCCGCGATCGCCTTCGACCGGGCGTCCGGCACCGTGCCCCAGCGGCCGGTCCGGTGGCGGATCGACTCGCCACGGGCCGATGCCGGGCTGGAGCCGGGCGGGATCCCGGTGGACCGCCTGGCCGGGCGACGGATCGAACGTCTGCGGATCGAGCGCATTTCCTGAGCCCATGAACCCCTCCTGGCCCTCCTTCTGGGAACACGTTCCCGATGCCGACCGTCCGGTCCTCCGCGAGGCCCTCACCGAACTGGTCTCCACCGGCGTGTTGCTGGGCGACGAGGGCCGGGCGCGGGAAATCTACCTCGGGGCACGCGACTACCAGCGGGAACTGGCCGACTACCTGGCCCCGCTCGGGCTGGGCCTGGTCGAGGATCCCGACCGCCGCATCCTCCAGGCGCAGCCCGTGCCCGGGGAGTGCGGCCTGCTGGCCCGGTTCACCAAGGACGAGACCCTCCTCGTCCTCGTCCTCTGGCGCCTGTACCACGACGCCCGGATGGAGCGTCCGGTGGACTCTGTGGTGGTCACCGCCAACGAACTCTTCCGCGAGCTGCGGCTGACCTTCGAGCACATCGTCCCGCCGACAGAGAGCCACCTCCTCCGGCTCCTCGCCCGCTGCCGCAACCGCCGCCTGATCCGCTTCCAGCGCCACGAGGACCCGGACCGGTTCGGCGAGTCGATGGTGGAGATCCTGCCCACCCTGCCCCGGGTGATCCCGTTCGACAGCGCCTCCGAGTGGGAGGCGATGGTGGGATTGCACGCGGGGACACGCGACGCGGCCGCCGGGGCCCCGGAGGACGAATCCACGCCATGAGCAGCCAGCGAATCTCCCTTTCCCGCATCCTCGCCATCAACTGGTACGGGTTCCGCCAGGTGATCGACGTCGCCGACCACACACTGATCGCGGGAACCTTCGGCACGGGCAAGACGGCCCTCCTCGACCTCATCCAGCATGTCCTGCTGGGCGAACACTGGCGCCCGAACCGCGCCGCCGCGGGGAACGCCCGGAGCCGCACCCTGGTCAGCTACTGCCTGTGCGACACCAACACGGTGCGCGACGGCCAGCCGCACCACACCCGACCGTCCGGGGTGACGGTGATCGGGCTCGAGTTCACCTGGCCGGCCGAGGGCGGCCGCACCCCACGGCGGGAGACCTGGGGCATGCGCGTCGAGTTCGCCAGCGCCACGTCGGAACCACGCCGGACGTATTTCCTCGTCCCCGACCGGCTGGAATGGGCCGACCTGGCCCCGGAAGGGCGCCTGCTGGAGGAGGACGAGTTCCGAAGCTGGATCCGCCGGGAGTTCGAGGCCGGCAGTCCGCAGCGCTGCCTGTTCAGCCGACAGCAGGACTACCTGGCCGAGATGGCCACCCCGCGGCACCTGTACTTCGACTCCGAGCCGTTCCAGAAGACCCTCGTCAAGGCCATCGCCTTCGAACCCGAGGCCAACGTCGAGGAGTTCATCCGCCGGTTCATCCTCGAGGAAAGCCCGCTGGACGTCCGGGACGTCAAGGCGGCCCAGGACGCGTACCGCGAGACCGAGGCGCGGTTGCGTCGGCAGGAATCCGAGGCGGCCTTCCTCCGGCGCATCGCCGACGCCCACCGGGCCCACGCGGGGGCGCGTCGCGAGGAATCGGTCCAGTCCTGGATCCGCCACGCCCTCGACGTGGCCCAGCTCGCCGAACGGATCACCACGACGGAGGCCGAGCTGCGCGGGCTGCAGGAGGAGTTCGACGAGGACCGGCGCCGCAACGAGGAGGAGACCCGGGAACGGGAGGGGCTGGCCCAGACCATCGGGGCGTCGCGCCGCGAGGCTTCCCAGGACCCGGAGCAACGCCGCCTCGACGAACAGGAGCGGCGCCAACAGCAGCTGGCCCGCGAGGTGGCCGACCTCCGCGATGCGGCCCGCGAGGTGGAACGTCGCCTGGCGGACCGCCATCAGCACTGGACCCGGTGGCTGCGGCACGGCGGCGCCCTGCCGGTGCCCGGCGTGGCGGAGCTCCTCGCCATCGACCCCGCCCTCCTCGAGTCGCTGCGCCAGGGAGAGGTGGGCGCCCGCCTCGAGGCGCTCCGCCTCCTGGCCGGCCGGTTCCAGGAACTCCGACCCGACCTCCGGAAGGTGCACGACGCGGCCGAGGCGGAACGGAACGCGGCCGATGAACGGCTGAAGGTCCTCGCGGCGGAGCTGGAGTCGATCGGCCTCGACCGCAGTCCCGGCCGGTTCCCCGTGTTCGAGGCCGTTCAGGCCCGGGTCGGGGGGCGGGCCCGGCAGTTCGGTCGGCTGGTCGAGGTGACGCCCGACGGCGAGCGGTGGTGGCCCGCGCTCGAGCTCCTGCTCGGTGCCCGACGCTGGTCGATCATCGTCGGCAGCGAGGACTACCACGCCGCCCTCGAGGTGGCGCGCCGGACGGCTCCCGGCCGGGAGGCGGAGGCGCTGGTGAACCCGCTGGAGGTCCTGTCGCCGCGCCTCGCCCGCGAGATGCAGGACGGTTCCCTCGCCGCGCGCGTCGAGGTGACCCATCCCCTCGCCCGGGCCTACGCCGACCACCTGCTCGGCGATGTCCTCTGCGTCGAGTCGGACGACCAACTCGACCGGACCGAGGCCCCGCGTGCGATCACCCCGGAGGCCCATCTGAAGGATGCGCCGGTCCGCCTGCGGCTGTCGGCCGGCCGGGACGTCCCCCTGACCCTCGGGCGGCGGGGACTGGAGCGGATGCGCCAGGCGCGCGAGACCGAGCAGGTCGCGGTCCGCGCACATCGGGACGCCGCCGACCGGCGGTGCCGGGATCTCCGGACGTGGATCGACGCCGGGCTGCAGGACGGACTCGGGGACGGTTCCCTCCCCGACCGGTCGGCCGATCTCCCCCGCCTTGCCGGGCTGGAACGCGATCTGGGGGCGGTGGAGGAGACCATCCGGCTGCTGTCGACGCCCGAGCGGGCCGCCCGTCTCCAGCGGCTGCGGGACCTCGAGGCCCGGCACCGGCAGCTCGACAACCAGATCGCCGTCCGCAACAACCGGCTGGCCGGGTTCGAGCAGAAGGCCCGGCCGCTGCGCGAACGCCTCGAGCGGGCCACCGAGGAGCTCCGCACCGCCCGGATCGAACAGGTCGCCAGCCGCCAACGGGTCACCGGGGGACTTTCCGACCACGACCTCGACACCCGGCTCCAGGAGGTCCTCGCCATCGCCACCACCTGGGAACGTCGCCGCGAGTCCGTGCTGCAGTCCGAGGCGGCGGCCCGCGAGCGGGCCGTCGAGGCCCGGCTGATCCGTCAACGGGAACGCCTCGCCCTGCTCGCCGCTCGGGATGCGTCGGGCAACCTCCTCCATCCCGAGTACCAGACCGACTTCGACCCGGAGGACGACGACAACGCGGTCTGGGACGCCCGGCTGGAACTGCTGGAGACGGTCGAGCTGGCCAACTCGCGCACGCTCGCCGCCGACCGGCGCCGCGACTGGGAGCGCCGTCTCCAGGAGGGCGTCCTGGACCGCCTCAACGAGAAGCTGCAGGAGGCCGACCGCACCATCCGCCATCTCCGGGACCACCTCAACCAGCGGGTCGGACGCCACGTCTACCGCATCAGCCAGCGGCGGGACCCGGCCTTCGCCGCACTCTGGTCGCTGCTCGATTCCGGGCTCGCCCCCGGGGATCCCCTGCTCCAAGGGGTGAAATCCGACGAGATCGAGCGGGCCCGGAAGGAGTTGATGGACGCGGTGGAGGCCGGCGACCGCCAGGACGACCGCAGCCGCCGGCTCCTCGACTACCGGTTCTACCACCGGTACGACCTCGAGATGGTGAACGCGGAGCAGCCCGACGCGCCGGCCATCTCGCTCGGACGGAGCGGACGCAGCCTCAGCGGCGGCGAAAGCCAGGCCCCGTTCTTCATCTCCATGCTGGCCGCATTCCGCCGGGTGTATGCCGTCGGATCAAGCCGCGTCCCCCACCTGGGCCTGGTGGTGATGGACGAGGCCTTCTCCAAGCTTTCCGGCGACGGCGTGGAGGACTGCCTCGCCCTGGCGCGGAGCTTCGGACTCCAGCTGGTCATGGCCTTTCCGGTCGACCGGCTCGGGGTGATGGCCCCCCATGCCGACACCCTCATCGTCTGCCGCAAGGAGGAGGAGCGCGACGCCGCGGGCTACATCCGCGAGGTCCGCAACATCCCGGTGATCCTGCCGCCGGAGGAGGCGATGGAAGCGATCGTGTGAGCGACGACGATCCACGCTGGCGGCGTCTGCCCGTCCTGCGCGCCCTGCACGGGCCGTGGTGGCGCAACCGGGGCCGGCGGCTGGGGGAATCCGCCCGGCCCTTCACCCGCGACTGGGAGGAACTGCTGGCCGAGGCCGGGCTGATCGCGGCCGAGGAACGTTCCGATGCCCTCCGCGACGCCCGGCTCCTGGAACGCCACGGCCTGGTGGCGCTGCGGCCGCCCCGCCACCAGCCGCAATGGGTGGAGCGGATCTCGATCCCGGTTGCGGCGGAGCACCGCCTGGCCCGGCTGTTCGGCGACCCGGTCGAGACGCCCCCCACAGGGCCGGGCCTCGCCGACATCGACTGGGAACCCGAACTGGCCTTCCTCCGCGAAGCCCGGACCGCGCCGGCGCTCGCCGACCTGCTCGCCCTGAACCGGTTCCTGGCCGGCGGCGGACGCCATCGCCCCCGGGTCCCGGTGAAGGAACGCTCGCTCGGGATCTTCGGCGATGAGAAACGCCTCGACGCCCTCCTCGCCACCGCCCTGTTCCAGCCCGGGGCGCTGGGACTCGACCAGCTCCGATGCGAACCGGTGAGCGAACCGCTCGGCTGGCGGCGCGGTGCCCGGCCCGACGGCCCGGTGATCGTCCTCGAGAACCTGGCCACCTGGGAATCCTACCGCCGCTGGGACGCCGTCCACCCGCAGTTCAGCGCGGTGGTGTACGGAAAGGGCCTCGTGTTCGTCGATGCCGTCCGCGGCCTGGCCGATCTCTTCGGGGAGCTGGGCGGTGTGCGTCCGGTGGTCTACTTCGGCGACCTGGACCCGACGGGCATCGGGATTCCCTGGCGGGCAT
The DNA here is from genome assembly GCA_964525755.1 of uncultured Verrucomicrobiota bacterium. GTDB lineage: Bacteria > Verrucomicrobiota > Verrucomicrobiia > Limisphaerales > UBA9464 > UBA6176. Next base: position 277,991 of record CAZGIK010000001.1, read on the forward strand.
CCGTCCGGGCGGCGGCGCTGGACCTGCCGGAGATCCGTCCACACGCCTGGAGCTACGCCCGGCTTCTGGAGGTGGGACGGGCGGTTCCGTGGGACGGGGACCCCGTCCGCCCCGGGGCGATGGCGTGGCTCGGCGACCTCGCCGGACCGGTCACCGAACTCTTCACCCGGGGCGAACGGATCGCGCAGGAACATGTCGGCTGGGAGCTGCTGTCGTCGCTGCCAGCCCCGTAGCCGCACCGGCGGCGGGTCTCAATCCCCACGCAGACGCAGGGACGCCAGCGTCAGGAGCGTGGCATCGGAGGGCGCGTCAGCCCGGCGGAACACCAGGTACAGGTCGTGCCTTCCCTCGACGCCCCCGACCGGCACCACCTGCGGATCGGGTCCCCGGCCACGCCCCGGCCGGCCCGGTGCCGGTTCGACCTTCCCCCGTCCGATGACCTCCCCATCCGGACCGTCCAGCCGCAGCTCGATGTCACCTCCCCGGTGCCCGGCCCCCTCGAAGGCGGCGGCCGAAACCTCGACCGACCGGACCCCGGTGAGATCCAGGTCGCGGAAGGCGAGCTGTCCCCCGACCCGGACCGTGGCGCCGCGCGCGTTGACGTCGACCGCCTTCCGGTCGGTCGACTGCCCCACGGCCAGCAGCGGGCTGCGGAGGACCTGGATGCTGTCGCCCGCGAGCGGGGGCAGCCCGTCGACGCCCTGGTCGGAGTAGACGGCGCGAAGAATCACTTGGCCCCGGCCAGGGTCCCCGGCCGGAATCCGGGGGAGGTGCCGGCCGGCCACGGGCAGCGACGGTCCGCCGTCACCGGCCAGGCTGAGGATGTACCTCAGGATCACCGCCGCGTCGGCATCGGTGATCGAGGCATTCGGAGGCATGGCCACCTCGCCCCACGCCCCCGCGCCGCCGGTCACGATCTTCTTCGCCAGCGCATCGAACGCGTCGGGATTCCCGGCATGGCGCCGGGCGACATCGGCGAAGGCCGGCCCGACCAGCTTCCCTTCCAGCTGGTGGCAGGCCCGGCAGTTGCCGCGGGCGATCAGCGCCTGGGCGACGGGGAACCGCGCCGCCGCCTCCTCCCCGGGCGGCAACGCCTTGAGGGCCGCCACGTCGAACCCCTCGGCGGCGTAGTCGATGCTCACCGAGACCCGGTCCGGCGGGATCGCGCCCGAGGACAGCGTGCCGTCCTCGCGATCGCTCACCTCCACCGCGTACTCCACCGGCGCGCCCGGCAGGTGGAACATCGAATTGCCCGCGAGCCGCAGGGAGACCACCGGGGGCTCGTTGCCCGAGACGACGCTCACCGAGCGGCTGTCGGCCGCACCCGATGGATCGCTCACCGTCAGCCGGGCCACCACCGGGCCGGGCTCCTCCAGCCGCACCACCGGATTCGGCTCGTCGTACACCCGGGGCTCGCCCCGCCCGGCCTCGAACACCTCCCAGCGGAACGTGAGGGGATCCCGGTCGAAATCCTCGGTCCCCGCCGACGACAACCGCACCTCGAACGGGGGAACGCCGCCCGTGCGGTCGGCCGTCGCCACCGCCACCGGCTTGCGGTTGCCCCCCTCGTACTCGATGCGCACCAGCTTGGCCTCGGGACTCTTCTGGAACCATCGCCCGCCGTACTCGAGCACATACAGGTCCCCCTCCGGACCGAACTTCAGGTCGATCGGCTCCACCGGACGGTACGACGGCAGGAAGCGCTCCATGGAGCGATAGCCGCCGTCGGGCCCGATCTCGATGGCCATGATCCAGCGCCGGGAAAGGTCGGCCGCCAGCCACCGTCCCTCGTAGTACGGGGGCCAGGGGCGCCTGGGGTCCTTGAGGTCCGCCCGACGATAGATCGGGCCGCCCGTCGCCGAGCGGCCGCCGGTTCCCACCTCGGGGAACTTTTCCGACGCGTCGTAGGGGTAGTAGATGAACGACGGGGCGAGGGGCGGCAGTTCCTGGAGCCCGGTGTTGTTGGGCGACCGGTTCACCGGCCGCGCCGGGTCCAGCGGCTCGCCGGGCTTGTCGGCCGCGTAGTCGAACAGCGGATACGCCGATTCCCCGACGAAGTAGGGCCATCCGAAGAACCCCGGCCCGCGGGCCTGGTTGAACTCGTCGTAGCCCTTCGGCCCGATCTCGGTGTCCTGACGGGCATCCGGCCCGACCTCGCCCCAGTAGACGTATCCGGTCTGGCTGTCGATCGACACCCGCCACGCGTTCCGGTGGCCCATGGTGTAGATCTCCGGCCGGGTCTTCGCGGTTCCCGGTGGGAACAGGTTGCCCTTCGGGATCGTGTAGCTGCCGTCGTCCTCGGGGTGGATCCGGAGGATCTTCCCCTCGAAGGAATACGGATTCGCCGTGCCCCCCTGGTCATCCCATGCCGCCCGGCCCGGACGTTCATCGGTGTGGGAGGCGAGGTTGTTGCCGCGGTTGTTGCCGGTGGTGATCAGGAGGTTGCCGTCGGCGTCCCACGTCATCCCGCCCCCGGTGTGGCAGCAGGTCTCCCGCTGGGCCGGCCACTCCATCATCACCTGCTCGGAGTTGGCCACCAGGACGTCGTCGCGCACCGACCACCGGCTGACGACCGCCTTCGCCTCGGTGGGATGGAAGTAGTACAGGTAGATCCAGCCCGTCTCCACGAAGCGCGGATGGACGGTCATTCCGGCGAGTCCCTGCTCATGGTTGCCCTTGGTGTTCACCGCCAGGCTGCCCACGGGCTTCACCGCCGGGACGGACGGATCGTACACCTTGATGCCCCCCTTGCGCTCGGCGATGTACACCCGGCCGTCGGCCAGGACCTCGAACACCATCGGCTCGTCGAGCGTTCCCTGCGTCAGCACAACCGGGGTGAACCGGTTGTCATCGGGGCGGACCGGGACCGGCTCGGCGGCGGAAAGCCACCCGGCCAGCAGCAGGATCAGCCCTCCGGCACCGGCCCGGACAGGCCGTGGGAGGCGGGGAAAACGTCGGTGCGTCATGTTCGGCGTGGAGTGTCGGTCTGATATGCCCCGACCGGATCCCCCACGGCAAGCGCGCGGACGATCCCGGTGCCCATCGCCGGGTTCCCCCTTGCCACCGGTCCCGCCGCAGGGGGACAAATCCCCCGTGCTCTGGGTGTGGATCCTCGGGGGCCTCGCCCTGACCAGTCTGGCCATCAACGGATGGCAGTGGGCGGCCGCGTGGCGGTTTCCCCTCCACCCGCCCCTGCCCCAGCCCGGACCCGACCCGTCCCCGGGTGTCACGATCCTCAAGCCCCTCAAGGGCGCCGACCCGCACACCCGGGAATGCCTCGCCAGCTGGCTCCGCCAGGAACACCCGGGACCGGTCCAGTTCCTCTTCGGCGTCGCCGACCCCGACGATCCCGCGGCGGAGGTGGTCCGCGACCTCCTGCGGGAGCATCCCGCACGCGACGCCGCGCTGGTCGTCTGCTCCCGGGAACTGGGCCCGAACGGCAAGGTGAACACCCTCGCCCAGCTGGAACCGCTGGCCCGGCATCCGGTGCTGGTGGTCAGCGATGCCGACGTCCTCGTCCCCGCCGGCTTCCTGCCCGGCCTGATCGCGCCGCTCTCGGATCCCGGCGTCGGCCTGGTGCATTGCCTCTACGTGCTCGCCAATCCCACCACCCTCCCCATGCACTGGGAGGCGGTGGGGGTGAACTGCGATTTCTGGAGCCAGGTGCTGCAGTCCGGCACGCTCGCCCCCCACGACTTCGCCCTCGGCGCCGTCATGGCCCTGCCCCGCGCCGAACTGGCCGGCGCCGGCGGGTTCGGCAGCCTGGTCCACCACCTCGCGGATGATTTCCAGCTCGGACGCCGGATCGTGGCCCGGGGACGCCGACTGGCACTCTCCGGCCAGGTGGCCGAATGCCGGGAGGCGCCGGTCGGATGGATCGGGGCATGGCGGCATCAGATCCGCTGGAGCCGGACCATCCGCGTGTGCCGCCCGGGTCCGTTCTTCCTCAGCCTGCTGAACAATGTCACCGGGTGGACCCTCCTCTGGGTCGCCGTCGCGCCGCCGCACCCCGCCGTCTGGACGACGGCCGCCGCCGCCCTCCTGGCCCGTCTCGGCATCGCCGCCACCCTGCATTACCGCATCCGACGCCGTCCCCCGCCGCCCGAGGCCATCGCGCTCGTCTGGGTGAAGGACCTCCTCGGGGTGCTGCTCTGGGTCGCCGCATTCACCGGGGACACCGTCGAGTGGCGCGGCACCCGGCATCGGGTCGACCGACGGGGTCGGCTGCATCCGATCGATCCTCCCGATGCCGCCCGGCCGGCGGCCGACCCACAGCCCGTGGCCGGTCAGACCCCGGGTCCTTGACCCGGAGCCCATCCGGAACGGATCAGGGCCGCACCGGACACACCCGCAGGCCCGGGAACCCGGTCATCAGCCCGGGGAAGGCCGGCGGGGATCCCTGTCCGCCCAACCGGACCGTCACCTCGGCCTCGCCGCGGAGCGATGCCGATTCGTAGGTGCGGCCGCGACGCCGGTCCCAGACCCGCACCTGTACCCGGACCGCCCCGCCGCCTTCCACGCCGGGAACCCGCACCGTGACGCTCCCGAACCGGCCCGCCGCCGGACCGGACAGCAGGGTCAGCGTCGGAACCGGGACGCCCCGCCCGTCCTTCAACTGTTCCAACCCGGCGATCTCCCGGCCGGTCGCGGAGTCCTTCACCCGGATCTCCACCGCGTAGTTGGTGCCTCCGAGCGGTTTCCCGTCGCAGTCCATCACCCGCGCCGAGGCGGGCAGACGGGCATTGGACCAGACAAACGTCCCCTGGGCGCAGGCAGGCAGGCAGCCGATGACCAGCAGGACGAGGAGGCGGATCGGGCCGGAGAACACGCCGACAGGATGCGGCCCGGATCCCGCCGGGCAAGGGGCATTCGCGGCGGTGGACCGGGGGTCGACCCGCCCGCCCGGGCCGCCGAAGGCGGCATCGACACGCCGGCCAGCACCCCAGCCCGGGCGTCAGAGCCGGCCTTCGTCGGCGTCGATGTAGTCGACAAACGTCCGGATGTCCTCGCGATGGCCCAGTCCGGACTGTTCCTTCCGCATCTGCAGGCGCGCCTTCAAGGCGTCGTCCCCGTCGCGTCCGTGGTTCAGCAGATACTGGCGGTGGGCGTCCTTCTCCGACGCCGACCGCCGGACGTGCCGTCCCACCCAGTCGCAGACCTGGCCGTCGGTCAGCGAGTTCCGGACCACGTCGACAAGGGTCTCCGGGCTGATCCCGGCGCGGTCGAACCACAGCTTGTCGAACCCCTTGTACAGGTAGTTCTCCTGGTACTCCGGGGCGAGGCGCCCGGCGAGGTGGAGCCGGATCTTGTCGACCAGGCGCGGCAGATAGGCCCATCCGGCCATTTCCTCACGCGGGCTGCGGGGGGGGATGACGTCGCTCATGCGCGGAGGCTGTCCCGGAACGCGTCCCGGTGCACGCGCAAGTTGCGTCCGGCGGCCCGCATCCGGAGAATGGCCGCATGGCGGATCTGGAACATCACACGGTCATCCTCGGGGGCGGCAGCGCCGGATACGCGGCGGCCCGCACGCTGGCCGGCGGCGGCCGGTCGGTGGCGGTGATCGAGGGCGGCGACGCCGTGGGCGGCCTGTGCATCCTCCGCGGTTGCATGCCGACCAAGGCCCTCCTGCACGCGGCGTCCGTCCGGCACACCATGGCCCACGGCGAACGCTGGGGGATCGGGGCCGATGCCATCCGGGTGGACATGGAACGCCTCCTCGCCGAGAAGGATCGCCTGATCGCGGATTTCGCCGGGTACCGCCGTCAGCAGCTCGCCGACGGACGGTTCACCTTCATCCGCGCCCGTGCACGGTTCGTCGACCCGCGCACCGTGGTGCTCGACGACGGACGGACGGTAACGGCGGAGCATTTCGTCGTCGCCACCGGATCCCGCATCGCCCCCCTGCCCCTCCCCGCACTGGAGACGCTCGACTGCCTGACCAGCGACACCGCCCTCAGCCTCAGCCGGCTGCCCCGGAGGCTGGTCGTCCTCGGGGCCGGTGCGGTGGGACTCGAGTTCGCCCAGTATTTCGCCCGGCTGGGTGTCGGCGTCACCCTCCTCCAGCGCAGCCCCCAGCTCTTGAAGGAGGCCGACGAGGACGTCGCCCAGGAACTGGAGAAGGGGCTCCGTCGCGAGGGGATCCAGATCCACACGGGAACGCGGATCGTCGACGCCGTCCGGCGCGGGGAGGAGCGGGAGATCGCCTTCGAGCAGGCCGGCGAGACCCTCCGGGTGACGGCCGACGCGGTGTTCCACGGGCTGGGGCGGGTGCCGGCCACCGACGGCCTGGGGCTGGACGAGATCGGGGTGCGGCGGGGTCCCGGGGGACATGTGCTCACCGACGCCAGCCAGCGTTCCTCGGTCCCCCACATCTTCGCCGCCGGCGACTGCGCGGGACCGCACGAGATCGTCCACATCGCCATCCAGCAGGGCGAGACCGCCGCCCGGACCATCCTCCGTCCGGATCCGCCGACGCTGATGGACTATTCCCTCCTGACCACGGTGGTGTTCACCGACCCGGCGGTGGCCATGACCGGCCTGACCGAGCGTCGGGCCCGGGAGAACGGCGTGGCGGTGCGCACCGCGACCTACCCGTTCAACGACCATGGCAAGTCGATGATCCTCGGCGCGCAGGAGGGCTTCGTGAAGCTGCTGGCGGACCCGGTCAACGGCCGGCTCCTGGGCGGCGCGTGTGTCGGACCGGAGGCCGGGGAGCTGATCCACGAGATCGTGGTCGCCCTGGCCGCGCGGATGACCGCCTCCCAGTTCGCCGCCATCCCCCACTACCACCCGACCCTCGCCGAGATCTGGACGTATCCCGCCGAGGAACTGGCCGAGGCCGTCGACGCCTGAGCCGGAACCACGCCGAGGGGCGCCGCGGACGCAAGGGGAAGTCAGCGCCGGGTCCCGCGAACGGCCTCGCAGAAGGCGCGCATCCGCGCGGGGTCCTTCCGGCCCGGGGCGGATTCGACCCCGCTGGAGACATCGACCGCGAACGGCTCCACCCCGGCGATCGCCCCGGCCACATTCTCGGCATCCAGACCGCCGGCAAGGATGACCGGGTGTCCCATCGCCACGGCCCGCCGCGCCAGCGCCCAGTCGAAGGTCGCCCCGGTCCCCCCGGCCACGCCGGGAACATAGGCGTCGAGCAGCCACGCGTCGGTGACCTCCCGGTAGGCCCCGAGCCCTTCCAGCGTCGTCGGTCCCCGGACCCGGAAGGCCTTCAGCACCCGGACGCGCGGACGGAACGCCGCGCAGTCCTCGGGGGACTCGCTTCCGTGGAACTGCACCGTGTCGAGCCCGAGCCGCTCCACCACGTCCCGGACCCACGCCGCCGGGGCGTCGACGAACAACCCCACCCGGGCCACGAAGGGCGGCAGCACCGCCGCCACCGCCGCCGCCTGCTCCAGGGACACCTCCCGGGGCGTTTCCGGGACGAACACCATCCCCACCGCATCCGCCCCGGCATCAACCGCACTCCGGGCCTCGTCGGCCCGCGTCAGCCCGCAGATCTTGACCCTGACCGCCATCTGCCCCGGAGTCTGAACCCGCACCGTGCCGCCGCCACTCAAAACTCCCGCCCCCCTCCATCGGACCCTCCGGATCCTCGCCCTCGCCGGCCGGCTCCACCTCCTCGCGCTGGCCGCACCGGGATCCACCGCGGCCGGAACCGATCGCCCGCCCGTCCCGACGATCCCGGCCGGCCCTCCGCCCGCAGCCTGGAGTGCCGCGCACGACTGCCGGCTCTCGGTGGCCGACGGCGCGCTGCACGTCGAGATCCGGGGGGAGGATCCCTACTTCACCGGGCCGCCGCTGGCGTTCCCGTCCGACACCGGGCTGTGGATGGTCCTCGAGGCCAGCTCCGACACGGGGGGCGGCGCCCAGGTGTTCCCGTTCCAGGAGGGGCCGTCGGAGGAACGCTCGGTCCGGTTCTTCATGCCGTCGGGTCCCCGCCGGACGGTTCGGGTCCCCCTTCCCGCCCTCGGACCCGGCGTCCGACTGCGACTCGATCCCCCCGGCAATCGCGGTCGCTTCATCCTGCACTCCCTCACCTTCGAACCGCGGGTCCGCCTCGACGAACCGGATTGGCCCACCCCCGGCGCCGCGCCGGAAGGCCCCCCCCTCGCGGCCGTCACCCGGGGGGCGCTCACCTGGGAACTGACCGGCCCCGGCTGGGGCCGATGGCAGGTCCGCGTGCAGGGGAAACCGTTTGCCCGGGCACATGACCGCACGCCGGTCGGGTATCTCATCGACGGTCAACTGCGGTGGATGGTACTCGACCGGCCGGAGGCTTGGGAACAGGTCGACACCGAGCCCGGCCCGGGCCCCGGGATCCGCGTCACCGCCCGGTTTCGCGACCCCGACGGCGCCACCTGGACACTGACCCGCGAGACCCGGCCGTCGGAGCATGCCGACACCCTCGCCACGGTGAGCACGGTGTCGGTGGATGCGGGCCGGGAGGTGGTCTTCCTGCCGGTCGACCTGTGGCTCCCGGGCGCCGGATCGTTCGGCCCCGGAAAATCGCAGGCGCTCTTCGCCGGGGTCGAATACCTGGCGGACGAGGAGAGCAGTTCCCGGCGCGCCCACCGGGCGGCCGGCGCGGATCGCCGGGTGCCGGATCCCCGCAAGTGGACCTTCCCGCTGATGGCCCTCGCCGCCGGGGGGCAGGTCCTGGGATTCCGATGGGAACCCGACCCCGCGCTGGCGGCACTGCACGATTCACCGGACCGGGTGTTCGGATCGGGGGGACACCTGTGGGCGGTGATGCTGCCCGGGGCCGATCCGGCGGTGCGGATGGACGGCGCGCTCCTTCCCCACGCCGGCCGGGTCCTGGAGGCGGACCGGCCGGTGTCGATCCGCACCTGGCTGACCGGCGGCCCGGGCGACGACATCCTCCCGGCCCTGCGGGCATCCCTGCAGCAGACCGGCCTGCCCGATCTGCCATCGACACCCCCCCGCGACGCGTATCTGGCCACCACGGCCCGGGCATGGCTCGACTCGCCGATCCGCGACGGCGCCCGCTACCGGCATGCGGTCGGGCCCGGCTTCCATCCCCAGGCCGCCGCCGATGCCGCGGTCCACCTCCGGTGGCTGGCGGAGCGGATCGCCGATCCGGGCCTTGCCCACCGGTTGGCCGGCGCCGCCGACGAGGCCGCCGCGGCGGTGCCGGAAGGCGCCGCGAACGAATCCCAGATCGGCCACATCCGGACGCCACTCCCCGCCCTGGTCCTCGGCGGCGTCCGCGCGAGCCTCGAGCGGGCGCTCGAGCGCGGGACCGGTGCGATCCAGCGGTTCCGTCCGGACGGAACCGTGGCCATCGGGCTTCCGGAGTCTTTGGCGGCCCTCGCGGAGACCCACGGCGAGGATCACGCCAACGGCTTCACCGGCTCGGTGCTGGTGCAACTCCTCCGCGACGCCGTCTACACCGCCGATCCGGGCCTTGCGGAGGCCGGGTTGCGGATCCTTCGCCAACACCTCGGCCGCGCGGGCGACGTGCCCCGCGGGGCCCAGCCGTGGGAGATCCCCCTGCACGCACCCGACATCCTCGCCAGCGCCCACTGGGTCGAGGCCTTCGTCCTCGGCCACGAGCTCACCGGCGACCCCGACCTGCTCCGCGAGGCGGTCCGATGGGCGTGGACCGCCCTGCCCTTCATCGGCCTCCGGCCCGCACTGGACGGACCGGTCGGTCCCTACGCCACGATCGCGGTCCTCGGTGCCACCCATTTCGTCGCCCCGGACTGGATCGGCCTGCCCGTGCAGTGGTGCGGACTCGTCCACGCGCACGCCCTGCGACAGCTGGCGGACCATGATCCCGGGGGCCCCTGGCTCACCCTGGCGGACGGCATCACCCGCTCGGCCATCCGCCAGCTGCATGCCGATGACAACCCCGCACTCGCCGGCCTCCTCCCGGACAGCTACGACCTGCGGGGCCAGCACCCGAACCCGGTTCCGATCAACCCGGCCACGCTCTTTCCCCTCGCCGTCGTCCATCATGGCGAACCGCCGCTGCTCGGCCGACATCACCTCACCCCGGACGGGCCGTGGATCCATGCGCCGGGAACGATCGAGGTCGAGCGGACGGGACCGCGTTCCGCCGAGGTCCGGGTCCGGGGCTGGCCCCGGGATCCCCATCACGTCGTGGTGGCCGGCCTTCCGGCACCCGATCACCTGACCCTCGACGGACGCCCGCCGGCCGCAGCGGATCACGAATGGGTGGCCGAACACCGCTGGCTCGTCCTGCGCGTCCAAGGCCCCGCCCGTCTGGCGGTCCGCTGGTAGTTCCCCCCGGCGTGCGCCACGCGTGCGGTGGCGCGAGCGTCCCCGCGGGCCTCGCCGTTTGCCGTTGGCCCTTCGCCGTTGGCCCCCTCCACGGGAGGGGCGAGCCTGCGAGCCCGATCGGTCCCGACAGGGACCGACGCCCTCCGCCCGTAGCTGTCGCCGATAGGCGGCCGGTCCGGCTTCACCCCGCCCAGCCCTGCGGGGTCCTGGCGGACCCCGTCGGACTCACCCGCTGACGCGGGCTCATCCCTCCACGGCCCGAGGGGGTTGCCCCGGCAAACGCCACGCGGCCGTTCTCGTCCTCGGGCCCCGCGGCATTTTCCCCTCGGCCGGATGCCCCCCGGGAATTTCCCCCGTCCCTGGATCTTCCCAGTGGAGCTTGAGTCCTTCCGGCGACAGCCTTCCGCGACGCCTGCCCCATCCGACAACGCGCATCTGGACCCCATGAGCAACGAGACACCGACGCCCCCGCAAGCCGGGCCGCATTCGAACAACCCGGATCCGCGCCGTCGCCATCCGGCGGTGATCCCCACCCTCGGGTTGGTGGTGGTCGGGTTGCTCTGGTTCACCCGCGAACCCCTTCAAGACCTGGTCCAGCACCGGGTCACCCTCGCCAACGACGCCCCGCCGCCCGGGCAGGTCCAGGAGATGATCACCGGGGCCTCCGATCCGCGATCCGCCCTCCTCGACGCCTGGAATTCGGGGATCCCGACCCGATGGTGCGCCGACTCGGCCTCGGACACCTCCGTTCCGCCCCGCCGGCCGTCGCCATGGAACCGGTGGTCCGATTGCTGGACGATCCCGATCCCGCCGTGGTGGGCAACGCACTCAAGCTGATCGAGCGGTGGACCGGACAGCGGTTCGGCAGCCAACTCGCCGACACCGTGCCGGTGGATGACCCCGCCACCGGCTTGCAGGTGTTCCAGCCGGCCGGCATCGCCAGGACCCGGGAGGCCGCCGACCTCGCCCGGCGCTGGTGGCTGGCCCATGGCGCGGAAACCGCCCGTGTGGAATAACCGCCCCGCCCCCAATCCTCCCATCCGCGTGAACGAGACGGGTTGCGTCCCGGGGACGCGGACGAACCCCGGCGTGCGCCGCGCCCGCACTACCAGATCTTCACCCGCTCCGCCGGGGGACGCCACATGCCGTCGCCTTCGCGGATGCCGAAGGCCTCGAAGAACTCCGCCATGTTGGAGAGGGGTCCGATGGCCCGGAACATCCCGGGGGAGTGGGGGCCGACGGTGACCTGCCGACGGAGGGCCTCGTCCCGGAACTGGGTGCGCCATTGCTGAGCCCAGGAAAGGAAGAAGCGCTGCTCCGGGGTGAATCCGTCGATCAGCCGGTGTTCCTTGCCGGCCAGCGAGCGCTGGAGGGCCTCGAAGGCGATGGAGGTGCCGCCGAGATCGGCGATGTTCTCCCCGAGGGACAGGGCCCCGTTGAGGTTCAGCCCGGGCAGGGCGGTGTAGCGGTTGTACTGCTCGATGAGGGCGACAGCCCGCGCGGTGAACCGCTCGGCATCCTCGGGCGACCACCAGTCGACCAGGTTGCCGTCGGCGTCGTAACGCCGGCCCTGGTCGTCGAAGCCATGGGTGATCTCATGGCCGATGACCGCGCCGATCGCCCCGTAGTTGACCGCGTCGTCGAGGGTGAAGTCGAAGAACGGCGGCTGGAGGATGCCGGCGGGAAAGACGATCTGGTTGGCCGTGGGCTGGAAGTACGCGTTGACGGTCGGCGGGGTCATGGACCATTCGGACTTGTCCACCGGCATCCCGATCTTGGCCACCTGGCGACGCACCTCGAATCGCGTCGTCGCGCGGAGGTTGGCGAAGAGGTTGGTGTGCCCGATGTCGATGGAGGCGTAGTCCCGGAACCGTTCGGGGTGCCCGATGCGCGCCTGGAAGCGGTCGAACTTGGCGAGGGCCTTCTGCCGCGTGACCTCGGTCATCCATTCCAGCTTCCCGAGCCGTTCGCGCATCACCTGCCGGATGTTGGCGATCATCGCATCCATCCGGGCCTTCGCCTCGGCCGGGTAGTAGCGGTCGACATACAGCCTGCCCAGCGCCTCCCCCAGACCGCCATCCACCATCCGCGCCGCCCGCTGCCACCGGGGCTCCATCGCCGGGGTGCCCCGCAGCAGCGTCCCGTAGAAGCGGAAATGCTCCTGCTCGAACGGAGCGGCCAGCGCCGGCGCGGCATCGGCCAGCGTCCGGTACCGGAGATAGATCCTCCAGTCGCCCAGCGGACGTCCCTCCAACTGGCGCTGCAGGCCGTCGAAGAACGCCGGTTGCCCCACGATGATGTCGGGGACCGATCCCGGCTCGATGCCGCGGAGGCGCAGGTAGTCGTCGACCGGGAACCCCGGGATCCTCCCCGCGAGCTCGGCCCGGGTCATCTTGTTGTAGTTGGCCAGCCGGTCCCGCAGCTCGACCGGCGTGCGGGCGTTCTCCGCCAGCGATCTCTCGACATCGAACACCGTCCGCGCCCCGGCCGCGGCCGCCTCGGGATCGGCACCCGCCAGGAGAAGCAGGATGGCGACGTGCCGGACGAACTCGGCCCGCTGCCCCTCGAACTGCGGACTGAAGTAGTAGTCCCGCGACGGCAGGCTCAGCCCGCCCTGCATCGCGTACAGCGCATTCGTGTCGCTCTGCTTCTGGTCGGCGAAGACCGGCGTCGCGAACAGGACGCCCACCGCCTCGTCATGCAGCCGGGCGACGGTCGCGACCAGGTCGCCGGCGGAGGCGATCGCGTCGATGCGGTCCAGCTCGGGACGGATGGGCGACAGGCCGGCGGCGTTGATCGCGGCCTCGTCCATGGCGGACGCGAAGAAGTCCCCGACCTGCTGCTCGACCGTGCCGACGGGATGACGGGTGGCGGAGACGGACTCGAGGATGTGCCGGAGGGCCGCCCAGTTGAACTGCGCCAGCTCGTCGAAGCCGCTCCAGCGGGCCTTGTCGTCGGGAATGGGGTTTTCCCGGATCCATCGACCGAAGGCGAACCGGGCGAAGTCGGCCCGGGGATCGGCGTTGGTGTCCATCAGTGCCACCCGGAACCGCGGCGGGACCGGAGGCGCCGGATCGGCGCCGCGGACAGGGGGATGGCATCCGAGGATCGCCCCGATGAGGACTCCGATCCGGAGGAACTGTCGGCGCATGTCGGTCATGACCCCGCCATCTCACGTTAAATGCCGGGCCGACGCAACGCGCAGGAGCAACGATCCCTTCCAATACGGACCCGGATCACCGTCCATCCAGCTTGACGTCCCGTCGGCCATTGCGTGGGGTCGTCGCATGTCCACCCCGCCGCCGACCGGCCGCCGCATCCGGCCCCTTGCCGTCCTCGCCCTGCTGCTCCTGATCCCAAGCCGGAGTCCGGCGGCCGAGGTCGACCGCTTCTACCATCTGGGTCCCGATTCCCTCCCCCAGGAGGGCGTTCCGAAGGGGCGTGTCGTCGGCCCGCTCACCCACGCCAGCGAGGTCTTCCCCAACACCACCCGCCACTACTGGGTCTATGTCCCGGCCCAGTACGACCCGTCACGGCCCGCCGCCCTCATGGTCTTCCAGGACGGCCACGCGTTCGTGTCCACCGACGGCAGCTACCGGATCCCCAACGTGTTCGACAACCTGATCCATCGGCGCGAGATGCCGGTGACCCTCGGGGTGTTCATCAACCCCGGCCGCACCCCCGACCAGAAGGAGTCGTCGGCCGCGGACTGGGGCGACCGGATCAACAACCGGGCGACCGAGTACAACGAACTCGGCGACACCTACGCCCGGATGATCTGCGACGAACTCCTGCCGGCGCTCCGCAAGGACTACAACCTTTCCGACAACCCCGACGACCGGGCCATCGCCGGCGCCAGCTCGGGGGCGATCTGCGCGTTCACCGTCGCCTGGCACCGGCCGGACCAGTTCCGCAAGGTCATCAGCATCATTGGCAGCTTCACCAACATCCGCGGCGGCCACCAGTACCCCGACATCGTCCGGAACGCGGAACGGAAGCCGATCCGCATCTATCTCCAGGACGGGATGAACGACAACCGGGGCCGACGGCGCGGGGGCGGCTACGATCCGAAGTGGGACTGGTACGCCCAGAACCGCCTCATGCTGGCGGCACTCACGGAGAAGGGCTACGACGTGAACTTCTGCTGGGGGATCGGCAGCCATTCCAACCAGCACGGCGGGGCGATCATGCCCGAGATGCTGCGCTGGCTCTGGAGGGATCATCCGCGTCCGGCCGACGATCCCCTCGACGACACCCACCGCGGCCCGCTGCCGGCAGCCCAGTAGCCGGGGATGCAAGGCCCGCGTCCGATGGACGCCCGAACCGGGACCGGACTGGGTCGATCGGGGCATGGCCGGGCCAGGCCCGATGGGACATGCATCGGGGCTCCGGGCGCCCCCCGGACACCTGCCATGAGACCGCTGCCCATCCCGTCCGCCCTGTCCCTCGTCGCCACCCTCCTCCTGACGGCCTCCGGATGCCACCTCCGCGCGGAGGACGCCCCGGCGTCCGCCAGGCCCGTCGACGCCGCCCCGACGGCTCCGCTGCTCGAAGGGATGGGCGCCTACCACCGCCCGGTGCGCACCCGGTTCCCGCTGGCCCAGCGCTATTTCAACCAGGGGATGGTCCTGACCTACGGGTTCAACCATGCCGAGGCAATCCGGTCGTTCCGCGCGGCGGTGGCGGCGGATCCGGATTGCGCCATGGCCTGGTGGGGGATCGCCTACGCGCTGGGGCCGAACATCAACGCCCCGATGGACGCGGCCGCCTCCGCCGACGCCTGGGAGGCGCTCCAGCAGGGGTTGGCACGCGCCGCCGATGCACCCGCCACGGAGCGCGCCTTCCTCCTGGCCCTCAAGGCCCGCTATCGCCCCGAGGCCCCCGAGGACCGGTCGGGGCTCGATCGCGACTTCGTGGAGGCGGCCCGCGCCGTGGCCCGAACACATCCCGATGACCTGGATGCCCAGGTCATCCTCGTGGAGGCGATCCTCAACACCATGCCGTGGGACTACTGGACCCCGGAACGCACCCCGCGTCCCGACACCGTCGAGGCCCTCGCGACCCTCCAGCAGGTCCTGCGCCGCAACCCCGACCATCCCGGCGCCAACCACTTCCTCATCCACGCCGTCGAGGCCGGCCCGTCACCCGAGGCCGGACTCCCCTCGGCCCGGCGCCTCGCGCACGTCGCCCCGGGCGCCGGACACCTGGTCCACATGCCATCGCACATCTTCATCCGGGTCGGACAGTACGCCGATGCGGTCGAAGCCAACCTCCGTGCCGTGGCGGCCGATGAACAATACCTCGCACAGTGCCGGTCGCTGGGGCTGTACGACGGCGGCTACTACCCGCACAACCTCCACTTCCTCTGGTACGCCCATTCCCTGCAGGGCAACCGCCGCGGTGCGATCGCGGCGGCGGACAAGGTCGCCGCCTATGCGCTCGACCGGCGCTGCGGTGCGGTCGAAGGCCCCCGCCTCCGTTCGCTCCAGGTCCTCGCCCGGACCCAATTCGGCCGATGGAACGAGATCCTCGCCACGCCGGTACCCCCGACGGCGATCGATTTCGACCGGGCGCTCTTCCACCATGCCCGGTCCCTGGCCCATCTGGGGCGCGGCGAGATCGAGGCGGCCCGTGCCGAGGCTGGCCGGTTCCGGGATCTGGCCGATGCCGGCGCCGCGAAGGCGGTGGAGAATCCGATGTTCCCCGCCGGTCAGGTGCTCGAGGTGGCGGGAAGTCTCCTCGACGGACGGCTCGCCCTCGCCGCCGGGGATCCCAAGGCCGGCCTCGGCCACCTTCGCGAGGCGGTCGCCGCGGAGGATGCGATCGCCTACATGGAACCGCCGTTCTGGCACCAGTCGACCCGGTGGACCCTGGGCGCCGCCCTGCTCCGGGCCGGTGAGTCGGTGGAGGCCGAGGCGGTGTTCCGACGCGACCTCGACTGGCTGCCGCGCAACGGATGGGCTCTCCACGGATTGGAACAGGCCCTGCGCGACCAGGGAAAGGACGCCGCGGCCGATGCGGTGCGATTGGAACGGGATGCCGCATGGCGGAACGCCGACGTCGCCCCGGACTGGTCCTGGTACTGACTCGTCCCGGCCGGGCCGGACCCCGCCTTGCCTCGATGCCCGCCCCGGGGGAACCTCCCGTCGCCATGCGCTTCCTCCCGGGGACCCTCCGCCGACTCCTCGCTCGGGCCCTCCTCGCCCTGGCGGCGGGGTGGCTCCCCGCCGGACCGACAATCGCCGCCCCGCCACCCATCCCGCGCGAGTTCCGCGGGGTCTGGATCGCTTCCAAGGGGAACATCGACTGGCCCTCGAAACCGGGTCTGACCACCGCCGCCCAGCAGGAGGAATTGCGGACGCTGCTCGACGGGGCACGTCGGCTCCACCTGAACGCGGTCCTCCTGCAGGTCCGTCCCCAGGGGGACGCCCTCTACGAGTCCCGGATCGAGCCGTGGTCGGAGTACCTCTCCGGCCGCGAGGGCGTCGCCCCTTCCCCACGCTGGGATCCCCTCGCCTTCGCGGTCCGCGAGGCCCATGCCCGCGGCCTCGAACTCCACGCATGGATCAACCCGTTCCGGGCACGGTCCGACGGCAAACGCACCCCCCTCGCGCCCGACCACATCGCCCGCCGCCGGCCCGACCTGGTCGTGGACTACAAGGGACAGCTCTGGATGGATCCCGGCGAGCCGGAAGTCCGGGCCCACACGGTCGCCGTGGCCCGGGACATCGTCCGACGGTACGACGTCGACGGCCTCCACCTCGACGACTACTTCTACCCCTACCCCGTGAAGGACGCCGGCGGCCGGCTGCTCCCCTTCCCCGACGACCGCAGCTGGCAGCGTCATGGCCGCGCCTCCGGGGCGCCGGACCGCGCCTCCTGGCGCCGGATGAACGTGGACCGGGTGGTGGAGGAACTCGGCCGGGCCGTCCACGCGGAGAAGCCCATGGTCCGGTTCGGCATCAGCCCCTTCGGCATCTGGCGCCCCGGCCATCCCCCTTCCGTGCACGGTCTCGACGCCTATGAACACCTTGCCGCCGACGCCCCGAAATGGGCCCGCGAGGGATGGGTCGACTACCTCGCCCCCCAGCTGTACTGGACCATCGCCGCACCCCGACAGGGCTTCCGTCCGCTGCTCGAATGGTGGGTGGAGCAGACCCCGGACGGACGCCACCTCTGGCCCGGCCTGTCCAGCGCACGGATCGGGTCCGACCGACCGGCATCGGAGATCGTCCAGCAGGTGGAGATCGTGCAACGCCAGGCCGGAAGCGACGGCTACCTCTTCTGGAACGCCACGAGCCTCCGGTCGAACAAGGGCGGGGTGGCCGACCTGCTCCGGCGCGGCCCCCTCGCCGGTCCGGCCGTGACCCCGGCCACGCCCTGGCTCCAGGGTGCCATCCCGGTCCTGGCCGGCTTCGAGGCCCGTCCGCGGAAGGGCACACCGGCCACCCTCACGGTCCGGTGGCAGGTGAAGGACCCGTCGACCGTCTCGGTGTTCGCCATCCAGCACCGGATCGGCGACCGCTGGGAACTCACGGTGGCCGGCCCCGCCGAGACCACCCGCACCTACCCCGGCCCAACCCCGGCCGCGGTCCCGTCGGAAGTCTGGGTCACCCCGGTGGGCCGGACCGGCGCCACCGGCAAACCCGCCTTCTGGCGGCGCCCGTGAACCGCGGATCCCCCCGCCCCGATGAATCCACCGGACGCCCCCCGTCGGATCCTCGTCCTGTCGCTGGCGGGGATCGGCGACACCCTCATGGCCACCCCGCTCCTGGCCGCGTTGCGCCGACGCTTCCCCCCGGCCCGGATCGACGTCCTCGTCCTCTGGGCCGGCTCCGCACAGATCCTCCAGGGCAATCCGAACGTCGACACCGTCCTGCGCCACGACTTCCTGAAGGCTCCCCGCACGGCCTCGCTCCGGTACGTCCTCGGGCTGCGGGGGAACCGCTACGACCTTTCCCTCACCCTCCACCCGCAGGGCCGGCGGGAATACCGGATCATCACCCGGCTGATCGGTGCCCGGGTCCGGCTGAGCCACCGGTACGAGAACGCGTCCCCGATCGACCGGTGCCTCGTCACCCACACCCTGCCGCAGGACTACACGGTCTCGTGCCTGGCGAACAACCTGCGGTTGCTCACGCTGATCGGTGGCGAGTGCCCGATGCCGGCCGCCGGGTACGAGCTTTTCCTCGATCCCGCCGAGGAGGCCTGGGCGCAGGAATGGCTCCGGGCGAACGGGCTGGACGGACGCCGCTGGCTCGGGGTCCATGTGGGATCCGGCGGGACCAAGAACCTGGCGCTGCGGCGCTGGCCGGTGGACTGCCATGCCCGGCTCTTCCGCGAACTGGCGGTGCGCCGCCCCGACCTCCCGGTGGTGCTGTTCGGCGGACCCGACGAGCGCGAGGCCCATGCGAGGCTCCAGTCCGAACCCGGGCTGTCGCTCCATTTCCCGGCAACACCCGGCCTCCGCCATGCCGCCGCCCTGCTGCGCTCGGCCACCGGCTTTCTCAGTGTCGACACGGCCTTCATGCACCTCGCCGCCTGGGCCCGGGTGCCGCACCAGGTGGTGATCGAGACCCCCACCCTCAATCCCCCGGTCGAACCGGCGCGTCCGGACTGGATCCGGGTGCCGAATCCCGGCGTCGGGGGGAGGCCGCTGGACTTCTACCGGTACGACGGCCGCCCCATCGCCGGCTGCGACGACGAGATTGAGGCCATCATGCGCTCGGTGACCGTCGACGCGGTCCTGGAGGCGCTGGAGGGAATCTGACCGCCGGATTTCCTTCCTCACCGCACCACGCAGACCCGCGTCCGCGGATCGCGCACGAAGATCCGGCCGCCGGCAGTGCGGTGAATCGCCCCCTCAATCACCGCACGGATCGCGGTGATTGCAATTGCTGGAGGTGATGATCCTCGAACTGGTGGAACGCCGCATCCTTTCGCGGGACCCCGGCGGCGGACGCAGCACCAGCTACAGCCTGACCGCCGAGTAGCCCCCCCGGCGCTCACCAACCCACGCAGACCAGCGTCCGCGGATCGCGCACGAAGATCCGGCTGCCGGCGACCGCGGGGACGGATCGGCAGCCGGACCCGAGGACCTGCCGGCGGACGAGTTCGCGGTACCGCGCCGGGTCGGCCGCCACCAGCAGGAGTTCCCCGGTCTCCAGGAGCACCACCAACCGCTCCCCGACCCGGACCAGCGTCCCCGAGGCGCGGTCGTCGCCCTCCCACCGGACCTTTCCCGTCGCGGCATCGATGCACCGCAACACGCCCCGGTACTCCTGCCGGCCGTGGAACCCGTAGAGATGCCCCCGATGATGGACCGGCGTGGCGTAGTGGGCGCTGAGGGAGTCGTCCCCCTGCCACACCGGGATCCAGCGCCCGGCATCCCACCGCAGACGGACCGCACCGGTGCCATAGCTCGACGTGAGGAACACCCCGTCGGGCAGCACCACGGGCGAGGCGGCGTTGACGGAGGCCTGCTGGCGCGATCGCCACGGAAAGGCGGCCCGCTCGGCGCCGGTCGCCGGATCGAGGGCCGTCAGACCCTCCCGATGGAACGCCAGCACCGGGCGCCCATCGAGGCCCTCCGCCCGCACCGGCGACGCATACCCGGCCTCGGCCGCCACCGCCTTCCACACGACCGCGCCGTCCGCCACCCGGAACGCCATCACCCCGGCCCCGTCACGTCCCCCGACCTGCACGACGACCCGGTCGTCGACCACCAGCGGCGAGCAGGCAAACCCGAAGAACCCCTTGCCCGCCCCGAACCGGGCGACGGTGTCAACGCTCCACCGGAGCACGCCATCGGACCGGGCATGACAGCTCAGCCGCCCCCCCGCCCCGAAGGTGAACACCGCATCGCCCGCCACCACCGGCGTGCCCCGGGGACCCTCGTCGAAGCCGAAGTCGTCGACGTAGTCCGTCGGCTGCCCCACCTCCCACACCGGCTTCCCCCCGTCGGCCTCCCAGGCGGAGAGGATCTCGCGGTCGCCCCGGCGATGGAACAGGTAGACGTGCGGACCGGCGACGACGGGGGAGGAGAAGCCGGCACCGACCGGGACCTTCCACGCCGTACGGAACGCGGCCTCCTCCGCTCCCGTCGCAGACGGATCCCCGTCCACCCCGCCGGACCGGTCCGGTCCGAGCCACTGGGGCCAGTCCGCCGCCGGCAACCGCCCCGCCGCCAGGAACAGGAACAGGCCGAGCATCCGGGCGACGGACATGCCGGGAGCGATGGAAGGGTGACGCTTCATGGGGTGGTCGGACCGGAATCGAGGGCGAAGGCGACGCGGCGGGCTCCGGCGGCCCGGACCAGGTCGAGCACCACCATCACCCGCTCGTGGAGCGTGGCCGCATCGGCCCGCAGGTACACCGGATGCTCCGCATCCGACTGCAACCGCTCGCGCACCCGCCCCAGGATGTCAGCCAGCGAAAGACGCTCGCCGTCGGCCGACACCGACCCGTCGGCCGCCACCTCCAGGACCAGCATCCGTGCCGGAGCCGAACCGGCCACCGCCGTGGGCAGCTCGGCCCGGAGGGTCCGCAACCGCTGCAGGCTGAGCGACACCATCATGAACGCGGCGAGGAGGAAGAACATCACGTCGATCAACGGGATGATCTCGATCCGCGCCCGGCGGATGGCGAACGGGGAACCCAGGGTCATGGCGTGGAACCCTCCGGGGAGGCGTCGGGGGACGGCCCGGACGGGGCGGCGGTGACGAAGGCCACCCGCTGGTACCCGGCCCGGCGGATCCGGTCGAGCACCGCGGCGATGGCTCCATGGGTGGCCAGCCGGTCCGCAGTGATCAGCACGGGCTGCGGCTCGCCGTCACGCCGATGCCGGGCCAGCTCCGCATCCAGCCCTTCCCACCCCATCCGCCCGCCATCCACGCTCACCGTCCCGTCCCGCTCAACGGCGATGTTGAGGGCGTCGGGCGCGAAATCGTCGCGGGCGCTGAACGCCACCGGCAATTCAACCCGCACGGCCCGCGACCGCTCCATGGACAGGGACACCATCATGAAGGCGGCCAGCAGGAAGAACATCACGTCGATCAGGGGCACGATCTCGATCCGGGCCCGACGGCGACGCACCGGCGACGGCAGCCGGCGCCGGGCCCCGGGAGCCGGGGGAGCGGAATGGGAGATGGCGGAACCGGCCATGGCTCAGGCGACATCGGACCCGGGCAGCCGCGCCAGTCCGGCCGGGTCCCGACCTTCCTGGCGGGCGCGGGCGACCATCACCTCGACATTGGTGGCGGCGGTCTCGAGGTCGAACTGGAGCCGGGCGAGGAACTCGTTGAAGGCGTTGAGGAACACCACCCCGAGGATGGCCACCGCCAGGCCGGCCGCGGTGGCGATCAGGGCCTCGCCGATGCCCGCCGACACCGCCTCCACCGCCAGGTCGCCCGTCACCTGGGCGAACGCCTTCATGATGCCGGTCACCGTCCCCAGGAGGCCCAGCAACGGGGCGAGGGTGATGCAGGTGTCGATCACCACCACGAACTTCCCGGCCCGCTTCAGCTCCACCCCGGCAGCCACCTGGAGGGCCCCGGTGAGCGAACCCCGCAGATGGCCCAACCCGTGGTGGATCATCCGGAGCACCGGATCCCGGGAGCCGGCCGCCCCGGCCTGGGCGGCCGGGAAGTCGAAGTTCTCGAGCGCCGCCAGCACCTGCTCGAGCCGTCCCGCATCCCGGTGCCGGCGAAGCAGTCCCCAGAAGACCAGGCGCTCCACCACCGCGGCGACCATCACCACGGCCACCGCCAGCAGCGGCCACATGATCGGACCGCCGTCCTCGAACAGTTCAACAATCGCATTCGCCATCATTCGTCACACTTCCTCCCCCGCCGGCATCCACTTCAGTCCAGGCGGAACTCGAGCGGCACGATGTACCCCCGACGCCCCCCCGGTGGCCAGCGCCAGAAACGGCGGACCTGGGCCGCCGCCGCCCGGTCCAGGATCCCGGACCCGGACCCGGACTCGATCCCGACCTCCTCCGCCCGGCCATCCGCCCCGACGGTCACCCGAAGCCGGACCTCCCCCTGCTCCCCCCGCAACCGGGCCTCCCGCGGATAGGCGGGTGCCGGATAGGAGCCGCCCGCGCCCACGGCAGCGCCGGGGATGAACACGACCGGACCCGGATCGGGTCGACCCGGTCCCGCCCCGGCCGGCAGCCCGGCCGGCCCGGCGTCGACCGCCTCGACCGCCGCGGCTCCCACCGGCGGGGCGGCCCGCAAAGGGTCGGTGGTCGGGGTCACTGTGGTCTCCACGACGACCGGAAACTCGATCCCCACCGTCCCGACCGCCGCCACCACCACCGGGGACACGGGCCCGGGCGGCGATGCCCCCGCCGGGGGGGACACCGGCACCGGGGCTTCGGACACATCCGCGGCCCGGGCGGCCGAAGGCGCCGGCTGGAACAGCACCGGAAGCGCCGGTGGCGGCAGGTCCCGGGTCCCGGGTGGTGCGGGCCGACCCGGATTCCGCCGGCCCAACAGGCCCACCACCAGGACCAGCAGGCACAGGGTGTTCAGCCACGTCAGCCAACGTCGGCCCCACGCCTCCCGGCCGTCGCCCAGGCTGCTCCGGGCCAGCTCCGACCGGAGGCGGTACCCGGGATGGGTCCGCAGCTCCTCGGAAACCAAACCTCTGGCGGGATGGGACATGGGGAGTCGACAGGAAATCGGAGGAGGCGAAGGGAGCGGTGCCGGATCCGGGAAGGGTCCGGGGAACCGGCAGCACACGTCACGGTCCGTGGAGGATGTCGTGGTAGAAGGTCAGGTACTCCCGCGCCTGCCGGGCCCAGGAGAAATCCGCCACCATGCCGTTCCGCCGCACATGCGCACAGGCCGCCGGGTCGGCGTGGAGCGCGAGGGCCTTGCGGATCGCCCGGGCCAGGGCCTCGGCCTCCGCGGCGTGGAACTTGATGCCCGTGGCGCGCTCGGCGTCCTCCCGCGGGTCGACCACCGAGTCCTCCAGCCCCCCGGTGGCCCGCACCACCGGGATCGACCCGTACCGCAACGAGTACAGCTGGTTCAGTCCGCACGGCTCGAACCGCGACGGCATGAGATAGAAATCCGAGCCGGCCTCGATCCGATGCGACAACGGCTGGTCGAACCCGATGGCGGCGGCGACCTGCTCGGGGTGGCGGACGGCGAGGTCCCGGAAGCGCGCCTCCAGCACCGGATCCCCGCTGCCCAGGAGGGCGAACTGCAGCGCCGCTTCCGGCAGGAGCATCTCCAGGGCGTCGAGGATCAGGTCGCATCCCTTCTGGTCGGTCAGCCGGGAGATGTTCGCGAACAGCGGCACATCGGCCCGGACCGGCAGTCCCAGCTCCTCCTGGAGCGCCGCCTTGGTCGCGGCCTTTCCCGCCAGGTGATGGATGTCGAACGGGTGCGGAAGGGCCGGGTTGTGCGTGGTGTTCCACTCGGCGTAGTCCACGCCGTTGAGGATCCCCGCCAGGTCGTGTTCCCGCCGACGGAGCAATCCCTCGAGGCCGCATCCGAACTCGGGCGTGGTGATCTCGCGGGCGTACTGCGGACTCACGGTCGACAGGGCATCGGCAAGGGACAGGGCCCCCTTGAGGAAGTTGAGCCGCCCGTGGTGGGAGGCGCTCTCCAGATGGAACCAGGACGCCGGCAGGTTCGTGAGTTCCCAGGCGGCGTTCGGGAAGGATCCCTGGTAGGCGAGGTTGTGGATGGTGAACAGGCTGCGGGGCGCCTGTTCCCAGCCGTCCTCCAGGCGCGCATGGTGCAGCAGCACGGGAAGGAGGCCGGTCTGCCAGTCATGGGCGTGGACGAGCGACGGCGGATGCGGATGATGGCGGGCGAGCAGGAGGGCGGCCTTGGACAGGAACAGGAAGCGGGCCGCGTTGTCGGGATAGTCCTGCTGGCGCTCGTTGTAGATGCCCGGCCGGTCGAAGAACGACGGCTGGTCGACGAACCAGACCCGCAGGCGCGGGGCCAGGTCGAGGACCTGGAACTCCCCCTCGACCAGGTCCGCACCCAGCGGAATCCCGAACCGCCACCCGATCCGCCGCAGGCCGGGCGCCTTCTCCGGGACGGCGCGGTACCGCGGCGTCACCACGCTGACCTCGAGGCCGGCGTCGGCCACCGCCGCGGCCAGCGCGGCCACGGCATCGGCAAGCCCGCCCGTCTTGGAGAACGGATGCAGCTCGCTGGCGGCCATCAGGACGTGCATGCCGCCCGAGCCTCGCCCCGTCCCCAAACGCGGCTCAAGGCCGAAGTCAGCCCGAAGTCAGGCCCAGGCGTAGTTGAAACTGATGCTGATCCGCTCGGCCTTTCCCGGATTGGGCGGCACCTCGTGGCGCAGCCAGCTCTCGAAGAGCGTCACCCGTCCGGCCTCGGCCGGATAGGTCACATGGGCCCGGGCCGCCGCCGGGGCATCGGCCCGGCGCGGGGGCGCCGCCATGAAACGGCTCAGCCGCGGATCCTCGAACTTCAACCCCGGACACCCCCGCGGCGTGAACACGTAGTAGGTGCCGCTGAGGACCGAGTTCGGATGCAGGTGCAGCCCGTGGACCGTGAGGTGCGGCATGATGTTGATCCAGCAGTCGGTCATGGTCAGCGCGCGCCCGCCCAGATCCCAGTGCAGCGCGCGGGCAAAGGCCTTCACGTGCCGGTCCACCCGCTGTTCCAGCTCCCCGAAGGTGCTGGACATGCGATGCATCCGGTCAAGGGACCCGTACGAGGTGTACCCGCCGGGATAGTTCCGGAGGGACCACTTGCGTCCCTCGTCGTCGTATTCGCGCACCTGCCGGCATTCGGCCAGCAGCTCCCGGTTCAGCGGATTGAGGTCCCGCTGGAGCCGGGTGGAGTAGATCAACGTGGGAAACCAGGCCTCGAGGCGTTTCACGGGCGGGATTAAGCGCCACTTGCCGGGCCCCGGGGAGCCAATAGTGTCGGTCGCCATGCCAAACCGTCCCCGCCGCGACGCCCGTCGGATCGCCGTGCTCAAGGCCCTCGCCCACCCGTCCCGACTGGCCATGGCGGAAGCCCTGCAGGCGGGCGAGCGCTGCGTCTGCGACCTGCGGGAGCTGGTGGGATCGGACCTTTCCACGGTGTCCAAGCACCTCGCCGTGATGCGCAACGCCGGCCTGCTCGACATGGAGAAGCGGGGGCTCAACGTGTTCTACCGGCTCCGTTGCCCCTGCCTGCTGGATTTCCTGGAGTGCGTCGACAGCCTCGCGGCAGGAACGGAAGGGGCCGCGCCGCAGACTCTTCCGCGGTCGGCGGACTGAGAGCCGCGTCCCGGGATCTCCCCTCCGGATTTCGCTACGCAGCGGCGCGGACGCAGCGGCACGGATTGTCAGATCACGGTTTTTTGTGCCATGGAGAACAAAAAACGGGGGCTGCCCGCCCCTGTTCCAAGGACTGCCGTGAACCGTTCCCATTCCCCAAACCCCCGTCCCGCCGCCGGATTCACCCTGATCGAACTGCTGGTGGTGATCGCCATCATCGCGATCCTCGCCGGCATGCTCCTCCCCGCCCTCGCCAAGGCCCGGTCCAAGGCCCGCGGGGTGCAGTGCCTCAACAGCCTCCGCCAATGGGGACTGGGCCTGCAGGTGTACGCCCTCGACAACGACGACCGGATCCCGCGCGACGGCACCGACGGCAACGGCCAGTACGGGACCGACAGCGGGGCCACCGACGGCCCCGGCAGTCCCACCGATCCCTTCGCTTGGTTCAACGCCCTCCCGCCCTCCGTCTCGGAACGCCAGTTCGCCGCGTACTGGAGTGACCCGACCGAGTCCGACCCGGCCCGGAAGCTTCCCCACCCCACCGGTCGCGGCCGCTTCTGGCACTGCCCCGAGGCCAAGCCCGCCGCGGGCGACCGGTTCCTCCGGGGCGGGAGCTTCGGGTTCTTCAGCTACGGGATGAACCTCGACCTCAAGCTCCACAGCTCGATCCTCAACGGGGTCCAGGCCAACGCCCACGAATACCCGTCCATGCCCCGACTCGCCGACCTCGACAACCCGACGGCCACGGTGCTGCTGGTGGACGTCGCCTTCAGCCCCACCCTCGAGACCTACACGCCCGACCCCACCCGCAACGGGATCTTCCCGGCGGCCCGGGCGGACCGGGTCACGCGCCGGCACGGCGGATCCGGCGGGGGGGCGAACCTGGTGTTCGTCGACGGCCACGCCTCCTTCGCCCGGCGTGAGTACCTCACCCGGGGTGGCACCGGACGCGAGGAACCCTTCCTGCCCGACGTGATCTGGAACCCCAACCGGGCCGTGGGACGGCGTTGAGCCCGTTTGCCGCTTGTCAAGCATCCCCGGCCCCGTACTCTACCGGCCGCCTGGCGTCGCGTGTGCGGCGCCGTGAGAGGCTGAGAAAAAACCGTCAACACGCAACCTAACCCCTGACCTCCGTTGCCACCCGCAACGTCGGTGGAGTTGGGCACGGAATCTTCGCCGGGCCGCCCTTCAGCCGCCCGTCCCTGATCTCCCCGCAGAATCGTTCGACGGATCCCGCATCGCGCGGGGTCCGCAGTGCACATCCGTCTATGGCAGTCACCACGCAGTCGTTTGCCGAGCTGCTCCAGCAGTACGACCGGCAATTCCAGGCCGGCCAGATCGTCCCCGGCACCATCATCGAAGTCCGCCCCAAGGAAGTCCTCGTGGACGTGGGCGGCAAATCCGAGGGTGTCATCAACGCCTCGGAGTTCGAGGACTTCGCCACCGTGAAGGTCGGCGACGTCGTCGACGTCCTCATCGAGCGCGCCGAGGACCGCGAGGGCAACATCCACATCTCCAAGGAGAAGGCCGAGTTCCGCAAGAACTGGGACCGCATCCAGTCGATCTGCAACGAGGGCGGCACCGTCCAGGGCAAGGTCAAGGCCGTGGTCAAGGGCGGCCTCATCGTCAACATCGGCGTGGAGGCCTTCGTGCCGGCCTCGCAGGTGGACGTGATCCCGCCCAAGAACCTGCAGGCCTACGTGGGCAACAGCTACGAGTTCAAGGTCGTCAAGCTGAACCCCGAGCGGCAGAACGTGGTGCTCAGCCGCCGCGACCTGGTCGAGGCCGAACGCACCGCCCGCCGCGCCGCCCTGCTCTCCGAGATGATGCCGGGCGACGTCCGCAAGGGCACCGTCAAGAACCTCACCGACTTCGGCGCGTTCATCGACCTGAACGGCCTCGACGGCCTCCTGCACATCACCGACATGACCTGGGGCCGCCTCAGCCACCCGAGCGAACTGCTCAAGGTGGGCCAGGAGCTGGACGTGGTCGTGCTCGACATCAACCGCGAGAAGGAGCGGGTGTCGCTCGGCCTCAAGCAGAAGACCGCCAACCCGTGGGACAACATCGAGGGCAAGTACCCCGTGGGCTCCAAGATCAAGGGCAAGGTGGTCAACCTCGTTCCCTACGGCGCGTTCGTGGAGATCGAGCCCGGCATCGAGGGCCTCGTCCACGTCACCGAACTCAGCTGGACCAAGCGCATCGCCAAGCCATCGGACGTCCTCCAGGCCGGCCAGGAGGTCGAGGCGGTGGTGCTCGGCATCAACCGCGAGGAGCAGAAGATCAGCCTCGGCATCCGCCAGCTGGAGACCAACCCGTGGGATCTCGCCCACGAGAAGTACCCGCCCGGCACCAAGGTCAAGGGCCCGATCCGCAACCTCACCAGCTACGGCGCCTTCCTCGAACTCGAGGAGGGTCTCGACGGCATGATCCACGTGTCGGACATGTCCTGGACCCGCAAGGTGAACCACCCGAGCGAGGTCCTGAAGAAGGGCGACGAGGTCGAGGCGGTCGTGCTCGAGGTCGACAAGGCCAACCAGCGCATCAGCCTCGGCGTGAAACAGCTCGCCCAGGACCCGTGGGATCACATCGACCAGTTCTTCAAGGTGGGCGACCTCGTCAGCGGCGCCGTCACCAAGCTGGCCAGCTTCGGCGCCTTCATCGGCCTGCCCCACGACATCGACGGCCTCGTCCACATCTCCCAGGTCAGCGAGGACCGCGTGGACAAGATCAAGAACGTCCTGAAGGTCGGCCAGGAGGTCACCGCCCGGGTCATCAAGATCGACCGCTCGGAACGCCGGATCGGCCTCTCGATCAAGGCGGCGAACTACTCGCCGGAACAGCTCAAGGCCGAGCAGGCCGTCCTCGACGCCCTCAAGCCGGGCGAGGACCTCGTGGCCCTCGAGCACGCCTTCAACCTCGCCGAGGAGAAGACCAAGGAGTAACCCTCCCCCCCTCCCTCCACGGGGCACCGCCTTCACCGGCGGTGCCCCTTTTGCATTCCCCATCAGGGAGCAACCGGCCGACAACCCACCGCAACCCGCCGGCAACAAGCCGGCAACACACTTTCGCAACCGGTCGGCAGCAGTCCCCGCCGCGCCCCGGATAGGGTCTGCCATCTGATGCGCCGACCCTCCCTCCGCCCGGCCCCGTACGCCGTGGCGATCACCCTCGCCCTCGCCGCCCGTACCAGCGGACAGGAACCCGTTCCCCCTGCCTCCGCCCCCGCGCCGGACCGCACCGCGACCGAGATGCCCCGGACCGTGATCCGCGGCGAGGCCGACCACGAGGGGGTGGTGGCCCAACCGTTCCTCGAGGACGTCGAGGGCGACCGCATCTACGCCGGCAAGAAGGCCAGCGTGATCGACTTCGACGCCCTGCCCCAGATCCAGACCGACAACTACCGCCAGGCCTTCTCCCGCACCCCCGGCCTGCTCATCAGCGAACTCAGCAACGCCAGCCTCCTGAGCATCGGCTACCGCGGCGTCGGCGATCCCCACGAGTCGCAGAACCTCCTCGTCCTCAAGGACGGCATCCCGTTCGTCGTCGACCTCTACGGCTACCCCACCGTCTACTACGCCCCGCCCTTCGAGTCGGTCGACCGCCTCGAGTTCGTCCGCGGCGGGGCGTCGCTCCTCTACGGCCCCCAGCCGTCGGGCGCCCTCAACTACGTCACCCACCAGCCCCGACGCGACCGCGAGTTCTCCCTCCGCACCCAGCACGTCTTCGGCAGCTACGACCTCTACACCACCCACACCCTGATGGACGGGACGGTCGGTCGCCTCGGCTACCTGGTCTCCTACGACCACCGGCAGGGCGACGCCTTCCGTCGGCTCAATTCCGACTTCGAGCTCAACGGGGGCAGCGTCCGGCTGGTGCTGGACGCCGACCGGGACACCCGGTGGACGCTGGACTTCGACGCCACGAGCGCCGACAGCGGCGAACCGGGCGGGCTCACCCACGCGCGGGGACCGGGGCTGCTCACCTACGAGGACGACCGGCAGGCGACCCAGAACCTCCACGACCGGGTCCGCGTCCAGCGGTACATCCCGTCGCTCACCCTCGCCCATGACTTCAATCCCGACACCACCGTCACCGCCCGGGCATGGGGCGGCTACTACGAGCGCTACAGCAAACGCCAGCGCCAGACCGGCGGGTCGGCCTTCGGGAGCGTCGGCACCCTGATCGACAGCAACACCATCACCGAGCACCGCTACTACACCTTCGGCACCGACACCCGCCTCCGCCACGACTGGCAGGCCTGGGGCGAGGCGCACACCCTGACCGGTGGCGTGGGGAGCTACTACGTCGACGCCCCGCTCGACGAGGACCGCGGCGCCACCGCCTCGGCCGACACGGGCACGGCGCGCAAGCGGAGCCAGCGCCAGACGATCAGCGGGTCGGTGTTCGCCGAGAACCTCTTCAACTTCGGACGCCTCAGCGTGGTCCCCGGCTTCCGCCTGGAGAACATCGCCCAGGACATCCGGGAGACCCTCAACCTCGACAAGACCACCAGCCCCCTCCTCAGCGACGAGCGGCTCGACGTGGTCCCGCTCGTCGCCCTCGGGGCCACCTGGCGCCTGGATCCCTCGAACCAGATCTACGGGAACGTCAGCCAGGGCTACAAGGCCGCCACCTACACCGACGCCGTCCCGCTGAACAACGGCACGGTCGTCAGCGACACCCTCGAGCCCGGCCAGACCTGGACCTACGAGGCCGGGTTCCGGGGAACCCCGTGGGGATGGCTCACCTACGACGCCAGCCTGTTCCTCATCGACTACGACGACCGGTTCGGCTCGGTGACCCTCCCGGGCGGCGTCACCCGCATGGAGAACGTCGGCCGCAGCGTCAACCGGGGCGTCGACCTCGCGCTGGAACTCGACGTCATCGGCCTGGCCGACCGCCTCCGGGGAACGGACCACGCCGCCGAGTGGGGCAGCCTCGGGCTGTACGGCAACGCCTCCCTGCTGGACGCCGAGTTCGTCAGCGGCACCCTCGACGGACGCACCCCGCAATACGCCCCCGACCACATCATCCGCACCGGCGTGACCTACCTCCTGCGGGACCGCGTCCGCCTCGCGTTCCTCGGGACGTTCGTCGACACCCACTACGCGAACGACAACAACACCGCCCAGTTCCGGATCCCGGCCTACATGGTGTGGGACCTCACCGCCGAGGTCGCCGTGTGGCGCGACAACGTCCGCCTCCTCGCCGGCCTGAACAACGTGTTCGACGAGGACTACTACTCCCGGATCCGCAGCAACGGCATCGACCCGGCGGTCGGACGGAACTTCTACGCCGGGCTGTCCCTCGCGTTCTGATCCGGTCCCGCCCAAGCGCGTTCCTGACATCCGCCGGGAACCCGCCATACTCGGGGCCGTGAAGTTCACCATCACCGGCCTCACCGCCGCCCTGCTGGCCAGCTACAGCCGGCGCGGTGGCATCAACCACCTGGACGGCGTCAACCTGCCGTCCAAGGGGGCCGTCAAGGAGATCACCCGCGACCTCCTCCGCCTGGTCTTCCCCGGGTTCTTCGACGACCGGGTGATCCATTCCTCGGAGCTGAAGGCCGACACGGCCCTCCGCCTGGATGCGGTGGCCGAGCACCTCGAGGACGAGATCTACAAGAGCCTGAGCTGCTTCGGATGCCCGGGCGGCGACCCGGTGCCCGATCCCAGGTCCCGCGCCCACGAACTCACCGCCGGCTTCCTCGAGGCCCTGCCCCGGGTCCGAGAACTGCTCCAGACCGACGTCGAGGCCGCCTTCTCGGGCGACCCGGCCGCCCGCACCCGCGAGGAGGTGATCGTGGCCTACCCGTTCATCGAGGCCATCGCCGTCCAGCGCCTCGCCCACGAACTCCACACCCGCGGCGTCCCCCTCCTCCCCCGGATCATGACCGAGTGGGCCCACAGCCGGACCGGCATCGACATCCACCCGGGCGCAACCATCGGCTCCCACTTCTTCATCGACCACGGCACCGGCACCGTCATCGGCGAGACCTGCACGATCGGGAACCACGTGAAGGTCTTCCACGGCGTGACGCTGGGCGCCACCAGCACCAGCGGCGGACAGGCCCTCCGGGGACGCAAACGCCACCCGACCATCGAGGACCACGTCACCATCTACACCGGCGCCGTCATCCTCGGCGGCGAGACCGTCATCGGCGCCCGCAGCACGATCGGCGGCAACGTCTTCCTCCTCCACAGCGTGCCGCCCGATTCCATGGTGCTCCTCGAGGACGTGAAGGTGAAGGTGATGCCCAAACGCGACCGCGACCGCGGCCCCCTCGCACCGGACTGGCAGATCTGAATGCTGTGCGGTGGTCCTTTCGGACCGCTGCCCCGATGGCCCCGCCCGACGCATCCTCTCCCCGACCGCCCGACATCCCCCGGGCCGCCCCTGCCCCATGACAACCCCTCCATCCATCCGCCCCGCCCACTCCGATGACATCCCCCGGCTCGCCGAGTTCAACCGGGCACTGGCCCGGGAGACCGAGGGACGGGAACTCGATGCGGACCGCGTCCGGGCCGGGGTGGCGGCGGTGCTGGCCGATGCGTCGAAGGGACGCTATCTGGTGGCCGAGGGCGGCGACGGGGTGATCGGGCAGCTGATGATCACCTTCGAATGGAGCGACTGGCGGAACGGGATGTTCTGGTGGATCCAGAGCGTCTACGTGGATCCCGCCCACCGGGGCGCCGGGGTGTTCGGCGCCCTGTACCGCCACGTCGAGTCCGAGGCCCGGTCGGCCGGCAACGTCTGCGGGATCCGCCTCTACATGGAACACGCCAACGAACGGGCCCGGGCCGCCTATCTCCGGCTCGGCCTCACGCCCGCCGGCTATGAGGTGCTGGAGAAGGACTTCGTCCTGGGCTAGCCCCAGACTCCCAGCGTCCGCAACACCGCCCGCACCCGCGGCACCTCGTGCGTCCGGAACAGGTCGGTCCGCCCCAGCGTCGCCAGCACGGCGAAGAACGGCTCGGCCGACCGCACCTCGTCGCCGAAACACTCGAACGCGTGGGGCAACGCGTTGCACACCGGCCAGCCCAGTGTCCGCAGCCGGAAACTGTTCAGGAACACCCCCATCTGGTGGCGGATCCGCACCTCGGAATCCTGCAGGTTCCGGTAGTAGAACCCCAACCCCGGGTCGATCCACAGCTTGCGCACCCCGTTGCGCACCGCCGCCTCCACCTGACGGGCGAAATGGTCGTGCAGCATCGCGGTCGGGTCGGCCCCGAACTCGAAGTCGGCCACCTCCCGAACATTGGCTCCCTGCACATGGCAGAGGATCACCGCCGCATCATGGTCGGCCACCATCCGGAACATCTCGTCGCTCCGGTCGGTACCGGTCAGGTTGAGGATCCGTGCACCCGCCTCGAGACAGGCGCGGGTGACGGAGGGGTGATAGGTCTCCACCGACACGACGGCCCCCGCCGACGCCAACTCCCGCACCACGGGCAGCAACCGGGACTGCTGGGCCGCCTCCTCGACCCGGGCGGCATGGGCCAGGGTGGATTCGGCCCCGATATCCAGCACCCGGGCCCCCTGCGCCAGGAGCACCCGGCCGCGGGCGATCGCGGCGTCGGCCGACAGGCACACGCTCTCGCGGTACCACGAATCGGCCGAGAGATTGATGACCCCCATGATCTCGGGGGCGACATTGCCGTCGAAAAGGCGCCCCCCGACTTCGAAGGCCGCCACCGGCGCGCGAAGCGCCTCCGGATGGGCGGCGGCGAGGGAGGCCAGATGGGAAAGGTTCAGCATGATCCGGCGGTGACGGTATCCCGCTTCGTCCCCGGGGCAACCGCCGGACCATCCCCGCCTCGTCGCCCGGCATGGAGAAGGATCATCCCGATCGATAGCACCCAGAACCCGATCCCCAACCAGGTGGTCAGCGGATAGATCCAGAGGTTCGTCTGCAGGCGCAGCCCCAGGACCGATGCGGCCAGGTAGATGGCGGATGCCACCGCCGGCATGACCAGCAGGACCCCGCTGTGCCGGAGGCCGCCCGCGATGGGAAACGCGACGACCGCATCCGGGCGGTCCTCCCCGACGCGGTTGCGCCACAGGGCGAACACAGTGAGGCCCATCAGCGGCGGCAACACCCACACGGCACGGGGGGCTGCCGGAACGGTGATGCCGATGAACCACGCGAGCGTCGCCAGGACGAAGAACCACCGCTCCCACCGGCTCCCCACGGGCCCGTGGCCTGCCACCCGCGAGTGGAGATGCAGGGCCGCAACCAGCACACCCGTGGTCAGGAAGGCAAAAACGGTGAATCGGCCGACCAGCACCCATTCGGACCGTTCCAGCAACGCCCTCATCGGCTCGGGCGGCTCCGTCCACCAGAAGATGGCCCAGACCCCGTGGAAGACTCCCAGGAACGCTGCCCAGGCCGCCGTCCGGAGGGGTCTTCCCGCCGACAGCAAGCGTCGGAGCATGTACCAGCCCGCCCAGACATCGATCAGGGCGTGCCAGGCCAGGCCGGTGAAGCTGATCGACTGGGGGAACGGGGTGTCCGGGGAGCCGTAGGTGGTCTGGAGGATGATCCCCTCCTCGAACCAGCCGAAGACCGCGCCGGCGAGGAACACCGCCCACGGACTCCGGACGCGGAATCCTCCGACGACGAGGAGGAACACATGGGCGAAGACCGAGTACACCCACCACGTCAACGCCAGCCCGGGCACATCCATGCCCTCCCGCTCCGGGGTGGACCAGAACACGATCTCGCCGAAGAAAAGCAGGACGTAGCCGGTCGCCAGCGACAGGGCCACTCGACGGGAAACGGCCTTGAGCCAGCGCATGTCAGGTCAGGAAAAGGCGGAGTGCATCGGTGGGAACCGGATGGGGATGGCGCGCCCGGCGCGATTCGAACGCGCGACCGTCCGCTTAGAAGGCGGATGCTCTATCCAACTGAGCTACGGGCGCTACTCGCTATCCCACAATGACTTGCAACCGAACAAAACAAGAGTCTTGAAACCCGTTCTATACTGGTTTTCTATACTGGTTGAGAAACGGGACCCCCCGAGGACATGGCTGAGCGATCCAAGCGTTGGGAGAAGACGTCGCATGCTGGACTGGTCCGGTACGTTCCGACCGGCGGACTGTACGTCCGCGTTCGCGTCGGGGGCAAGCTGCGCTGGAAGTCCCTGGACACCGACGTCCTCACGGTGGCCGCCCTGCGGTTGGCCGACTTCCGACGCTCCGCCGGGGCCAACCGGACCCGGAAGGCCAAGGTCAAGGCGGGGCGCCTCACCCTGGGGGATGCCGGACGGGTTCTCCTGGAACGGATCGGATCCGGGACCAACAAGCCCAGGACGAAGGCGTACTACGGCGAGGTCCTCAAGCGCATGGAGAAGTCCTGGCCCAACTGGGACGCAACCGATTGCCGTCGGGTCACGGAAACCCAGTGCCGTGAGTGGGCCGGAAGGATCAGCCGGGAGTTCTGCCCCTCGGTGTACAACCATGCCGTTGGTCTCCTCAGGAAGATGTTCGAGATCACCGTCGAACTGGGCGCCCGTTACGACAATCCGGCGGACCGACTGAAGCGGTTGCAGGAGAAGCCCAAGGAGCTCCAGTTGCCGGATGTCACCCAGATCACCCAACTCATCGCCGAAATCGAGACTGGCGGGTCCCGCTGGTCGAGGCCCTGCGCTGACTTCGTCCGCTTCCTCATGTTCGGCGGCTTCCGGAAGACCGAAGCCGCGCACGTCCGCTGGCGGGATGTCGACCTCGCCCGCCTTCAGATCACGGTTCACGGCGACCCCGAGACCGGGACCAAGAACAGCGAGATCCGCCGTGTTCCGATCATCCCGGAGATGGAACTGCTCCTGCGGCGCCTCCAGCAGGAGGGGCGCGGGACGGATCCCGACGCCCCGGTCATGCAGGTCCGGGAGTGCCAGAAGGCCCTGGACCGTGCCTGCCAGAAAGTTGGGATCGCCCGGCTGACCCATCACGATCTCCGGCACCTGTTTGCCACCCGCTGCGTCGAGAGCGGAGTGGACGTTCCCACCGTCAGCCGATGGCTGGGCCACAAGGATGGCGGAGCGCTTGCCATGAAGGTCTACGGACACCTTCGCAACGAACATTCGGCCTCGATGGCCCAGAAGGTCTACTTCTCAGCCTCCCCGAAGCCTTCCAGCCAGCCAGTTGCGGAAGGTCCGGACAACCCGGAAGGCTGACTCCGGAAGCAGGGTTTCGCCGAAAGGCTGCACGAAAGCCTGGGCCAATTCCGACGGATCTGCTGGGACCGGTCCCTGCCCCCTCCGGAAGGGAGCACCCCAAGGGATCGGCGTTCGGAAGAAACAGATCATGGAGATTCGCCACAAAAATGACGTAGAACCCATGTTTTATTCCGTGGATCAGACCGCCCAACTGCTGGGGGTGAGCCACAAGACAGTCTACCGGTTGCTCGACCGGAAACTGTTGAAGGCCAACCCCCACCTCCGGCGAAAGCTGATCACGGGGACATCTATCAGATCCTTCGCAGCGGCCGTCTGAACGCCGTCGCGCACCACGGCCGTCAATCCCTCGGGGTTGGCGGCCCTTTTCGTTTCCGGATCCGGTCATCCGACGTGCCTGATCGATGCCCACTTCCACCGCCACCGATTCCCCTTCCCGAGACCCATCCGGCACTGCCGCTCGATCGACGATGGCCTTCATCAGCGAAATACCCCGGGGCCGACAGAATTCTCGGCTCCGATTCGTCCGCTTTTGCTGGGCTTTCTTGCAGGATTCCAGTCTCCCGAACTTTTTCTCCGACTTCCTGCACGAAGAACGGAGCAGGTTTCGACTTTCAAACCGTGGGCCCACTCGAACGGAAAACGGAGCGCGCGCCGTCAACGAACGAGACCGGGTTCGCCTCACATCTCAAACAAACAAAGAAAGACCAGAAATGACTGAAGATACCCAAAACATCGAAGCCGCGGCCACCGTTGACGGCGAGACTACCACCACCCAGAAGCATTCCCATCGCTTCTTCCAGGACGAGGTCCCCCTCGCTGAACCCCTAAACATCCCAACAGTGGGATCCCATCAGGCACAGATCGTCGGAGCCTTCGTCCGGGACTCCAAGACGGGGACTCCCAACCCGGAGGGCAAGGAGTATGTTCTGACGGTCGAACTGGTGGCCAAGGACAAAATGGGCAAGCCGTATGAAGTCGAAAGGGTCTATTCGTGGGAGCGCCGCAGCAAAACCTCCCTGATCAAGCAGTTCAAGGCGGCCTTCGGGAACGATGTGTTTACCCCGGACGGGAAAAACCACCTGCCCAAACTGCTCGCCGACAAACCCGTCACGGTCGTCATCGGCCACGCCAAGTCGGGCAAGGAAACGAAGGCCGTCATCAAGGGCCTCCTCCCGGTCGAGGCCTCCACCGCCGCTCCGGCCATCACCGAGCCCATCCTTCAGGCCGCTGCCTGAGGTTCGCAACAGAAACACCGAAGGGGGTCAGGTTCGCCTGGCCCCCTTCCCTTTGCCCACGGGTACATCGCAACAATTCATGGCTCTCCATCGCCCGTGGTTACTCGTCTGGATCTCCACAAAGTCCTCCCCAATCGCCTTCTGCACTCTTCTCCACGGGACGTCCACCCTGTTACCGATCCCCCCGTGGCCTTCACGTCTCCTTGGGGGGGCGGACGAATACCGGGACGCCCAACCGGTGCTGGAGAAGCTGGCTCGTCAGAACATTGCCACCTGCCAGAACACTCGCTTCTCGCCAATCAGCCCCGTGATCCCCCTGCAATGCCGACCATCAGGTCGATTTCGTCGGAAGGAGTTGGCCCATCGCTACGACACTCAAACGTCGGTCGCCATCATCCCCCATCCGAGAAGGCAGTTATGGGTAGTCGCCGCCCCTCCCAAGCCCCCTGACAACCGATGGCCCGAGATCCTCGCAAGGCATTCCCTCTGAACCAGTCTCCTTTTGTTCCCCCAACGAGTCTCCCTTTGAACTCCCGCCGACATTCATTTGCAATATGCTTGACCACCGGATCAAGGCCGAACCACAAGTAGGACAAGTCCCACATGAAACAAACCAATGTCTATCGCTTTGCCTTTGTATTGTTGATCGCATTGGCATATTCCGTTCACGCGGTTCCTGACCTTCGCCTAACCGTACAAGGGCAAAATGTCATTCTCAATTGGCCGAGCCAAGCAGGGCAATCCTTTGTCGTAGAACACCGAGCAAATCTGGATGACGCCACTCCTTGGGTAAGATTGGAAACCAGCTATCCGGCGGCACCAAATGGACCGCGCACCACATTCACTCACACTGGCGTTGTTTTGCAAACAATCCCCGGTACGGGAGGCACCGGCGGCAATAGTGGCGCCCCCCCCGTTACCGGCAGCATTTTCCGCGCCAGGATCTGGCCCTGATACTGGAAGGATTGAAGCGACGAAGGAGCCATCGCTAGGCTCTCCCCCAATAATCCGCGGGGGCAGTCGCCCTAGACAGCGGCGCCACATTCCAGTTCCTCCACTACCTCCCGAGCGCGGAGTCGGACGCCAGACGCCGCGCGACCACCGGCCATCTGCAGGCTTGGCTCTACTGGCCAGCCCATCGTCTCCTTCAGATGGTTCCATTGGATTCTATCGGGTTGTCCAAACGGGGGTGCAAATATATGGATTACCGAGCGGTCAGACAGTGCAAGGTGCCATCTCGCTCTCGGTTGAAGTCGGTGCCGTTGACCAACCAATAATCAATTCGATCACCATTGTGGATGCTGACACAGGTGAGAACATTCCAGGTTTGGAGCATTCAGGCTCCGGTCAACTGAGTGATTTCGTGTGGAACACATTCTTCTCCGCCAACCGGGTCTACCGATTGAGGGCCGTGGCAACATTCGGAGACGGTCAGACCGGCGTTAGCTTAGAGTCTTCGACCCTGACCGCAACGGTAGCCAACAAGATATGGTTTCCAACTGGAATCAATCTGGCAGGAGGCTTGTTCGGTGAACTCCATGTCAACGCACAAACAGCGTTTCCTAGCGGAAACTACCAAGCTGAGATCTATGAAGAACCCGGTGTAGGCGACGGACAACCTTTAGTGATAGTTGAAGGCGTCACCGATTCTGCGGGCTATTTACTTTACGACGGAGTGCGTGGTTTCATAGTGGACATTACCTTCACTGATCCGTCGACAGGAGGCGTCTTTCTCCTACCTAGTCGTTACTATACAATAGTCATTACCGCTCACGCTGCAACAAATGGAGGTCAGGCAGGAGCGCAAGCAGCTTCAGGAAGCGCTACAGCGACAACAATTGTCCCCGTCGAATCTTGGTGGCCGATTGAGACGTTTCCAGACGTGCGCACTAAGTTCACAATTGGTTACCAGCCTGTTTTTGGCAACCCATCTGGGGGAGGACTAAACCAAGTTCGCCTCCAGTCAATGGTCCAAGCCGTCTATTCAGTTGCGGAGGCCCGGGGCCTTGGCGTTGAACCAGGATTCAGCCAAGCTCCGTTCGAAATCTACGGCCAGGCTGATTTTGAAGCATGGCTGATCAATCACTTGCGACAGCCCACAGTTCGCAATTTGTTCTATTACGGGCATGGGGGAGACAAATTACTCGGCCGTGGGGGCGCGGCCACACCGAATGGCCTTCTGAAAGTTGACCAATTGGACTTTGTCCTTAAGAACCGTAGCACGACTGGTGGAATTGGTCGTCATCCCTTCCGATTTGTGATGCTTTTGGGCTGCAAGACTGCCAACGGTGAATTGCCCGGTGCTTTCGGCATTCCGAAGAAAACGGGCATGACTCGTCAAGAGTTCTGGAAGCAAGGCTTACGTCCAAGGGCGTTTGTTGGCTCCAAAACAACAATGATCCACAAAATCGCTGGAAGGTTTAACCCTGAACACGAGAACTTCGTCGTCAGCTTTTTCAACTCATGGGCGATTGGAACCTACCAGATCGGCCACCCGAAGGCCGGGCAACCATTGGGGCTTAAGGACGCAATTCTTGTTGGTGCAAAGTTTGGCAACCCCAATGGGCCTGTTCAATGGACGGGCTACACCGACCTGCTGATTTACGGGGCCGAAGACCTCACTTTCAGTGACGCAGGCGATATTGATCCTCAGTGGCAACAACCATGAAACGCTCAATTAACGCTTATGGGTTCGCTTGGCTCTTGTTCTGGATTCCCGTTTGCTTGATAGCAACTGCTCAACGTAACTCGCCCTTTTCTCCCGAACAAGCTGCGGCATTGCGGAACTTCATGCGGACCATGAGCAATCAACCGCCCGTGGTGCTCCGGAAGCCTGAGGACCCACTCATCATCAAAGGTATCCGTCCGGACGCCTTCCATTCGTTCTCCAACCGATGTCGGCAGAGGATTGTGCTCGAAGTTGCCCGTTGGCTCAACGTGGCCCGCCCGGACTATACCAACACGATTGGTGAACTTGAAATCGATACGGACAAGCTCACGTGGTTTGAAGTCCGGCCATTGACGAACGCCCTCTACATGGTTGGCCAGTTCAGCAAGCATACCAATGGGGAGCCTGCGTACTCCTTCACAACATGGTGCAGCCGCGTGGTTCGGTTCGAAGACTACACGGAGCGCGTTCCCGAATCCTCGACCGCGGGTTCAACGCCGGGTCGATCTCGCATCAACAAGCGCCAAGCTTTGGCAATTGCCCAAGCCGCGCTTGTGGGAAGTGCAAGCGATGAGAAGAGCCTACGGCTGGGCACACCCAAGATCGCTCGGATCAAGATCCCTGTTTCAACCGACAAGGGCGGACAATCGTGGCGAAACACCCCATACTATTCGATCGAGTGGGTGGACGAAAAGGGAGGCATGGTTGGAGTGATCGTGTCCGGATTAACCAAGCGGGTTGTCTCCTACGAAAATGGCAGCAGGTTCATCCCCCGGGAAATCTGGAGGGGATACTACGATGAGCTGGGAGTACCGGAAGCGCCGGCGGATGTAGGGCCGACATGGCCGTAATGTTGGCAGCATTTTCGGCCACAGCCGGCTTGGTCCCCGGATTGAGCCGGGACTGAACCGACGTTCCCTTCGGCGTGGCGACCAGGCACGACAGGTAGATCAGCTCCGTTGGCGCACTCCGAAAACTCGGGACTGAACGAACCGTCTCAGCGGGGGCGTTCCCGCTGCTCTCCAGTCCAAGTAGGCACTTCTTCGGTCTCAGCACCAACCCGCTTTAACGCCTTCATGCGGTAATCTAGTCGCTTTGCCAGCGACACCTCGCGGTAGATCAGGCCAACTACAATGGCGGCCATTACCCCGGACGCAATGCGGAAACCGGCACTCCTCAGGGTCGCAGGCACCAACGCTGTGACGAGCATCATCACCAGCACCGAGACTTTGCCGGGAGGAATTGCCAGCAGGAACCCTCCAAACACAAACAGCCCGACGTACATCCAGACCGGGAGCCACCCGCGAAGGCGTACCTGTCGTGTTGTTTGATTCTCCACAGCCCGATCGCGATACCGCATTCCTCGACCAAATGCGAGGCTTTGAATTTTCCGTGAGCGAGCGCCATCGCTGTCCCCCCTTACTTACGCGCAGACGGCGGGGTATTTCGGAAGGACGGTTATTCCGATATCTACGGATATATCCGGGTATTCCCGTGAGAATCTGAAAATGCCGCAAGTATCCGAAAATGCCGATTACCTCCACACCTGAAGCACATTCCCGAGTATCCGGAGAATTCCAGTATTCCCCCCCCCGATCTCGATCTGGATACCGTCACACACAGGAATACCCGAATCCTTCTTCTCCCTCACTTCCTGGGGATATCGACTGCTCAAGGCTCACGGCAATCTCGTCGTTCGTGTGAGGCCCCCGGGTCCGCCTCCACTATTGACACAATCGGGACGGGGTCGCCTGAAATCGACATTGTCGAGTGGAACGGGCGGACGAATCCTGAGTGACAAGCGGGTCACCGGGCTTGCCGGCATCCATCCTTAGCACGTCAGCCAGCCGTTTGGGCTACGCTCCGGGATATCCGAGTATTCCGAGCATTTCCATGAGCCGCACCCCCTTCCCTGAGTATCCGGGTATTTCCCCCCCATTTACCGGGGTATTCTGAGTATCTCTGGCCCTTTTGACGGCCGGATATCCTACATATCTCGGGATATACCGAGTATTTCCAGGAATATCGGTGGTCATCGGAGGTATTTTCGCAGCCGATTCCTTCGTATCTCGCCTGATTGGCGTCCAAATACCCCGGATACTCGTATTATTCCGCCCTCGGAGGAAGAATTGTGCCCCTCTCAGACGAATAGGTGCTTGACACCAATTAGGGTCACTTGATAGAGTGAGGACACTTCTATTTTGTCTTTTTCTGTCCTGTTGTTTTCCCTCCTGCCGGTCCCATCGGGCCGTGCCATGCCCGGAGGCTTCTTTTCTCAATCCATTACATCCTTCTTGTCATGAATTCTGTCGCCGACGCACGCACCCACTTTGGACACATGGTCCGCCAACTACGACTCAACCAGAACCTGACCCTCCGCGGGCTCCAGGACCGCAGCGGGGTGGTCTACACCCTGATCTCGGCCTACGAGCACGGGGAAAGGGCCATCGGTCCGGAGGTCGCCACCCGACTTGCCGATGGACTGGGGCTCGCCGGGGAGGAGCGCCAACGCTTCCTCTTCGCCGCCGCCGCCACCCGTCGCAAGGACCGGTTGGTCGACTATTCCCGGACTCTGGCACCCGAGTTGGTCAACTTCGTCCCGGCCGTCCTGGTTCGGGAAGGGGTTGAGCTGGCGGACACCAAAGGCTGTGTGTTGAGCGATCGCCTGGGGGAGGAGCGCCCCGAACTGCTCCAGTCAGTCGCCAAGTCCCTGGCCGAGGCAGAGAAGACCGTTGGACAGTGCGGACGACTCCATCACCTGGTGCTGAACACCAGGGGTCGTGAGTTCGTGTGCACCCTGGTGGTCACTCCCTGCCCGTAAGGGCTTGGCAGTATGTCCCGATTGAACCTCAAAGGGGATCGGGGCGCTAAGATTATCAACGCAAACTCCCTGGAGGCTTTACACCGGGGACAACGACTGGCAGCGGCGTTTGAGCTCTGCCGAAAGGAAAACAATGTTCGAACATAATTCACATCATGCTACTGACAGCAAGACACTCGTGAGTGTCGCCGAGGAGATCCTCGGAACCATCGAATGGATCGGGGACGACCAGGGCTTTGCCCAGTGTCCCGGAGCCAGCCTGCACACCGGAAACTCGGGACGACGCGACTGCAAGGTGTACCTCAGTCCCGTCCCCACCGTCAGCTGCTTCCATCAGAGCTGCCGGCACCATATCGAGGACACCAACCGGCGGCTGCGCTCCGCGGCCTCCGGAGGCATCGACCTGAAACGCTCGGGTTCTCGTCGGCTCACCGCCGAGGAGAAGGCCCGGATCCGGGAGCACAACCGGCGGGAGGGAATCCGCCAACGCGCCGCCCAAGCCAAGGACCAGGTCCTGATCAAGTGGCGTTGGCCGGTGGCCGACATCGAGTCGGGGACCGTTTTGCGGGTTCCCTGCGAGGCGTCGGATCAATCCAGGGCGATCCTCGGGTTGTTCCAACCATCCGACATCGTCTGGATCGGCGACATCCATTCGTCCGGACGTCCGGAACACGCCGCGCATTTCCGGACGGCGGCGGAGTGGATGGAGTTCGGCACCTTGCCGGGGCCTTTCGTCTGTCCGTCCACGTTCCAATCCGGGGCATTCAGCCGGGGCAACGACCACGTGGCCCAGCGGCGCTTCCTCGTCGTCGAGTCGGACACCCTGCCCAAGGACCAGGTTGGAGCCGTTTTCCGATGGCTTCGGGAAGCCGTTGGCCTTCCCCTGCGGGCGGTGGTCGACACCGGAGGCAAGAGTCTCCACGGATGGTTCGACTTCCCTTCGGAGTTCATCCTGGCCGAGTTGAAGCTGATCCTCCCGGAGCTGGAGTGTGACCCGAAGCTGTTCACGGCATCCCAGCCGGTTCGGATGGCCGGGATGATCCGGCCGGAGAAAGGGAACCTGCAAAGGCTCCTGTTCCTCGACGGAAAGGAGGTGGCCCGATGAACGCGCCAACCAGTCCAAGCAATGCCCTGCCACTGCCGGAGATGTACTACCAAGACAGGAGCCGCACCTACTGGCGGCGTGACAACTCCGGAAGGTTCTTTGCCTGCGATGCAGCTTCCGCCCGAGCGTACCTCCGTGCATCGGGCATTCCGGGCCAAGCCCGCGAGGGGGAGCAATCCCCGCTCGACAGGGCAATGCTTCAGGTTCAGGAAGCGCATCGGGTGAACTACATCGGGCCGCTGGCAGGATACTCTGCCGGAATCTATCGGATGAATGGAGACACAATCCTGGTCACCAGCTCGCCACGCCTGATTGAACCCCAAGCCGGGGACTGGCCGATGCTCCAGCGAATCCTCGGAACCATGCTGCCCGACGATGCCCAAAGGCTCCGACTGATGGCATGGATCAAGCACGGCGTGGAATCCCTCCGCTCGGGCAACCGAAGCCCGGGGCCAGTCCTCGTCCTCGCCGGTCCTGTCCGGAGTGGAAAGACCCTCCTGGTGGATCTGATCACCGAGATCCTTGGCGGCCGTTCGGCCTACCCGTACCAAGCGATGACCGAAGGGACCCCATTCAATGAGGAGCTCTTCCACGCCGAACACCTGGTGATCGACGACCAGGCGGAGTCGACACAATTCCACGCCCGCAAGCAGCTTGGCGGTGCCATCAAGCAGGTCGCAGTCACC
Organism: uncultured Verrucomicrobiota bacterium; assembly: GCA_964525755.1. Taxonomy (GTDB): domain Bacteria; phylum Verrucomicrobiota; class Verrucomicrobiia; order Limisphaerales; family UBA9464; genus UBA6176. The sequence continues at coordinate 322,227 of CAZGIK010000001.1, forward strand.
TACCGCCACCGCTGCCATGCAAAGCGGCAGACTCCGGTCACCCTCCAACCATTTTGGCGAATGACCATCTGCCTGAATGACACTCCGGAGCGTATGATGATCTTGCCTCCGTACGATCCGGACTACTACAACAAGATCCTCATGCTGAAGGTGTCGCCGGCCGAGATCCCAATGCCTACGAGGACACCCCAGGAGCGCACGGCTTTTTGGACCGCCCTTCAAGGGGAACTGCCGGCGTTCCTCGAACATCTCCTTGCGTGGGAGATTCCCGAAAAGCTGTTGGCCGAACGGACCGGCATCCACCTCTATCACCATCCCGACCTGGTCAGCCAACTCATCGAGAGCACCCCGGAGCAGGAACTGCTGGAGTTGATCGACACCGCACTGTTCTCTGGACCAACCGGGGGCAGTCTGATCCATCGGCGTGGTCACAACATGTGCAAAGGGACTGCGGCCGAGCTCATGACGGCCTTGATGAAAACCCCCCAAACAATGGTCCCAGCGAAGGGCTTTCTTCGAGATGCGAAGATTTGCGGAAGGTACCTGGGGCGCCTTGAGGAGCCAGACGGATCCCGGGTGACCAGCATCATTCGAAACGGACGTCGGATCTACACCATCCTACCCCCATGTATCGAGGAGATGGATGGCGACGACAACGAGCCGACCCCGCTCGACTACCCGTGCGCGTTGAGCGTATGACCTGCGCCCCCGGGTGCCAACGCCATCTCGTTGGTGCCCGTGGCGGCTTTTGGCTGATCCTCCCCGCATCCCCATGCCAGCAGGTGGAACAGTGGAACAACATTCCAGTGTTGGCATGGGTCCCCGGCACATTCCAGCGCCACGAGGGCAAGTCCCGGCAACTTTACTGATCTCAGGTGGAACAGTGGAACAACAATCCAGCATTGGCATGGGTCATGTCGACAATCCTTCCACAGGACTCGACACCGCTTTCTTCCCATTACCAGGTGGAACAGTGGAAGAGATTTGTCATGTTGTACTAGATGCCCCTGTCATTCAGAAGGGGTAACACACATCTCATCTAGACCAATGTCAGACATCTCTTCCACTGTTCCACCTGAACCATCGAAAAGAAGGAGTTGAAACCGAGACATGGCAGGATGAGCCTAGCCAAAATGCATCACCTCCCAGATCAATGTCAGAAATGTCTTCCACTGTTCCACCCGAAAGGGAAGACAAACTGGCATCCCCTGGGGATAAGAGAGGCGAAGATACACCCCTCTGTCGACTCTTGAAAAACCTGCCCCACCCTCACCCAAACTGTCCATTGAACCCAATCCACAGCCTCGCTTTGCAAATGACTCTTGTTGTTTATAGCCAAATGCCATCTGTGCTGTGAACTGACCATGAGACACTTGCAGACACCGGGTCGTGGATTTCGGCCGATTCTGTGTTGGTCGGCCACCGCAGTCACGTCGGGGATTCGTCAGGTCTGAGCCATTTCCTTGTCGGATCACTCCGGACTCCATCGACTGTCAGCCTCAATGGATGACAACGGATGCTCCCCCCCGGCGCTGTGACTGCCTGGGCGAGACGGTCGAGGCCAGAAGAACGCTGGAATCCAGCAGGAGCTCAACGCCCGCAGAAACAACCGGGATCAGGGTTCCAAGTATACAGACCTTAAGAACCGTCAGCCGGCCCTAAACCCCGGCAATCCCTGCTTGGCTCATCGAAATACTCCGATGAAACTCATGGAGAAGAGGACGCCAGGCGCGATGGTCGCCCCAAACCAACAAATCGCCACTTCCGGGGTCCGGCTTCTGTTGAGAGAACGATGGGCATGGGAATCTCGTGGTGGAAGGCCCGAGACTCACCGCCTGCTGGCTGGACTTCCGGTACCCACCGAACGACAATCACCGCCAACCAGCACCCGACACTCGCACACATGGAGCAGATTGGGCGGCTTGGTTGGAAGCTCTCCCCATGAAGCGCCAACGAATCATCTACGCGGCTTGCGTGGCCTTAACCGTTTGCTCGGCGGCCTTGGCCCAGGATAGTCTGAAGACAATTGGACCTGAGGCATTTCGGGTACTTCGGACAATACACAGTTACGACAAAGAACTCCCCTTAGAACCCCACGTTGATGTTTCTCGGGGCTGGCCTGAAGCACACGGCACTCTTCAGCACATTGTCTTCACGTCTTTCGACGGCACACGGGTTCCGCTTACATTCCTATTCCCCACGCACAGGACCCAGCCTGCGCCCTGCGTCCTATTGCTGCACGGACTGGGGCAGAGCCGTGCCAATTGGTTCTCGACCGAGGACGACGCAAGTCTAGCGTTTTCGAGACGACTGGTAGATGCTGGCATCGCCGTAGCGGCAATCGACGCTCGCAACCATGGAGGACGCAACCACCAGTTTGGATACCAATGGCCCGTCAGACTCGCCAAGGATAACCGGGTATATACATACCAACAGATGGCTATCTCGACGGTAACTGACTACCGCCGGGTGATGGACTACTTGGAGACTCGCGCGGAGGTGGACTCAGAACGCCTTGGAGCACTTGGGATTAGCATGGGCGGGATGTTCACGTTCGAGTTGGCGGGAGTCGACAACCGCATTAAGGCAGCGGTTTCCTGCGTACCACCATCTCCGAAATGGGATTGGGTCGTCGGGACTCATTTCTTTGCGCCTTATATCACGGACTGTTCATTCCAGATACTTATGGGACGGAATGACCCGTTCACTACCGTCAGTGAAGCACGCGAGCTTCACTCTCTCTTGGCCACCAGGGAAAAGGATATCGTCTTTTATGACGCCGGCCATGACTTGCCCGACAAGGCAACCGACGACGCAGTAAAATGGCTAACGGCACATCTGAAGCCAAATGCCAACGAACCAACAAAGCCGTAGATGTCGCGGCTTCTACCCTTTACACCCTAACATCGCCGACCCGTCACCTACACGTTGCCCAAACCATTCACGCCATAGGTTCTAGGCGGTATGCCGAGCCCTGATTTCATCCGGGAGCAGTTGAGTGCGACGAGGGCACTCATCAAGTTCATTAGAGACCATCAAGGTGGAGTGCATGATGACTTGCAGTCGTGCTTGAGGGCATTGGAGCGGGGGGACATTGATACCGCTGTTCGACATGCACGACTCGTCAAGCCGTGGGGCATGTGTTCATTGACGGATTGGGTTCCGTCAGTTGTTCAGCCACTGGAAACACCCGAACATAATGACGTCGTTCTGCTGGCGCTCGTAAATCATTGGTGCAGCAACATGAGCCGATCCTTCGATGAGTTGGACGTGACCTGGCCTCGCCAACCAGGCCCCCCGGGAAAGAGTGGGCGCCTCGGTCAGATGCACACGCCATGACCACAAGCCGCAAAGAGTTACTTGAGCGGTTGGTGCGCTTCGATGCACCAATTGCGCCGACACTCTCAGCTTTGCAGGAGTTCGGGTGGGATTGCGATGAGCCTCTAATGACCCTAGACGAACCCGCAGTTCGTGCAGTCCTTCAGCACTACCTCTCAGGCAGACTCACCGCTGGCGATGTTGAGGCGTGGGCAGACGCCATCGAGTCTCGTGACGATGTGGACTACTCCAGCTTTAGCGACATCATTCACGAGCTTGCCAATCCGTCGATCACGCGGGCATTGACACCCACCACAGCACAGGAGTTATTGAGCCATGCACACAACGCGGCCTCCTAACCATGCGCTGCATCTAACCCGGCTTCAGCGTCGCGGTTGCAATCATTGCGTCCCGAGTGCCGGGTCGCTGAGCTTGGATCTAGGCAGTCATCCCACGTTATGAAACTCATCACGTCATTTGTTGTTGGCTTCACACTCCTGTGCGGTTGCGCGACACACGACCAGATGCGTTTCAAGGCTGGCAGCGGTGATGCGAGCCAGTTTATCGTGCAGCAGGCAGTTGCCCGTGGTGCGATGCCTATTTCCACGACCGACTTGCCAGTGATTCGCAGTGCGTGGCGCTTTGGCGAGGATCAGTGTGGAGTTGTCGTTCGCTTGCCGCGTGCAGACGGTGCAGCCATCGAGCAATTGTTGCAGCAGGCGTTTGGCGCTCCGACGTATGGTCCGAAGGACACGCCGAGTGGCGGACGTTGGGGCGCGTATCGCCTTTCGCCATCCGGCGCCTCCATTCAGTTCACCAGCGATGACCAAGGCACTGAGGTAGTAGTGTTACGACAGCTGACCAAGCAAGAGCACGCCGATGGAGTGGCGAAAGCCATGAAGGAGCATGAGAAGAGCGAGGCACGATAAGGATGCCTAACCACTCGCTCCTGCGAACCCGGCATCGCGCCGTGGTTACAATCCGATGCCCTCGTGGACCGGATCGATGGGCAACGACGTTATGTGTACCTACCGCCGACTCTTCCAGGTTGGAACATTGACCATCCTTTCCCTCCTGCTCCTGGGTTTGGCCTACACTTTCCAACGCGCGCGCTTCATCGAGAAAGCCAACACGCTGTTCGATCCCCAAGAGAGAGCCTTCACTGGCACATTCCTGCCGTGGCCGATTGGCAGTCCGTCTCTGGTTGGCGGTATTGATCCAAAGGCCGATAGCCGCATCAGGGCGTCCCTCGGCTATCATTCGGGCAGTATTAGCACCAACGGGATGACGTTGATCATCCACGCTTCCGACGGCACATTCTTTGTCCATGGACGCTGAGACACCTAACAAGACCGCTGCACCGTAAGCGTCACGCCGTGCACCACTAGTCGATGGGCGGCGGGGTGAGGTAGG
>CAZGIK010000002.1:0-219627 GCA_964525755.1 uncultured Verrucomicrobiota bacterium
ACCTTCGTCCCTTCGCACCCTTTGTTGTCGTTCTCCCTCCCCGGCTCCGGAGCCTCCCGGCATCTGCGGAAATCGGCGAAATCTGCGGACGAAAACGAGCTCTCCCCACAGCCCCCGCCTCGCAGGAGCTCGGCGCTCCGGAAGAGGGCGGAGATCGGCGGGGAAGATCGATTCCGATCCCGATTCCGACCCCGACCCCGAGGGGGACGGCGACCGGACAGGCGGGAAAAGCGGGCTTGCAAAGGGTCCCTCCCGGGATAGGCTCCCGCCTCCAATCCGCCGGTAAATCCGGCAGAAATTCTCCATTTTTCCGCATATGGCAGTCTCCGCTAACGACCTCCGCAAGGGCATGGCCATCCTGCACAATGGCGACGTGTGCGTCGTCCTCGAGGTGCAGCACCGCACGCCCGGCAACCTGCGCGCCTTCGTCCAGGGCATCCTCCGCAGCATCCGGACCGGCAAGTCGATGGACGTCCGCTTCAGCTCCACCGAGAAGGTCGAGACCGTGCCCCTGAACACCCAGAAGATGGAGTTCAGCTACAAGGTGGGCGACGACTACGTGTTCGTGAACCCGGACTCCTACGAGGAGGTCACCGTCACGCCGGAGTTCGTGGGCGACAACAAGAACTACCTGATCGAGAACGCCTCGGTGACCATGACGTTCGTCGAGGACAAGCCGGTGGTGATCGAGATCCCGCCGAGCGTGGTCCTGACCGTGGCCAACGCGCCCGAGGGGCTGAAGGGCGACTCGGCGAACAACGTGCAGAAGACCATCACCCTGGAGACCGGCCTCGAGATCCAGGCCCCCCTGTTCATCAAGACCGGCGAGAAGATCAAGGTCGACACCCGCACCGGGAAGTACATGGAACGGGCCTGACCCGACCGCCATCCCTCCCCTTCCCCCGCCACGCCCGTCCGGACTCCCGGACGGGCGTTTCCGTTTCGGGACCCCGGCGGATCATCCCCCCCGGCTCCGCGCGATCACCGTCGGCAGGACCCCGATCAGCGCGTCGATCTCGGCCTCGGTGTTCTCCCGTCCGAGGCTGAACCGGACCAGGGCGTTCCGGCGCGATTCCGGGGTTCCGATGGCCGCCAGGACGTGGCTGGGTTCGAGCGACCCGGCGGAGCAGGCCGAGCCGCTCGACGCGCAGAATCCCCCGAGGTCGAGGTTGGCAAGCAGCCCGAGGCTGTCCGCGCCGTCCACGGTGAACGCCACGGTGTTGGGCAGGCGCCCGACCGGATCCCCCTCCACATGCACCCCGGGCAGGTCCGACAGGGCGGCGAGGATTCGTCCGGTCAGGCGCCGCATCCGGTCGGGGTCGAACACCGGCTGCGGGACGAACCGTTCGAACGCGTCCACGAGTCCGAGGATGGCGGGAAGGTTCTCGGTCCCGGCGCGGCGTTCGTTCTCGTGGGCACCGCCCACCTGTGTGGGCAGGGGCAGGAGGGGCGACCGCACGAAGAGGGCGCCCGCCCCGCGGGGCCCATGGAACTTGTGGGCGCACACCGCGACCAGGTCGGCCCCGAGGCGGTCCATGCCATCGAAGGGCAGCTTCCCGGGGAGCTGGACCGCGTCGGTGTGGAACACGACGCCCGCCTCCCGGCAGACCGCCCCGATCTCCGCCACCGGCTGCAACGTCCCGACCTCGTTGTTCGCCGCCATGACCGACACCAGCACGGTGTCGGGACGGAGGGCGCGGCGGACGTCGTCCGGATCGACCCGTCCCATGCGGTCGACCGGCAGCCGGGTGAGTTCGAACCCCTCGTGGCGGGCGAGGAACTCGGCGGCATGGAGCACGGCGTGATGTTCCACCGGGGAGACGACCAGATGGCGGCCGCGGGAACGCAGGAGGCGGGCCGTTCCCAGGATCGCCAGGTTGTTCGCCTCGGTGCCGCCGGAGGTGAAGACCACCTCCGACGGGCGGCAGTTCCAGGAGGCCGCCAGGCGGTAGCGTGCCTCATCGAGCACGGCCCGCGCCGCGCGGCCGATCCCGTGGATGCTCGATGGATTCCCCCAGGCAGCCGTCTCCACCCGCCGCATCGCCTCGAGGACCGTCGGATCGGGCGGGGTGGTGGCGTTGTAGTCCAGGTACACGCTCGACACGCCGGCATCCTGCCCCCGGGGCCCGTCCCGGGCGAGGTCCGAGACGAGATCGCCTGTCCGGAAGCCCGCTGCGGATCGTTCCCTTGCCGCTTGGTGGACGGGGGTGGTTGTGACAGGCTTGCTCCACCTCATGAGCAAGCTCGGCATCCTTCGCGAGTTCTGGGAGTTCATGCGGGAGCGCAAGCGCTACTGGCTGATGCCGGTCGCCGTCCTCCTGCTGGTGATCGGCATCCTGCTGGTCACCGCCAAGGGCTCCCCCCTCGCCCCGTTCATCTACAGCCTGTTCTGAACCGACCCATGGCCCGGCCGGTCCACATCCTCGGGCTCTCGGCCTGGTACCACGACAGCGCCGCGTGCCTGCTGCGCGACGGCCGGATCGTGGCGGCGGCACAGGAGGAACGGTTCACGCGACGCAAGCACGACGCCGGGTTCCCGACCCTGGCGGTGGAGCACTGCCTGCGGGCCGGGGGGATCGGGCCGTCGGACCTCGCCCATGTCGCCTTCTACGAGAAGCCCTTCCTGAAGTTCGACCGCCTGCTGCACACCTACCTGGCCTGTGCGCCGCACGGGCTCCGGTCCTTCCTGAAGGCCATGCCCGTCTGGCTGCGGGAGAAGCTGTGGCAGAAGGCCGAGCTGGCCGAGCGGGTGCCGGGCGCCGGGCCGATCCTCTTCCCCGAACATCACGAGTCCCACGCCGCCTCCGCCTTCTTCCCGTCGCCCTACCCCGAGGCGGCGATCCTGACGGTCGACGGGGTGGGCGAATGGACCACCACCAGCTACGGGGTGGGAACCGGGAACCGGCTGGAACTGCAGGCCGAGCTGCACTTCCCCCACTCCCTCGGGCTCCTCTACTCGGCCTTCACCTACTACTGCGGGTTCCGGGTGAACTCCGGGGAGTACAAGCTCATGGGCCTGGCGCCCTACGGGGAGCCGCGGCATGCCGACCTCATCCGCCGCGAGCTCATCGACCTCAAGCCCGACGGCTCGTTCCGCCTGAACCTGGGGTACTTCGACTTCCCGGCCGGGCTGACCATGACCAACGAGCGGTTCCACCGGTTGTTCGGCGGCCCGCCCCGGACGCCCGAGACCCCCCTCGACCAGCGGCACATGGACCTGGCCCGGTCGGTTCAGGAGGTGACCGAGGAGGTGGTGCTGCGGCTGGGGCGGCATGTGCGCCGGGTCACGGGCCGCCGGCACCTCTGCCTGGCGGGCGGGGTCGCGTTGAACTGCGTGGCCAACGGCCGCCTCCTGCGCGAGGGGGTGTTCGACGACCTCTGGATCCAGCCCGCGGCGGGCGACGCGGGCGGGGCGCTCGGGGCGGCGCTGGTGGCCTGGCACGGGCACCTCGACCAACCCCGGGAGGCCGACGGACGCACGGATGCGATGCAGGGCGGTCTCCTCGGGCCGGAGTTCGGACGCGACGAGATCCGGGAGTGGCTCCGGGGTCAGGGGCTGGAGGCGGAGGAGGTGGCCGACGACGAGCTGGCCGGGCGCGTGGCCGGCTGGATTGCCGAGGGGAAGGTGGTGGGATGGTTCCAGGGACGGATGGAGTTCGGTCCCCGGGCACTGGGCGCGCGCTCCATCCTCGGCGATCCGCGGTCCGCCCGGATGCAGGAGGTGATGAACCTCAAGATCAAGTTCCGCGAGAGCTTCCGTCCCTTCGCCCCCAGCGTGCTCGTCGAGCGGGCGTCGGAGTGGTTCGACCTCGACCGGCCCAGTCCCTACATGCTGCTGGTCGCCCCGGTGGCGCGGCAACGGTGGCGCGGCGGGGGCGACCCCGGCGCCGGGCGTCCCCTCCTCGAGCGGCTCCATGCGGTGCGGTCGGAGATCCCCGCGGTCACCCACGTCGACCACTCGGCCCGGGTCCAGACCGTCGACGGCTCCTTCAACCCCGCCTACCGCCGGCTCCTCGAGGCGTTCGACCGCCTCACCGGCTGCCCGGTGCTCATCAACACCTCGTTCAACGTCCGGGGAGAGCCCATCGTGGCCACCCCGGCGGACGCGGTCCGGTGCTTCCAGCGAACCCACCTCGACGCCCTCGCGCTCGGTCCGTTCCTCATGCGGAAATCCGGCGATGCGCCCGCCGATCCGGACCCGGCGTGGCTGCGCGACTTCGAGCTGGACTGAACCCGACGCCCCCATGCTGCGCGACGAACTCCGACAGATCGACTCCTCGCCGCCCGCCCTGCGCCGGTTCGGCTGGATGGTGGGCGCGGTGTTGCTCGGACTCGGCGTCTTCCTCGGGATGCGGGGCCGGCCGGCCGGCCCGTGGCTGTCGGGTGCGGGCGGGGTCCTGATGCTGGCCGGCTGGCTGGCGCCGGGCTGGCTGCGTCCGCTGCAGCGCCCGTGGATGATGCTCGCCGTCCTGCTCGGTGCGGTCGTCTCCCCGCTGGTCCTCGGCCTGATCTACTACGGCGTGTTCACGCCCGTGGGCCTCCTGGCCCGCCTGCGCGGACGCGACTTCCTCCAGGGCCGACCCGATCCCGGGGCGGCCACCTACTGGAAGGACCGGACCGGCGCCGCGGAACGCCCGCGGTACGAGCGGCAGGGGTAGCCCGGTTTTCCCACCGATCCTTCCGGGATGCCCCGCCCGCGGCGCCGACGTCTCCCGCCGTCCTCCGGATCCGCGCCCGCGTCCTCCGGGGTCAGGGGGCCTCGTCCGCCTCGTCGTCGCGTCCGAGCACCCCGGGCGGCAGCTGGCCGCGGGCGATGAGATCCTGGAGGTCGCGCCGGATGCTGCGCCGGTCGACGCCGAACTCCTGGGCCAGCTGGGAGACATTCGCCCGGATTCCCGGCTCACGGAGGAGGTTCACCAGGGCGTGCTGGCGGGCCAGGCGTTCGGTGAACCGGCGTTCCCGTTCGCCCGACTCGATCCGCTCCGCCCGCTCGAGCGAGCGGAGCGAGGCCACCGTCTCGCCCAGGCCGCATTCCCGCAGGGCGGTCTCCACCGTCTCCTCCAGCAGGTCGAGGTCCACCGGCTTCTCGATCACGTAATGCGCCGAGCGCGGACCGCTCAGCGCCCGGATCTGTTCCGACACCGCGAGGGTGCCGCTGACGACGATGACCGGGACATGGGCGGCGAGTTCCTTGAAGCGCGGCAGGAAGTGGAGTCCGGACTCCCCGCGGTCGAGCAGGTGGTCCAGCAGGATGACATCGGGCAGCCGTTCGCGAAGGGACTCGACGGCCGCGGTGCCGGTTCGCACCCAGCTGATCTGGCATCCGGCGAGCGCCTGTTCGTAGAGGCGGGCCTGCAGGGGGTCGTCCTCGACGACGAGGATCCGGGCGTGGGAGGCGCGGTTCATGGGGAGGGGGCGGCGGGGGAGCCGACGGGGATGAGGACGGTGAAGCGGGTGCCGCCGGGGAAGTTCGGTGCGACGCGGAGGCCGTAGCCTTCCTCCTCGGCGATGCGCCAGACCGTGGCGAGGCCCAGTCCGGTGCCATGGGCCGTGCCGGCCGCCTTGGTGGAGAAGAACGGCTCGAAGATCCGCGGCAGGATCTCCGGGGCGATCCCGGGACCGGAGTCGCCCACCTCGATCTCGACCCACGGTCCGCCGTCACGCGGGGCGAGAACGCACTCCCCGGCGGCGCTCGCCGGGCGGGCGGTGACCGACAGGACGCCGCGGCCGCCCATCGATTCGGCGGCATTCACCACGATGTTCAGGAGCACCTGCTCGAGGCGGCCGCGGCGGACCGGCGGCGACGGCAGGCCCGGCGCGACCACGAGACGCACGTCGATGCCGTCGAGGAACGGGTGGCGGACGAGCGACAGGATCTCGGGCAGGAACCGGTCGAACGGGATCGGGGCCGGCTGGCTGACCGGATCCCGGGTGTGGCCGAGCAGGGTCCGGACGACCGACCGGCCCTGGTTCACCGCCTGGCCGATGTTCCCGAGGTGTTCCCGGACCGCACCCTCGGCGGGACCGGAGCGCTCGATCAGCTGACGGGACATCTGGATCACCGACAGGAGGTTGTTGAAATCGTGGGCCACCCCGGCGGCGAGGGTGCCGAGGGCCCGCATCTTGTCGGCGTGGGCGAGGCTTTCCCGGGCCCGTTGCAGCTCCTCGGCATGGGCGGCCGCCGAGTGCTCGGCGCGGCGGTAGCGGACGAGCAGCACGTACTGGCTGGCGATGGCCATCGCCGCCACCAGGAGGACCAGGCCGAGACCGGAGAGCACTCGCCGTTCGTTGCGGGAGATCTCCGGACCCACGGCCGGCGGGGGTCGGCGGGAGGGTTCATCGGCGGGCCAGTCGAGGTTCCATTCGCCGAGGGCGGCCCGCAGCGCGACGAGATCCCAGACGTCCACCCCGGAACCGTCCCCGGGAACGGCCGCCAGCCAGCGGCCGTCGGGACTGGCCGCCACCGAGAGGGCCGCCCCCCGGCCGGGCAGGGGCAGGCGGACGACCGGCCCCCCGTCGGCGATGGCCACCAGCTGGAGGAACGGACCGGCCACCGGCTCGAGCCGGATCCCGGATCCCACGAGGACCGGACCGGCGGGATCGGGCGGCACCCGGTCCGGCGGCACCCGGACCGGCGCCCCGAAACCGCCCTCCTCCAGGACCCGCCACGCCCAGCCGTCGGCCGACCCGGCCGCGCCGACGTGGGATCCGGTCCGGGGCCACGCGACCCGGTCGAGACCGGCCTGGGCTCCGCCCCCGAGGCGGGTCCGGACCGGGGGCCTCCCCGGGGTCTCGCTCTCCGTGAGCCAGGCCGCCACCTCGTCGCGCAGGGTGAGGTCGCTGTCCAGTGCCCGGGCCCGCTGGAGGCGTTCGAGGGCGGCGGTCTCCCAGCCCGGGACACGCGACAGGCGGAGGGAGCGGGCCTCCTCGACGAGGAGCAGCTGACGGGCGCGTCGGTCGCGGCCCTTCTGGATCTGGACCCGGGTGCCGAGCTGGAGGATGGACAGGAGGAGGAAGCCGACCAGCAGGACGAGCAGCCAGTGCAGCCAGCGGGCCCAGCGCAGGGCGCGCCGCACGGCCTCGCTGGAGGGGGGTTGAACCATCCGGATACCCATCTGCCGTGACAGCAAACCCCCAGCCCCACAACTGGGCAAGCCGCGCCCCGGCCCGAGGGATCAGATGGCGAAGTCGTTGTACTCGGGCCGCACCGGCTCGAGCGGCGGGAACAGCATCCCGGCGCCGACCGTCAGGTGGGTGCCGGGCTCGATCAGGATGAACGAGCCGGTCAGCCGGTTGGTGGCGTAGCCGTCGTAGATGATCGGACGGGCGGTCCGGAGACGGATCTCGCCGATGTCATTCATGGCCAGCTCCCGCGGACCGGGCTCGGCCTCGAAGGTCTGGATGTTCATCCGGCTCTCCAGCCCGGTGACCATCGCCTGCACCGTCTGGGAGGTGTGCTTGATGAGGAACTTCCGACCCGCCTGCAGCGCCCGCGGGTTCATCCAGCACACCCGGGCCCGCAGCTCGGTGCCCATGCCGGGAAGGGAATCCAGCCCCACCACCATGTCGCCCCGGCTCACGTCGAGGTCGTCCTCGAGGCAGAGCGTGACCGACTGGGGCGAGAAGGCCTCGGCCGGGGTGCCGTCGTAGGTCCAGATCTCGCGCACCCGGGTGCGGAAGCCCGAGGGGAGGACCATGACCGGCTGGCCGGGGCGGACGATCCCGCCGGCAATCTGGCCGCTCAGGCCGCGGAAGTCGTGGAGGGCGGGGTCGGTGGGATTGTTCGGACGGTTGACCCACTGCACCGGGAACCGCAGGGCGCTGAGGTTCCAGTCGCTGGCGATGTGCACGGTCTCCAGATGCCCGAGGAGCGTGGGGCCCTGGTACCAAGGGGTGCGGTCGGAGGGATCCACCACGTTGTCGCCGTTGAGGGCGCTCAGGGGGATGAACTTCACGTCGCGGAACACGTCGAGCCGCGGCAGGAAACCCTCGATGTCGTCGCGGATCTGGAGGAACCGCTCCTCGCTCCAGTCCACGAGGTCCATCTTGTTCACCGCGATGACCAGATGGGGGATTCCGAGGAGGGCTGCGATGCAGGTATGGCGTCGGGTCTGCTCGATGACGCCCTGTCGGGCGTCCACCAGCACCACGGAGAGGTTCGCCGTGGAGGCGCCGGTGACCATGTTGCGCGTGTACTGCACATGCCCCGGGGTGTCGGCCACGATGAACTTGCGGCGCGGGGTGGCGAAGTACCGGTAGGCCACGTCGATGGTGATCCCCTGCTCGCGCTCGGCCCGGAGGCCGTCGGTCAGGTTCGCCAGGTTCACCTGACCGCCCCCGGTCAGGTCGGCCGACCGCTCCAACGCCTCCATCTGGTCCTCCATGATCGACTTGGAGTCGTACAGGAGGCGGCCGATGAGGGTGGACTTGCCGTCGTCGACGGATCCGCAGGTGTTGAAGCGGAGGATCTCGATGGAATGCTGGGCGGGCATGGGGCGGAGAGGGTCTGGTGGAGGAAGGGCTCGGCGGGGGGGATTCCCGGAGAGGCGGATGGGATCAGAAGTAGCCCGCCTTCTTGCGGTCCTCCATGGCGGCCTCGCTGGCCTTGTCGTCGGCCCGGGTGCCCCGCTCGGTGACCCGCGCGGCGGCGACCTCGGCGATGATGTCGTCCACGGTGTCGGCCGGCGACTCGATCATGCCGGTGCTGATCATGTCGGCGATCGTCCGGACCCGGACCACGAGCTCGCGGCGTTCCTCGTTCGGGCGGGGCCGGGCCCCCTCGTAGGGATCGGGCCGCGAGGGGTCGTCGTGGGCCGGTGGCACGGGCAGCCACTGGCCGCCGCGGCGGAAGCAGTCGCGGCGATGGCTGAAGTAGATCGACGGGACCTCGAGCCGCTCGCGCCGGATGTATTCCCAGACATCCATCTCGGTCCAGTTCGAGAGGGGGAACACGCGCATGTTCTCCCCGGGGTTCAGGCGGCCGTTGTAGAGGTTCCAGATCTCGGGCCGCTGGTTCTTCGGGTCCCACTGCCCGAAGGCGTCGCGGAAGCTGAAGAACCGCTCCTTGGCCCGGGCCTTCTCCTCGTCCCGCCGGGCGCCGCCGATGCAGCAGTCGAAGCGGAACTCCTCGATGGCGCCGAGCAGGGCGGGGATCTGGAGCTGGTTGCGGCTGATGACGCCCGGCGACGGGGTGGCGAGGCCGCGGGCGATGGCGTCCTCGACGGTCCGGACGATGAGCCGGGCGCCCAGCTCGGCGGCACGCCGGTCCCGGAACTCGATCAGCTCCGGGAACTCGTGGCCCGTCTCGACGTTGAGGAAGGGCAGCGGGAGGTCCGAGGGACGGAACGCCTTCTCCGCGAGCCGCAGCAGGCAGATCGAGTCCTTGCCCCCGGAGAACAGCAGCGCGGGCCGCTCGAATTCGGCGGCCACCTCCCGCAGGACATGGATCGCCTCGGTCTCGAGGTGTTGCAGGTGGTCGAGATGGTAGGTGGTCATCGGACGGTGGAGTCGGACGGATGGAACCGGGACCGGGGATGGGGGGGACGGGGGGGCGGCGACCGTTTCCGGATCAGGCCCCGGCCACGGCCCGGCCGCCCCAGGCGGCGTGCAGGCCGCACTCGCGCTTGTCGTCGGCCTTCGCCGGGTCGAAGTAGTCCCACTCGTTCGGGAGGCCGTGCTGCGCCAGGTAGGCCTCCATGTCGGCATCGGTCCAGTGGAACAGCGGACTGACCTTGAGGCTGTGGAAGTTCCCGTCCTCGGAGACGATGTCGAGTCCGGCCCGGTTGGGGTTCTGGACGCGCCGCAGGGCGGTGATCCAGACGGTGGGGGCCAGCTCCCGCATGCCGCGCTGGAAGGGCTCCAGCTTCATCACGGTGCTGAAGGCCTTGATCCGCTCCTCGTTCTCCGGCGTGGGTTCCGGCATGCCGCCGTGGACCGCGTCGTAGTGGGCCGCGGTGAGGCGGGGGAGGTACGGCCGCAGCTGCAGGCCGAGCCGGGACCGGAGGTCCTCGGCGTGGCGGTAGGTGGCGGGGCGGTTGTAGCCGTGGTCGACCCAGAGCACGGGGATGTCCGGCTGGACCCGGGTCACCAGGTGCAGGATCACCGCCTCGTAGGGGCGGAAGTTGGTGGAGACCACGGCGCGGCCGCCGGCGCGGCCCAGCGCCCAGCGGATGATCTCCTCGGCCGGCTGGTCGCGCAGCGACTCGTTGGCGGCGCGGATTTCCTCGGGGGTCATGGCGTCTGGCTCGGGGATGGCGGTGACGTCACGCGGCGGCGGCCTCGGTCCAGAGCTCGCGGGCGACCCAGTCGCCGAAGCGCTCCCCGGGCTGGCGCCCGGCGGCGAACCGCTCGAGGAGCGGACGCAGCTCGGCCAGGATCTCCGCCTCCTTCACGATCTCCTTCCACACCCGGCTGATGCGGGTGCCGCTGACATTCCCGCCCAGCCACAGCTGGTAGCGTCCGGGGGCCTTGCCCACGAAGCCGATCTCCGACACGTACGGCCGGGCGCAGCCGTTGGGGCACCCGGTCATGCGGATCACGATGTCCTCGCCGTCGAGCCCCACCTCGGTGCACAGGGCCTGGATCTGGTCGAGGAGTCCGGGCAGGTACCGCTCGGACTCGGCCAGCGACAGGCCGCAGGTCGGCAGCGCCGGACAGGCCATCGCACTGCCGTGCAGGACCCCCGGAGGACCGTCGGTCCGGACCCCGTGGGACGTCAGCAGGCCGTCGACGGCCGCCCGTTCCTCGCGGTCGACACCGGCCAGGATCAGGTTCTGGTTCGCCGACAGGCGGAACTCCACCCGCGGGAACCGCTCGGCCACCTGGCGCAGGGCGGTCTTCATCCGGCAGTCGCCATGGTCCCGGATCCGTCCCATGGAGACGAACAGGGTGAGGAAGGCCGTCCCGTCCTGGGCCTCATGCCATCCGTACGCATCCTCGGTGGTGGTGAAGGTGTACGGCCGCACCGGCTCCAGCTTCAGGCCGGCCCGCGCCTCGACCTCGGCCCGGACAAAGTCGACACCGCGCTCCTCCACCACGTACTTCAAACGCGCGTGCTTGCGGTCGGTCCGGTCGCCAAAGTCCCGATGGACCGTCAGCACCGCCCGGGCCACGTCCACCACCCGGTCGGGCGGCAGGAAGCCCAGCACGCTGGCCATCCGGGGATAGGTGGCGGCGTTGCCGTGGCTGCGTCCCATGCCGCCTCCCACCGCCAGGTTGTAGCCGACCAGGCGGTCGCCCTCGACCACGGCGATGAACCCGAGGTCGTTGGTCAGCACGTCCATGTCGTTCACCGGCGGGATCACGAACGCCGCCTTGAACTTCCGCGGCAGGTACTGGCGCCCGTAGAGCGGATCGACAAACCCGGTGTTCTCCTCCGCCTCGAGATTGAGCTGCACCCCCTCGACCCAGATCGAATGGTAGGCCCGGGTCTTCGGCAGGAGCGCATCGGACACCGCACGGGCATCGGCATACACCCGCTCCCGCACATCCGACACCGCCGGAATCGGGGCGGCCATGACGTTCCGGTTGACGTCCCCGCACGCCGCCAGCGTGTCCACCAGCGCGTCGTTGATCCCCTTCATCAGCGGACCCAGACCCGTCTTCACCACCCCGTGGAACTGGATGCTCTGCCGCGTGGTGATCCGGAGGGTGTTGTTCCCGTGCCGGGTCGCCAGGTCGTCGAACACCTGGTACTGCGCCGCCGACAGCACCCCGCCCGGGATCCGGCCCCGGATCATGAACATGTAGTGCTTGGCAATCTTCCGGCGGTCCCGGTCGTCCTGCTGGTAGATCCCATGGAACTTCAGGAACTGCTCGTCGTCGGCCGAAAAGCATTCCGCCGCAGGATCCGCCAGCGTCCCCGCGATGTTCCCCGCCAACGTGGGAATCGCGATCTTCAGGTGCTCGTTCTTGGTCAACGGCTTCTCGGCCACTTCAGACATAAATCCTTTGTGAGTTGATAAAGATAGGCAGGATACGGATCCCAACCGGTCCGTCAACCTTCGATACACCATTCGGGCCCCGGTGGAAACGGTTACCACGCCGCCTCGGTGCTTCCCCTTCCCGGGGATCCGGCGCAGGGTCTCCACATGTTCCCGTCGACCTCCCCCGCGGCCCGGCGGCGCGGCTCCCGTCCATCGGCCCCATGGCGTTCGCTGGCCGTGGCGGTGGGGGTCGGCCTGACGGCCACCGCCGCGCCGCTCCCCGGCACCGCGGAATGGACGGACCCGGCTGATCCGGCGGCGGCGATGGTGGCGGGGCTCGACCGGTACCTGGATCGCGAGGCGGAGCGCCTGGCCGGGGCGCGGCTGGAGTCGGCCCGACGGGACTACGGCGACCCCGACCGCACGGCCGCTTCCCGGCGGGAGCTGGCGGACGCGCTGGGGGTGGTGGATCCGCGGGAGCCGGGCCGGCTCACGGTGACGGCGCCGGTGGGCGGTTCGGGCGAGGTGGCGCGGGCCGGGGAGATCCGGATCCTGGCCGTCCACTGGCCGGTGTTCCGGCAGGTGCGGGGAGAAGGCCTCCTGCTGTTGCCCGAGGGGACGCCCCGGGGCGACGTGATCGTCGTGCCCGACTGCGACGTCACCCCGGAGCAGGCGGTGCTGCTGGATCGCCCCCCGGACGCCACGGACCCCGGTTTTCCGCTGCAGATGGCCCGGGCGGGATTCCGGGTGCTCGTGCCCGGCCTGGTCGACCGCGGCTCCCGCTGGGCCGGCAACCCGCCGTACCGGCCGGTCCGGCACAGCCAGCGGGAAACCCTGTGGCGGGCCGGCTACCAGGTCGGACGCCACCTCCTCGGCTACGAGGTCCAGCGGATCCTCGCCGGGGCCGATGCCCTGGCGGCGGACGCGCCACCGGACCGTCCCCTGGCCCTGGCGGGTCATGGTGAGGGGGGGACGCTGGCCCTGCTGGCCGGGGCGATCGACCCCCGGTTCCGGGCGGTCCTCGCGGCCGGGAGCTTCGGGACGTCGACCGACTACGCCCGGCTGCCAGTGTATCGGAACATCTGGCGGGGAATGACCCGATGGGGGGACGCCGAGCTCACGGCGCTCATCGCGCCGCGTCCGGTGGTGGTCGAGCGGGGGGAATACCCGCAGGTGGTCCACACCGATGCCCATGGCGGGGCGCCCGGGCGTCTCGGGACCCCGGGGCCGGAGGTCTTTGCGGGCGAGACCGCGCGATGGCGGGCCATCGCGCCCGACGCCCCCCGGGAGATCCTCACCAGCGAGCCGGGCGCACGGCTGGGGGAAACCGCCCGCCGGGCGCTCATCCGCTGGCTGGGGCTCCAGGCCGGACCGCCCCCGGGCGTTGCCGAGCTGCCGGTGCCGGCGGTCGGCACCGATCCCGTCGCCGCGGGCGCAGCCCGGGGGGAGCGGCTCTACCGGGGGCTGCTCGAGGATACCCAGGACCTGATGCGCGACGCGGGGCACGCCCGGGCCGCGTTCTGGAAGGATGCCGACCGCGGGTCGGTCGAGGGATTCGTCCGGAGCACGACACCCCTGCGGGAGCACTTCCGCGACCGGGTGGTGGGGATGATCCCCCCGGCATCACGGGCCCCGGCGCCGAAGAGCCGGCTCTTGTGGCACACCAACGGGATTCGCGGCTTCGAGGTCCGCCTGGAGGTGCATCCGGATGTGTTCGCCACCGGAATCCTGGCCATTCCCGACGGAATCCCGCCCGGGGAACGTCGACCGGTGGCGGTCTGCCAGCACGGGCTGGAGGGGCGTCCCCGCGACGTGGCGGATCCCTTCACCGACCACCCCGCGTACCATCGGTACGCCTTCCGGCTGGCCGAGAAGGGATTCATCACCTTCTCGCCCCAGAACCCGTACATCGGCGGCACCACCTTCCGTCAGGTCCTGCGCAAGGCCCAGCCGCTCGGTTTGACCCTGTGGTCCTTCGTGGTCCGGCAGCACGAGGTCATCCTCGACTGGCTGGGCGGACTGGAGTCGGTCGACCCCGCCCGGATCGCCTTCTACGGGCTGAGCTACGGGGGGAAGACGGCGATGCGGGTGCCGGTGCTGGTCGACCGGTACTGCCTGAGCATCTGCTCGGCCGACTTCAACGAATGGATCTGGAAGAACACCTCGGCCCGGTCGCCCTACAGCTACCTCTGGACCTCCGAGTACGACATGCCCGAGTGGAACCTGGCGTCGACCTTCAACTACGCCGAGCTGTCGTGGCTGATCTTTCCCCGGCCGTTCATGGTCGAGCGCGGGCATGACGACGGGGTGGCTCCCGACGAGTGGGTGGCCTACGAGTATGCGCGGACCCGGCGGCACTACGTGAAGATGGGCCTGGGCGACCGGACCCGGATCGAGTTCTTCGACGGCCCGCACACCATCCACGGGGAGGGCACCTTCCATTTCCTGTGGCAGCACCTCAACTGGCCGCCACCCCCGCCCCCGCTCCCGCAATGACCGGTGTCCCGGACCCTCCGGGCAAACGCTTTGACGCTCCCCGGGGCGTTCCCTAGCCTCCGGCCGCCCTTGGGCCTCCCGAAATGATTGGCTACCTGATCAAGAAAATCCTCGGCTCCCGGAACGACCGGGAGGTGAGGAAGCTTCGTCCGTTCGTGACGAAGATCAACGAGCTGGAGCAGCAGCTGCAGTCCCAGCCCCCCGAAGTGCTCCGGGAAAAGGTGGCGGCATGGAAGGAGAAGCTCGGGGCGATCGCCGATGCCGACGAGCTCCGGCGCGAGGTCGACGCCGTGCTGCCGGAGGTGTTCGCCGTGGTGAAGAACGCCTGCCGTCGCCTGTGCGGGACCAACGCGACGGTCCGCGGGCACGACCTGCCGTGGGAGATGGTGCCGTTCGACGTCCAGCTGATCGGCGGCATCGCGCTCCACCGGGGATCGATCGCCGAGATGGCCACCGGCGAGGGCAAGACGCTGGTCGCGACCCTGCCGGTGGTGCTCAACGCCCTCACCGGCCGCGGCGTGCACGTGGTCACGGTCAACGATTACCTCGCCGCCCGCGATTCCGAGTGGATGGGCCACCTGTACCGGTACCTCGGCCTCACCGTGGGCTGCATCCTCCACGACCAGTCCCCCGATGTCCGCCGGGCGATGTACGCGTGCGACATCACCTACGGGACCAACGCCGAGTTCGGCTTCGACTACCTCCGCGACAACGGCATGGCCACGCGGCGCGAGGAACAGGTCCAGCGCGGCCACTACTTCGCCATCGTCGACGAGGTCGACTCCATCCTCATCGACGAGGCCCGGACCCCGCTCATCATCTCAGGCCCCGCGGTGGTCTCGATCGAGGGGAAGTTCCACGAGTTCCGTCCGGTGGTGGAACGGATCGTCGCGACGCAACGTGAGCTGTGCCAGCGGTTCCTGCGCGAGGCGGAGCCGCTGCTGGCGCAGGCGCGTCCGACCGACGGGTCGAACCCGCCGAAGAACGCCGACGAGCTGGAGTACCAGGCCGGCCTGCTCCTGTACCGCGTGAAGCTGGGTCAGCCGCGGGCCGACGGCCTCCGCCGCCTGTTCGAGGAACCGCGCAACCAGCAGCTCGTCCAGCGCATCGAGGGCCTGCTCCTCGCCGACCAGTCCAAGAAGGAGCTCTACGCCCAGAAGGAACAGCTGTTCTTCGCCATCGAGGAGAAATCCCACGAGGCCGACCTGACCGAGAAGGGACGCGGGTTCATCAGCCCGGAGAACCCGGACGCGTTCATGCTCCCGGACCTCCCCACCCTCTACCACCAGATCGACACCGGTCCGGAGTCCGATCCGCGCAAGCGGATGGAGGCCAAGGCCAAGATCCAGGCGGAGTTCGAGGAGCGCGCCCAGTCCATCCACGCCATCAGCCAGCTGCTCCGCGCCTTCTGCCTGTACGAACGCGACGTCCAGTATGTCGTGCAGGACAACAAGGTGATCATCGTCGACGAGCACACCGGCCGCCTGATGACCGGCCGGCGGTGGAGCGACGGGCTGCACCAGGCGGTCGAGGCGAAGGAGGGCGTGGCCATCGAGCGCGAGACCCAGACCCTCGCCACCATCACCATCCAGAACTACTTCCGCCTCTACTCCAAGCTGGCCGGCATGACCGGCACCGCCGAGACCGAGGCCTCGGAGTTCCTCGACATCTACAAGCTCGGGGTGATGACCATCCCGACCAACCGGCCGAACATCCGCAAGGATTCCAACGACACGGTGTACAAGACGCGTCGGGAGAAATCCGACGCGGTGATCCGCGAGATCAAGGAGCTGCACGCCCAGGGCCGGCCGATCCTGGTCGGGACGATCTCGGTGGAGAGCTCGGAGATGCTCAGCCGTCAGCTGAAGCGCGAGGGGATCCCCCACGCGGTGCTGAACGCCAAGTACCACCAGCAGGAGGCGGAGATCGTCGCCCGCGCCGGCCAGAAGGGCGCGGTGACCATCGCGACGAACATGGCCGGGCGCGGCACCGACATCAAACTGGGCCCGGGCGTGGCCGAGGTGGGCGGACTGCACGTGCTCGGCACCGAGCGCCATGAGTCGCGCCGCATCGACCGCCAGCTCCGCGGCCGCTGCTCCCGCCAGGGCGACCCCGGCTCCAGCCACTTCTTCATCTCCCTCGAGGACGACCTGATGCGCCTGTTCGGGTCGGAGAAGATCGCCAAGTACATGGAGCGGATGGGCCTCGAGGAGGGCCAGGAACTAGAGCACCCGCTCCTCAACCGGTCGATCGAGCAGGCCCAGAAGCGCGTCGAGCAGCACAACTTCCAGATGCGGAAGCGGGTGCTCGAGTACGACGACGTGATGAACAAGCAGCGCGAGGTCCTCTACGGCTTCCGCAACGAGGTCATCCACGCCGACGACGTCCGCGACCGGTTGTTCGACATCCTTGAGGAGGTGGTCCTGGTGAAGGTCGAGGAGCACTCCGACCGGGAGAAGGACACGACCGAGTGGAACATGCGCGGGCTGTCGGACTGGGTGAACCTGAACTTCCCGGTCGGGATCGCCGAGGAGGAGTTCGCCCGGGTCGCGCGGGAGTCGAAGGAGATGCCGGTGGCGGGCTCGCTCTACGACGGACTCAACGAGGGCCAGTACGCCCTCTGCACGTTCATCAGCAAGGCGGTCCGGGATGCCTACGACCTGAAGGTCAGCTTCGAGAAACCCGAGGCGCTGGCGGCGGTGGAGCGGTACACCATCCTGTCGGCCATCGACCGGCTCTGGCAGGAGCACCTCTACGCGATGGACGGTCTCCGCAGCTCGATCGGCCTCCGTGCCTACGGCCAGCGCGACCCGCTCATCGAGTACAAGGCCGAGGCCTTCAAGCTGTTCGACGAGCTGATGGTCAACATCAAGACGGAGATCTGCCACAACATCTTCCGCAGCGCATCGAGCCTCATGGCGTTCGAGCAGTTCCTGGTGAACCTGCCCAAGCTGCAGATCCATCAGGCGGCCCCGGCCTTCGGGGGCGACACCAGCGGGGCCGATCCCCTGCCCGGACCCGACCCCGGCGCCAGCGACATGGTCAGCGAGGCGGCCGAGGTCCTGGAGAAGGCCCGACCGGTACGCACCGTCCCGCGGGTCGGACGCAACGACCCCTGCCCGTGCGGCAGCGGCAAGAAGTACAAGTCCTGCTGCGGTCGCTGAGAGCCCGGGAGCCTGTCGGGCGCAGGATCACCCTGCGCCCGACCCGGTGCGTGGAACGGATTGCCCATTGACCCGGGATCGGCCCCCACCTAGGGAGGGCGCGTGGGAGCGATTTCCAGAAGACGACCGGGTGGGCTGCGTGCAGGGATCGGATGCCGGATGGCGATGGCGGCCCTGTCCGCGCTGGCGGCCGGATGCCGCCCGCCCGCGCCGGACGCCCCCCCGCCGGCCCCGCCCACGGTGACCGTGGCCCCGGCGGTCTCCGAGCCGGTGGTCGAACACGAGGTCGTCGCCGCCCGCCTGGAGGCGGTGGAGTCCGTCGAGATCCGCCCCCGGGTGTCCGGCTACCTCGCCGAGGTGCGTTTCCAGCCCGGCCAACTGGTGGCGAAGGATGACATCCTGTTCGTCATCGACCCGCGTCCGTTCGACGCCGCCCTGCAGCGGGCGGCGGCCGACGCCGAGCAGGCCCGGACCCGGCTCGATCTGGCGGAGCGCGAGGACCGGCGCTCGGCCGAGCTGCTGGCATCGCAGGCCATCTCGCGGGAGGAAGCCGACCAGCGGCATTCCCAATGGGCCGCCGCCCGCGCCGCCCTGGCCTCGGCCGAGGCCAGCCTCGCCACCGCCCGCCTCAACCGCGAGTACGCCGAGGTGCGGAGCCCGATCGGCGGACGCATCGGCCGCGCGCTGGTCACCCCGGGAAACAACGTCTCCGGTGTCGACGGCTTCACCACCCTCCTCGCCACCGTCGTCTCGGTGGACCCCATCCACGTCTACGCCTCGGTGAGCGAGGAGTCCTTCCTCCGACTCCAACACCTCGACGGGTCGGTCGACGGGCCGCTCGAGGTGGCCCTGGGGCTGGCCGATGACGACGGCTTCCCGCGGGCGGGGCGGATCGAGTCCTTCGACAACCGGGTGGACCCCGGCACCGGCACCCTGGTGCTGCGGTGCGAGTTCCCGAATCCCGACGGCCACCTGGTGCCCGGCCTGTTCGGACGCCTCCGCATCCCCCTGACCGGCCCGCGCCCGTCGGTCGTCGTGAGCGAGCGGGCCATCGGCACGGACCAGAGCCAGAAGTTCGTCTACACCCTGACCTCGTCGAACACCGCCGCCTACCGTCCGGTGGTCCTCGGTCCGCTGGTCGGGAAGGGCCGGGTGATCCGCAGCGGCCTGTCGGCGGGCGAGCCGGTGATCGTGAACGGATTGCAGCGGGTCCAGCCGGGGCAGCCGGTCACGCCGGAACCGGCGACCGCCGGCGACGGGACCGGTCCGGGGTCGGGAACGCCCTGAAGAGCGACGCGCACCCGACCCGCCCGCCGCCCCATGAACTTCTCCACCTTCTTCATCCGACGCCCCATCTTCGCCGGGGTTCTCTCGGCGCTGATCCTCCTGCTGGGCCTGCTCGCCCTCGGCCGGCTGCCGGTCAGCGAGTATCCCGAGGTCGTCCCGCCCACCATCGTGGTCCGGGCCAGCTATCCCGGCGCCAGCCCCCGGACCATCGCCGAGACCGTCGCCGCCCCGCTCGAGCAGGCCATCAACGGGGTGGAGAATTCCCAGTACATGATGTCGCAGGCGACGAGCGACGGCGTCCTGACGCTCACCGTCACCTTCCAGCTCGGCACCGACATCGACAAGGCCCAGGTCCAGGTCCAGAACCGGGTCACCCAGGCCCTGCCGCGCCTGCCCGACGTGGTACGGACCCTCGGGGTGACCACCACCAAGCAGTCGCCCGACCTCACCCTGGTCGTGCACCTGTTCTGCCCGGACGGGCGGTACGACGAGGTGTACGTCCGGAACTACGCCACGCTGCAGGTGAAGGACGTGCTGGCGCGGATCTCCGGGGTCGGCTCGGTGGAGATCTTCGGCTCGGGCGACTATGCGATGCGGGTGTGGCTGGACCCGGTCCGGACCTCGGCGCGGGGCCTGACGGCCGGGGATGTGGTCCGGGCCATCCAGGAGCAGAACGTCCAGGTGGCCGCCGGGGCCCTCGGGCAGCAGCCGGTGGGTGCGCCGGTGGACGTCGAGCTCCAGGTCAACGCCAAGGGCCGGCTGGTGGACGCGGAGGAGTTCGGTTCGATCATCGTCAAGACCGGGCCCAACGGGGAGAAGGTGTACCTGCGGGATGTCGCCCGGATCGAGCTGGGGGCCGGCGGGTACTCGCTGCGTTCCCTCCTCAACAACCGTCCGGCGGTCGCCCTCCCCATCTTCCAGGCCCCGGGCGCCAACGCCCTGCAGCTCTCCCGGGACGTCCGGGCCGCCATGGAATCCCTCCGGGCCGGGTTCCCCGAGGGCATCGACTTCGCGGTGGTCTACGATCCCACGGTGTTCGTCGACCGGTCGATCGACGCGGTCATCCACACCCTGTTCGAGGCGGTGGTCCTGGTGGTGCTGGTGGTGATCCTGTTCCTCCAGACCTGGCGTGCGTCGATCATCCCCCTGGCCGCCGTGCCGGTGTCGCTGGTCGGCACGTTCGCCGTGATGCTCCCGCTCGGGTTCAGCATCAACGCCCTCTCGCTCTTCGGCCTGGTGCTGGCGATCGGCATCGTCGTCGACGACGCCATCGTCGTGGTGGAGAACGTGGAGCGGAACATCCGGCTCGGGCATCCGCCGGTCGAGGCCACCCGGCGGGCGATGGGCGAGGTGACCGGGCCGATCGTGGCCACCGCCCTGGTGCTCTGCGCGGTGTTCATCCCCACCGCGTTCATCAGCGGCCTCACCGGCCAGTTCTACCGCCAGTTCGCCCTGACCATCGCCATCTCGACCGTCATCTCCGCCTTCAATTCCCTCACCCTCTCCCCCGCCCTGAGCGCCCTCCTCCTCCGGGCGCACGACGCCCCGCCCGACGCGGTCACGCGCTGGATGGACCGGCTGTTCGGATGGTTCTTCCGGCCGTTCAACCGCGCGTTCGAATGGGCCGGCGGGCGCTACTCGGCGGGCGTGGCCGGGCTGCTCCGCAAGAGCGTCCTCGCCCTCGCCCTCTACGCCGGGTTGCTGGTGTTGACCGGATGGAGCTTCCGCCGCGTGCCGTCGGGCTTCATCCCGGTGCAGGACAAGCAGTACGTGGTGGCCTTCGCCCAGCTGCCCGACGGCGCGTCGCTCGACCGGACGGACGCGGTGATCCGCCGCATGTCGGAGGAGGGCCTGAAGATCCCCGGGGTGCGCGACGCCGTCGCCTTCCCCGGCCTCAGCATCCAGGGCTTCAGCGTGGCAGGGAACGCCGGGATCGTCTTCTTCTGCCTCGACCCGTTCGAGGAACGGACCGATCCGGCGCGTTCGGGTCCGGCGATCGTCGGGGCGCTGAACGCGGCCTTTGCCGGCATCCAGGACGCCTACATCCTCGCCGTGCCGCCGCCCTCGGTGAACGGGCTCGGGACGGTCGGCGGCTTCAAGCTGTTCATCGAGGACCGCACCGGGCTGGGCTACGACACCCTCTACCAGGCCACCCGCGGAACGATGTTCGCCGCCTGGCAGTCGCCCGAACTCGCCAACGTCTTCTCCGGCTTCACCATCAACGTCCCCCAGCTCGACGCCGAGATCCATCGGGTCAAGGCCAAGACCCTCGGCGTGCCCCTGCACGAGCTGTTCCAAACCCTGCAGGTCTACCTGGGCTCGCTCTACGTGAACGACTTCAACCTGTTCGGACGCACCTGGCAGGTGATCGTCCAGGCCGATGCCGAGCACCGGTCGGACCCGGAGGACATCCGACGCCTGATGACCCGCAATGCGGCCGGGGAGATGGTGCCGCTGGGCGCGCTGGTGACGCTCACGGAGGCCTACGGACCCGACCGGGTGGTGCGCTACAACGGGTACCCGGCGGCGGAACTGACCGGTGGCCCATCCGATCGCGCCAGTTCCGGCCAGGCGGAGGCGGCGATCGCCGGGATCCTCGACCGGACGCTCCCGCGGGGACTGGCCTACGAGTGGACCGAGCTGACCTACCAGCGGATCCTCGCCGGGAACACCGCGGTCTACGTCTACCCGTTGTGCCTCCTGCTGGTGTTCCTGGTGCTGGCCGCCCAGTACGAGAGCCTCCGCCTGCCCCTGGCCATCCTCCTCATCGTCCCGCTGTGCCTGCTGAGCGCGATGCTCGGGGTGATGATCCAGGGCGGCGACAACAACATCTTCACCCAGATCGGCCTGATCGTCCTGGTGGGCCTCGCCTGCAAGAACGCCATCCTGATCGTCGAGTTCGCCCGCGAACGCCAGGATGCCGGACTCGGCGCGGTCAACGCGGCCCTGGAGGCCTGCCGGTTGCGGTTGCGTCCGATCCTCATGACCAGCGTGGCGTTCATCGCCGGTGTCTACCCGCTGGTGGTCTCCACCGGGGCCGGTGCGGAGATGCGTCGGGCGATGGGCACCGCGGTGTTCTCGGGAATGATCGGCGTGACGCTGTTCGGCCTGTTCCTCACCCCGGTCTTCTACGTGGTGATCATGCGCCCGGGGTCCGGTCGGCGGACCGCACCGGCACCGCACACGAAGGAATCCGGTCCGGAACCGGTCTGAGATCCGACCGGAAGACATCGCGGGTTCCGGGGAGGCCCCGCGTCCCGTGGGGAAGCGGGACCTCCCCCTCCCTGCCCCACCTCCTTGGCGGTTTGGAACGATCGAGGGAGAACCGGTTCCCGAAGGGAACCGATGCCCGGAGGCTGCGGGGGGGATCCCGCGGATGCCAATGGGCGTCTCGCGCCCACCCGGGCCACTTCGCGGTTGCCCCGGACCGGGGAGACCGCTGGGGTGGAGTCCATGGACAGTCACCCGACGCGGGTCCGGTACCGCATCCTCGGCATCCTCCCGATCCTGGCCCTTGCCGGGATCCTGTCGGCGTCCGCCGCCGATTCCCCCCTCCCGCCGGGGCGCGCGGACCGGGCGGAGGTCCGGCGCGCCATGGAATCGGTGACCGGTCCGTTCCCGGGTCCGGAGGCCCGGCGGGACTCCGGCATGGTGGTCGATGCGGAGGAGCGCCTCGACGGTTTCCGCAGGCTTCACATCCGCTACCCCAGCGAGCCGGGATCGATGGTGCCCGCGTTCCTCCTGCTCCCCGAGGCGGCGGCATCCGGGGACGGCCCGCGTCGCTTCCCCGGGGTGCTGGCCCTGCACCAGACGCATCCCGCCGGGAACCGGGTGGTGGTGGGACTGGGGGATTCGCCCGACGACGAGTACGGGGTCGCGCTGGTGCGTCGGGGGTGGGTGGTCCTCGCCCCGCCCTACCCGCACCTCGCCGGGTATGCCCCCGACCTGGCGGCGCTGGGCCATCGGAGCGGCACGCTGAAGGCGGTGTGGGACAACAGCCGCGGCCTCGACCTGCTCGCCGCGATGCCGCAGGTCCGGACCAACGGCTTTGCCGCCATCGGACATTCCCTTGGCGGCCACAACGGCCTCTTCACGGCGATCTTCGACCCCCGGATCCGGGCGGTGGCCAGCAGCTGCGGATTCGACGCCTTCCGCGACTACTACGACGGCGATCCGGCGGTCTGGGCACCCGGCAGGGGCTGGTGTCAGGACCGGTACATGCCCGGCCTGGCCGCCTACCGGGGACGCCTGGAGGAGATCCCCTTCGATTTCCCCGACGTCCTTGCGGGGCAGTCCGACGGCTGGGTCTGGGTGAATGCCCCGCTCGGCGACGGGAACTTCCGCTGGCGCAGCGTCGCCCGGGTGATCCGCTCCGCCTGGCCGGCCTTCGCCGCTCGGGACGGGGGCCACCGGCTTCGGGTACGGTATCCCGACGCGGGACACGGGTTTCCCGCGGCGCTCCGGGAGGAGGCCTACCGGTTCCTCGAAACCGCCCTCGGGGTTCCCCCCGCGACCCCGTCAGCCGCCGGGGATCGGTGAGCCGGTCACTTTTGGTGCAAGTACGTTTTCACTATTTGATACCTACAGGTCAGCAGACTGAGATCCGGGTCCCTTCGGGTCGCCCTCCCGGAACCGGTTCGCACGAGCCTGACCGGAGTTCCGGGGGGCTGGGTTCCGTCGATTCCGACGCCCTTGGCAGGCTGCGGAAGGGCCGCGTAGGCTGGGCGGCGTGGCACGGCACTCCAAGTGGTCGAAGGTCAAGACGTTCAAGGGCGCGATCGACGCCAAGCGCAGCAAGATCTTCGCGAAGCTCTCGAAGGAGATCTTCGTCGCGGCACGCATCGGGGGGGCGGATCCCGAGCTGAACCCGCGACTGCGGGCGGCGGTGATCAAGGCCCGTTCGGCCTCGATGCCCAATGACAACGTCGAGCGCGCCATCAAGCGGGCCACCGGGGACGGCGACACCACGGTCTACGAGGACCTGACGTACGAGATCTACGGCCCGGGCGGGGTGGCGGTCCTGGCCGACCTGAGCACCGACAACCGCAACCGCACGGCGGCGGAGATCCGCAGCATCTGCGCCAAGAACGGCGGGGCGATCGCCACCGCGGGATCGGTCACCCGCCTCTTCCAGCGTCGCGGCCACTTCATCATCGAACGCGCCGCGGCCCCCGAGGACACGGTCATGGAGATCGCCCTCGAAGCGGGTGCCGAGGACTTCCGGTCGGAGCCGGAGGGCTATGAGATCCTCACCGACCCGGCCCACTTCCACGCGGTCCACCGGGCCCTCGAGGCGCGCAGCATCCCCTGCGCCTCGGCCGAGGTCGCCCCGCTCCCGTCCCTGCTCGTCCCCGTGCCCGCCGATGCCTCCCCGGCCGTCCACCATTTCCTCGAACTGCTGGAGGACCACGACGACGTGAGGTCGGTCTGGTCGAACGCGGAGTTCCAGGAGTGAGCGGGCGGGAGTTCAGTCCACGTAGGCGAACTCGTTCAGGTTGAGGAGCACCCGGGCGAGGTCGGTGAGCGGGCGGGAGTCGAGGAGGCGACGGCAGGCGGCCCGTTCCTCCGGCGTGGGGTCGCGCTGGAGGGCGATCCGGAACCCATGGCCCACCCGGGCGTCGGGATCGGAACCGGCCGCCGCCTCGATCCGCGCGGCGAACGCGGTCGCCGCGGCCACCGCGAACGGGGAGTTGAGCAGCGACAACGCCTGCGGGGCGACGGTCGACCCGGTGCGCCGGGCGCACGAGACGGCATTATCGGGCAGGTCGAAGGTCTCGAGGAACGGCACCTTCACCGTCCGCTTCTGCACCAGGTAGAGGGAGCGGACGGGCTGGAGTTCCGGCGGCGACGGGTACCAGCCCTTGGTCCTCGTGGCGTTGTCGTCGAGGAACGCCGGGTTGGCCTGCAGGATCTCGGCCGGAAGATCGGGCCACACGGGCGGGCCGCCTGGCGTCCGGCGAAGGGTCCCGGCGGCGACCAGCAGGGCGTCGCGCAGCTGCTCGGCGCTGAGCCGACGGGCCAGTTGTCGGGCGAGATGGCGGTTCCCGGGATCGGCCGCGGGATCCACCCCGGGCCCGGATGAGGCCTGGCGGTACGTCTCGCTGGTGAGGATGAGGCGGTGCAGGCGCTTCACCGACCATCCACC
The DNA here is from genome assembly GCA_964525755.1 of uncultured Verrucomicrobiota bacterium. Lineage (GTDB taxonomy): Bacteria > Verrucomicrobiota > Verrucomicrobiia > Limisphaerales > UBA9464 > UBA6176. Next base: position 25,017 of record CAZGIK010000002.1, read on the forward strand.
GGACACGAACTCGCCGGCGAGCCAATCGAGCAGGGCCGGATGGGTGGGACGGGCCCCGGCGAGGCCGAAGTCGTTCGGTGTCCCGACCAGGCCGCTCCCGAAATGCTGTTGCCAGATGCGGTTCACGAAGACCCGGGCGGTCCACGGATTGGTCGGGGAGGTGATCCAGGACGCCAAGGCGAGGCGCCGTCCGGTGGTCCTGGGGTTGGGCGGCGGCGCGATGGCAGCCGGGCCGGGGGCAAGGGCCGAGGGGAACCCCGGCGACACCGCCTCCCGCGGCGCCTGATGGTTGCCCTGGAACAGCACACGCGTCGGGGCGACCTCGCCGTCGCCGTCGGTCATCAGCAACCCCCGGGTGAACGGCAGCCGCCTCTTCTCCAGTTCCGACTCCTCCCTCTCCCACTCCTTGGCCCGGGCCTGCTCGGCTTCGGTGAGCGCCGCCAGCAGGTCCGCGTCCGACGGCTCCACCCGCCCGGCCAGGGCCTTCCGCCGCTCCGCATCGGCCTCCCCCTCGCCGTCCGCCGTCCGCTCCCAGAAGGCCCGGTCCTCCGGCGACAGTTCCGCCAGCCGGGCCGACCGGACCCGGCCGACCACGACGGCCTTCAACGCCTCACGCGCGGACTCGATCGGAACCCGGGCCGCGTCGATGTCGGCATTGTGCCGACGGATCGCCTCCTGCCGGTCCGCCAGGTCCAGCGGGAGGTCGTCGGCAAAGCGGACGCCCTCGAAGAAGGCCCGCATCCGGAAATGGTCGGCCTGCGACAGGGGATCGTACTTGTGGTCGTGGCAGCGGCAGCAGGAGAGGGTGAGCCCGAGGAAGGCGCTTCCGGTGGTCTCCACCAGGTCGGCCATCAGCTCGGCCCGGCTGCGGTCCTGCTCGTTGAACAGCGAGGCCGCGTTGTCGTGGGGACCCAGCCGCAGGTAGCCCGTGGCCAGCAGCGCATCCTGCTCGGCCCGGTCGCGCGGCGCCCCCGCCAGCAGCTCGTCGCCCGCCAACTGCTCCCGGATGAACCGGTCGAACGGCTTGTCGTCGTTGAACGACCGGATGACGTAATCCCGGAACCTCCACGCCTGCGGCCGGAACTCGTCCCAGTCGAACCCGTTGCTGTCGCTGTACCGGATGACGTCGAGCCAGAGCCGCGCCTGATGTTCGCCGTACGCCGGCGAGGCCAGCAGCCGGTCGACCAGCCGTTCCCAGGCGTCCGGACGGGGATCGGCGAGGAACCCGTCGACGGTCTCCGGCGACGGCGGCAGTCCGGTCAGGTCGAAGGCCACCCGGCGGGCGAGGGTCCGGCGGTCGGCCGGGGGGGCCGGGGTGAGACCGGCGGTCTCCTGGGCGTCGCGCAGGAACCGGTCGACCGGATGTCCTGCCGGGTAGGCCGGCGGGGCGACGGGGCCGGGGGGGCGGAGCGACCAGAGGTCGAGGCGTCGGCCGTCCCAGAGCTGGCGGATCGGATTCCGCGGATCGTTCCAGGCGTCTCCGACCGGGCCCGTGTCCCCCGCGCCGAGGGCGCCCCAGCACACCGCCAGCCCGAGGAGGGCCAGCGGGCGGCGGAGCCGGGTGGGGAACGGGATCACGGCGGGGAGGATGTCCCTAGCCGACCTCCTCGCCCAGCTCGACGTTCCAGTAGGCCAAGTCAAGGAAGTGTCGCCAGGAGTCGTGGACCGGCAGCCCGAAGCTCACCTGGACGAACGGCCGCCACTTCGGACGCTTCGGCTTGCGGACCAGCCGCATCCCCGCCTCGGCCGGCGTGCGGTTGGCCTTGCGCGTGTTGCAGGGGATGCAGGAGCACACGATGTTCTCCCACGTCGTCGGCCCGCCCCGGTCCCGCGGGACGACGTGGTCCAGGTTGAGGTCGCGCCGCTCCAGCGTGCGGTTGCAGTACTGGCAGGTGTTCCGGTCGCGCTCGAAGATGTTGTGGCGGGTGAACTTCACCTCCTTCTTCGGGAGCCGGTCGAAGACCATCAGCAGGATCACCCGCGGCACCCGGAGCCGCAGCGAGACGGTGCGCACCGTCTCCCGGTGGTCGTCGTGGGGATTGGACGCCGAGAAGTCGCGCCACTGGGTGAAGCTGAACGTGCGGAAGTCCCCGGAGTTGTCGCCGAACACCACCTGGGCCTGGCCCTCGAAGAGAAGCGAGAGCGCCCGACGTACCGAGCAGACGTTGACCGCCTGCCACAGTCGGTTGAGCACCAGCACCTGTTGATTCAACGCCAGGCTCATGTGTGAGACCCTCCGGGTCGAGCGCAGGGAGTAACGAAGCGGCCCCGGCCTGTCAATTCGCGGCCGGGACACCGGGGTATTCCGAACGTTGCGGACGGACGTGGGATCGGCACCTTGTCGCCGATGAAGCTCGATCTGCCCGGTCGCGTACTGCTGCTGGCCGCCGGCCTCCTGGTGGCCGTGGTGGTCGTGGGCTGGCGCGGGTGGGTGGCGTGGCGGGACGCCGACCGGCTCCGCGAGGCCTTCCGGGAGGGCGAGGCGGAGAGCGCGGCGGTGGTGGACCACTACCGCGCGGCGGTCCTCGAGATGAACCACTCGCTCGTGCGCTACGGGCTCAAGGGACGGCCGTCCGACCTCGCCCGCTACGAGCAGACGCGGACGGAGCTGTCGGCGTGGATCGAGGGACGGGACACCGAGGCCCGGAGCCCGGCCACCCGCGCGCTGCTGGCGGAGATCCGCGGGGCCTTCGCCACCTACCTGGCCGATGCCGGCACCCTGGTGGCGGCCGGGGCGGCCGGCGGCACGCCGGAACGGGACGTCCTGGTGGAGAAGGTCGAAGCGGATTCCCGTCAGCTCCTCGACTTCACCCGCCAGCTCGCCGAGGCGCACCGCGCGGCGACCGCGGCCCCGCTGGACCGGATGGAGGAGGCCGTGGTGGCGGCCCGGGCGTTCACCGTGGGGGTCCTCGGGTTGGTCCTGCTCCTCGGGGCCGGGCTGGGCTGGTTCGTCTGGCGGGACCTCATCGCCCCCCTGCGCGCCCGTCTGGTGCGGTCCACCGAGCTGCTGGAACGCCGCGAGAAACTCAGCTCCCTCGGCGTGCTCGCCGCCGGCGTGGCCCACGAGATCCGCAATCCCCTCACCAGCATCAAGGCACGCGCCTTCACCCTGCGCCGCCTGCTGCCCGCCGCATCGCCCGAACACGAGGACGCCGTGGTGATCACCGACGAGATCACCCGGCTGGAGAAGATCGTGAACGATGTCCTCCGGTTCTCCCGTCCCCCCGAGCCGAACCCGGTGCCGGTCACCGCCGAGGCGATCCTCCGGGACCTGGAGCGCCTGCTGGCCCCGGAGTTCGCGCGGCGCGGTGCGCGTCTGAACGGCATGGTGGAACCGGGCACCGCCTTCGTGGCCGATCCCGAGCAGGTGAAGCAGGTGCTGCTCAACCTGGTGCGCAACGCCCTCGAGGCCGTCGGGGAAGGCGGGCAGGTCCGGTTGCTGGCCCGGCCGGCTTCCGGCCGGGGTGGAAGCCATGCGGGGCCGGCGGTGGAGATCGACGTGACCGACGATGGCCCCGGGATGCCGCCCGAGGTGAGCCGGCGGCTCTTCGACCCGTTCTTCACCACCAAGGCGGGCGGGACCGGACTGGGACTGAGCATCGCCGCGCGGATCGTCGAGCGGCACGGGGGCCACCTGAGCTGCCGCACCGCCCCGGGCCGGGGCACCACCTTCACCCTGCGCCTCCCGGTCACCCCGCCCCGGGCGGCGGAAGTCCCCCGCGTCGCCGCCGAACCCGAACCCCTTCCGGCGTGAACGAGTCCCCCGCCCGCCTGCTGCTCATCGAGGACGACGCCGGCGCCGCCGCCTCGCTCAAGCGCCTGCTCGCCGCCGAGGGCCACACCGTGGAGACCATCGCCGACGGCACCGCCGGACTCGACCGGGCCCGGTCGGGGGACTTCGACGTGGTGATCACCGACTGGCGCCTGCCCGGCACGGGCGGACTCGACATCATCCGCCACCTCCAGCGGGAACGTCCGCGCCTGCCCCTCATCCTGATCACCGCCCACGGCTCGACCGACACCGCCATCGAGGCCACCAAGCACGGGGCCTTCGAGTACCTGGTCAAGCCGCTCGACATGGAGGAACTCCTGGCGGTGACGGCCCGTGCGGTGGCCCATCACCGGCGCATGGTCCAGCCGGTGGACCTCGGCGACGGCCAGACGGGCAACGACACCCTGGTGGGCCACAGCCGGGTGATGCGGGAGGTGTACAAGGAGATCGGCCAGGTGGCCGCCCAGCCGGTGGATGTCCTGATCCGCGGCGAGACCGGCACCGGCAAGGAGCTGGTCGCCCGCGCCATCTACCAGCACAGCCACCGGGCCGAGGCGCCGTTCATCGCCGTCAACTGCGCCGCGATCCCCGAGACCCTCCTGGAAAGCGAGCTGTTCGGACACGAACGCGGGGCGTTCACCGGGGCGGTCACCCGGCGGATCGGCCGCTTCGAACAGGCGGCAGGGGGCACGCTCTTCCTCGACGAGATCGGCGACCTCAGCCTTCCCACCCAGGCCAAGCTGCTCCGTGTGCTCCAGGAACGGGTCATCACCCGGGTGGGCGCCAACGACCCCATTCCCGTGGATGTCCGGGTCCTCGCCGCCACCCACCGGGACCTGGAGGCCATGATCCGGGAACGGTGCTTCCGTGAGGACCTGTTCTACCGCCTGGGCCAGTTCACCCTCGCCCTGCCCGCGCTGCGGCAGCGGACCGAGGACATGCCCGATCTGATCCAGCATTTCTCCCGACGGTTCGGCAACGCCCTCGGGATCGCCGCCCCGGTCTTCCCGGCCGAGGCGGTCCGCCTGCTCCAGTCCCAACCCTGGCCCGGGAACATCCGGCAACTCGCCAACGTGGTCCGCCAGGTCCTGCTCCTCGCCCGCGGACCGGTCACCGTCGACCACGTCCGGACGGTCCTCGCCAAGTCGGACCGGCCCGCGCCGGGTTCGGGCGAGGCGGCCTCCCTCGATGCCCTGGCGCGGGAGTACCTGACCCAGGCCCGGGAGACGGGCAGCGAGGACGCCTACGCCCGCCTGATCGCCGCCGCCGAGCGCTCGCTGCTGGAGTCCGCCATCCAGGATGCCGGCGGCAACAAGACCCAGGCCGCCAAATGGCTGGGCATCACCCGCTTCACCCTTCGCGAGAAACTCAACGAGCACGGGATCGGGGAATCCGGCGCCTGAGATACTGACATCACGCGGCACCATTGCGCCACGCCGGGCTCCCGATAGGGTGCGCCGTCATGCGCAAGACCCGCATCGTTGCCACCCTCGGGCCCGCCACCGACTCGCCGGAGATGCTGGCCCGCCTGATCGATGCCGGCGTCAACGTCTGCCGGCTCAACATGAGCCACGCCAAACCGGAATGGGTCCGGCGTGTCGTGGCCGACATCCGGCAGGCCGCCCGCACCGCCGGACGGACGGTCGGGATCCTCATGGACCTCACCGGGCCGTCCATCCGCACCGGCGACGTCCCCGCCGCCATCCCCCTGAACCGCGGCGACCGGTTCTTCATCGCCGTGGGCGACGGCACGGTGCCGGACGGGGAGAAGGGGACCACGGTGAACTACCCGGGCTTCGCCGGCGACGTCCACGCCGGCGACACCCTCGTGGTGGACAACGGGGAGATGAAGATGCGGATCGTCTCCACCCGGCCGGACCTCGTGGAATGCGAGGTGCTGGTGGACGGCAGCCTGGGCAGCCGGCGCCACATCAACCTGCCCGGCGTCCGGGTCAACCTGCCGGCCCTGACGGAGAAGGACCGCGCCAACGTCATCCTGGGCCTGGAGGTGAACGTGGACTTCATCGCCCTGAGCTTCGTGCGCGAGCCGGGGGACATCGACGAACTCCGCTCCCTGTTCCCCGACCCGGTCCGCGGCCCCCGCATCGTGGCCAAGATCGAGCACCAGTTCGCGGTGGACCATTTCGACGCCATCGCCGACGCGGCCGATGCGGTGATGGTCGCCCGGGGCGACCTGGGGATCGAATGCCCGTACGAGGAACTGCCCATCATCCAGCGGCGCATCGTGAAGCACTGCCATCGGCTGGGACGCCCGGTGATCGTCGCCACCCACATGCTGGAGAGCATGGTCGACAATCCCCTGCCCACCCGGGCGGAGATCACCGACGTGGCCAACGCGGTGTTCGAGCAGGCCGACGCCATCATGCTCAGCGGCGAGACCACGGTGGGGAGGCATCCCCTGGCCTGCATCGAGGTGATGGACCGGATCGCGGGACGGATCGAGCGCAGCGGCGGGGCGGAGTACCAGCGCGAGGCCCGGCTGACCACGGCCCGGGAACGGCTGGTGAAGTCGGCCGTTCACCTGGCCGACGAACTCGAGGCCGCCGCGCTGCTGGTCTTCACCCGGTCGGGTGCCATGGCCCGGTACGCGGCCTGGATGCGGCCGCGCCACTCGCCGATCTATGCGTTCTGCGACCGCGAGCACCTGGCGGGCTGGCTCACCCTGTGCCGGGGCGTCACGCCGATCGTCATGCCGTCCTGCCTGACCGATGCCGAGGGATCGATCGAGGGGGCGCTGGCCCGGCTCAAGGCCCGCGGCGACCTCAAGCCTGGCGACACCGTCGTCATCCTCGTCCCGCCCGCCTCCGCCCACGACCGCCAGGTCGACACCGTCCGGATGCACGTGGTGACCTGACCCGGTCCCTGCTTCCCCCTGCTCCCCTGCGGGGCCCTTGCGGACCCCGTCGGACTCACCCGCTGGCGCGGGTTCATCCCTCCACAGCCCGAGGGGCGCCGGGCGCGATGGGGCGAGCCTGCGAGCCCGATCGGTCCCGCAAGGGACCGACGCCCTCCGCCCGTAGCCGCCGTTGGTAGACGGCCGGTCCGGCTTCGCTCCGCACACCCCTGCGGGGTCCTGACGGACCCCGTCGGACTCGCCGGGCAGCCCCCCATGCGGTGGCACGAGAGTCCCCGCGGCGTCAAAAGGATGGCAGGACGTCCCGCAATTCGGCCGGGACAGCCCTCCCGGAGTCGAGGAAGTAGGTCCTGACCGCGGCAAGCACCGGGGCTGTGCCCTCGTCGACCCCAAAGCTGGCCACTGACTGGCACAGGCGCGGCAGATCCTGCTCGATCCGGGAACGGAGGGCTCCGTCACCGGCACGGCCCGCCTGCCGAAGGATCCGCATCTGGCTGTCGAGAAACCCCACCCAGGCAAGCCGGGACTGCTGGTGCTCACGCCGCACCCCCATGGCCGCCACGGCGGCTCCGGAGACGGCTGCACCGAGGAAGAATGCCGCAAAGGTCTGGAGGTTGAAAACGGTGGGTGCCTTCATGTCGGGAATGGTAGGGGCTGTAATCGGGGTGCGGATTGGACAGACCCACCGTGACCCGCTCACGCCGCCTCGTCAGGCCTCCGCGTCCGCGAAGGCTCCACCCCCAGTGGACACCCCGGCCCGCCTGTGCTGACCTTGCCGGCTGATGACACACCCGTCCCGGCATCCACGGTTCCCCCTGCCCGCCCTCCTGCTCGGAATCGTCGCCGGGGCATACGCCCTCGCCCAGGAACCCGCCCCGAAAGCGGCACCCACCACATCCGGAACCACGAACTCCGCGCCCAAGGACACCCCGTGGAAGGTCGACAAACCCCCGGGCCACGAAACCGCCCGGCAGGTGGCGATCGACGTGACCGAGGGGACCTGGATGAGCGTGGATGTGTCCCCCGACGGGTCCACCCTCGTCTTCGACCTGCTCGGCGACCTGTACACCCTGCCGATCGACGGCGGCGAGGCGCGTGCGCTGACGTCCGGGCTGGCGTGGGACATGCAGCCGCGGTTCAGCCCCGACGGGAAATGGATCGCCTTCACCAGCGACCGCGGCGGCGGGGACAACATCTGGATGATCCGGTCCGGCGCCGGCGCCGACACCCCGCCGCGCGACTCCGGCCTGCGCCAGGTGACCTCCGAGTCCTTCCGCCTGCTCAATTCCCCCTCCTGGACACCCGACGGACAGCACATCGCCGCCCGGAAACACTTCAGCTCCCGGCGATCCCTCGGCGCCGGCGAGATCTGGTTGTATGACGTCGGCGGCGTGGACGCCGGGGTCGCCGAGGGGGTCCGGATGACCACCCGGCCCAACGACCAGAAGGACGTCGGTGAGCCCGCCTTCTCGCCCGACGGCCGGTACCTCTACTACTCGTGGGATGCCACCCCGGGCGACAGCTTCCAGTACAACAAGGACAGCACCGGCCAGATCTACATCCTCTCCCGACTCGACCGCGTGACGGGCGAGACCGACCGCTGGATCACCGGACCCGGCGGCGCGGTCCGGCCCACCCCGTCACCCGACGGCACCCGCCTCGCGTTCGTCCGGCGCGAGCAGTTCCGGACCTGCCTCTTCATCCAGGACACGGCGACGGGCGAGGTGCGGAAGCTGCACGACGGTCTCGAACGGGACATGCAGGAGGCGTGGGCGATCCATGGCGTGTATCCGGGGATGGCGTGGACGCCGGACTCAAAGTCCCTCGTGTTCCATGCCCGGGGCGGCCTCCACCGGATCGATGCGAAGACCGGCGAGGTGCGTCCGATCCCGTTCCGGGTCCGGTCGACCCGCCTGCGCCTGCCCGCTGTCCGGCAACCGGTGGAGGTTGCCCCGGCGGAGTTCGATGTCCGAATGCTTCGCGGCGTCGCCGTCTCCCCCGCAGGCGATGCCGTCGTCTACTCCGCCCTGGGCCATCTCTACCGCCGGAGCCTCCCGGACGGCACCCCGGAACGTCTGACCACCGACGACCACCGGTTCGAGTTCATGCCTTCGTGGTCCCGCGACGGGAAGTCGGTGGTCTATGTGGCCTGGGACGACGAGGAACTCGCCTCGGTGCGGATCGTCCCCGCCGCGGGCGGGGAAGGGCGCACGGTCACACAGGTTCCCGGGATCTACGTCGACCCGGTGTTCTCGCCCGACGGCAGCCGGGTGGTGTTCGGACGGATCACCGGGGGCAGCCTCCTCGCCTCGATCCACGCCGGCGAACCGGGGGTCTACTCGGCGCCGGCCGCCGGCGGCCCGGCCCGGCGGATCACCCGCAAGGGGACCCGTCCGCATTTCGGACCCGACCCCGAACGGGTGTTCCTGGTCACCAGCGATCCGGACAAGGAGAACGACAACACCGCCCTCATCAGCATCGGCCTCGACGGCACCGAGGAACGCACCCACTTCACCAGCGCCAACGCCACCGAGATGCGGGTCTCGCCCGACGGCCTCTGGGTCGCCTGGGCGGAGCGGTTCCACGTCCACATGACCCCGTTCCTGCCGGTCGGACGCCCGGTGGAGATCGGCCCCAAGTCGGCCGCCGTTCCCGTGCACAAGGTCACGTCCGAGGCCGGGGCGAACCTCTCCTGGTCGGGCAATTCCCGGGCGCTCCACTGGTCGCTCGGACCCGACCTGTACACCCAGGAGGTCGGCCCGGTGCTCGAGGCCTCGGCACGCCGGGCGGAGGCGAAACGCCTCGAGACCCTCGCCAAGGCCGACGCCCCGACCCCGGACAAGCCGGCGGCCAAGCCCGCGGCGGACGGGGACGCCTCCTCCAGGAAACCCGACGACACTCCGAAGCCGACGGTGCGCCCCATCGGGTTCCGCGCCCGGGCGGATGTCCCGCAGGGCGTGATCGCGCTGGTCGGGGGGCGGGTGGTCACGATGCGCGGCGACGAGGTCCTGGAGCGCGGGGTGGTCCTCGTCCGGGACAACCGCATCGCGGCGGTCGGCCCGGTCGACACGGTGGAGATCCCTGCCGGGGCACGGGTCATCGACTGCACCGGAAAGACCCTCCTGCCGGGATTCATCGACGTCCACGCCCACGGACCGCAGGGGCAGGACGGGATCACCCCGCAGCAGAACTGGGGTCGCCATGCCGACCTGGCATTCGGCGTGACAACCGTGCACGACCCGTCCAACGACACCGAATCGATCTTCGCCGCAGCCGAGATGCAGCGGGCGGGCCGGGTGGTGCAGCCGCGGACCTTCTCGACCGGGACCATCCTCTACGGCGCCGCGGGGAGCTTCAAGGCGGAGATCGGCAGCCTCGAGGACGCGCTGTTCCATCTGCGCCGGATGAAGGCGGTCGGCGCCTTCAGCGTGAAGTCCTACAACCAGCCGCGGCGCGAGCAGCGCCAGCAGGTGGTCGAGGCCGCACGGCAGCTCGGGATGATGGTGATGCCCGAGGGCGGTTCCCTGCTCCAGCACAACCTCACCATGGTGGCCGACGGCCACACCGGCGTGGAGCATTCCCTCCCGGTGGAGGGCATCCACGACGACATCCGCCAGTTCTGGGGTGGGAGCGGGACGGGCTACACCCCGACGCTGATCGTCGGATACGGCGGACTCGACGCGGAACACTACTGGTACCAGCACATGGACGTCTGGCAGCACGGGAAGCTGCTCCGCTTCGTCCCCCGCTGGCTGGTCGATCCGAAGTCGCGCCGGCGGCCGATGGCGCCCGACGAGGACTACAACGTCCTCCGGAGCGCCGCGATCGGGAAGGCGCTCCTCGATGTCGGCGTCACCGTGCACCTCGGCGCCCACGGGCAGCTGCCCGGGCTCGGCGCCCATTGGGAACTCTGGACCCTCGCCGCCGGGGGCATGTCCCCCATGGAAGCCCTCCGCTGCGCCACCCTCCACGGCGCCCGCTACCTCGGCATGGACCGCGACATCGGGTCGATCGAGGCCGGCAAGCTGGCCGATGTCCTCGTCCTCGACCGCAATCCGCTGGAGGACATCCGCCACTCGGATTCCGTCCGGTACACGATGCTGAACGGCCGGCTGCACGACGCGTGGACCTTGGACGAGATCGCGCCCCGTCCGCGGAAGCGTCGGCCGTACGCCTTCGAGCGGTGGACGGGTTCGCTCGGCCTGCTCCGGGCGATGGCCGCCTGTGCCGGGTGCGGACGGGAGGGTGGGGACGGCGACGGGCGCGGGATCCCCGCACCCCGCGCCTATCGTTGATCCAGTCCGCCGCAAGGGCTTCCGATCCGGGTCGCACTCACGGTTCCGGACGCCGTCCACAGCCCGGACACCGGCAGATCCACGGATCCATCCGCCCCCCCGGTCCCTCGGGCAAAGGGACCCACCATCCGGCCGCACGCGCCTGATCCGCGACCCGCCGGAGATCCCGGTCGGAACAGCCCTCGAACCCCGGCTCCGGCTCCAGCACGGCACCACAGGCGTCGCAGACGAACCCGCAGCAGAAGTACGCATGGGCGTCGTACGGGTCGGACATGTCGAGAAGGTCCATGGCACAACCGGTGTCAGGGAGAGTCGGGCCGCAGCGGGGCGATCTCCGCAGCCAGGCCGAGATCACGGATCATCGTGTCCCGACGGGCAACCAGCCGGTCGAGATACCATCGGACGTCCTCCGCCCCAAACCCCGCCGCGGCGAGGGCATCCGCCAGTTGCGCCTCGGACAACCCGCCGATCCACCGCGCCATCCAACGGGCGTCCTCGACGGTCATCGCCCGGAACGCCGGGGTCTCCACCACCGGCTGATACCCGGTGATCCGGAACGGAATCGTCATCCGCCCCGGACCCTGGCGACGTTCCGGCCGGGTGAAGCGGTCGGAGAAATGTTCCGGACGTTCCCAGCTGGCGATCATGAACCCGGGCGAACGCCCCAGGCATCCCCCGAGGTCGGTGATCTCATGCCGCAGGTCGCCGGCCGGTGCCAGCACCCGCAGACGGGTGTTCACCGGCCGCGAGTCGAACCACGCCAGCCAGGCGGCCAGCAGCGCCAATCCGCGGAGCTCCTGCCGGTCGGCATGGTCCCGATCCCCATAGCCCCACCGCCCCACCGCATGACCGGCACGGTCGTCGACCTCGACGTTCACCCCCTCGAACACCAGCCACGCCACCCGGGCCTCGAACTCCGGGTCGAATGCCTCCGGCAAATCCTCGGCGAAACGGATCCCTTGAGAGTCGGGCAACAGCCGACGACGGAATTCATCCGAAGTGATCTCGGTCCCGTCCACGAGGCGCGCCGCGCGGAGGAAGTCGAACGGGTCGTGTCGCCGCTGGTACCGCAGGTGATGGACGGGAATGAACCCGAGGAGCTGCAGCCGCGTGACCAGTTCAGTCCGCTGATGGAACTCGCGCAGGAGGCGACGGTCGTAGGCCACCCGGATCCGCGGGGCATGATCCACCACCGGCACATGGTATCCGAGCGCGTCGAACACCCGCGTGGCGAAGGGCTCCGAATGCACCTCGGCAAACTTCACCTTGAGACGGCGCCCACCCGAGCGCACCTCGAACCCCGGATGCGCCCCGCTGCCGGTCTTCGGCCCGGCGTACCTCCACACGACGTCGTCGTGGTCCGGCATCCGGCTCCGACCGAATCCGGCCGCCAGGTCCCGTGAGCCCACGTCGCGCGGCGGCGTCCAGAAGGTGGAGGGACGGTACACGACGTCGGCCTCCGGGACCGGACCGGGTGCGGGATGGACCGCCGGTCGCCTCCCACGACCCACGGGGTTGAGGGCATGCTGCCAGAAGGTCACCGCGCCCCAGGCCACGTCGATCCGCTCGGGCACCGGCGACTCCCGTCCGCGTCGGACGGCCGTCGTGATCTCGGCGCACCGGCCAAGACGCTCCTCCCGATCCCGTCCCGGGGGCAGGGCATTGGCCTCGGCGGCCAGTCGGGCCACCCATTCCCAGGCGCGCCGCTCCCGCAGAGCCCCACGGCGACGGCGCTCCTCCGTGAAGTGGCGACGGAGTTCGTCCGCCGGCATCCCGGCGAGGGTCACCGGGTCCACCGCGGGCCGGGACATCGGGCTGGAGTCCAGGCGCTCCAGTTCCCCCTGTGCCCGACGACTCCACCCGCGCGGATCGGCGCCGGTGTCCGGTTCCGATCCGGACGTCGCCAAGGCCCGGAGCATCAGCCCTGCGAACAAGACCCAGCGGATGACACCGTGGCGCGGCACACCGGCTGGATACCCCGTCGACGTCTCCCCGGCGAGACCCCGGTGGCCCATATGGACTGCGGTGGCAGAGCGAAGCGTCGACACCGCTCTGGACGGACCCAAGCGGCACCGGCCGCCGATCGGCGTCGGCTACGGCGAGGAAGGTGCCCATCGGCGAACGGCGAAACGCCCCGCCCCGGGCATCCCACACACGTCCCGCTCCGCTCCAAAGCGGCGTGGCGCTGACGCTTCCCGCCGCACTCCATATCGCGTGGCGCGCCCCCACCGTAGCTGCGGATGCTAATCCGCGGTCCCCCGGCGCCCCGCCACCGCCCCGCTCATCTCCCGGAATCCCCTCCGTGTCTTCGTGGCTCCGTGTGAGGCCCCTCCGGAATCTGCCCCGATCCGATCACCCACAAGGATCACCGAGACACGGAGAGATGACGGAATCGTCCCTTCGCGCCCCTTGTTGTCCACACTCCCCCGCCTCGCGCCTCCCGGCATCCCCTGCGGGTCTCCAGGGTTCCGTGTGGGGACCGGTTTGACCCCGGGGGCCGGTCCTGCTTCCTTCGCCGGGTCGCCATGAACCGGCTCCGGATCCTCCTCCTGCTGTGCCTCGCCCTGCCCACGCTCCGGGCCCAGCAGATCCCCGTCATCGAAAAGACACTCCCCAACGGCTTCCGCCTCCTGCTGGTCGAACGCCACGACGAACCGCGGATCGCCGGAGGCTGGGTCGCCCGCGTGGGCAGCTCCAACGAACGGCCGGGCATCACCGGGATCGCCCACCTGTTCGAGCACATGATGTTCAAGGGCACCCCCACCCTGGGGACCCGCGATGCCGACCGGGACGCGGAGCTGATCGCCGAGCAGGAGCGGGTGCGCGACCTGATGCGCGTCGAGGAGGCCGCCATGCGCGCCGCCCTCCGCCGGGGCGAGGTCGAGGACATCACCAGCCCCGAGAGCAAGACCGCCCGCTACCGCGAACTGGAGGCCGAGTTCAAGCGGCTCCTCGACGAGCAGCGCGGCCTGCTGGTGAAGAACGAGTTCGACCGCGTCTACACCACCGCCGGCGCCTCGAAGATGAACGCCTTCACCACCGAGGACATGACCGCGTACTTCATCGAGGTCCCGTCCAACAAGCTGGAGCTGTGGTGCTGGATGGAAAGCGAACGCCTCCTCCGCCCCGTGTTCCGCGAGTTCTACGCCGAGCGCGACGTGGTGTTTGAGGAACGCCGCATGCGGACGGAATCGACCCCGATCGGGAAGTTCTACGAGCAGTTCAACGCCCTGTTCTGGGACGCCCACCCCTACCACTGGCCGGTCATCGGCTGGCCGAGCGACATCCCCGCCATCTCCAAGGCCCAGGCCGACGAGTTCTACGCCCTGTACTACCAGCCGCAGAACATCACCCTGATCCTGGTCGGCGACCTCGACCCCGCCGACGCCGAGGCCATGGTGCAGCGGTACTTCGGACGCATCCCCCGCGGGGACCGCCCCGCCCCGGAGGTGACCACCCTCGAGATCCCGTCGCTCGGCGAGAAGCGCTACCTGGCCGAGGCCGAGGTGAACCCGCAGGTGGACATCCTCTGGCGAACCGTCGCCTTCGGACATCGCGACAGCTACGCGCTCGACGTCCTCGAGCAGCTCCTGAACGGCCGGACCGGCCGGCTGCACAAGGGGCTCGTGCTCGGACGCGAGGTCGCCACCGACGCCGCAGCCCAGCAGGACGCCCGCAAGTGGGCCGGTGCCTTCAACATCACCGCCGAGGCACGCGACGGTCGCCCGCTCGCCGAGGTGGAACAGGCCATCCACGAGGAGATCGCCCGGCTCCAGCAGGAGGATGTGCCGGACCTCGAGCTGCAGAAGGTGAAGAACAACTTCGCCGCGGCCGAGTACCGTCGGCTCACCTCCACCTTCGGCCTGCTCTACCAGCTGATCTGGTACGAGGGGCTCGGCGACTGGCGCGAGACCAACGAGGCGGGAAAGAAGATCCAGGCGGTGACGGCGGCGGATATCCGTCGGGTGGCCAACCGCTACTTCACCCCGGAAAACCGCGCCGTGGCCCACTACACGCGCAAGCCGGGGACCGGCGGCGACGAGGACCCGGACCTCGCCGGGCTCGCGCCCGACCAGAAGCCGGTGGTCCGCCAGATCCTCGCCTCGCTGGAGGCGGAATCGGATGCGGGCAAGCTCCGGCAGGCCCTGGCCCAGATGGAGGCCCAGGGCGCGGGATCGGATCCGAAACGCCAGCAGCTCCAGCGGATCATCCGCAAGAAGATCGCCGACCGGATCGCCGCCCTCGAGGCCCGTTGAACCCCTCACCCCTGCCGACCATGACCCGATTCCTGACCGGCCTCAGCGCCCTCGTCCTCGCCCTCTCCGCGGCGGGCGCCGCCGAGATCCCCGACCGCCCGGAGAAGCTCGCCTTCCCCCCCCTCACCTACGAGCCGCCCGACCCGGCCGAGTTCCGGGTCCCGCTGAAGGCCGGGCCGGTCGCCTACGTGGTGCCGGACCGCACCCTGCCCCTGGTGAACATCCAGATCCTCGTCCGCTGCGGGAGCTACCTGGAGCCGGGGGACAAGACCGGCCTCGCCGGGTTCACCGGGGCGCTGCTGGTCCGGGGCGGAACGGCCTCGCAGGAGGCGGAGGCGCTCGAGGAACGCCTGGCCTTCCTCGCCGCCGGCCTCGGCGCGTCGATCGGCGACGACTCGGGAACCGTCAGCCTGAACCTCCTCTCCAAGGACCTGCCCGAGGGCCTGGCGATCCTCCGCGAGGTGCTCACCGCGCCGCGGTTCCAGGCCGACAAGCTCGAGCTCCAGCGCGACCAGGTGCTCCAGTCCCTCCGGCAACGCAACGACGACTCCAGCACCATCGAGGCGCGCGAGGCGCTCTGGCTCTCCTACGGCACCAACTTCTGGGCCGCCCGACAGCCCACCGCCGACGGTGTCCGGTCGATCACCCGCGAGGATCTCCAGGCGTTCCACCGCCGGTGGTTCCACCCGGCCAACTTCACCGTGGCCGCCAGCGGCGACTTCGACCGCGACGACCTCGTCGCCCGCCTCGAGACGCTCTTTGCCGACTGGCCCTTCACCGGCGCCCAGCCCCCGCCGGTGCCGGTCGAGACCTCCCCCGCACCGCCCGGGGTGTACCTGGTGGACAAGGACGTCAACCAGGGCCGGCTCCGGCTGCTGCTCCCCGGCGTCCGCCGGGACCATCCCGACTTCCCCGCCATCCAGATCATGAACGACATCCTCGGCGGCGGCGGGTTCACCGCCCGGCTGATGAACCGGGTGCGTTCCGACGAGGGCCTGGCCTACGGCGCCTACAGCGCCTTCCCGGGCGGGGTCCACTTCGCCCGCCCCTTCCAGGCCGGGCTCCAGACCAAGTCCCGCACCGTCGCCCAGGCCCTCGACATCGTCACCGAGGAGATCCGGCGCATCCGCTCGGAGCCCGTCTCGGACGAGGAGCTCGAGACGGCCAAGCGCGGGTTCATCGACACCTTCCCCGGCAACTTCAACACCCGGGCCAAGGTGGCCGCCCTGTTCGCCTCCGATGAGTTCACGGGCCGCTACGCCACCGATCCCCGCCACTGGAAGGAATGGCGCGACCGCCACGCCCGCGTGACCCGCGAGGAGGTCCTCCGCGTGGCGAGGGAACATCTCCACCCGGACCGCGCCGTGGTGCTGGTGGTGGGCCAGAAGGCCGAGATCCTCAAGGGACATCCGGACCACCCCGCATCGCTCGAGTCGCTGTCGGGCGGACGCCTCACCGAGCTGCCCCTGCGCGATCCCCTGACCCTCGAGCCGCTCACCCCCGCTCCCCGCGCGGAGTGAAACGAGTCCCGCGTCCGGACCCCGCATGGAACCGCTGCTGGAGCTGACGGACGTCACCAAGTCGTTCGGTGCCGTCCGGGCCCTGCGCGGTGTCTCCCTCACCGTCCACGCGGGCGAGGTCCACGCCCTGCTCGGCGAGAACGGCGCCGGGAAGTCCACCCTGATCAAGGTCGTCACCGGCGCCCACGCACCCGACTCCGGGACGATCCGGATCGGCGGACGCGAGGTCCGTCACCTCACCCCGGCCACGGCCCACCGGATGGGCATCGCCTGCATCTACCAGCAGCCGGCCCTGTTCCCCGACCTGACCGTCGCCGAGAACCTCGCCCTCCGCCTGGAGCCCCCCGCACCCCTCCGGCGGGTCGACTGGAAGGCCCGACGGCGGCGGGCCGACGACGCCCTGCGCCGGATCGGGGCGGACATCGACCCGGAGACCCCGGCCGGCACGCTCTCGATGCCCGAGCAGCAGCTGGTCGAGATCGCCGGGGCGGTCGGTGCCGGGGCCCGGGTGGTCATCATGGACGAACCCACGGCGGCGCTCACCCGACGCGAACAGCTGCTGCTCCACGAGATCGTCCGGGACCTGCGCCGGTCGGGCACCGGCGTCGTCTACATCTCGCACCGCCTCGAGGAGATCTTCGCCCTCGCCGACCGCGTCACCGTGCTGCGCGACGGCGCCAGCGTGGGGTCGCATCCGGTGGACACACTGAACGAGGCGGCGCTCATCCGGATGATGGTGGGGCGCGAGGTGAGCCAGATCCATCCGCCGTCCGAGGCGCCCCCGGGCGACGTGGTGCTCGCCCTGCGCGGACTGGGCTGCCGGGAGGGCGGGGTCCACGGGGTGGACCTCGACGTGCGCGCCGGGGAGATCGTCGGCCTGGCCGGACTGGTCGGCGCCGGCCGCACCGAGCTGGCCCGGGTGCTGTTTGGATTGACCCCGGCCGACACCGGGGAGATCCGGATCGACGGGAAGCCGGTCCGGATCCGGTCGCCCCGCGACGCCGTGGACCACGGGATCGCCTACGTCCCGGAGGACCGTCGACGGCACGGGGTCATCCCCGAGATGCCGGTGGCCCACAACACCAGCCTGGCCGTCCTCCGACGCCTGTTCCCCGGCGGCTGGCTGCGTCCCGACCGCGAGATCGGCGAGGCCCTGGGGTACATCCGCGACCTGGGGATCCGCACCGACGGCCCGCTGGCCCCGGCCGGTTCGCTCAGCGGGGGGAACCAGCAGAAGGTGGCGCTCGCCCGCTGGCTCGCCACCCGGCCGCGCGTCCTGATCCTCGACGAACCCACCCAGGGCGTGGACATCGGCGCCAAGAGCGAGATCCATCGGATCATCCGCCGCCTGGCCGCCGACGGCATGGCGGTGCTGATGATCTCCAGCGACCTGCCGGAGGTGGTGGGCATGGGCGACCGGATCGCCGTGGTCCGCGGGGGCACGGTGACGTCGATCCTGCCCGGGGGCAGCGACGCGCCGACGGTCATGGCGGCGGCCCTGGGACAGGGGGAGGCGGCATGAACGGACCGGGTCCCCACGGACATCCGCCGCCGGCAGCCACCCGGCGTCGACCGGCACGCTTTCCCGTCCGCGAGGCCTCGGTGGTGGCCGCGCTCGGCCTGCTGCTGGGGCTCCTCGCGGTGCTGGCGCCGGGGTTCTTCGAGCCGCAGCCCCTGCTCTCCCGCCTCACCGCCGCCGCCCCGCGCCTCGTGCTGGCCTGCGGGGTCGCCGTCGTGATCCTCGCCCGGCAGATCGACATCTCCCTGGGCTCGCTCTTCGCCGTGTGCGGCACCGCCGCGGGACTGGCCGCCGCGGCCGGAGCCCCCCTGCCGGTCGCCGCCGCCGCCGCCCTCGCCGCCGGGGCCGTCGGCGGCGCCCTCAACGGTCTCCTTGTCGCCGGACTCGGCCTCCCCAGCATCGTCGTCACCCTCGCCCTCATGGTCACCCTCCGCGAGGGCCTCCGCCTCGCCCGCCAGGGGGTGTTCGTGAACCTCCCCGACGGCATCCAATGGTTCGGGTCTTCCATGGGAACCGGCCAGGCGGCGGTATGCCTTGCCGCCCTCGCCACGTGGGGCCTCCTCACCCTCGCCCTGCGCCACCTCGCGGCCGGACGCCAGGTGTATGCGGTCGGTTCCGATGCCGAGGCGGCCCGCCTCGCCGGCATCCGGCCCGGGCCGGTGACCTTCGGCGTGTTCGTCCTCGCCGGCACCCTCACCGGCCTCGCCGCCCTCCTCCACCTCGTCCAGTCGCCCCAGGTCGACCCCAACGGCGGACGCGGCCTGGAGCTGGAGGCGATCGCCGCCGCCGTGGTGGGCGGGGTGGCGATCTCGGGCGGACGCGGACGCCTCTGGGGCGTGCTGGCCGGGGTGCTCCTCCTCACCGCCATCGGACCCGCCCTCACCTACCTCGGCGTGAAACCCCATTGGGAGAAGGCCCTCCAGGGAGGGATCATCCTCCTCGCGGTGGTAGCCGACGGTTTCCGCGGCCGCGCCGGCCGCACCGCCCCATGAATCCTTCCCGCATCCAGCCGGTGATCGCCCTTGCCCGGCGCCACGAGGTGATCCTCCTCGGGCTGCTCGTGGCCGAGATGGTGCTCTTCCAGTTCGCCGGCCGCCGGTTCGGCACGGCCGACAACCTCTTCAACATCGTCCGCCACTCGGTCGAGATCGGCCTCCTGGCCCTGGTCATGACCCCGGTGATCCTGACCGGCGGGATCGACCTGTCGGTCGGGTCGCTGCTCGGCCTGTGTGCGGTGGTGTTCGGCAAGCTGTGGCGCGACGCCGGACTGCCCCCGTGGGCGGCCGGGCTGGGAACGGTGGCCTTCGGCGCACTCGGCGGCGGGATCAACGCCCTCCTCATCACCCGCCTCCGACTGCCCCCGCTCATCGTCACCCTCGGCACCTTCTCCCTGTTCCGTGGACTGGCCGAGGCGATCACCCAGGGAACGGACGCGTTCACCGGCTTCCCGGAATCCTTCCTGTTCCTCGGCACCGGACGCCTCGCCGGACTCCCCACCCAGGCCTGGCTCCTCCTTGGCGCGGCGGCCGGGATCGGCCTGCTGGTGCATCGGACCGTCTGGGGACGCGGGTTCCGCGCCGTGGGCTTCTCGCCCGAGGGCGCCCGGCACGCGGGGCTGGCGGTCGGACGACACCTGGCCCTCGCCTACGTCCTCGCCGGACTCGCCGCCGGACTCGCCGCCCTCACCTACTCCGCCCGACTCGGAACCGCCAAGGCCGACGCCGGCCTCGGCTACGAACTGTTCGCCATCACCGCCGTGGTGCTCGGCGGCACCAGCATCTTCGGCGGCACCGGTTCCGTGCCCGGCACCCTCCTCGGCGTCGCCGTCCTCGCCGTCCTCGCCAACGGCCTGTCCCGCGTCCCCGCCACCATGAGCCACGCCGCGGAGCTGTCCGGACTCCTGACCGGACTGGTCCTGGTCGCCACCCTCACCCTCGGCGCCGCCGCCCGCCGGCTGGGCCGACGGCGCCCGGCCGCATCCCCGTTGCCATCCGCCTCCCACACCGGCAAGGCTCCCGTCCCGTGAATTCCACCCGGCATCGTGTCCAGGTCATCGACTCCCACACCGGCGGCGAACCCACCCGCGTGGTGGTCGCCGGAGGACCCGACCTCGGCCCCGGCCCCGTCGCCGACCGGCAGGCCCGGTTCCAGTCCGGACACGACCGCTTCCGCTCCGCCGTGGTCAACGAACCGCGCGGATCCGACGTCCTCGTCGGCGCCCTGCTGGTCCCGCCGTCGGACCCGTCCTGCACGGCGGGTGTGATCTTCTTCAACAACGTGGGAACGCTCGGCATGTGCGGACACGGGACGATCGGCCTCGTCGCCACCCTGGCCCACCTCGGCCGGGTCACCCCGGGCGAACACCGGATCGAGACCGCCGTGGGGATCGTCACCGCCACGCTGCATCCCGACGGATCGGTCGGGGTGGAGAACGTCCCCAGCCACCGCGCCGCCCACGGCGTGACGGTCGACGTCCCCGGGATCGGTGCGGTGACCGGCGACGTGGCCTGGGGGGGCAACTGGTTCTTCCTCGTCACCGCGCCGTCGTGGGAACTCGACCTGTCCCGTGTGGAACCGCTCACCGACATCGCCTGGCGGATCCGCCGGGCGGTGAACGCCGGCGGCTGGCCCGAGGTGGACCACGTGGAGCTGTTCGGACCTCCCGGCACGGCCGGCGGCCATTCGCGCAACTTCGTGCTCTGCCCCGGCAAGGCCTACGACCGCTCGCCGTGCGGCACCGGGACCAGCGCCAAGCTCGCTTGCCTCGCGGCCGACGGGAAGCTGGCCCCGGAGACCGACTGGGTGCAGGAGAGCATCCTCGGCAGCCGCTTCACCGGACGCTACCGCTGGATCGACCGCGACCGCGGGCTGATCGCACCGCGCATCACCGGCACCGCCCATGTGAACGCCGAGTCCACCCTCCTCCTCGACGAGGCCGACCCCTTCTGCTGGGGCATCCGCTGAACCCTCCGAACCTGCCATGCAGACTCCGCAGGATGTGGTGATCGTGGGCGGCGGTGTCATCGGCCTCTGCACCGCTTGGTATGCCGCCCGGGCGGGGCATCGGGTGACGGTGATCGACCGCGAGCCGGCCCGGCGCGACGGCTGCTCGTTCGGCAACGCCGGCATGGTGGTGCCCAGCCACTTCGTGCCGCTCGCCGCCCCCGGCATGGTGGCGCTGGGGCTCCGATGGATGTGGAACCCGGAATCGCCGTTCTACATCAAGCCCCGGCTCGACCCCGGGCTGCTGGCCTGGGGACTCCGCTTCTGGCGCGCGGCCACCCCGGAACACGTCCGGCGCAGCGCCCCGCTCCTCCGCGACCTCCACCTCGCCAGCCGCCAGGCCTTCGAGGAACTCGACGCGGAGCCCGGACTCGACTTCGGGCTGGTCCGACGCGGCCTGCTCATGCTCTGCCGCACCGCCCATGCCCTCGACGAGGAGGCGGCCACCGCCGTCCGCGCCCGGGAACTCGGGATCCCGGCCGAGGTGCTCGATCCCGCCCAGGCGGCCCGCCTCGACCCCGGCGCCCGCATGGACATCGTCGGCGCCATCCACTTCCCCCAGGACTGCCACCTCGCCCCCGACCGCCTCATGGCCGGCCTCCAGGCCCGGCTGGAGGCTGGCGGGGCGCGGTTCCTGTGGGCGACGGAGGTGACCGGATGGGATCTCGATGCCGACCGGATCACCGCCGTCCGCACCTCCAACGGCACGGTGCGGGGGGACGCGTTCGTGCTCTGCGGCGGATCGTGGTCGCCGGGCACGGGCCGCGGCCTGCGCCTCAACCTCCCCATGCAGGCCGGCAAGGGCTACAGCGTCACCCTGCCCGGGCCGCGTCGACTGCCCCAACTCTGCTCCATCCTCACCGAGGCGCGGGTCGCCGTGACCCCCATGGGCGACACCCTGCGCTTCGGCGGGACCATGGAGATCGCCGGCCTGAACCACGACGTGAACCCGGCGCGCGTCCGCGGGATCATCCGCGCCGCGACCGAGTACTTCCCCGAGTTCACCCCGGCCGACTTCGAGGGCGTGAAGCCCTGGCACGGCCTGCGTCCCTGCTCGCCCGACGGACTCCCGTACCTGGGCCGGGCCCGTTCGCATCCGAACCTCGTGGTGGCGACCGGTCACGCGATGATGGGACTGAGTCTCGGTCCGGTGACCGGTCGACTGGTCGCCGAACTTCTGTCGGAACAACCGACGTCGCTCGACCTCACCCTGCTGGCCCCCGACCGGTACGCCTGACCCCCACCCCGACCTCGCGGCCCGCCAGCCCCTCCCGCCCCCCCCCGCCGACTGGGGACGCAGCGCCCCAGTCCAGCCGACAGCCGCTGCCCTTGCACGGGTCCGGCCTCCGGGCGCATCGTCCCCCGCATGCATCCCCGCTGGTGGCCCGGCCTGTTCGCCGCCCTCATCGGCCTCACCCTCGACGCCGCGGATCCCGGCCCGACATCCCCGCCCCCCGCCCGGACGGTCGTGGCCCTGGTCGGGGGTGCCGGGACGATCGCCGCCGCCGCGGACGGATACCTGGAAACCCTCCTCCGCCTCTCCCGCCCCGCGGCACCCGTCACCTTCCGATGCCTCGCCTGGGAGGGCGACACCGCCTTCACCCAGCCGCGGGACGTCAACTACCCCGACCTGCCCGCCCAGCTCCGCGCGATCCGGGCTGATCTCGTCGTGGTCCAGTTCGGCCGCATGGAATCCCTCGATGCCGCCACCACCCCGGTGGCCTTCGCCACCGCCCTCGACCGCCTCCTCGACCGCCTCCTGGCCGTGACCCCGCGCTGCCTCCTCGTCGGCCCCGCCCCGTTCGAACCGCCCCCCGATGGGTCGCCCGACCTCGCCCGGACCCGCAACGACCGCCTGGCCCGGTTCAACGACGCACTCCGCGGACTGGCCGGTCGGCGGGAGATCGCCTTCCTCGACGTCCTCGACCGGATGAAGCGCCGGCCGGCCGAGGCCCCCCGGCTCACCACGGACGGCGTTCAGTGGACACCCGCCGGACTCCGGGCCATGGCCGAGGCGCTCGTTCCCGCCATCCTGCCGGGCGACACGCATCCCGACCGATTCCCGACCGCCACCGTGGCGGCGGTCCGGGCCGAGGTCCGGGAGAAGAACCGGCTCTGGGAACACTACCGGCGCCCCACCAACTGGGCCTTCCTCGCCGGCGACCGGACCGAGCAGGCGTTCGGCCGGGCGCCCGATGACCGGTCGGTCCGGGCCCTCGCCGCCGAGACCGAGTCGTGGCAGCCGCTGATCGAGGCCGCCGAAGTCCGGATCGACCAGGCCGTCGCCCACGCCGCCCTCCCGGAGGCCACCCGATGATCCCCGCCCCACCCATGCGATCCGCCCGGACCGTCCACGGCCTCCTGCCCCTCCTCCTCGCCGCCGCCCTGCCCCACGGGGAGCTCCGGGGACAGGCACCCGATCCATCGCCGGAAGCCGAGCGCGCCGCGCTCCGGGTCCTCGACGGTTTCGAGGTGCGGCTGTTCGCCTCCGAGGCCGACGGCGTCCACAAGCCCATCCAGATCCGGTTCGGACCCGACGGCCGGCTCTGGGTCGCCGGCAGCGTGGTGTATCCCCAGCTCCGCCCCGGGGAGAAACCGCGCGACCAGGTGGTGGTGCTGGAGGACACCGACCGCGACGGACGGGCCGACCGGTCCACGGTGTTCGCCGACGACCTCCTGATGCCCACCGGGCTCGAGCTGGGCGACGGCGGGCTGTATGTCACCAGCGGATCGGACCTCCTCCACCTGCGCGACACCGACGGGGACGGCCGGGCCGACACGCGCGAGGTGGTGTTCCGGGGATTCGGCACGGGCGACACCCACCAGACCCTCAATTCCTTCACCTGGGGCCCCACCGGCGAGCTGATGCTCTCGCAGGGTCTCCACGCCCGGTCCCGGGTGGAAACACCGTGGGGCATCGTCGAGCTGATGCAGGCCGGCATGTGGCGGTTCTGGCCGGGGGAACGTCGACTGGAGGCGTTCTGGAGCGGGGCCATGGGCGCCCACAATCCGTTCGGCACGGTCTTCGACGACTGGGGCCAGCCCTTCGTCTTCGCCGGCAACGGCCACGGGATCTACCACCTCACCCCGGGCCTGGTCGCCACCCCGCATTTCCTCGAGCAACCATCCCTCTGGAACCAGGGCCGGAAGTTCGGCGGCGCGGATTTCGTCGGAAACTCCCACTGGCCGGACAGCCACCAGGGCGAGGTTGTCGCCGGAGCGTACCTCCACAATGCCGTCGACCGCTTCCGCCTCCACGACGAGGGCGCCGCCGGCTACCGCGTGGAACGCCTGCCACCCCTCATCGAGTCGGATCATGTCGGGTTCCGCATCGTCGACGTCCGCTTCGGACCCGATGGCGCGCTCTACCTGTGCGACTGGTACAACCCGGTCATCGGCCACTACCAGGCCAGCTTCCGCGACCCGCAACGCGACCGCGACCGGGGCCGCATCTGGCGGGTCACCGCCCGCGGCCGCCCCACGGTGGATTGGCGCCCCCTCGACCGCCTGCCGGTGGCCGGACTCGTGGCGACCCTCGCGTCGCCCGAACGCTGGAACCGTCAGCAGGCGGCCCGCGTCCTCGCCGCCCGCCCGGCCGACACCGTGGCCGCCGCGGTCCGGGCTCACGCCCTGCCGGAGACGGACGGCCGGACCCGGTTCGAACACCTGTCGGCATGGGCCACCGCCGGTCGACTCGACCCGGACCTCCTCGCCGGGGCCGCCCGGGATCCGCTCCCGGAGATCCGGGCCTTCGCCGCGCGCCTGATCGGCCAGGAGGCCGCCCGGCCGCTCCGGCCCCTCGCGCCCGATCGCGCCCTGGCCGAACTGGCCCGCCTCGCCGACGACCCCCATCCGCGGGTCCGGCTGGAAACGGTGGTGGCCTGCAGCCGAGTGCCGGCCGCCGCGGCGGTCGAGGTGGCCGCCCGCGTGGCCGATCATCCCGTCGAGCCGGCCATCGGATACGCCTTCACCCAGTGCGTGCACGCGCTCGAACCCTTCTGGCGACCGGCGGCCGACCGCGGGGAGCTGCGGTTCGAGGGACAACCCGGCCGCGAGGCGTTGTTCAGTCGGGCGGCCGGCGGGGAGGACGCCGCCCGACGCGCCGCCGCCCGCCTCCGGCGGATCGGCGAGGTGGCGCTCGATCCCGATGTCCTCGCCCGCCTCGCCGCCACCGTGGCGGCCGATGGCGGCACCAACGAACTGCTCACCCTCCTCGCCCCCGGGAGCTTCCAGCGCGGACCGGTCCGGGAAACGGCCCTCCAGGCCGTCGCCCTGCGGCAGGCGGCCGACGCGTCGCTCCGACGCAACCTCCGCCCCGGCGAGACCGCGGCCGCCGGGCTCCGCGCCCTCCTCGACGACGCCGATCCGTCCCTGCGGGCCGCCGCCGCGCGGCTGGCCGGAGCGTGGAACGTTGCCAGCCTGCGGACCCGGGTCGAGTCGATGGCCCTCGACCCCGACCTGGATCCGGAGGCGCGGAACGACGCGCTGGCCGGCCTGGCCGGCTTCGGGGACAGCCCGGCACAGGATCGGCTCGCCGACGTCGCCGCATCGGACGCCCCATCCCCCGTGCAGGCCAACGCCCTGGCCCTGCTGGCCCGGCTCGATCCCGTCCGCACCGCACCGCTCACCGCCGCATGGATGCTCCACGAGCAGGCCGGACCCGACGTCCACCGCGTCGTCACCTCCTTCCTCCAGCGCCCCGAAACCGTCGCCACCCTGCGCACCGCCCTCGCCGCCCGCCCGCCCGCCCGGGGAACCGCCCTGGCCGCCCTCGGGTTGCTGGGAAGCTCCGGTCGACGCGACCCGGACCTGGCCGCGATCCTCGGGTCGGCCGCCGGGGTGGAACCCCCCCGGGCCCCGGTCACCCCGGACGACATCCCGGCGATCCTCGCATCCCTCGACCGGGCCGACCCCGAGGCCGGCGCCCGGCTGTTCACGTCGCCCAACCTCGCCTGCACCGGCTGCCACAGTGTCGACGGCACCCCGGGCCGGGTCGGGCCCGACCTTTCCTCCCTGGGCACCGCCCAGAATCCGGAGTTCATCCTGGGCGCCCTCCTCGATCCCCAACGCGAGGTGAAGGAGGGGTTCATGGCGTGGGAGGTGGTGGGGCGCGACGGCACCACCTACCAGGGCTACCTCCAAGGCGAGGACACCGCCACGGTGACCCTCGCCGACCACCTCACCGGGACCGTCGTCCGGCTCCCCTCGGGGGACATCGCCCGCCGCACCCGCCTCGGCTCCCTGATGCCCGCCGGCCTGCTCGACAGCCTCGGCCGGGAGGAGGTGCGGGACCTGACCGCCTACCTGTCCCGACTGGGACGACGCGACGCGGGCCGGTGATCGTGCGGAACCGGTCCCGCTGGCCGCCATGACGACACCCGACGGCGAGCACGCCCGGGCGGACGGACATCGCCGCAGCCCGGCATCCGGCCCGGCGGTCCCGTGGACCTACCGCGGCGCCCTGGTCCTGGTGACGGCCGGCGTCCTTGTCCTGCCCCTGCTGTACGTCGGACTGGTCCTGCTGGTGGCCGGACTGACCGTGTGGCACACGGCGGCCCACGTCGGGATCCTCGGCTCCACCGACCCCGTCCTCGTCCGCCTGGTCCTCTACCTCGGTCCGGTCGGCATCGGCATCCTGCTGTCCCTGTTCCTGGTGAAGCCGCTGTTCATCGGTCCCCGGGAGAAGGTGCGAACCTTCCCGTTCGATCCCGTCACCCAACCGGGCCTCGACGAGTTCATCGTCGCGATCGCCGACCGGGTGGGCGTCGCGGCGCCGGTGCGGGTGGATCTGGAATGCGACCTCAACGCCAGCGCCGCCTTCCGCGGGGGACTGGCCGGAATGCGCCGCGGCGAGCTCGTCCTCACCCTCGGACTGCCCCTCGTCGCCGGCCTCACCGTGGGGCAGCTCGCCGGGGTGCTGGCCCATGAGTTCGGGCACTTCGCCCAGGCCGGCGGGATGCGCCTCACCTTCCTCCTCCGGCTCGTCCACCACTGGTTCGACCGGGTGGTGAACCAGCGTGACTGGCTCGACGCACAGCTGGACTCCTGGATCGAGACGGCCGAGCCACCCGTCCGGCTGGTCCTGGCCGTGGCCCGGGCCGGGATCGCGGCCAGCCGACGCCTCCTCGCCGCGCTGGCCTGGGTCGCCCGGGCAACCAGCTGCGTGATGCTCCGGCGCATGGAGGACGACGCCGACCGGTGGGAGATCCGGGTCGCCGGGAGCGCCACCTTCCGGGAATCCGTCCTGCGACTGCAGGAACTCGCCGCCGGCGGCGGCCGGCTCGACCCGCTCCTCACCGCGGGCTGGTCGCGGGGCGAACTCCCGGCCGACCTCCCCGCAACCGTCGTCCGGCTCGCCAACCGCCTTGGTCCCGACTGGCATCAGGGCCGGGCGGACCGCCTCGCCACCGACCGCACGCGACTCCTCGACACCCACCCATGCGATGCCGACCGCCTGCGCGCCGCGGCGACGCAGGCCGAACCCGGGGTGGTGTCGGACGACCGTCCGGCATCCTCGCTTTTCGAGGACTTTCACGCACTTTGCCGGGAGCTGACCCGCTTCCATTACGAACAGGTGCTCGGCCTGGACCTGTCGAAGGTCCGCCTGGTCGTGTTCGACGACCTGGGCACGCCGGGTCTGGATCCGGACGGCGACACACCCTAGGCTCCCACCGGTGCCGGCCGCATTCGATCCGTGCCCGAGCCACCGCCATGGATCCCAGCCCGGATATCCGTTGGAAGCAGCGCTTCCGGAATCACGAGCGGCTCCATTCGGAGAGCGTCCCGTGAACCCGCCCCTCCCGCCCGACGAACTCGCGCTGGTCCGGGACGTCTTCCGACGACATCCGGAGGTCACCGCGGCCATCCTCTTCGGATCGCGGGCCATGGGAACACACTCCGTCCGCTCGGACGTGGACCTGGTGGTCTCCGGCGACGTGACGCCTCTTGCCGCCGAGGGGATCGCGGCGGAGTTGGACGAACTTCCCCTTCCCTACCGGTTCGAGGTCCAGTCCCTGGATCACATCCGGTCCCCGTCCATCCGCGAGCACATCCGCCGGGTCGGACTTCAGATCCATCCGGCGCCGGAATGAACCGGCCCGCCCATGGGAGGGCTGGACCAGATCGGTGGCGCGAGGCTCCCGCCGAGCTGCTCCGCCTCGGGGTCGGGGTCGGGGTCGGAATCGAGTTCCCCCCCGTCCCGCTTCGCGCGCCTCCCGGAGCGCGGGGAGCGGCTCGCGGGGACGCTCGCGCCACCGCATGGGGACTGCCTGGCGGGATCGGTGGCGCGAGGCTCCCGCCGAGCCCCCCGACGCGTCGCTTCGGAGGGGAAGGCCACAGGATCCCGTTGAGCCCGCGGCTTCCGTGCGCCAGAGTCGCCTCCGCAACCGATGACCGGCGACTCCCGATCCTCCCCGCCGCCGCCGCCCCCGCGGCGCCGTCGGCTGCCGCGGTCATTCAAGGAACTCACGCCCAGCAACCACTTCAACCCGAGGACCTTCTTCCACGAGATGGTGTGGAAGGTCCTGCTCACCCGCCGGACCGGGGCGGTGAAGGCGCCGGCGTTTCCCCGGCTGGGAGCCGATGAACTCGCGCTCACCTGGATCGGCCACGCCTCGTTCCTGATCCAGTTCGCCGGGCTCAACGCCCTGGTCGATCCGAACTTCGCCAACTGGCTCTTCCTCCTCAAACGCCTCAAGGCCCCCGGCCTGCGCATCGAGGACCTGCCCCCCATCGACCTCGTCCTCCTCACCCACGCCCACTTCGACCACTTCCACAAGCCGAGCATCCGACGCCTCCCCTCGCCCGGCATCGGCATCATGCCCTGGGGCTGCGGTCCGCTGGCGAAACGCCTCGGGTTCCAGCGCATCATCGAGCTGCGATGGTGGGAGAGCTTCGGGTCGGGCGACTGGAAGGTCACCCTGGTTCCCGCCAAGCACTGGGGCGCCCGGACGCTCCGCGACGAGCACCGCGGGTACGGCGGGTTCATCCTCGAGTGCCGCGGACGCCGCATCTACCACGCGGGCGACTCCGCGTACTTCGAGGGCTTCCAGGAGATCGGGCGCACCCTGACACCCGAAATCGCCCTGATGCCGATCGGCGCCTACTACCCCGATTCCTTCCGCCATGTGCACATGGGACCCGACGAGGCCCTGCGCGCTTTCGTCGACCTGGGGGCCCGGACGTTCGTCCCGATGCACTACGGCACGTTCAAGCTGAGCTTCGAGGATCTCGACGAACCCCCGCGCTGGCTGCGTCAGCTGGCGACCGAACAACAGGTCCTCGACCGCGTGCGCATCCTCGAGGAGGGGGTGCCGGAGAAGTTCTGAACGGGGCGGCTGTTTCCTCCCCAAGTCCGCCATGCGCATCCTGCTCGTCGGCGACATGGCCCGCCCCCACAACGGCGGGGCCAACCGGGTGGTGGTGGAAACCTGCCGACTGCTCCACGGCGCCGGGCACGACGTGGCGCTGGTGCACCAGGACGACGGCCCCACGGCGGTGGACGTCCCCACCCACCGCCTCGCCGACGGCGGCACCCCGGAGTCGTTCGCCGCGGTGCTGGACGCCGTGCGCCCCGAGGTGGTGCAGATCCACGCGGTCCGTCGGCCGGCACTCCTCGCGGAATCCGCGGCCCGGCGTCCGACCTGCGTCTTCCTGCACGACCAGACCTGGTTCTGTGCCAGCGGCGACCGGACGGACCGGCACTTCGAGGCCTGCCACCACGCCCACGGCCCCGCCTGCCTGCTCTGGAACTACGCCCAGGGCTGCGGCGGACTCTCCCCGCTCGGCAACTGGCGCCGCTGGCGGCTCACCGGCCGACTGCAGGTGCTGCGCCGCCTGCCCCGGGTCCGGCTGCAGGTGGCGTCGGATTTCATGGCCCGCGGACTCCTCGAGAACGGCCACTCCCCGGACCGAATCGACCGCGTCGCCCTCTTCGGACCCGTCCCCGACCCCACCCCCGCACCTCCCCCCGAACCCGGCCTGCTCCTGCTGCCATCGCGTCTCGTCCCCGCCAAGGGGATCCAGGTGGCGATCGACGCCCTGGCCCTCCTCCGGGACCTGCCCTGGCGTCTGGTGGTCGCCGGGGACGGCTGGCACCGCGGCGCCCTCGAGATGCAGGCCGGTTCCGTCGGGCTCGCGGACCGCATCCGCTTCCTCGGCGAGATCTCCCCGGGTGAACTCGACGGATGGTACCGCCGGGCCGCCGCCGTCCTCTTCCCGGTGCTCCGTCCGGAACCCTTCGGGCTGGTCGGGGTGGAGGCGCTCGCGCACGGCCGCCCGCTGGTGGGATTCGCCGGAGGCGGGGCGGACGAGTGGATGACCGACCAGGCGGCGTTCCGGGTCCTCGAGAAGACGCCGGCGGCCCTGGCCGACGGCATCCGCCGGGTGCTCACCGAACCCGGCCTCGCCGCCCGCCTCGCCGCCGGCGCCCGCAACACCGCGACCCGCTTCCTCCCCGAGGCCTACCTGGAACGACTCCTCACCAGCTTCGAACGGACGGTCCGGGGCGGATGACGCCTGCCGGATACCCGCTCCTCACCGCCGACGCACCCGGTAGAACCGGACGTCGGACGTCGATGCATCGGTGTCGGTCTCGAGACTCCACGTCGCCCCGGCCGGCAGCTCGCGGACCGGTCGCCATTCCCGGAGATCGGACGACACCTCGAGGTCGCACACCCGGGTGCCGTCGGCGTCGTGGATCACCAGCTCGACCGCGCCGTCCGGCCGCGAACCCACGTGCTCGATCCGCGGACCGGTTCCCGAGGACTCACCGGCGACGTCCCTCCAGCCGACCACCGGACGGTCCCGCCCATCGCACGACACCACGCCGCGGACATCGCCCGCCGCCGGACCGGCCAGCACCCCGGTCAGGCGCCGGGGCCGGTCGTCGAGGAACGGACCCCAGCGCAGCCAGCCCGATTCCGGATCGTACCGCCCGCCATCGCTCACATCGCCCGGCGTGAACCCGACCCCCACCTGCACCTCCACCGCGTGGGCCCGGGTTCCGGGGACCGGAAGCACCTGCACCTCGAGGCTCCGCGGGGCGTCCCCATCCGCGCCCGTCCAGCGGACCAGCCCGAAACCGCCCGACGGAAGGTACCCGCGCACCTGGTCGACACCGGCACCCTCCCCCGCGGCATCCATCCACTCCGACACCGCCCCCGGGCCGGACCCGTCCACCCCCTCCGCGGCGTCCGACACCGGCACCCACCACAACGGCGCCGGTCCGGCCGCCGGATCGAACCGGTAGGCTTCACCCCGCTGCCACAGGAACGCGGCACGGGTCACATGGGAGGCCGGGATCGGATTCGGCCCGGTCGCCCACTCCGCCCCCTTCTTCCACGCCGCCGCATACCCGGTCACCTCGCCCACCGCGAGCCGGTCGTCCGCCGGATCGAGATCCGCCGGATGCCGGCGGACCGGCACCAGCACCTGGTCGCCGCCTATCCGGGAGTCCACCCCGTCCGCCGATGCAATCCCGGTGAACAGGCCGCGCGCCCCGGCATCGGCCGGCGGCTCGAGGCGGTATCGGAGTTCCCGCGCCATGGCATCGAAGTACGGACCGAATTTCACGCGGCCCGTCGCCGGATCGAACACCCCCTCATGACTGATCCCACCCACCCGCCACCCGGCGGGCGGCTGGTCCTCCACGGCATGGGCCTGGGTCCCCTCGGCCGGGCGGGACACGAGGACCACCTCCACCGGCTCCCCGGGAAGGTACCGGTCCGGAAGCCGACGGACCACGAACCCGGCCGGTTCCACCCCGGACACCACAACCCCGACCGGACGGGACTCGATCTTCAGGCCGTTCGCGGCATGGCCGACGGCCACGATCCGGTGCGTCCCCACGGCCGGCGCGGGCCAGACGATCTCATGCTCGATCGGCGTGCCCGGGTCGGGCTCCCGGATGAACACCACCTGGGAGGTCCCGAGACTCCGTCCGTCCACGAAGAACTCGACCGCGGGAACATGCCCGGCCGGATCGATCGCCACGGCCCGGATCACCGTCGGCTCGCCCGGCGGCAGCACGTCGCCCGCCGACGGCGCGGTGATCACCACCTCGCCCAACGGTCCGCCGGGGGCATCCTCGATCCAGACGGTCGCGCCCGACGGGGTCCCGATCCGGTGGGCGTCGGATTCCCGCAGGTCCACCACCACGGACTCGCGCGGTTCCGGAAGGCCGTCGGCGATGGCCGTCACCAGGAGGTCGTGCTCCCGCGCACCGGCTTCGAAGGTGAAGTCGCCGTCCAGGTACCCGTAGTCCACGCCGTTCAGCGCGGTGCCGCCGACACGGTACGCCACACGGAGCGGCCGCTGGACATCCCCGCCCTCCCGGTGGAAGCGGAGGCGTCCGGGGATCACCCGCACGTTCGGCGACGGCTCGGTCGTCACGGCCTGGACGGCGACCACCGTGACCACGGGGCGCTCGCCGGCCACCGGGTCCACGATCACCCCGCGGGCAACCCCCGGCCCCTCCACCCCATAGGGCATGGGACACCCCGGGCAGACCGGAGGCACCACAAGCTCGACCGTGAAGGACTCCTCGCCCTCCACCTCGTCGTCCGCCACCGCCCGGGCCCCGATGCGCATCCGGGCCTCCCCCGCGGCAAAGGTCACCTCGCCGCCGATCGGCGGCAGCGGCACCCGGTCACACTCCGGACACCATTCGAACTCACCCTCCACGATCAGCTCGAAATCCTGCGGACGCCGCGCATCGCCCTGGGTCATGAGGTACACGGTCAACGGCCCGTCGACCGGACCGGACCGCTGCAGCTCGAAGACGGCGATGTCCGCAGGATCGGCCTCGGATGCCCGTCCATCGACGGTGCGGATCGTCACCGCCGGCGGCGGCACCAGGCCGGCGTCGCGCAGGATCGCCCGGGCCATGGACGGTTCGCCGACCGCATACGGGAACCCGTCCGCCGCCAGCCGCTCCACCACCCGGATCACCACCGTCTCCTCATCCTCGGCGAGGGCATCCGCCCACGCACTGCCGCCGATCACGACCGATTCCCTTCCCTCGGGAATCATCACCGCCTGCCCGGTCACCGGCACGGGCACCTTCTCGCACAGGCCGCACGGGTCGTATTCCAGTTCGAAATCCGAGCCCCGCTCCGCCGTCCCCTCGAGCACGAAGGCCACCGGCTGCGGCCGTGAGAGGTCGCCGTCCCGGGTGACACGGAACGAGAAGTACGATTCCCCGCCTTCCACCGCCACGGATCGGATCGTGGACACGATCACCTGCGGCGGCGGGGGGGGCGGAACGGGATCCTGGGCGGCGGCCCCACCGCCCCACAGAAGGAGGCCGAGGGCGGTGGCAATCGGGGCGATCCGGAGCGGAAGCAGGGACACGGGGTTCATCGGATGACGGAGTTCGGGCTGGGAGCGCCCGACCAACCTCCGTCCGGCAATCCCTCCCGGCAAACGCAATCGGGAAGGGAGGGTGCCGGGGCACAGGCGACGGACCGGGCTTCATCCTTCTCATGGCCGCCGGCGGCCGCACCGGACACCGGCCCACCCGACGCCTGCCACCCGATCCCCCGACCCGTGCCCGGTCAGGCCTCGTGTCCACCCTCCCCCGCACCCAGGGTCCGGGCCGCCTCGCGACACAGACCCACAAAGGTCTCCTCGGCCAGCGTCCGACGCCGACCCCGCCACTCCAGGATCCCCCATTCCCGGGTGAGCCGACGGCGTCCCAGGGGCAGCGAGATCAGCGATCCCTGCTCGAGATCCGCCCGACAGGTCCACGGGGAGAGGATGCCCACCCCGAGGTTGAGCTTCGTCAGCTCCCGGATCGCATCCATGCTCCGGACCTCCATCGGGGTGTTGAGCGTGATCTTCTCCTCGCGAAAATAGTCGTCCACCAGGCGCCAGGTCCGGCTCGACCGGCCGTAGACGATGAGGCTCTGGCGGGGGATCTCGTCGCGGGGCGGCAATCCCCCGGCCGCCCACGGATGAAGGGGCGAGACGAGGAACCGCAGCTCGTCGCGGAACAGCGGCACCGACTCGAACCGCTCGTCCGCCCGGGCCTCCGGCACCAGCGCCAGGTCCACCCGATGCTGCTCCAGCAGGCCGATCACCTCGTGGGAATCCCCCGGTTCCACCGTCACCAGGCTGTCGGGAAAGCTCTCCTGAAATTCCCTCAGCACCGACGGCAGCAACCCCACGCAGACCGACACCGGCGCCGCCAGCCGGAGCCGCCCCCGACCCCACTTCCCCAGCCGCTGGATCTCCTCCCGCGCCGCCCCCATCTCCGTCAACGCCCGATCCGCCCGCTGCAGCAACGTCTCCCCGGCCTGGGTCAGCATCACCTTCTTGCCCACCCTGTCAAAAAGCCGACATCCCACATCGGTCTCGAGGGCCTTCATGGAGTGGCTGACGGCGGACTGGGTGAGGAACAACTCGCGGGCGGTCTGGGTGAAACTGCCCGTGCGGGCGAGGATGACGAAGGCGTGGAGCTGCCGGCTGTCGAGGGGTCCTTTCATGCATGAGCGCGGTTCATTGAAACCAGCGAAAGGTTCCCCAGCAGTTAATGCGCCGAATTGGCATTCCGGCACCGGTTCCGCTTTCCCGGGCGTCGGATGAACGCTTCGAGCCAGGCCGGGACGGTCCGGAATCCCCTCCGGATCGGGTTCGTCCCGCTGAACGACTGCGCGCCGCTGGTGGTGGCGGACGCCCTGGGGCTGTTCCGACGCCACGGTGTGTCGGTCGTGCTGTCCCGGGAGCTGGGATGGGCCTCGATCCGGGCGCGGCTTCTGTCCGGCGAGCTGGTGGCGGCGCACGCGCCCGGCGGGCTTCCGTTCGTGCTCCGCGCCGCGCCGCCCGGCGGACAGTGCGAGTGCTTCACCCCGCTGGTGCTGAGCCTGAACGGCAACGCCATCACCCTCGGCGCCCGCCTCCGGGAGGCGGGGGTGCGCGACGCCGCCTCCCTCGGACGCCACATCCGGTCCACCTCCCCGGCCCGACGCCTCACCCTCGGCATCGTCTCCCGCTACTCCTCCCACGCCTGGCTCATGGACCGTTTCCTCCGCCAGGCGGGGATCGATCCCGAGACCGAGGTCGACCTGGCCGTTGTGCCGCCCCCGCAGATGACGGCCAACCTGGCCGCCGGCCATCTCGACGGGTTCTGCGCCGGCGAACCATGGAACTCGGAGGCGGTGGTGGCGGGCGCCGGATGGATCGCCGCCACCAGCCACGAGCTCGCCCCGTTCCATCCGGAGAAGGTGCTGGTGTGCCGCCGCGAACTGGAGGCGCAGCCGGAGGTCCTCTCCGCCGTGGTCGCGGCCCTCCTCGAGGCCTGCGCCCTGTGCGACGAACCCGCCCACCGACCCGAGATCCTCGGGATCCTCAGCCGACCCGAACACGTCGGCCTCCCCGCCGACACGCTGCGACGGGGATGGCCCGGGCTGCTGGACTGCGGCTTCGGCGAGTCCCGGTCGGAACCCGACTTCTGCCTGTTCCATCGGCGCGACGCCAACGAGCCGTCGCCCGACAAGGCGGCGTGGGTGGTCAGCCACTTCGTCTCCCCGACCCTCCGCGCCGCCTATCCGCCGTCGCAGCTCGGCCGGGTGTTCCGCGCCGATCTGCACCGCGACGCGCTGCGTCGCGCCGTCCGCACCCCCTGATCCCGACCCCTGCCGACCCGTTCACCCCGCACCGCCAATCCACCCAACCGCCAACCCCACCCCTCCCGTGATGACCCCGCCCACCCCCACCGGACGCCTCCGTCGACTCGTCGCCGCCGTCGTCCTCCTCGCCGCCCTCCTCGGCCCCGCCCACCGCCCCGCCGCCGCGGAACCGGAGAAGCCCGACCTCAAGTTCGGCTTCATCAAGCTCACCGACTGCGTCCCGATCGTGATCGCCAAGGAGAAGGGGTTCTTCGAGGACGAGGGCCTCTACGTCACGGTCGAGGCCCAGGCCAACTGGAAGATCCTGCTCGACCGGGTCATCAGCGGTGAACTCGACGGGGCCCACATGCTCGCCGGGCAGCCGATCGCGGCGACGATCGGCTTCGGCACCCAGGCCGACATCATCACCCCGCTCAGCATGGACCTGAACGGCAACGGCATCACGGTGTCGCGCGAGATCTGGGCCCGGATGCTCGAGGCCAGCCCGGCCCTGAAGGCCACCCCCACCCCGCGCCCGGTCCGCGCCGACGCCCTCCGCCCGATCGTCCAGGAGTTCAAGGCCGGCGGCACCCCCCTCCGGCTCGGCATGGTCTTCCCGGTGTCGACCCACAACTACGAGCTGCGCTACTGGCTCGCCGCGGGCGGCATCCATCCGGGCTTCTACACCCCGGCCGACATCAACGGGAACACCGACGCCGACGTCCTCCTCTCCGTCACCCCGCCCCCGCAGATGCCCGCCACCCTCGCCCAGGGAACCATCCAGGGGTACTGCGTCGGCGAACCGTGGAACCAGCAGGCCGTCCTCCGCGACATCGGCGTGTCGGTGATCACCGACTACGAGATCTGGAAGAACAATCCGGAGAAGGTGTTCGGCATCCGCCGCGACTGGGCCGAGGCCAACCCCAACACCACCCTCGCCGTCACCAAGGCCCTGATCCGCGCGTGCCGCTGGCTCGACGAGAAACCCGACCACCGCACGGAGGCCTGCCGGATCCTCTCGAAGCCGGAATACGTGGGGGCCGACTACGCCGTGATCGCCAACTCGATGACCGGCACCTGGGAGTACTACAAGGGCGACAAACGCCCCCTGCCGGACTTCAACGTCTTCTACCGCTACGACGCCTCCTACCCCTTCTACAGCGACTGCGTCTGGTACCTCACCCAGATGCGGCGCTGGGGACAGATCGGCGATTCGAAGCCGGACGACTGGTACCTCGAAACCGCCCGGAAGGTGTACCGCCCCGACCTCTACCTCGCCGCCGCCCGCGCGCTGGTCGAGGACGGCCTGCTGCCGGCCGACGAGATCCCGAAGACCGACGGGTTCAAGAAGCCGACCGCGGAGTTCATCGACGGGATCGAATACGACGGCCGCAAGCCCAACGAGTACCTGCGCCGGTTCCCGATCGGCCGACGCGACTGATCCCCACCCGCCGCCCCGCCCCATGAGCGCCCTCATCAAGTCCTGCGAGACCGCCGGCCTGACCTGGATCATCCCGTTCCTCCGCCTCGCCCGACGCGAGAACCCGTCCGAACAGGTCCGCCAGATCCTCATCCAGATCGGGGTCCCGATCCTCGCCATGGCGGTCTTCCTCGGCCTGTGGTCGACGGTCGCCGCGCGGGTCAAGGTGAGCTTCGGGGAGCTCCCCGGCCCGGTGGCGGTCTGGACCGAGGCGCGGGGACTGTGGAACGAGCACCGCGCGGAGCGGGAGAAGGAGGCGTCGTTCTACCGCCGCCAGACCGAACGCCGGACCGCCTTCCTCGCGAAGAACCCCGACGGTGAATGGAAGGAACGGCGCTACGCGGGCAAGCCCACCTACCTCGACCAGATCGTCACCAGCCTCAAGACGGTGTTCACCGGGTTCCTCGTCGCCGCCCTGATCGCCGTCCCGGTCGGCGTCCTGTGCGGACTCAGCCCCGTGTTCAACCTCGCCGTGAACCCATTCATCCAGGTGTTCAAGCCCGTCTCACCCCTGGCCTGGCTCCCGATCGTCATGATCCTCGTCAGCGCCCTCTACAACCCGGCCGAACCCCTGTTCGAGAAGTCGTTCCTCAGCTCCGCCTTCACCGTCGCCCTCTGCTCGCTCTGGCCCGCCCTCATCAACACCACCCTCGGCGTCGCCGCGATCGACAACGACTACCTCAACGTCGCCCGCGTCCTCCGCCTCGGCTGGATGAAACGCATCCGCACCATCGTCCTCCCAGCCGCCCTGCCCCTGATCTTCACCGGATTGCGCCTCTCGCTCGGCGTCGGCTGGATGGTCCTGATCGCCGCCGAGATGCTCGCCCAGAACCCGGGCCTCGGGAAGTTCGTCTGGGACATGTTCCAGAACGGCAGCAGCCAGACCCTCGCCCAGATCATGGTCGCCGTCTTCACCATCGGCTTCATCGGCTTCCTCCTCGACCGTCTCATGATGCTCCTCCAGCGGGCCGTGAGTTTCGACGCCAACACCATCCGCTGAACCCCGCCCATCGCCCATGGCCTTCCTCGAACTGAACGGTGTCGGACGCGGATTCGGACACGGCGCCCGACGCGCCGAGGTGCTGCACGACGTGAACCTCCGGATGCAGGAGGGGGAATTCGTCGCCATCGTGGGCTACTCCGGCTCCGGCAAGACCACCCTCATGTCCCTCATCGCCGGACTGATCCGGCCCGACGCCGGCGAGGTCCGACTCCGGGGCGAGGTGGTCACCGAACCGGGCCCCGACCGGGCCATCGTCTTCCAGAACTACTCGCTCCTCCCGTGGCTGAGCGTGTTCGGGAACATCGCCCTCGCCGTCGACGAGGTGTTCCGCAGCGAACCGAAGGACGCCCGACGGGAACGCGTCGAACGGGCCATCGCCACCGTCAACCTCACCCCCGCCCGCGACAAGCGGCCCGGGGAGCTGTCGGGCGGCATGCGGCAACGGGTCAGCGTGGCCCGCGCCCTCGCCATGGACCCGCGCATCCTCCTGCTCGACGAACCCCTCGGCGCCCTCGACGCCCTCACCCGCGCCACCCTCCAGGACGAGATCGGACGCCTCTGGGCATCCGACCGGAAGACGGTCGTGCTCATCACCAACGACGTCGACGAGGGCATCCTCCTGGCCGACCGGATCATTCCCCTGAGCGCCGGCCCGCGGGCGACGCTCGGACCGGCGGTGGAGATCGACCTGCCCCGCCCGCGGGACCGGCGCGCCCTCAACCACGAGCCGCGCTTCAAGGAGATCCGACGCGAGGTGCTCGGATACCTCCTCGGCGCGGGGGCACGTCCCAAGTCCGCCGTCACCCGGCGCCTGGTGCTGCCCGACATCGAGCCGGAGGACCTGACCGTCCCGCGGCCGCTCTTCGGCGGCCGACGACGCCCCGTCCGACGCGGGGAGCAGAAACGCGAGACCGTGGAGATCGTATGAGCGACTTCGTCGAGATCGACCGCCTCACCAAGTCCTACCCGACCCCGCGCGGGCCGGCGGTGATCGTCGAGGACTTCAACCTGCGGATCCGCCAGGGCGAGTTCGTCGCGCTGATCGGACACTCGGGCTGCGGCAAGAGCACCGTTCTCTCGATCCTCGCCGGACTGAACGACGCCAGCGGCGGCGGGATCGTGCTCGCAGGCAAGGAACTCGACGGACCCGGACCGGACCGCGGGGTGGTATTCCAGTCGCCCTGCCTCCTGCCCTGGCTCACCGCACTTGAGAACGTCCTGCTCGGGGTGGACCAGGTGTTCTACACCGCCAGCCCCGCGGAACGCCGGGAGATCGCCGAGTACCACCTCGCGGTGGTGGGCCTGGGCGACGCCCTCCACAAGCGCCCGCGCGAGCTCAGCCAGGGCATGCGCCAGCGGGTCGGCCTCGCCCGCGCCTTCGCCCTGAAACCCAAGATGCTCCTCCTCGACGAGCCGTTCGGCATGCTCGACGCCCTGACCCGCATCGAGCTGCAGCAGGTCCTCCTCGACGTCTGGAACCGTACCCGGCTCACCGCCCTGATGGTCACGCACGACGTCGACGAGGCCGTGTTCCTGTCCGACCGGGTGGTGATGATGACCAACGGCCCGGCGG
Source organism: uncultured Verrucomicrobiota bacterium (assembly GCA_964525755.1). GTDB lineage: Bacteria > Verrucomicrobiota > Verrucomicrobiia > Limisphaerales > UBA9464 > UBA6176. Next base: position 64,919 of record CAZGIK010000002.1, read on the forward strand.
CGGGCGTCGGGGACATCCTGGACATCCCCTTCCAACGTCCCCGCCATCGCACCGCCCTCCTCGAAAACCCGGACTACTACCGCTGCCGGGAGCATCTCATCGAGTTCCTCGAGGTCCGCGCCCATCACCACCGGTCCGGCTGAAGCTCCCGGTAGAGCCACGCCTTGGCGTACGCCCACCAGCGCTTCGCGGTCGGCTCGGAGATGTTGAGGACCTGGGCGGCCTGCTCGGTGGTGAGGCCGACGAAATACCGCAGCTTCACCAGCTCGGACTTCGGCGCATCGAGGGCGGCAAACCGGCCCAGGGCCTCGTCGAGCGCGAGCAGCTGTTCATCATCCACGGGACCGGCGAGCTGGAGACCGTCCAGTTCGACATGCTCCACCCCGGCCCCGCGGCGCAGTGCCTGCTTGCGCCGGGCCCGGTCCACGAGGATGCGCCGCATCGCCTCGGCGGCCGCGCTGAAGAAATGCGCGCGGTTCTGCCAGTGCGGCTGGGCATCCGCGCCGAGCCGCAGCCAGGCCTCGTGGACGAGGGCCGTGGGCTGGAGGGTATGCCCGGCGGCTTCGCGGGCCATCTTCTGCGCGGCCACCTGACGCAACTCGGCATAGACCCGCTCGAACAGCCGCGCGGCCGCGGCCTCGTCGCCTGCTCGAACCGCGGCGAGGATCTGGGTGACGTCACTCATGGCTTTCTGGTGATGTTCGGGTGGTCCAGCAGAGCCAGGGCCTGCCGCTCCGCCTCGAACCGGGCGACGACCTGCTGGGTGTCCATGCCCAGCTTGATGACCTTCAGCGCGACGCGCCGCCGCACGGGCTCGGTCTGCTCCGCGACATACACCACGCCGCAGCCGCCTTCGCCCACGCGTTCCAGCAGCTTGTAGCGCCCCAGCGTCTGGCCCACGGCTTCGTCGGGAACATCGGCGAGGTCGAGCTTGAGCGTCGGAGCGGTGCCGGCGGCGGTATGGAGCAGATTGGCGGTGGCGTCGTGTGCCGTCAGCAGTGCCTCCACGCGCTGGCGCAGGGCATCGTCACCCAGGCACGCGCCCTTGAGGAAGCCGGAACGCTCGGCGGGCGCTTGCTCCAGCGCGGCGGCAAACAGGGTTTCTTCGCGGTTCGGGTTCATTCTGTTTCTGGGTTGAGGCTGGCGATGAAACCGATGCCCTTCACCTGGATTGGGGGAGTTGGTTACTGCCCGGGTCCCGTCTTCGTCAGCGCGAGTCGGCGCACTCGGCCGTTGCTGGTCGTCAACCCAGTCACCGTTCCGTCGGTTCCGCGGGTGAAGGTGAACGTGGCGAAGTTGAAGAGGGTAAACGTATCGCGCATCAACGGTCGGAGCGTCACCGGTTCGCCGCGGGCCGAGCGCCACTCGAGTTTGCCGTCGTCCGTGACCACCACTCGAAAGGTCGCCTCGAGTTCACTGCTGAAAAAGGCTCCGACAAACGCCGCCAGTTCCTCCTGGTTCAGTGTCGGCGCTACGACGCGCTTGAACTTCGCCACGGGGAGCGTGGGTGAAAGCACATGCAACTCCTGCACACCACCCGACGCGACGGCGGGGAACTCGAGTTGGGCGCTGCTTTCGCCCACGCGGAAACGTCCGCCGCCGATCGGCACCAACGCATCGGAGCTGCCCCCCGCCATCAGCTTGCCGTCTCTGATCGAGAACCGGCGCACATCGTCGGTCAACTCGTTCCAGTAAGCGCCCTCCAGAGCCTTCAACTCCTGCTCGCTCATCGCCACTGCGGGTGGCAGGGGTTCAAACACCCCCGGTCCCAACACGATCTCCGCCACTTTGCGTGCGAGCATCGAGGGCCGCATGGCGCTGAGATTGCCAAAGACCGCAATCGCCAGATCGTGCTCTGGGAAGCGCACGACATCGGATCGATAGCCGGCATCCGCGCCGCCATGCCCAACTTCGACCACACCACGGGGCTTCGCTGTGACGAGGCCGAGGCTGTAGCCTGTCGCGGTGCCGTCGTTCAACTGACCGGATACCAGCATTGCCTCGACGAACGCGCGTCCGCCGACGCGGGGTTCGACAAAGTTTTGCTCCCACTGAAACAGGTCGCCCACCGTCGTGAACAGGCTCGTCGCGCCATCCGTGTCGAAAACCGGAATACTGATCGCCCATCTACCGCCAGGTCGCGGCTGATACGCGGAGGTGCGCCCGCGCACGACCTCGGTGTGGTCGTTATGGAAATGCGTGGCGTGCATCCCGAGCGGCTTGAAGATTCGCGCGGCGGCGAAATCGCGCAACGACTGGCCCGAGACCCGTTTCACAACCACGGCCAGCAGGGTGAACCCCGTGTTGCAGTAAAGATACTCTTCGCCCGGCGGGAAGTTCAGCGCCCGTTGACGCGCCGCGATGGCGAGCACATCTGCTTCCGTGATGACATCGTCTTCACGCCAACCCGCCATTCTCAAGAGGGACCACTGATCCCGCAGGCCGCTCGTATGATGCGCCAAATGGGCCAGCGTGATCGTGTGTCCGTAGTCCGGCAGCTCCGGCACGTAGCGGCGGATGTCATCCGACCACGACAGTTTACCGTCCGCCACCAGCAACGCGACGGCTGCCGCCGTAAACTGCTTGGAGATTGAGGCGACGTGGAAAATGGAGTCCGGCGTGTTCGGCACATCGTGTTCCAAGTTGGACATGCCGTAGCCGCGCGCAAAGACCACCTGGCCGCCCCGGCTCACCCCAACGACGCAACCGGGCGAGCGCGTGTTGTCCCACTCGGCAAAAACGCCGTCGATCTGTTTGACCACGGCGTCGTCGAGCCGCGCGGCGGAATGAGTCGCCTCCGCCGCGAGGAGCGGAAGAGATGGCAACGACTCCTCCAAGACGACACCGTCTGGCCAGTCGGCCCCTTCACGGATCCAAGCCTCGAGCCGTTCGATTTCGACGTCGGTCAGTCCAGGGTATTTACCGCGCTTCCCCAAGGGCGGCATCTCAAGGTCTTCGACCTTTCCCCTGACAAACTTGAGCAGCGGGCTGTCGGCGTCATGACCTGGAACCACGGCGGGATCTCCGGACTGTCCGCCTTTCAGCAGGCCGGCGCGTGAGTCGAGGCGGAGCTTTCCTTTGGCCCGCTCACCGCTGTGACAGCCGACGCAGGAACGCTCCAGCAACGGCTGGATGTCCTTTGCGAAATCCACGGTGGGTGAGCCCGCCGCTGCCGTCGACAGAGCCGCCGGTTGGGCGGCATCAGCTGTTTTCGGCTCCGGCACCTTGATCGCCATCCAGTCCAAGGAGGGCGAGGGTGCCAGTTCAGGCTGGGTCAGCAGAAGCGCCATCACGGCCCAAGCGGTTCCGCCGGCGGAGATCCATTGATCCTTGCCATGCGGGAAGCCGCTCTCGAAGTGCGGTTGAAACGGCCACGCCCGACTGCGGACATACCAGGAGCCGTCGTCGAACTGGGTGCGCAGCAGGAAGTGAATACCCCGTTGATACACGGGATCGGTCGCAGCCAGTCCACCGACGGTACTCAGGGCGACCAGAGCCTGTCCGGTTGCCCAGGAGTCGGAGGGCAATCCGTCCAATTGCGCCCAGCCGCCATCGTCACGTTGCTGGTTTAGAATGGTCTGGATGATGGGAGTCAGCTGCTCTTTTGAGTCACCGGCCCAACCCAGTCCGAGCAACTGGAATACTTGTTGATTGAAGGAACCCGGCCGGGCGCTCGCCAGGTAATCCCTGGCCCGGCTGATGCGTTGTGTGAACTCCGTTGCGCGGCCGGCGATGGGATACAATTGGAAGGCGCGGATTGCGAAGGCGGTCCCCTGGATGGGTCCATCTTCCATGGGAGGGCGAAAGTCCCGAGCCGGCCACGACCCGTCCCGGTGCTGGGTGGCGGCGAGATACCACACCATCGCCTCCGTCAGGGCGTCGCCCGGATAACCCAGCGCGGATAGACCGAGCAATCCGTATCCGACGACGACGGATGTATCCGGCTGCGGCCGGATCATCTCAAAGGTCTTCGCGATCTTTTCGTCCTTCGTCCAATAACGCACCTGGTCCTGAACCTGGCGGGCAACGGAGGTCTCATCGACCGGGATACCGCGTTCACCCGCCCAGGCGAAGGCAACTGCGGGCAGCGTTTGTTGATGGCAGGAAACGCACTGCTGTTTTTGCACAACCCCGCTTTGCAGAAAGGCGTCCGATGTCTGGTGCAACAGGCGGAGGCTTTGTCCCACGGAGTGTCGGATCAGCCGATCCAACGCGGCGGGTTCGCCGGGGACAGTCCGGCTGGGAATGTTCTTCCACTTACGGACCGCCGTGCCGTTGGTGGCGCCGGCCTCGAGGAGGACCGTTTCAAGCCGTGTGTTGTGGCGCGCACGCGCCCAATCAAGGGCACTTTCGCCCAGGGCGCTGGGCAGGTTCACATCGGCGCCCTTCTCGATCATCAATTCTGCGACCGAGGCATCCCCGCTCTCGTTGTAGGCGGCCCACAGGATGGGCGGCGTCTGGTGCTCGCCGGCTTGGGAACGCACCGTCAGGTCGGCGCCGCGTTCGATAAGCAAGCGGGCGATTTCCGGTTGCTGCCCATAAAGGGCAAAGTTCAGGGCGTGGCCGGCAAATCCTGCCTTAAAATTAACGTCAGCTCCGGCATCGAGCGCCGCCTCCACGATGGGCCGGTGACCCATTATCGAGGCCGAAATAACGTCTGCCGGTTTGGCTCCGGCCTCGAGCAGGAGCCGGAATGTCACCGCATCCCCGGTCCACGCTGCGGCGCCAAGCGCGCCATTCAAGAAAGAATTGTCGGCGCCCTTCTGCAAAAGGAGGCGGATGGTGGCCGCGGACTCCGGATGGCGTGCGGCGGCGACCAAACTGGAGGTTCCCCACTTCGTTACCCGGTTGACATCGGCGCCTCCGTCCAACAGAGCTCGAACGGAGTCCAGGTTGCCAACGCCATAAATGAGAGGCGTCGCTCCAACCGCGTTCGTCGCATTCACCGCCGCACCGCGTCGGACCAGTTCCCGCACCAGATCTGCTCGACCATGGATCGCCGCCCAGTGCAGGGCCGTGTTGCCATCGTCGTCCCCGGCATTGAGCGGTGGATCCGACTGCAGGAGGGAGTCTGTTCCCGCCGTGTCACCGGCCTTGATCGCGGCGATCAACGGTGACGTCCCGGCTGATTGCACCTCCAAGACAACCGCCAGTGCGAACCAGAGGGTTGCGAGGAGATTGACTGCGTCGCTCGCTGTTGAATTGCGTTTCATGGCTTGTATGGACTGTGGGTATTATTGATTATTGGTAGGAACTGCGGCGGCCTCAAAAGTTCAGCCACATAGACGACGCCGCAGCCGCCTTCGCCGATTTGGTCCAGCAACTTGTAGCGACCAAGGGTCTGGCCCACGGCTTCGTCCCTCGGAGGGCTGAGCTCTGTGAGGCCCTGACTGCGAGATGGGGATGCTTGGGACTCGTGTAACTCGTCCCTCCGATTGGCTTGCGTGGCCACTTCGGTGGCCGGCTGTTCGCGCGCGGCGAGCAACGCTTCGAGGCGCTGGCGCAAGGCGGGGTCGCCGTCACATTCGGCGTCGAGCCACGCCGCGCGCTTCGCAGCGGGCTTGCTCAGTGCAAGCTGGAAAAGGAGTTCTTCGCGAGGGACGTTCATGGCTGCTTGGTCTCCGCATTCTCCTTCGCCTCCGCTGCGTTGATCTCCTCCCACGACGGCGCGCGCCAGGCCTGCCACGGTGTGCCGGCGAGGATCACGTCCCCATCGGCACTCCAGGTGGCCGCATACAGAAGGGAACCGCTGCCGACCAAGGTCAGCAGTTCCTGCCGCGTGCCGACATCCCAGAGCTTGACGGCTTCGCGTCCACCGCTCGCGGAGATCAACCGTCGTCCATCGGGGGAGAAGGCGATGCCGAACGCCGAATTCAGATGGCCGTGGAGGGTTTCGATCAACTCGCCTTTGGCGGGATCCAACAACCGGACCTGACCAGCATCGTTGGACGAAGCCACCAGTCCGCCATCGGGAGAAACGGCGAGCCTAGAGAAACTCGCTTTCACGGGAACACGGCGTGGCGCCCGGTCGGCGTGGACCAGATCGTAGAAGAGGATTTCATGGCCGTTGCCCGTTGGCCTCACCACGACCATGACCTGCCCCCCCGCGGCAAAGACCGCATCGCGAACTTGCCCCTCATGAGACGCCACAATCTGCCCGGTTTCGACATTCCAGACCCGCAGGGAACGCCCACCCTGGGTCGCGGCCGCCAGATAGGAACCCTCTTCACTGAAGCGAAACTGGACGACCCCGGGGACATCGCTCCGCAGTTCGATCCGGCGGCCCGGCGTCGCGAGGCTTGTCACATAAACGGAGGCCGAGTTGGTGCCTTCGCTCCAAGCCAGAAGTTGGCGCGCGGGGTTGTAAGCGACTCCGGATGGGCGGGTGCCGGGATCCAGCGTGACGGCTCCGCGTTGGATCAACTCGGACCCTCGGTGTTCGCTGACGAGGATCCGGTTCGTGCCATTCCAGACGCACAGCAGGTTGGTGCCAAATTTGCCCAGCACGTTGGTGGAGGAACCAATCCCGGGCAAGAGCACCGGGGTGGATTCACTTTTCAAGTCCATGATCGCGGGCGGCTGCCCTGGAGGCAGCAACAACACGCGCGCTTGATCCAGCGGCAGGACCTGGTTGTTACCGAGATTCTCGGGCAGACGGCGATAGCCATCCGTGGCGGTCTTCCCCTCCGCCGGCCACAGCATGAGATTCCCGTCCTTGCTCGCGCTGGCGAGGATTTGCGCGGACTCCGAGATCGCGACGCCATGAATCTCGTCGGTGTTCCCGCGCAGCACCTTGGTTTCAGTCCAGGTGCCCGTGTCCCAGAAGCGGATGGACTGATCGGTCGCCGCAGAGATCAACTGCCGGCCATCCTTGGAAAACACCAGCTTGCCAACCCAACCGGTATGTCCGTCGAGCCGGACGAGGAGCCGGCCGGTCGCGGCCTCCCAGATGCGGATGGTCGGATCTTCGAACGCCGAACCCGAAGCCAGCAGCCGTCCGTCCGGCGAGAGGGCCAGGGCAGGGAGTCCCAAATCGCGGTGCGGTGCGGTCTGCCAGAGTTCCTTGCCGGTGGTCAGATCGAGGCACTGAATGCTGACGCGGGAGTTCGAGCGGTCGGAACGGGCCAGATACAGACGCCGGTTGTCGGGCGAGAGCCGGGCGCCACCAAGGAATACGTCCCCACTGTAAGGGGCTGGATGGCGGCTCTCAATTTGGGCGGAGGCCACATCCACCACCCACACGGCGTCGCCAAGTGCGGGGCTGGATCCGGCATAGATGACCAGCTTGGAGCCATCCGGCGAGAACGACAGATCATAGACGACCCACTCACCCTGGTCGGGCGCACGCCAGAGGATGCTATCCCGGCCGGAGTCGAGGTCATACAGGCTGACCACTTTGTATTCGGAGGTGGCCGCCAGGAGATTGCGCTGGGGAGAGAAGGCAACATACGCTGGGGGTTGCCTGCGCTCGGTGAGCGCGCGCAGCAATCGCCGGCCCGGGACATCCCACAAGTCCACGCGTCCGTCCATCCAACCCACGGCCAGGCGCGTGCCATCCGGTGAAAAGCTGACGTCGAATCCGCGCACCGGCCGGTTCGTGAGCGTGACGAGGGCGCTGCTGCGGGTGAGCTGCCAGAGATAACGCCATTCCCAGCCACGCAGATCTTCCTCGCCGGGCGGGGGCCGGTGCCGCTCCAACAGTCGGCGCGCTCGACCGAGGTTGTTCAGCTTCAGCGACTGCTGCGCGAGATTCATGTCCGCCGCGTAGAGCAACCGACGCGATTCCTGCTGCGCGGTTTCCGCGAGCTTTCGGGCCGTCTGGGCCTGTGCTTCGGCCGCCTTGGCGTTGTCACGTTCATCCTGTGCTTTCCTCGCCTCTTCCGCTTTGCCCTCCTCGGCCCGTGTCGCCTGGTTCTTCGCCCGCGTCGCGACCGCTGCCTGCCAGGTGCTGACGATGACGCCAATCAAGAGCGCAGCCACCACCGCTGTCGCCGCTGCAAACAACAGCTTGTTCCGTCGCCACGCCTTCTGGAAACGGTAAGCGGCCGAGGGCGGACGGGCTGTCACCGGCTCGTTGTTCAGATGCCGCTTCAAGTCCGCGGCGAGTCCGTTGGCCGTGTCGTAGCGGCGCTGGCGGTCCTTCTCCAGGCACTTCATCACGATCCAGTCCAGGTCGCCCTTGAGCTGGTGCAGCAGCTTCGCGGTATCGGCCGACCGGCGCTTGGCGGTGGTCGTGAATTGATCGGCGCCGAGGGTCGCCAGGCGCGTGCTCGGGCGTTGCGGTTCCTTCTCGCGGATCGTCTTCCGCATCGCGTCGATCCCGCCGGCCATCAGTTCCTTGCCATCGAACGGCGTGCTGCCGGACAAGAGTTCGTAGAGCAACACGCCCAGGCTGTAGATGTCGCTGCGCGTGTCGATGTCCAGCCCGCTCATCTCCGCCTGCTCCGGGCTCATGTAGGCGGGCGTCCCGATGAACTGGTGCAACTGCGTGTAAACCGTGTTGTCCGTCAACCGGCCTTCCGTCGCCTTGGCAATTCCAAAGTCGATCACCTTGGGCACGGGCACGCCGTCGTGCAGCGTGACGAGGATGTTCGACGGCTTGATGTCCCGGTGGATGATCCCCTTCTGGTGCGCGTGCTGGATGGCTTGGCAGACCTTGATGAACAGATCCAGACGCTCCTGCGTGCTCAGGTTGGCCTGGTCGCAATAGGCGGTGATGGGAATGCCACGGACCAACTCCATCACGAAGAAGGGGCGTCCCTTCTCGGTCGTGCCCGCATCAAGCACCTTGGCGATGTTCGGATGATCCATCATCGCCAGCGCCTGCCGTTCGGCCTCGAAGCGCGCGACCACCTGCTGGGTGTCCATGCCCAGCTTGATGACCTTGAGCGCGACGCGGCGGCGAACGGGTTCAGTTTGCTCGGCGACATAGACCACACCGCAACCGCCTTCACCGACGCGCTCCAGGAGTTTGTAGCGCCCCAGCGTCTGGCCCACGGCCTCGTCGGGCTCGACGGCGAGGTCGAGCTTGATCGTGGGCGCGCTGCCGGCGGCGGTGTGGAGCGGGTTCGCCGTCGCCTCGTGCGCCGACAGCAGAGCCTCGACGCGCGCCCGCAGGGCGTCGTCGCCCAGGCAGGCACCGTCTAGAAAGATGGCGCGCTCGGCCGTGGGGCGTTCGAGGGCGGCAGCAAACAGGGCTTCTTCTCGAGGGGCGTTCATGGAGTTGGTCGGGTCACACTTTGGAACCCACTGTGATGCACATGGCGTGAGTTGACATCATTCTCAACGAGGCGCATCGTTTCCACATGAGAACGACTCTGACCGTGGATGATGACGTCCTCGAACTGGCCGCCCGCCAGGCCAAGCTGCGGGGCGTCTCGTTGGGCAGGACCGTATCGGACCTTTTGCGCAAGGGGCTGAACGCCTCCACCCCGGCCCAGAACAAGGACGGTCTCGTGGTGTTCCACCTGCCGGCAGATTCGCCGAAAGTGACCACGGAAGACGTGCGCCGCATTGAAGTCGAGGGTGTATGAAGGGCTACCTGCTCGACACCAACCTGCTCATCGCCCTGCTTTGGCCCAGCCACGAACGGCATGACCTCGCGGTGAAATGGTTCACCCGTCATCGCGCCAAGGGTTGGGCCACGTGTCCCCTCACCCAGGCTGGTTTCGTCCGCATTGTGTCGAATCCAGCGTTCTCCCGCGATGCCGTCCAGCCGCGTGAAGCCGTTCAGGTCCTTTCCGCCAACACCGCCGCCCAGGACCACGCCTTCTGGCCGGATGAAATTCCGGTTGCCGAGGCTGTCGCCTTTACCGGCGTGCGGTTGATGGGCCATCAACAGGTGACGGATGCCTATCTGCTGGGCCTGGCGATCCGTCGGGGTGGCGTGCTGGCCACACTGGACCAACGCATCGCCGCTCTCACGGAACCGAGGTCGGCGGAAAGGAAGGCGCTGGAGACGGTGACCTGAAGCCGGCCTGAGCGCAGCGGCGAACAGGGTTTCTTCGCGGTTGGGGTTCATGGGACTGGATTCAGCGGCGCTCATTCCGCGGGCGATCCGCCGGGATGTTGAACCGTCGTGGCATCATGGAAGCCCGCGGTGAATCGTGGTGACGCGGCCGCCGGCAATCTTCCGGACCCGCGGGCCGTGCGGTTCGAGCACGAAGATGGCTCCGTCTGGCCCCGTGGTGATGCCCGTCGGCTCGTCGAATGTCGCTTCGGGCAACGGCCCGTCTTCATGCCCCCTTCGTCCAGAGCCCGCCAGCGTCGTCACCGTGCCGGCCGGCGAGATCCTGCGGATGCGCCCGCTCTGTTCCGCGACCAGCAGATCGCCCCGGGCGTCGAGCGCGAGGCCGCTGGCACCGTCGAACCGGGCCTCCGCTCCCGGACCATCGGCATGCCCCTTCTCGAGGCCGCCCGCCAGCGTGGTCACGGAGCCGTCCGGGGCGATGCGTCGCACCCGGACGAAATGGTCCGTCAGCAGCAGCGCGCCGTCGGGCGCCACGAGCATGCTGCCGCCATGGAGATCCCCAAACCTTGCCGCGGTTCCCCTCCCGTCGGCGAAGCCCCAGTCTCCGCCGGCGAGCACCGTGATCCGCCCCTCCGGCGTCACCTTGAGGATTTGGGTGTGGCGGTCCTGGCTGGAGTTCACGGCATGGACATTGCCCGCACGATCAACCGCGAACGGGTCACCCCCCGTCCCGACCGCGAGTGCCCGCATGTCGTTCTCGGGAGGATAGAACCGGCTCAGAGTTCCTTCCGGTGTGAAGCACCAGATGCTATCGCCCCGGTCCGATGCGGTCAGCATCCGGCCGTCGGGCGCGCGCTGGATATGATGGAGCTGGTGGAACTTCTCGTTCTGCCGGTCGTGGACGAGGGTGCGTGCCACGCCGTTGGTCTCGAGCATCACGATCATCGAGCCGGCGGCGAAGAACACACGTCCTTGAGCGTCCACGGCGATGCCCGATCCCGGATGGGCGGAGGCGATCGCCGCCAGGATGAAGGTCGCGATGAGCGAGGCGGTCCGGCCGCAGAACCCCAGGCAGCGCGTCATCGGCCCCGGGCGGATGCGCTCCAGCAGGGTGGCGAACAGGGTTTCCTCGCGGGCGGGGTTCATGGGCGGGTCCGTGCGAAGCGGTTCAGCCGAAATTTGACATCAGATGGCATCTATTCCGAAAGTCCGGCGATGAACATCGCCCTGACCAAGCACTTCGAGGAGCTGATCGAGCGGCTGGTTGCCAGCGGTCGTTACAACAACTCCAGCGAGGTGGTCCGCGCCGGCCTGCGCATCCTCGACGCCGAGGAACGCGCCTTGTCCGCCGCGGTCTTTCCGCCCGGCTCCCTGAAGCACCTCTACACGCGGACGGGGAATCAAGCCGAGCGTCGCACGGCCAGCGCTTCCACCCTGAAGATCGAGGCCGAATGAGGGTTTCGGGTTCACGTTGGTTTGATCAGGGAAGCGGATCGGACCCTCGGAGTTTCCGGACAGGCTCTTAGGCTTCGCGGAAGAAGATCTGGTCGCCCCATACGCAGGGCGACGACTGCCCGATGGGGAGCTCCTTCTTCCAGCGCAGGTCCTTGTCCGGCCCGAACGCGATCGGGAAGGACTGGAACTCCGCAATGGCATTCCCGCCGGACTCATGTAGGCCGGCGTGCCGATGAACTGCTCCACGCCGCAGCCGCCTTCGCCCACGCGTTCCAGCAGCTTGTAACGCCCCAGCGTCTGGCCCACGGCCTCGTCGGGCAGTTCGGCGAGATCAAGCTTGAGCGTGGGGGCGATGCTGGCCGCGGTGTGGAGGAGGTTGGCGGTGGCGTCGTGCGCGGCGAGCAACCCCTGGACGCGCTGGCGCAGGGGGGCGTCGCCCAGGCAGGCGCCGTCGAGAAAGATGGCGCGCTCGGCCGGGGGTCGCTCGAGGGCGGCAGCAAACAGGGCTTCCTCGCGGGTGGGATTCATGGGTGGGCAGTTGTGCATTGCTCGCCAGCATTTTGACCGTCACTCTGCTGGCGATGTTTTCCCGGCGTTATCCGGTTCCTGATCATTCGTTCTTCCTCCTCGGCCCGCGCGGCACGGGCAAGAGCACCTGGCTGCGGCAAGTGTTGCCGGAGGCGCTGTGGTTCGACCTGCTGCGCACGCACACGTTGCTGGGGTTGACGCGGCAGCCGGAGTCCTTCCGGCAGCAGGTCGAGGCACGTCCCCATGGAAGCTGGGTGGTGGTGGACGAAGTGCAACGCCTGCCCAGCCTGCTGAACGAGGTTCACGCGCTGATCGCGGAAAGCGGGCGCAAGTATCGCTTCGCCCTGAGCGGCTCCAGCGCGCGCAAGCTCAAGCGGCTGGACGTGAACCTCCTCGCCGGTCGCGCCGTCAACCGCAAGTTCTTCCCGCTCACCGCAACCGAACTGGACTTCCATTTCGAGCTCGATCGCGTGCTGCGCTTCGGCTTGTTGCCGCAGATCCACGCCGAGCCGGACCACGCTCTCGATGTGCTGGACGCCTACGTTTCCAACTACATCCGGGAAGAGATCCAGCAGGAAGCATTGGTTCGGAGTCTGGATTCCTTCGCGCGGTTCCTCGAAGTCGCCACGCTGATGAACGGCCAGATCGTCAACGTGGCCGGTCTCGCCCGCGATGCCGCGGTCGCGCGACCCACCGTGCAGGGCTACTTCGGGGTCCTGGTGGACACGCTCATCGGCTTCTGGCTGCCGGCCTGGCAACGCCGCGCCAAGGTCAAGGAGGTCGCCAGCCCGAAGTTTTACCTGTTCGATCCGGGCGTGGCACGTGCCCTCGCCGGACGTGGGCGCGAACCACTCGAAGGAAGCGAGCGCGGCTTCCTGCTGGAGACCTGGGTGCTGCATGAGCTGCGCGCCGCGATGGCGTTTCACAATACCGGCGGCCAGCTTCACTACTGGCGCACGCCCCACGGCAGCGAAGTGGACTTCGTCTGGACGCGGGCCAAACGCGCCGTCGGCATCGAGGTCAAGGCGGCGGAACGGTGGCGGCCGGAGTTTGGCGGAACGCTGAAGGGATTGCTGGAGGAGGGCATCGTGCAGACCGGCTTCGGCGTCTACACCGGCACGGTGGAACTCAAGGACGGGCCGCTGCGCGTGCTGCCGTTGAAACAGTTCTTCAGGGCGTTGGTGCAGGGTGATCTCTTCACCTAGCCCTGCCGGGTTCGGCGCGGCGGCGAACAGGGTTTCTTCGCGGGTGGGGTTCATCGCAGAGAGACGAGATTTGACAATCAACGGACGCCCTTGGAGTTCTTGATCATGGAAATCACGCTTCCCAGAGCCCTGCAAAAGTTCGTTGAGAGCAAGGTTCGAAGCGGCGGGTAGGCGGATGCCAGCGAGGTGGTATGCGAAGCCCTGGGGGACTTCCACGCCAAGGAGGATCCAGCCGAACAGGATTCGCGGGAGTTGGCCGAATTGCTTCTTCCCGCCGTGGCGGGTTCCCACCGAATAGTGACCGCCACTGACTTCGACCAGTTGCACCAGCGAGCCCGACACCAACCGGCCCAGCCATGACGCTGCGGCTGGAACGTTCCGAATGTTTCTGGGCCGACCTTGAACGCAGGGTTGATTGGTATCGTGACCAAGCCGGGCCGGAAACTGCTGGGAGGTTTGTTTCCGCAGCGCAATCCACCCTGACGGCGCTGTGCCAGACGCCGGGGCTGGGCCGCCCTCGATTCAAGACTTCGTCCAAATTGTCCGGGATCCATTCCTTTCGGATCCAGCCTCCCTCCCACCGGCACTTGATTTTCTATCGGTTCAACGAGACTTCGCTGTTCGCTGAACGCCTGGTTCATGGCGCTCGCGATCTTCCCCGCCGCTTGCCCCAGTCGCCCTTCGAAGAATAGCGGTCGGTTTGTCGGATCGGGATGACTGAGCGAGCGGGAATCCGAACTTCCCGCTTCGACGCGGCGAAGTCTGCCGGCAAGCGCTCTGCGCTTTTCTGGAGCCATGACGAACAGGGTTTCTTCGCGGGTCGAGTTCACGGCTGTTTGCTCTCCGGTTTCTCACTGGCCTCGGCGGCGGCGATCTCCTCCCACGACGGCGCGCGCCAAGCCTGCCACGGTGCGCCGGCGAGGATCACGTCGCCATCGGCACTCCATCTGGTCGCAAACAGATAGGAACCGGTGCCGGCCAAGGTCAGCAGTTCCTGCCGCGTACCGACATCCCAGAGCTTGACGGCTTCGCGTCCACCGCTCGCGGAAATCAAACGTCGTCCATCGGGGGAGAAGGCGATGCCGAACGCCGAGTTCAGATGGCCGTGGAGGGTTTCGATCAACTCGCCTTTGGCGGGATCCAACAACCGGACCTGACCAGCATCGTTGGACGAAGCCACCAGTCCGCCATCGGGAGAAACGGCGAGCCTAGAGAAACTCGCTTTCACGGGAACACGGCGTGGCGCCCGGTCGGCGTGGACCAGATCGTAGAAGAGGATTTCATGGCCGTTGCCCGTTGGCCTCACCCCGACCATGACCTGCCCCCCCGCGGCAAAGGCCGAATCCCTAATCCGTCCCTCATGGGACGCCACAATCTGCCCGGTTTCGACGTTCCAAACCCGCAGGGAACGCCCACCCTGGGTCGCGGCCGCCAGATAGCTTCCATCCTCACTGAAGAGGCCGGGAGCGAGCCCGGGGACATCGCCCTTCAGTTCGATCCGGCGGCCGGGTGTCGCGAGGCTGGTGACATAAACGGAGGCCGATTTGGTGCCTTCGCTCCACGCCAGGAGCTGGCGCGCAGGGTTGTAAGCGACTCCGGATGGGCGGGTGCCGGAATCCAGCGTGACGGCTCCGCGTTGGATCAACTCGGCCCCTCGGAGTTCGCTGACGATGATCTGGTTCGTGCCATTCCAGAGGCACAGGAGGTTGGTGCCAAACTTGCCCAGCACGTTGGTGGAGGAACTGATCTCCGACAGGAGCACCGGGGTGGAGTCACCTTTCAGGTCCATTATCTCCGGCGACCGGCCCGGAGGCAGCAACAACACGCGCGCTTGATCCAGCGGGAGAACCTGATTTCTACGGAGGTTCTCGGGCAGGCGGCGATAGCCATCCGTGCCGCTCTTCCCCTCCGCCTGCCACAGCATGAGATTGCCGTCCTTGCCCGCGCTCGCGAGGAGTTGAGCAGCCTCCGAGATCGCGACGCCATGGATCTCGTCGCTATGCCCGCGCAGCACCTTGGTTTCGGTCCAGGTGCCCGTATCCCAGAAGCGGATGGACTGATCGCTCGCGGCGGAGATCAACCGTCGGCCGTCCTTGGAAAACGCCAACTTGCCAACCCAACCGGTGTGTCCGTCGAGCCGCACGAGGAGCCGGCCGGTCGCGGCTTCCCAGATGCGGATGGTCGGATCGTAGAATCCCGATCCCGAAGCCAGCAGCCGTCCGGCCGGCGAGAGGGCCATGGCGGATAGGCCCGCGTCGCGGTGCGGTTCGGTCTGCCAGAGTTCCTTGCCGGTGGTCAGATCGAGGCACTGAATGCTGACGCGGTAGTTCGAGTCGTCGGAACGCGCCAGATACAGACGCCGGTTGTCGGGCGAGAGCCGGGCGGCACCAAAGTTAGGTTGGAAGCTCCGATGTGTCGGATGACGGCTCTCAATTTGAGTAGAGGCCACATCCACCACCCACACGGCGTCGCCGAGTTCGGGGCTGGATCCGGCATAGATGACCAGCTTGGAACCATCCGGCGAGAACGACAGATCACGGACGCCCCACTCACCCTGGTCAGGCGCACGCCAGAGGATGCCATCCCGGCCGGAGTCGAGGTCATACAGGCTGACCACTTTGAATTCGGATGTGGCCGCCAGAAGATTGCGATGGGGAGAGAAGGCAACATGCGCTGGGGGTTGCCTGCGCTCGGTGAGCGCGCGCAGCAGTCGCCGGCCCGGGACATCCCACAAGTCCACGCGTCCGTCCATCCAACCCACCGCCAGGCGCGTGCCATCCGGCGAAAAGCTGACGTCGAGTCCGCGCACCGGCCGATTCGTGAGCGTGACGAGGGCGCTGCTGCGGGTCAGTTGCCAGAGATAACGCCATTCCCAGCCACGCAGGTCTTCCTCGCCGGGCGGGGGCCGGTGCCGGTCCAACAGTCGGCGCGCCTTGCCGAGATTGTTCAGCTTGAGCGATTGTTGGGCGAGGTTCATGTCCGCCGCGTAGAGCAGGCGACGCGATTGCGCCTGACTCTCGGTGGCTCGCTGCTTCTCGGTCTCGGCTTTCTTCTGTTCGGCGACCGCCCGCGCTTGAGCGGTCAGCGCTTCTTCCGCCTTTCGGTCGGCCACCCTACGCTGTTCCGCCTCGCCGGCTTGCGCCGCCACCGCCTCGCGCTTGGCCTGCGTGGCCCGCACCGACTGCCAGGTGCTGGCGATGATTCCGAGCAACAGGGCAAGGGCCACGGCCGTGCCGGCAGCGAACGTCACCTTGTTCCGGCGAAACGCTTTCTGGAACCGGTAAGCGGTCGAGGGCGGCCGGGCGACCACCGGCTCGTTGTCGAGATGCCGCTTGAGGTCGGCGGCCAGTCCATTGGCCGTCTCGTAGCGGCGTTGGCGGTCCTTCTCCAGGCACTTCATCACGATCCAGTCGAGATCGCCCTGGAGCTGGTGCAGCAGCTTCGAGGTGTCAGCGGAGCGGCGCTTCGCCGTGGTGGTGAGTTGATCGACCCCGAGTGTCGCCAGGCGCGTGCTCGGGCGCTGGGGTTCCGTCTCGCGGATCGTCTTGCGCATCGCGTCGATGCCGGAGGCCATCAGGTCCTTGGCATCAAACGGTGTGCTCCCGGCCAGCAGTTCGTAGAGCAACACGCCCAGGCTGTAGATGTCCGAGCGCGTATCGATGTCCAGCCCGCTCATCTCCGCCTGCTCCGGCGACATGTAGGCGGGGGTGCCGATGAACTGCTCGAAGGCCGTGAACAACGTCGCGTTGGTCAGCCGGCCTTCGGTCGCCTTGGCGATGCCAAAGTCGATGACCTTGGGCACCGGCACGCCGTCGTGGAGCGTGACGAGGATGTTCGACGGCTTGATGTCGCGGTGGATGATGCCCTTCTGGTGGGCGTGCTGGATGGCGTGGCAAACGCGGATGAACAGGTCGAGGCGCTGCCGGGTATCCAGCTTGTTCTCATCGCAGTAACGGGTGATGGGGATGCCGCGGACGAGTTCCATCACGAAAAAGGGGCGGCCTGAATCGGTCGCCCCCGCGTCGAGCACCCGGGCAATGTTCGGGTGATCCATCAGGGCCAGGGCCTGCCGCTCCGCCTCGAAGCGGGCGATCACGGACTTCGTGTCCATGCCCAGCTTGATGACCTTGAGCGCGACGCGGCGGCGGACCGGTTCCTCCTGTTCCGCCATGAAGACGGTGCCGCACCCGCCCTCGCCGATCTGCTGGAGGAGCTTGTAGCGGCCGATCCGGGTGCCGGGACCCTCGATCGACGGCGTCGACGGGGGGGCGAACCGGATCGTGGCGGCGGTCGCCGCGGTGGGGTCCGGTTTGCGGGGCTGTCCCGCCGGGCGTTCCAGGAAGGTCTGGGCCTCGGCGCTGGCCTGGAGCAACTCCTCGACCCGCCGGCGCAGGGCCGGATTGCCGGCGCAGGCCTCGTCCAGATAGGCGGCGCGCTGCGCGGGGGATTCCCACTGGAGCGCCGCGGCGAAGATGGTCTCGTCGGACCCGGGATCGGCGGGCATGTCGGGGGGTGGCGGAGACGTCATACCGTTCTCCCATGCGCAAGGCAGCCCCAAAAGGGATCAGGGAATCTTTCCGGAGTGACCACAGCAGAGGCGCGAATCCCGGCACCCCGTATGGGACGGACGCCCAACCGTGCGGCCGGGGTCCCGCCGGCAGCCCCTCGTCACGCCTCTTCCGCACGCGGCATCCGGGTGCGCCGCGCCGAGGGCCGAACCGATGGACTCTTGGGCAATGGGCGTTGCCCGGTGCGGGAGATCATTGGTCGACGCCCACCTTTTTCAGCACCGCACTGAAAGTGCGGATCGGCGGAGAGCGGAAGCAGCCGAAGCCTCAGCGCGCTGCAGCCCACCCTGTCGGTCCCGCCCGGCGGGATGGAGACGTTCATTTGTCCATACCCAGCCTCTTCAGCAGTTCAACAAAGCGCGGTTCCGAGCGCAGCCGGTCGAACGGCGGCTGAACCTTGATGAACGGAACAAAGCCGTCGGATTCATCCGGTGTGCGTTCCAGCCGATCGAGTGCCCGGTTGATCTCGCCCAGACCGAGGTAAACCCTGGCCCAGTAGGTTGGGGGAAGTTGGTCGCCGGCTTTCTCGAGCCGCTCGAATTCCGCGATGATCCGCTCCGCGTTGGCTTTGTCTCCTGACGCGCCATACGCATAGCCGAGGTAGGAGAGCGCAAAGGGGTTGGTCTCGATCCCCTTCATCTGGTTCATCACGGCGACTCCTTCGGCTGCGTTCCCCTGCGCGATGTGGGCGACCGTCAGCATGGCACGGAGATTGGGGAAGTCCGGGGTGCGCTGGAGGGCCTTTCTTCCCTCTTCGATCGCCCGCCCAGGCTGGCCCAGGTAGATCCGGCAGTAGCCAAGGTGGGCGGCGGCGTTGGGGCGGAGCGGATCAACCTCCAGCTCCCGTGTGAGTGCCGCCAACGCTTCCGGCAGGCGCCCCATTGCAATGAGATAGAACGCGTGAAGTTCGTGCCCGTCGGCGTAGCTTGGCTTCAGTTGCATGGCGGCCTCGAGTCCTTGTCGGGCTCCCTCCCAGTCCCGGCTGGAAAACATTGCCACTGCGGCCCGTGAGGCGTGCGCCTCCGCCAGCCGGTCATCGAGCGCGAGCGCCCTGTCCAAGGCCGCTTTGGCGGCGGGCCAGGCCTCGTTGGGTCGCACGTAACCCATCGAGGCTGAAGCCGTGTGAGCGCGGCCAATCGCCTCCCAAGCCAAAGCAAACCGGTCGTCGAGTTGAAGCGCGTCCTTCGCGTGGCGGATGCAATCTTCAAATCCTTCCCTGGTGAACTTGTTCCACTCGTTGAGCGCCTGAAGGTAATGCTGGTAGGCCTCGATGTTGTCCGTGGGCTTCCTCTGGGCTGCCACCGCACCGAGCAGTTGCACCTTGAGCGCCTCCGCCACCCGCGCCGCGATGTCGCTCTGGATGGCGAAGATGTTCGTCATGTCCCGGTTGTAGTTCGTGGACCAGAGCTGAAAGCCATCGGCCACGTTGATGAGCTGGGCGGTGATGCGCAGCTTGTCGCCGGCCTTGCGGACGCTGCCTTCCAGCACCGTGGCCACATGAAGTTGCTCGCCCACCTTGCGGAAGATGTTGTCCTCGCTCCTGCCCTTGAAGGCGAAGCTGGAGCTGCGTCCCGGCACGCGCAGACCGGGCACCTGGGCCAGCACGTTGAGCAGTTCCTCCGTCATGCCGTCGCTGAGATACTCGTCCTGCTTGTCCGCGCTCAGGTTCACGAACGGCAGCACGGCCAGCGTTCTGGGCGGCTCGTTCGTGCTCGCGCTCGTGGTGGCCGGGCCGACGGTGCCCCGGCCGTAGCGCATGGCCTGCTCCAACGCGAAAAAGGGACTGTCCATCTGGAGCGGCGGGAAATTCATTCCATCGATGATCTCCCAATACCACGCGAGCTTGCCGAATATCTCCAGTTTCTCAGCGGTGCGCAGACCGAGCATGCTCCAGTCGCCGTGGCCTTCCAGCAACCCCTGGCGCAACCAGCGGCGGGCGGACTCGAAATCACCGAGCATGCCGTAGCTCAAAGCGATCTTCGCATAGGGGATGTGCAGGCCCTGCTCAGCCTGCGCCTCCAACTCCCGCAGGATCTTCCGGGCTTCATGCCCAGCGCCGGACCTAGCGTGGATGGCGGCCATATAGCACTGCGTCCATGCATTAGGACGCCCCGTGAGGACGCGGGTGGCCACCTCCTTGGCACCCGTCAAATCTCCCGCCGCGAGCAGGACGCGGGAATAATCTTCGAGCTGAATCATCTCGGGCGGAAGACCGCGAAAGGCACGCACGGCCTCGTCATAACGGCCAAAGGAGTAGAGCTGATACGCTCGATCAATCCGCCAAAGGAGATTCTCCGGATCCAGCGTTCCGGCCTGCTCTACGGCACGCAGTGCATGCTCTGGATGGCCTTCGATGAAGGTGTAATACCACGACATGGATTGCACCACTTCGGAGCCTGACTTCGGGTTGCGCTGGCTTTCCCAGAAAGTCGTTCTCACCTTGTTCCAGTCCCGCTCGTAGAGCATGGCCATCCACATGCGGATTGAAGCCGCTGCCGGGTCGTCGGGCCGCTGGGCGCGGAACCGTTCCGCTTCGCCTGACAAACGCTTCAAGGTCGCGGCCAACTCGTTGTTCGTGCCTCCATAAATGAAGGGAACCCATTCCGATCCCGCCAGGTGTCCCCAGGCCCGCGTGTAGTTCGCATCGAGCTGAAGAGCCCGTCGCAACTCGACCGCCGCCTCGCTGAAGCGCCGGCTGCTCATCAGATCACGCCCCTTCAGGTAAGACCGATAGGCCTCGTCGTTCTGGGTGTCCGCCGTCTGAATCTCGGCCCGCTGACTGGCGCTGAGTTGCACGTTCAATCCGTTGACCACGGCCTCCGCCACCTGGCCGGCTATCAAAGGAATCTTCGTGACTGACGCCGGGAGATTCTGCGGTTTGCCGACCGCGCGGCCCGTGGAGTCCACGACCGTGACATACACCGTCAGTACTTCACCCTGGCCGGCCAGCTCAGTCCGCACCAAGCCGTCCACCTGCAATTCCCGAGCGATCTCGTCCACATCCTTGTTCTCCGACACCAGCCGCTCGATCTTCGTCGGCAAATTCACGACTTGGAAATTCGTCACCTGCCCGAGCTTCGAGACGATCTCCAGGGGAATCCACTTCTCCAAACCCGCCAGCTTCGGGTCGGTCGTGTTCACCTTGAACGGCAACACCGCCAGCGTGCGGATCTGGCTGGCGCGCGCGGCTGAAGCTGCCGGGCGACGCACCAGCGACACCGCCAGGGCTGTGCCCAGCACGAGCACCGCGATCCAGGGTGCCAGACGAAAGAAGTGGGACGGGCGCTTTGATGGTTCCGGCGGTCGTTTCGTTTCGGTGCCAGTCAGCGTGATCGGGCCGGGTTGGCGCGACTGGGTCGTATCCTCCAGCAGAATGGCGATGTCCCCGAGGCTGCTCAGCCGGCGCCTCGGGTCCTTCTCCAGGCAGCGCCGCAGCAGCGTCGTCACCTCGCGGGGAACCTCCGCCGGAAGCGCCGCCCACTCCGGCTCGCTCCGCAGCACCTCGGCCATCAGGTCCGTCACCGTGTCGCCCCGGAACGGCTTGCTCCCCGCCAGGCATTCGAACAGGCAACACCCGAACGCCCACACGTCCGTCCGCTTGTCCACCTCCTGACCCCGTGCCTGCTCCGGGCTCATGTAGGCCGGCGTCCCCATCACCGCGCCCGGCTGGGTCGTCTCCGCCTTGAGCGTCGGCGCGTCCGGGTCGCTCGCCGGAGTCCCCGAACCCCGCACGCTTTCCTCCATCTTCGCCAACCCGAAATCCAGCACCTTCACCCGGCCCTCGGGCGTGAGCTTGATGTTCCCCGGCTTGAGGTCCCGGTGGATGATCCCCTTGGCGTGCGCCGCCTCCACCGCCTCCGCGATCTGCCGCGCCACCCGCAGCGCCTCGTCCAGCGGCAACCGTCCCCGCCGCAGCCGCTCGGAGAGCGTCTGCCCTTCCACCAGTTCCAAAACCAGAAAGTGCGTGCCTTGATCCGCATCAAAACCATGGATCGCGGCGATGTGGGGATGGTTCAGCGACGCCAGCGCCTTGGCCTCCCGCTCGAACCGCGCGAGGCTTTGCGGATCGCGGCTGATGCTGGCGGGCAACACCTTGATCGCCACCTCGCGGCCCAGCTTGCTGTCGCTGGCGCGATACACCTCGCCCATCCCGCCTTCGCCCAACTTGGCGGTGATCCGGTAATGCGTGAGTGTGGCGCCGATCATGTGTTGCATCACAGACTGGGGTTGATTCGAGGGGAGCACAGGACTTTTCGGCGCTGCTGTGTTACTCCGGTGCATCCCACAGTTGTTGGCGGCGCTGCGGACGGTCCCCGTCTGCAGGGCGATGGAACAGCCCGCAGCGGTGGGAAGTCTCGAAGGGCCCTGCTTCGTTCCAGCCGCTGCGCCGCCAACAACATCGCGATGTCCCGCCTCGTGTATTCATGGACCCGCGCGCGGCCCCGATTGGGCGGCTGTTTGCTCGCGGATATACTCGTCGAAGTGGACTTTGACGGTCACTTGCGTCGCGCCTTGAGGTTCGGGTTCGTCCTCGACGGATTTCAACATGAGCAAGCGCTCGCCGTCCGCGTCGGCAAATGCCTCGTAGCTGGGACCGGCGTTGAGACCTGCGCCTCTGTAACGACCAGGAGCAAACAAAGCGGGTGCTTCCAACTCCAGCGGCTCGAGCGATTGGATCTTCACCACCATGGTTTCCTTGCTGGCGCGGTAATACAGCTTGCGGCCATCGCGCGACCATACGGGATGAACTCCGCCGTTCCTGGAAATCTGGATGGGCAAACCACCGTCGGGAACCCGGCGGATGTACGCTTCGGAGCGGTCTCCAGTGTTGGCAGTGTAGGCCAGCCACCGGCCATCCGGCGAGAAGCGTGGTCCTACCTCGTTGGCGGGCGTATTCGCATACGGCACAGGCTCATTCGTCGATTGCAAGTCCTTGAACAGGATGTCCCCCAAATTCAACGTGCGAGTGATGGCGAGGAATCGTCCATCCGGAGAGATGGCCTCGGCGCGGGTGCCGCTTTCTCCCTTCGCGCGATAATTGACCCGGTAAATCTCTTCGGTCTTTCCGGTCGCGTCGGCGCGCTTGCGGAAGACCGTCAACTCACCGCCAACGTCGCGGTTGAAGAACACGTTCGTCCCGTCATACGCAAACGCACTCGTGGTGGTCTCTGAATCGCCTTCGGCCACTTCCGTGGCCTGGCCGTCTCCAAGGTTGACGAGCAGAGTTTCTCCCCTGATCAAACCGCGGGTTACGACAACCGATTTGCCATCCGGTGCCAGACGAGGCAAGGCATAGTTTCCCGGAGTCAGCGGCAGCACTTCAGGAGCACCTCGGTCGCGCACCCAGACAAGTTCATAACGCGGGTCCAACTGGTGGCCGCGGGCGTAGATCAACGTCCCGTTGTTGGCGATGGAGAACTGATGGCTTGCGACCATCCAGTCGCGCCCCACATCGTTGACCAGCGAAACCTCTGGTCCGGTGAATTCTAATTTCTGCGGATCAAAAGGCCTGGCCCAGAGCACATCATCCCGGCCATACAACAGGTGCCCCGTGGCTGGGTAGTAGAGCGGGTTGAACGAGCCCCTTAAGTCTAATTTCTTTCTCGCCTGCGTTGCCAGATCCAAGGCCTCCAATGAAACCCCGCGATTCGTGCTAATCATGCTGAAGAGCATTGCTTTGGCCCCCGGCAGGAACTGCGGGTGCATCAACAGGTATTCTCCCTTCTCCTTTTCCAGCATGAGGATGGTTTTCGGCGTTGAGCCTTCCTTCGCCTCGATCATGAAAATCCCGTCGGCATTTGCGAATAGGATTTGGTCATCCGAGTTCCAGTGTGCCCCATGTACAATTACTTTGGTTTGCCCGATCTTGCGCGGTTTCCCCCCTTGAAAAGAGAACAGATAGATTTCGTCCGGCTGCTTAAAGAACACCAAGCGGTCGCTCTGCGGCGAAAATGCGGGAGCACCAAAGGCCTTGGTTGTGTCCGGGATCAACCTGAATTCAGGATCATTGATTCGCTTCCAGTACAGTCCTTCGACACCGTCCTTCCGTCCGAGATAAACCACTTTGGAACAATCCGGCGAGACCACCACCATCGAGCCACCGATCCCCAGCGTAGCCAAGGACGCGTCGGGATGAAGGTTCATCGTGTAGGTCTGCAACGTTGGCTTCGCGCTGCTGACGGTGGCGCTCCGCGATGAGCGCAGGGCGTAGAGCGCAAAGGCAACCGCCAGCGCTGTCGTCAGCGCCCACGGCAAGGCGTGGCGCCATCCACGCGAGCGTTCCAGCCGCGCCGCGCTCTCGACGTCGGCTCCGGCCATCATCAGCGCCGGGGAGCCGGCAAGGCGCGACGAAGTGGTGTCTTCCAGCAAAATGGCAATGTCACCGAGACTGCTGAGCCGGCGCCTCGGGTCCTTTTCCAGGCAGCGGTGCAGCAGCGTCACCACCTCGCGGGGAACCTCCGCCGGAAGTGCCGCCCAGTCCGGCTCGCTCCGCAGCACCTCGGCCATCAGGTCCGTCACCGTGTCGCCCCGGAACGGCTTGCTCCCCGCCAGGCATTCGAACAGGCAACACCCGAACGCCCACACGTCCGTCCGCTTGTCCACCTCCTGACCCCGTGCCTGCTCCGGGCTCATGTAGGCCGGCGTCCCCATCACCGCGCCCGGCTGGGTCGTCTCCGCCTTGAGCGTCGGCGCGTCCGGGTCGCTCGCCGGAGTCCCCGAACCCCGCACGCTTTCCTCCATCTTCGCCAACCCGAAATCCAGCACCTTCACCCGGCCCTCGGGCGTGAGCTTGATGTTCCCCGGCTTGAGGTCCCGGTGGATGATCCCCTTGGCGTGCGCCGCCTCCACCGCCTCCGCGATCTGCCGCGCCACCCGCAGCGCCTCGTCCAGCGGCAACCGTCCCCGCCGCAGCCGCTCGGAGAGCGTCTGCCCTTCCACCAGTTCCAAAACCAGGAAGTGCGTCTCCCGTTCCGCTTCGAAGCCGTAGATGCTCGCGATGTGGGGATGATTGAGCGCAGCCAGCGCCTTCGCCTCGCGCTCGAACCGTCCGAGACTATGTGGATCGCGGCTGATGCTGGCGGGCAGCACCTTGATCGCCACCTCGCGGCCAAGCTTGGTGTCGCTGGCGCGATACACCTCGCCCATCCCGCCTTCGCCCAGCTTGGCGGTGACCCGGTAGTGCGTGAGTGAGTTGCCGATCATTTGGCGTTGGTCGATGCAGGGACTGGAATGTGGTTCTCCAGATGGATGCTCTTGAGGATGGCCCTGAACCGGGGATCGCCATGAAGCGTGCTCCACAGCGGAAGCCGAAAAATCAAATCGGACAGCAATTCGCGTTGCTGAACGGTCTTCTCGAGCAAATCCAGCGCTTCACGGTCTTCCCCGAGCGTGTGGAGCACCAACGCACGCATGGCATTCGATCCCCGCGGCTCCGGCTGCTGGGCCAGGAACTCACGCGCTTCCTGTGCCTTGCCTTGAAGGGCCAGCAGCCACGGCTTCCACAGGTTGTTGACCTGCCCAAAATCGCGTTCCGCCTGAGCAAAGACCTTGGACGCTCTTTCGAGGTCACCCTGCTCCACGAGAAGAAAGGAAAACCAGAACCTGTGGTTGGGGAAGGACGGCTCCGCTGCGATCAGCTGGTCGAAGTAGGCGACGGCCCGGTCGACCTGACCCGCCCGGGCCATGGCGGTTGCGAAGGTGTCCTTGTTTTGCGAGGAGGGATCAAGTTCCACCGACCTTTGGGCCTCCTGGAGCGCTTCGTCGTGGCGGCCCAGGATGTAGAGGAGTTCCGCATACCATTTGTGGGCGGTGGCCGACTCGGGGTTGAGGCGGATGGCTGCCTGGAACTCACGCTCGGCTCCTTCCCAGTCGCAATGGTGGGCGAAAAGGCTGAAGCCGAGCGCCGCGTGGGGTTCCGCGAGGCGTGGATCCATTTCCAATGCCAACCGGGCAAACTTGATGGTTTCGGACGAGTGAAGACCGGGTGGCTCGTCGGAGTAGACCGGCCACACGGTGTGCACATCCGCCAACGCGGCGTAGGCGAGCGCAAAGTTGGTGTCTTTCGCCAGGGCTTGGCCGAAGAAGTTCGTCGCCCGCACGAACTCAGGAATCGTCCGCCGATTCCAGGCGGCGCGGCCCTTGAGATACAGGTCGAATGCCTCCGGACTATCGGTCACCTTTCTGTCCAGGTCCTGCCGCTCCTCCATTCCCAATGTCAGCTTGAGTGCGCCGGCGACCTGATGGGCAATCTCACTCTGGAGGGCGAAGATGTCCGACTGCTTCCGGACGTAGTTTGTGCTCCACAACGGAGGTCCGCCATCCGACCGGTCGAGACTCAGACTGAATCGGAGCTGATCGCCCGCGCGGGCCACGCGGCCGACGAGCAGGTGATCCACCTGCAACCCCCGGCCCGCACTCAGCAGATTCGTCGCCCCTTTGAAGGTCATCGAGGATATCCAACCCGGGACTTTGAGTCCCCTGACCTTCTGCAAACTGTCGTTGAGCGCGATGGTCAGGCCGTCAGTCAGCCCGTCCGTATCCACCCAGTTGCCCAGTGGTTCCAACGGCAGCACCGCCAGCGTCTTGGGCGGTTCGTTGGTGCCGGCAGTCGAAATCAATTCCCCGCCCACGCCGCGGTGATAGCGCATCTGCTGCTCCAGCGCGTAGTAGGGATTGTCCATCTGGAGCGGCGGGAACTTCATGGCGTCCACGATCTCCCAATACCACGCGAGCTTGCCGAATACCTCCACGTGCCCCGCGGTGCGCAGCCAGAGCATGCTCAGGTCGCCACGGCCTTCCAGCAATCCCTGCCGCAACCAGCGGCGGGCTGCATCAAAATCACCGAGCATGCCGTAGCTCCACGCGATGCGCGCAAAGGGGATGTGCATGCCCTGCGTCGCTTGCGCCTCCAATTCCCGCAGGATCCTTCGGGCTTCATCCACAGCGCCCGACCTGGCGTGGATGACGGCCAGGACGCATTTCGTCCCTGCATTCGGACGCCGCGCGAGGACTTGGGAAGCCACTTCCCTGGCGCCGGTCACATCTCCCACCGCGAGGAGGACTCGGGAATAGTCTTCGAGCTGAATCTTCTCGGGCGGGAGGCTGCGGAAGAGGCTCAGCGCCTCGTCAAACCTGCCAAAGCAGTGAAGCTGGTACGCACCATCAATCTGCCAAAGGAGATTCTCCGGATCCAGCGCGATGGCTTGCTTGCTGGCGTTCGATGCCAGTTCCGGATGCCCTTCGATCAGGGTGTAATACCACGCCATGACTTGCATCAATGCGGATTCCGGCCTCGAGCTGCGCTGGCGTTCCCAGAAAGTCGTTCTCACCTTGTTCCAGTCCCGCTCGTAGAGCATGGCCATCCACATGCGGAGTGAAGCCACATGCGGATCGTCGGGCCGTTGGGCGCCGAACCGTTCCGCTTCGGCCGATAGACGCTTGAAGATCACGGCCATCTCGTTGGTCGTTCCCCCATAGATCAGGGGATTCCATTCCGAGTGCGCCAGGGTGGTCCACGCCCGGGTGTAGTTCGTATCGAGCTGATACGCCCGCCGCAGTTCGACCGCCGCCTCGCTGAATTGGCGGCTGCTCAGGAAATCGCGCCCCTTTTGGAAGGCCAGGAAGGCGTCGCCATTCCGGGTGTCCGCCACCTGGATCTCAGCCCGCTGACTGGCGCTGAGCTGCAGGTTCAATCCATTGACCACAGCCTCCGCCACCTGATTGGGGATCAACGAGATCTTCGTGATCGACGCCGGGAGATTCTGCGGTTTGCCGACCGCGCGGCCCGTGGAGTCCACGACCGTGACATACACCGTCATCGCTTCACCCTGGCCGGCCAACTCGCTCCGCACCAAACCGTCCACCTGCAATTCGCGCGCGATCTCGTCCACATCCTTGTTCTGCGACACCAGCCGCTCGATCTTCGTCGGCAGATTCACGACCTGTAGATTCGTCACCTGCCCGAGCTTGGAGACGATCTCCAGGGGAATCCACCGCTCCAAATCCGCCAGCTTCGGGTCGGGCGAGTTCACCTTGAACGGCAGCACGGCCAGCGAGCGGATCTGCGCCGCACGCGATGCAGCGGTCTTCGGGGACTTCCAGAGAGCAATGCCGGTGATCGCCAGTCCGAGCAGCGCCAATACCGACAGCGCGGCGAAGGCCGGTCCGAGCCGGTTCACAAGCGAAGGCTTCGCCGTTGGAGGCGTTGGCGGTTTGCTCTCCGTCTGAACAGCCGGGGTAGGTTGCAGCGGACGCGATGGAGTCGAGTCTTCGAGCGTCAGGGCAATGTCCCCAAGATCACGCAGGCGACGGCGTGGGTCCTTCTCGAGGCAGCGGCGGAGCAACGTCACCACCTCGCGGGGAACCTCCGCCGGAAGTGCCGCCCACTCCGGCTCGCTCCGCAGCACCTCGGCCATCAGGTCCGTCACCGTGTCGCCCCGGAACGGCTTGCTCCCCGCCAGGCATTCGAACAGGCAACACCCGAACGCCCACACGTCCGTCCGCTTGTCCACCTCCTGACCCCGTGCCTGCTCCGGGCTCATGTAGGCCGGCGTCCCCATCACCGCGCCCGGCTGGGTCGTCTCCGCCTTGAGCGTCGGCGCGTCCGGGTCGCTCGCCGGAGTCCCCGAACCCCGCACGCTTTCCTCCATCTTCGCCAACCCGAAATCCAGCACCTTCACCCGGCCCTCGGGCGTGAGCTTGATGTTCCCCGGCTTGAGGTCCCGGTGGATGATCCCCTTGGCGTGCGCCGCCTCCACCGCCTCCGCGATCTGCCGCGCCACCCGCAGCGCCTCGTCCAGCGGCAACCGTCCCCGCCGCAGCCGCTCGGAGAGCGTCTGCCCTTCCACCAGTTCGAGCACCAGGAAGTGCGTCTCCCGTTCCGCTTCGAAGCCGTAGATGCTGGCGATGTGCGGATGGTTCAGCGCGGCCAGGGCCTTGGCCTCCCGCTCGAAGCGGGCAAGGCTGGTGGCATCCCGGCTGATGCGGGCGGGCAGCACCTTGATCGCCACCTCGCGGCCAAGTCTGGTGTCGCTGGCGCGATACACCTCGCCCATCCCGCCTTCGCCCAGCTTCGCGGTGATCCGGTAGTGCGTGAGGGTCGAGCCGGTCATATTCTTCGTTGCCTCATCAGGATCGGGGTTTACGGCCCTGGCTGATCCTTCAGCAGCGTCTTCCAGTTCTGGATCCAGTGGAAACGCGTAAATCCGGGCACGTCGCGCACGCTCAACAGCAGCTCTTTCCCATCCGGGGAAACATCGAAGCGATAATCAAAGTCGCCCTCGAAAAGCACCTCGGGATTTCCGGGAATGAAGGTGTCCGGCTCCGCTGACTCAACGGCGACCAGTTTGCGGCCGGATTGATAGAACAACTCCCGCCCGTTGCGTGACCATAACGGCGAAGCTCCGCCTTCATTCGAGATTTGCCGTCGATTGGCCCCTGCGGGATGACTTTGGACATACACCTCGGAGCGACCGGATTCATCGGAGGCGTAAGCCAGCCACTTTCCATCCGGTGAGATCGAGGCGCTGATCTCGTTCCACTGGTTCGTCAGCAGGCCGAACGGCTCGCGCTCGCCGCCCAAAGGCAAAGCCCACACGTCGTCCGAATTGCCCTGCTTCCAACGGAAGAGCAGGAGTTTGCCATCCGGCGAGATCGAGTCCGCTTCCTTGGCTCCTTCACCCGAAGTCAACTGCTCCTCCAGGCCGGAGCCGTCGGCGTTCCGCCAAAAGAGGTTCTGTCCACCGTTTCGCCCGGACGTGAAGACGAGCCGCTTGCCGTCGGGAGTCCAAAGCGGACGGTAATCGTCCGCGCTGCTGCTGACTCTGTTGGGCGTGTTGCGGATCAGATCGCAGGTGTAGACATCCATCTTACCTGCGGTACCGACTTGCGTCGCCAGCGATCTGCCGTCGGGCGAAAGCTGCGCGCCAGTCGCCGCGGCGTTCCAATCAGTCGCCAGTCTGAGCTTCCCCTGGCGATCCAGCCATTGGAAACGAAAGAGGCGGCTTATGGGAGCGCCACTCAAATAGACCAGCGAGCCATTGTCCGCGACGCCGAACTGCGCTTCGCCATCCACAGCACCCATCGCCACGCCCGGCAACAGCAGGCGCTCAGGACCGGTCGCGGCGAGTCGCCTCGCATCGAAGGGAATCACGTAGAGCGAGCCTTCCCGGGTGAAGAGGATATGCCCCGACTTCACGTAGCGTGCGACTTGAACTCCACGCACCACCTCCCGTCGCTCGTCGGTCGCGAGCGAATGCGCCATCAGTCTCGCGGTGTCAAACGTGCCACCGGTCCAGACCGTGTAGAGCAGCGTGTTTCCGTCCGGCAGGATCTCCGGCCAGATCGCGGCGCGCACTTCTTTCGCCGGATCGGTATTGACGACTCGCTCTGCCGGGCGTTTGCCGTCGGCGTCCACCCTCCAAATACCCAGGGACCAAGCCGGCGTGTAGTAGATGTTGCCGTCTTACGCCCAGGATGCTCCCTTCATGTCCCACCCTGCCGAATTCTGGATCGCCAGCGGCGCCCCGCCATCGACAGAAATCTTGAACAGCGCCTTACCCTTGGCGCTGACACGAAACCCGATCCACCGGCTGTCGGGAGAAAAGAACGGGTAGTCCGCGCCCTCGGTTCCGGGGATCGGTCGCGCGGCGGGTTGGTCGAACCGCTGTTCCCACAACTGGGAGGTGCCGTTCGTTCCGGTTCCTTCATACACGACCCGGGTGCCATCGGGCGAAATGGCAAGCAGTGGCTTCAGGTTGGGCATCATCGTGACCGCTTCCGGCAAGGCCACGGCGATATGGGCGCTGGCGGCAGTTGTCGAATCGACCGGAGCCATTCTCCAAACGAGCGTCGTGGTGATGAGCGTGGCCGCGAGCGCACCACCGACCGCCCACGCCCACTTCGCTTCGCGCCAGCCTCGAGGGAACGCCACCGGCTTGAGGTTTCGCGAGGAACTGGCGTTGGAACTGTTCTCGATCGCGAACGCGAGATCGGTCGCGGATTGAAAGCGCCGCTCGGGTTGCTTCTCCAGACAACGCCGGATCACGCGCTCGAAGGAGGGCGCCAGATCGGGATTTGTCTCCGTCAGGTCCGGCGGTTCCTCGGTGAGGATCGCGTTCATCGTCTGGATGGCCGAATCCTTCCGAAACGCGCGCCGGCCCGAAACCATCTCGTAAAGCACGCAGCCAAAGGCGAAGAGGTCCGCCCGGTGGTCCGCCGCCTCGCCCCGCACCTGCTCCGGCGCCATGTAGCTCGGCGTGCCCATCACCCGGCCCGGCTCCGTGGTCGCCGCGGCGGGCTGGACCACCGTCGGCGCATCGGGATCCGTCGGACCCGCCGTCCGGATCCGGGATCCCGGCACCTCCCGCAGTTTCGCCAGCCCGAAGTCCAGGATCTTCACCCGGCCGTCCCGGGTGACGAAGACGTTGTCCGGCTTGAGGTCGCGGTGCACCACGCCCTTGCCGTGGGCTGCCGCCAGGCCCTGGGCCATCTGGAACGCGTAGTCGGTCGCCTTGCGGGTGGACAAGACGCCGGCGGCCAGTTCCTCCCGCAGCGTCCGCCCCTCGAGCAGTTCGCTCACCAGATACGGCGCGCCCCCGTGCTGGCCGGCATCGTACACCGTCATGATGTTCGGGTGATTCAGCGTCGCGAGCGCCCTGGTTTCCTGCTCGAAACGCCGAAGCCGGTCGGCGTCGCTCACGAAGTCCTTCGGCAGCACCTTGACCGCCACCTCGCGGCTCAACCGCGTGTCCCGCGCGCGGAACACCTCACCCATCCCGCCCGCGCCCAGCGGCGCGATGATCTCGAACTGGTCAACGCGTGTGCCGGGCTTCATGGATGGAGGACCTACTCACCGGGTCTGGCAGAGAGTATCCATGCCCCGGCGGGGCAGCGATCTGATTCTTGCGCCGATGCAACGGCCGACGGCACGGGGCGGCCTCCCCCAACGTCCCACACAAGCGCGCCGTCCATCATGATCGCGGGAGATCGCCTCCCGACGGTCCCGCGTTGATCAAGGAGTGCACTTTCCCGGAATGCTCCACCCGCCACGGGCTTGGTGTGGCCACTCTGTCCCCCGACACCCCCACGTGTGTTGCTTGCGGAGGTGGCCACCACCTCCAACCGGTGGGCCCTTCCCGGAGCCTTCAACCCCGGGGGATCCCGCTCCCTCCCAGGGTTTCTCCCACGCCCCGGGCCCCGCCCCCGAGCACCCTCGTCCGACCTCCTGACGCATTCCGACCATGCTGCCCGGAATCCACCCGGGGGGAGGAGTCCTCCGGACAGGACCCGGGCCGGCCACCGTCGACCGGGGCACACTCCCGCGGGGGCGGGATTTCGCCCGGAACCCGCGAGGCCGGGACCCATGAGCGCCATTCATCAACCCCAGCAAGAGAACGCGGGGCGTTCGGTCCACGACTCCATGCCAACGGCACCGCCGGTGCTTTACTCCGGCCAGGTCCGCGCGACGCCGGCGGACCGGCCGACCCCACTGTCGGTCCCGCCAACACGAGCCATCCGCCACCGACCAACCCCCATCATGCATCACCACGCCCTCAACGATCCGTTCGACGCCTCGGCCCCCCTCGTGGACACCGCGCCCTGCCCGCCGGCCGTGACCCGGTCCACGGGGAAGCCGGACGAGCTGCGGCGCGATTTCGAGGCACGGCAGGCGCCGGACTTCCGCGGACTGGAACACTTCCACGGCTGTCCCGGTGCCGGCTGCACCCATCCGTCGCACCAATCCGCCGCCCCCGCCTGCACCCCGGCGGGAACGGGTGAACGGATGTCCGCCGATCGGATGCTCGACCGCACGGTCGAGAACGCCGTGATGCGCGCGATCTTCCCGAACGACCTCGAGCGCCGGACCTTCCTGAAGGTGGTCGGACGGGGCACCGCGGCGGCGGTGCTCGGATCGCTCTTCGACTTCGGGACGGCCAAGGCGATGGCCGCGGATCCCATCAAGGGCATCGAGAAGAAGGACCTGAGCATCGGGTTCATCCCGATCACCTGCGCCACCCCCATCATCATGGCCGAGCCGATGGGCTTCTACAGCAAGCACGGCCTCAACGCCAAGGTGCGCAAGGCCGCCGGATGGGCCGTGGTCCGGGACTGGGCGGTGAACAAGGAGGTCGACGCGGCCCACATGCTGAGCCCGATGCCTCTCGCCCTGACGCTCGGGGCCGGGTCGCCCGCGGTGCCCTTCCTCATGCCGGCCGTCGAGAACATCAACGGCCAGGCCATCACCCTCTCGCTGAAGCACAAGGGCGTGAAGGAGGCGAAGGACATGAAGGGGTTCCGGTTCTGCGTGCCGTTCACCTACTCGATGCACAACTACCTCCTCCGCTATTTCCTCGCGGAGGGAGGCCTGCATCCCGACAAGGACGTGCAGATCCGCATCGTCCCGCCGCCCGAGATGGTGGCGAACCTGAAGGCGGACAACGTCGACGGCTACCTCGCCCCCGACCCGTTCAACCAGCGCGCCGTCTACGAGAACGTCGGCTTCCTCTTCAAGCTCACCAAGGACCTGTGGGAGGGGCACCCCTGCTGCGCCTTCGCCATCTCGAAGGAGTTCACCGAGACCCATCCCAACACGTTCAAGGCGCTGTTCCGGTCGATCGTCGACGCCACCCACTTCGCCGCCGACCCGGCCAACCGGAAGGACATCGCCAAGGCAATCTCGACGGCCAACTACCTGAACCAGCCCGAGATCGTGCTCCAGCAGGTGCTCACCGGACGCTACGCCGACGGCCTCGGCGGGATCCAGAACGTGCCCGACCGGATCAACTTCGACCCCTTCCCCTGGCATTCGATGGCGATGTGGATCCTCAGCCAGATGAAGCGCTGGAAGCATGTGGAGGGGGAGTTCGACTACCGGAAGGTGGCCGAGCAGGTCTACCTCGCGGCGGAGTGCGACCAGGTGATGGCCGACCTCGGGTATCCCACCCGCGGCGCCACCAGCCGGAAGCACGTCATCATGGGCCGCGAGTTCGATCCCGCCCGGGCCGACGAGTACGCGCGCAGCTTCCCGATCAGCAACCTCTGACCGGCCCATGCCCGCACGCACCCCCTGGCGCGACCGCTTCGGTCCGTACCTCCTCTCGCTCCTCATCCTCGGCGTGTTCCTCATCGGATGGGAGGCGGCCACCCGGCCGCCCCGGTTTGATCCGACGGGCAAGACCGAGGACGAGCTGATGCTGCTGGAGTTCAACGGCGACATCGTCCGCGACGCCGACGGGGTGCCCGTCTACAACCCGGACAAGGTCCGGGGAATCCCCGGCCCGATGAAGGTCTTCGAGAAGGCCCGCACCGAGCTGGGCGAGGCCACGGTGAAGAAGGGGGCGAACGACCACGGCATCGCCTGGCTGGTCTGGTACACGATCAAGCGGTTCCTTGCGGGGTTCGTCGCCGGCTCGGTGGTGGCCATCCTGCTGGGGGTGCTCATCGGCCTGTCCCGCCCCCTGTTCGTCGCCCTCAACCCCTTCATCCAGGTGCTCAAGCCCATCTCGCCCCTCGCCTGGATGCCCCTGCTGCTCTACTCGGTGAAGGATCCGTTCTGGACCGCGATCCTCGTCGTGTTCATGGCCTCGCTCTGGCCGACCGTCGCCAACACCGCGTTCGGCGTGAACTCGATCCGGGCGGACTACCTCCGCGTCTCGGCCCTCCTGGAGATGGGCTACTTCCGACGCCTGTTCACCGTGATCCTCCCGGCCTCGGCGCCGGCGATATTCGCCGGCCTGCGCATCTCCTTCGGCAGCGCCCTCGTCGCCGTGGTCCCCGCCGAGATGCTCCTCGGCGAGCTCGGCGCGGGCTACCTCACGTGGATCGAGTGGAACAACCTCGACATCAGCGGCGTGATCTTCGCGATCCTCGTCGTGGGGGTGGTCGGCTACGCCCTCGACCACGCCTTCGGACGCCTCGCCGCCCTCTTCACCTACACCGAAGTCTGACCTCCATGCCCTTCCTCAAGATCGACCACGTGTCGAAATCCTACCCGGTTCTCGACGATCGGGACCGCCGCGGCGAGAGCTTCGTGGTCTTCCGCGACGTGGCGTTCGAGATCCGTCAGGGCGAGTTCCTCACCATGATCGGCCACTCGGGCTGCGGGAAGAGCACCCTCCTCAACATCATCGCCGGATTCGACCAGCCCACCTCCGGCGGCGTGGTGCTCGAGGGACGGGAGGTCACCCGGCCCGGACTCGACCGCATGGTGGTGTTCCAGAGCTTCGCCCTCATGCCCTGGCTCACCGCCTTCGACAACGTCCGCATCGCCGTCCGCCAGGCCCATCCGGACTGGTCGCCCGACCGGGTCCGCGAGTGGACCCAGAAGTACATCGACATGATGAACCTCCACGGCGCGGAACGGAAACGCCCGGCGTTCCTGTCGGGCGGCATGCGCCAGCGGGTCGGCCTCGCCCGCGCCTTCGCGGTCGAACCCAAGGTGCTCCTCCTCGACGAACCCTTCGCCCAGATCGACGCCCTCACGCGCGGCGGCATCCAGGAGGAGCTGGTCCGGATGTGGAACGCCACCCGCAACACGGTGTTCATGGTCACCCACGACGTCGACGAGGCGATCCTCCTCTCGGACCGCATCGCGCTCATGACCAACGGACCGGAGGCGGAACTGGCCGAGATGCTCGATGTCGACATCCCCCGCCCCCGCACCCGTGCGGAGCTGATCGACTCGCCGGAGTACATCCGGATCCGCAACCACATCCTCCACTTCCTGGTGAAGGGGGCCAAGAAGGAGCGCCACACCGGCGCCGCACGCCCCGAGCCGGTGGCCGCCTGAACGACCCGGCTCCATGACCGGGCGCCCCCCCGCTTTCCACATCCGGAATCCAAACCAAAGAACCATGAACAAAGCCGAACTGAAGGCCGCCATCCTCGCGGCCAAGAAGCGCAAGAAGACCACCTGGGCCGCCATCGCCGCCGCCGCGGGAATGTCCGAGGTCTACACCACCTCGGCCTGCCTCGGGGAGAACGCCCTCGACGCCACCGCGGCCCGCAAGGTCGCCAGGTTCCTCGGCCTGAAGCCGCCGGTGGCCGAGGCGCTGACGGAGTTCGCCGACAAGGGCACGGCCGCCGCCACGGTTCCCAAGGAACCGCTCCAGTACCGCTTCCAGGAGGTGCTCTATGTCTACGGCGAGACGATGAAGGAACTGATCGAGGAGAAGTTCGGCGCCGGCATCATGAGCGCCATCGACTTCACGATGGACATCGAGAAGGTCGAGGATCCGAAGGGTGACCGGGTCAAGGTCACGCTGAACGGGAAGTTCCTCGCCTATAAGAGCTGGTAGCAGCCGGCCCCAGAGCGGTCCCGCCTGAAGACCCGCCGCCCCGCCCGGGGAGGCGGGTCTTCGCTTTCCGTCCCCACAACCGCCGAGGCCCGTCATCCCGTGTCCGTTTCTGACCACGCTGACCGCATCGCGCTCGGAACCTGTCCGGACACGCCAGGGTCCCCGCCGGGTCCCGGCAGCACGGACACTGGCGGGACACCGGCGGGACCGGGACATCCGGGGAGCGCGACCCGACGGATGCAGGCGGATCCGGCGGGGGAGCGACGATGAACGCCGCTCATGGAGGCCAGCAAGAGAACGGCGGGTGTTCGTGGGGGCGACCCATGCCAACGGCACCGGCGGTGCTGCGGCGCCACTCGGCCCGGTTCCGTGCGGGCCGACCAACTGATCGACGCAACCCCGACCATGAAATCCAGATCCCGCCAACTCGCAACCCCCGC
Organism: uncultured Verrucomicrobiota bacterium; assembly: GCA_964525755.1. Classification (GTDB taxonomy): domain Bacteria; phylum Verrucomicrobiota; class Verrucomicrobiia; order Limisphaerales; family UBA9464; genus UBA6176. The sequence goes on from CAZGIK010000002.1 coordinate 101,381, forward strand.
CCGTCTGATCGCCACCCTCGCCGCCGCCGGCTCGTCCGCCCTCTGGGCGCAGGAACCGGCCGCGACCACGCCGCCGCCCCCGGCGGAACCGGGCACCCTGAACCGCCTGTTCAACACCGAGCTGCCCGACGCCATCGGCAAGGCCAAGGTCTCCCTCAACTCCCGGCTCCGCTACGAGTACGCCGACCAGGGAGCCGTCGGCGCCGGACCCAACCCCGAGGCATCGAACGCTCTCACCATCCGCACCCGCTTCGGCATCACCTCGGGAACCGTCTACGGGTTCCAGGGCATGCTCGAGGGCGAGAACCTCACGGCGGTCACCCCGCTCGACAACTACAACGCCGCCGGTTCCAACGGGCAGCCGGGCCGCACCGTGATCGCCGACCCGCCCACGACCGAGATGAACCAGGCGTGGCTCAGCTACTCGAACTGGGACACCGTCCTCAAGGGCGGCCGCCAGCGGCTGGTGCTCGATGCCGCACGGTTCGTCGGCGACGTGGACTGGCGCCAGAACCAGCAGACCTTCGACGCGGTCTCGCTCGTCAACCAGTCGGTCAAGGACCTCAAGTTCACCTACGCCTACCTCTGGGAGGTGAACCGCGTGTTCGGCGACGTCGCCGGCCTCCCGGCCGCCAGCCCGGCCCGCGATTTCCAGTCGGATTCGCACATCGTGAACGTCTCCTACGGCCGCTGGAAGTTCGCCAAGCTCACCGCCTACTCGTACCTCCTCGACCTCGAGAACGGCGCCGGCAATGCCGCCTCCTGCGCCACCTTCGGTGGGTCGGTCGACGGAAACATCCCGCTGCGCGAGACAGCCGTGTCGTTCGACTACCACGGCGAGCTCGCCTGGCAGACCGACTACGCCAAGAACCCGGCCGACTACCAGGCGGAGTACTACCACCTGAGCGGCGGGGTGAACGTGAAGCCGTTCGTCTTCGGCGCCGGCTACGAGGTGCTGGGCACGGACTCCAACAGCGCGGTGCCGGGCGCATCGGTCGGCTTCCAGACCCCGCTCGCCACCCTCGCCAAGTTCAACGGCTGGGCCGACGTGTTCCTCGCCACCCCGGGCAAGGGCCTCCGCGACCTGTACGCCTTCGCCCAGGTGACCCTCCCGGGAAAGATCCCGCTCCGGGTCGACTACCACGAGTACGGCGCCGACAGCGGCGGCGGCGACTTCGGACGGGAGGTCAACGTGACCCTCACCCACAAGTTCGGGAAGTACTGGTCGGCCCTCGCCCGGTACGCCCACTACATGGCGGAGGACGCACCCTACGCCGACGTCGACAAGGTCTGGGTGCAGCTCGACTTCATCTTCTGAGCCGCCGGACCGCCCGGTCATTCCGACACTCCCCATGAGGCGATCCCGGACCGTTTCCGATCCGCCGCACCCCGCGCGGGCGTCCACCCGCGTGGTGGTGATCGGCAACGGGATGGCCGGGCATCGCCTGGTGGAACGCCTCGCCACGGGCCCCGCCCGGCAACGGGTGGGGATCACGGTCGTCGGCGAGGAACCGGTCCCCGCCTACGACCGGGTCCACCTCACCCGACTGCTGGGCGGGGCCGCCGTGGACGACCTGCTGCTGGCGCCGCCGGACTGGCACGCGCGCCACGGCGTGGAACTCCGGACCGGCGACCCGGTGGCGGCGCTGGATCGCCCGGGACGCCAAGTGGTCACCGCCTCCGGCGTGGCCATCCCCTACGACCACGCGGTGTTCGCCACCGGGTCGCGCGCCCACGTCCCCGACATCCCGGGACGGGACCTCCCCGGTGTCTTCGTCTACCGGACCGCGACGGACCTCCACCGGATCCGCACCGCCGCCCTGCACGGGGGCCGGGTTGCGGTGCTCGGCGGCGGACTGCTCGGCCTGGAGGCGGCCCATGCCCTCCATCTGCTCGGCCCCGAGACCTGGGTGGTGGAACGGGGCACCGGCCTCCTCGCCCGGCAACTCGATCCCGAGGGCAGCCGCCGCCTCCAGACCCACGTCGAACGCCTCGGCGTGCACGTCATCACCGGCCGGGAAACCATCGCCATCGAACCCCACGGCGACGAACTCCTCCTCACCTTCCAGACCGGCGAATGCCTCCGGGTGCGGACCGTGGTGCTCGCCGCGGGGATCCGTCCACGCGACGAACTCGCGGCCGCCGCCGGCCTGCAGTTGGGTCCGCGGGGCGGGATCGCGGTCGACGACCTGTTGCGGACCTCCGACCCCGACCTCTTCGCCGTGGGCGAATGCGCCGCCCATCAGGGCAACCTCTGCGGCCTCGCCGGTCCCTCGCTCCTCATGGCCGAGGCCCTCGCCTCCACCCTCGCCGGCCGGCCCCGCCGCTTCGCCGGCGCCGACCCGTCCACCTGGCTGAAGCTGGCCGGCCTGTCGGTCGCCACCCTCGGCGACCATCAGCATGCCGACGGCGAGTCGCTCGTCGCCCGGGCCGACTCGTCCCACGTCCGGTTGGTGCTGGTGGACGGACGCCTCGCCGGTGCGGTGGGCATCGGCGACTGGCCGGAACAGGCCCGGGTGCATGACGCCATCCGCCGTCGGCGACGCCTCTGGCCGTGGGAACAGGCCCGGTTCCGCCGCCACGGCCGGATCTGGTCCGCCCGCTCCGCCCCGCCGGTCGCCGAGTGGCCGGAGAGCGCCTTGGTCTGCAACTGCCTCGGGATCCGCCGCGGCACCCTCTCGACCGCCTGCCGCGAGGGCTGCACCACGGTGGATCAACTGGCCCGGACCACCGGCGCCTCGACCGTCTGCGGCTCCTGCCGCCCGCTGCTGGCCGAACTCGTCGGCGCCCCGGCCGACGCCGGACCGGTCCCCGGCACCCGCGGCCTGCTCATCGCCGCCGTCCTGGCCGCCGCGGTGGCTGCCGCCCTGCTCCTCCTGCCGCCGATCCCCCTGTCGGACTCGGTCCAGGACCCCGGCACCCTCGATGTCCTCTGGCGCAACGGCACCGCCCGACGCATCACCGGCTTCACCGTCCTCGGCCTCACCGTCGCCAGCCTCCTGCTGTCGGCCCGCAAACGCATCGCCCGCTTCCAGGCCGGGCCGGTCGGCACCTGGAAGGCGGTCCACGCCGCGCTCGGCCTCGCGTCGCTCGTCGGACTCGTCACCCACACCGGCCTGCGGATGGGCGACAACCTGAACCGCATCCTCCTCCTGAACTTCCTCGCCCTCGCCGTCGCCGGCGCGCTGGCCGGGACGGTGACCGCGCTGGAGCGCCGCCTGGCAGGCCCCGCCGCCCGGCGGCTCCGCGCCGCATGGACCCTCGTCCACATCGTCCTCGCCTGGCCCCTCCCGGTCCTCCTCGGGTTCCACATCCTCGCCGCCTTCTACTACTGACCCGTCCCCCGTGCGACACCTCCCCTGGATCCTCTGGCTCGCCGTCACCGCCGCCCTCGCGGCGGGGCTCGTCGCACGCCTGCGCGGACCGGACCCCACCCCCTTCCTCCCGGGAACCACCACCCCGGGCCACCATCAGATCGAGCGCGACTGCGCCGCCTGCCACACGCCCATGATGGGCGTGCGGCAGGACGCCTGCCTCCAGTGCCACGCCGCGGAACTCAAGGCCGCCAAGGACTCCCACCCCGCCTCCAAGTTCTCCGACCCCCGGCACGCCGACCTCCTCGGCCAGCTCGACGCCACCCGCTGCATCACCTGCCACCGGGAGCATTCCCCGTCGGAAACCCATCCCATGGGCGTGACCCTCCCCGCCGACCTCTGCTTCCACTGCCATCAGGAGACCGTCCGGGAACGCGAGAGCCACAAGGACTACGGCTTCCAGACCTGCGCCAACGCCGGTTGCCACAACTACCACGACAATTCCGCACTCTATGAGGACTTCCTCGGGAAACACCTCGGCGAGCCCCCGACCCGTCCCGACCCCATGGTGCCGTCCCGGAACCTGCGCGATTTCCTCCTCGCCTCGGGACGGCCCGCCGCCGGGCCGCTGGACGCCGCCGCGGCCGATGCCCCCGAGGTCCACTCGGGGGAACCCGACCTGCTCCGGGACTGGGAGGAGACGGCCCACGCCCGGGCGGGAATCCAGTGCACGGCGTGCCATCAGCCGGACGGCGCGGACGGTTCCCCGGGCGGATGGGTCGACCGCCCGGGCCACGCCGCGTGCGCCACCTGCCACGGGGAGGAGACCGCCGGGTTCCTCGCCGGACGCCACGGAATGCGCCTCGACCGCGGCCTGTCGCCGATGACCCCGGCGCTGGCACGGATCCCGATGAAGACCGACGCCGTGCACCGGGAACTCACCTGCGCCAGCTGCCACGGAGCCCACCGCTTCGACACCCGGACCGCCGCCGTCGACTCCTGCCTCCAGTGCCACGACGACGACCATTCCCGCGCCTACCGGGGATCCGTCCACTTCTCCCTCTGGCGGGAGGAACAGGAGGGGCGCGCACCGGCCGGGAGCGGCGTCTCCTGCGCCACCTGCCACCTGCCCCGCGAGGTGCATGCCGACGACGACACACGCCGCGTCCTCGTCCAGCACAACCAGAACGCCACCCTGCGTCCCAACGAAAAGATGATCCGCACCGTGTGCATTTCGTGCCACGGCCTCGGCTTCTCCCTCGACGCCCTCGCCGACCCCGCCCTGGTGCGGGCCAATTTCACCGGCCAACCCGCCCGCCATGTCGAGAGTCTCGACCTGGTGGAACGGCGCCGGATGAAGACCGGAAACCAAGACAAGAAACCCCAGCCATGAAACCGAGACACAAGATCCTGTCCGTCGTCGCCGCCCTCGGCGGCGCCTCCCTCGCCGTCCTCCTCAGCGGCTGCGAGAAGTCCGGCGCCACCGCCCCCACCGGGTTCTCGCCGCAACAGATGGCCGATGCCCTGTTCACCGTCATGTCGTCGGACCGCGCCGTCTACACCAAGCAGGTCGTCAACCGCCTCCAGAACGTCGAGAAGGTCCTCAAGGCCACCGAGCACTGGCAGGACGAGAAGACCCTGCCGCTCCCCGCCCAGATGTTCCGCATGGGCGCCGAGACCGTCGCCGGCAAGGACGCCGGCTTCACCTACGCCCTGCTCTCCCTGTGGCCGATCAACAAGCAGAACGCCCCCAAGACCGACGCCGAGAAGACCGGCCTCCAGTTCGTCAACGACTCGCTCGGCAAGACCAACTACTACGCCGAGGAAACCCTCGGCGGCCGGAAGTACTTCACCGCCGTGTACGCGGATGTCGCCGTCTCCAAGGCGTGCGTCACCTGCCACAACGAACACGCCGACACCCCGCGCGACGACTTCAAGCTCGACGACGTGATGGGCGGCGTGGTGATCCGCATCCCCATGCCCAACTGACCCCCGCACCCCCCCGAGATCCCCATGACCCCGCAACAAGTCACCCTCGTCCAGACGACCTGGGAACAGGTCGTCCCCATCGCCGACACCGCCGCCGGCCTCTTCTACGGCCGGCTCTTCGAGCTCGACCCCGCCCTGCGACCGCTCTTCAAGAGCAGCATCGAGGAGCAGGGCCGGAAGCTGATGCACATGATCACCGTCGCCGTCCGCGGCCTCAACAACGTCCCCGCCCTCATCCCCGCAGTCCAGGAGCTGGGCCGACGCCACGTGGGCTACGGCGTGCGCGACGAACACTACGCGACGGTCGGCTCGGCCCTCCTCTGGACCCTGGAGAAGGGACTGGGCCCGGCCTTCACCCCGGAGGTCAAGGACGCCTGGGCCACCGTTTACGGCGTCCTCGCCACCACCATGCGCGACGCCGCCAACTCCATGCCCGGCAGCCCCGCCTGACCCGTTCCGCCCGGACCGTCCATCCGATGACGACCATCCTGGCCATTTCACGACAGGCCGTCCCCGCCGCGGGACGGCCTGTCGCCCCGGATTCCCACCCCACCCCCGCCCGACACGCCCCCATCCGGAACCGTGCTCATGGTGTCGGGCCGGAACGATGAACCACCCTCATGCGCAGGATGAAACCTTCGGCATCCGCCCGGCGGGACATGGCATCGGTCCCGCTGCGGGATGAGGCGGACACGCATCCATGACCGCCCCACCGATCCTGCCGGACAACGCGCCGTTCACGGCCGAGCAACGGGCCTGGCTCAACGGCTATCTCGCCGGGCTCCTGGCAGCCGCGCCGGGGCCGGGAGGGCGGTCGGCCGACACCCCGAAGCCCTCCCCGACCCGCCCCCTCCGGATCGCCTTCGGTTCCCAGACCGGCACCGCCGCGGGCATCGCGAAGCGGATCGCCCGCGAGGCCGGAACCCGCGGCTTCGCCGCGACGGTCGAGGAACTCAACGCCGTGTCGACCGCCGCACTGGCCGACGGCACGCCCTGCGTCGTGGTGACCAGCACCTGGGGCGACGGGGATCCGCCGGACAACGCCACCGCGTTCTGGGACCGGATCCAGGCGGCCGATGCCCCGAGGCTGGAGGCTCTCCCGTTCGCCGTGCTCGCCCTCGGCGACCGCAACTACCCCGAGTTCTGCGGGGCGGGACGCAAGTTCGATGAACGGCTGGCCGCGCTGGGCGCCCGTCGGATGGTCCCCCGGGGCGAATGCGACACCGACCCGGAACCGGTGGTGCCCGGATGGCTCGACCAGCTCTGGATCGCGCTGGCCGGCGCCGACACCGCGGGCCCCGCCCCCGCAACGAGCCCATCGGCGTCGCCCGCACCCGCCGGCGGGAACACCGCGACGGCGTCGGCCGGCCCCTCGCGGAAGAACCCCTTCCCGGCCCGCCTCAAGGCCAGCCGATGCCTCAGCCGACCGGGCTCGGCCAAGGACATCCGCCACCACGAGATCGACCTCACCGGGAGCGGCCTCACCTACACCGCCGGCGATGCCCTCGGGGTGTTCGCCGAGAACCGGGCCGACCTCGTGGCCGGCCTCCTGGAGGCCCTGGGTCTCGACGGCAGCGAACCGGCGACGGATTCCGAAGACCGGTCGCACCCGCTGCAGGAGTGGCTCACCCGCCGGTTGGTCCTCACCGCCGCCCCGCCGGCCCTGGTGCGCGAGGCGGCGACCCGCTCGGGCAACACCGACGTCCTTCGCCTGCTCGAGCCCGACCGGAAGGCGGACCTCGAGGCGTGGCTCCACGGACGCGACGTGCTCGACGTGTTCCGCGCCTGCCCCGGCGCCACGTTCCAACCCCGGGAACTCACCTCCCTCCTCCGTCCGCTCCAACCGCGCCTGTACTCGATCTCCTCCTCCCCGGGCGCCCACCCGGGCGAGGTCCACCTCACCGTGGGAACCGTCCGCTACGAGGCCCACGGACGGGCCCGCACCGGCGTCGCCTCCGGATGGCTCGCCGACGCCGTCGTCCCGGGCGTCACCCCGGTGCCGGTCTTCCTCCAGGTGTCGTCCGGCTTCCGCCTCCCCGCCGACCCCGCCACCCCCATCATCATGGTGGGCCCGGGAACCGGCATCGCCCCGTTCCGGGCCTTCCTCGAGGAACGTCGGCTGGTCGGCGCCACCGGCCGCAACTGGCTCTTCTTCGGCGACCAGCAACGGGCCTTCGACTTCCTCTACGAGGACGAGCTCACCGCGTGGGCGGCCGACGGACACCTGGCCCGGCTCGACCTCGCTTTCAGCCGGGACCAGGAACGGAAGGTCTACGTGCAGGACCGGATGCGGGAGAACGCCCGCGAGCTCTTCGACTGGCTCGAGACAGGGGCCCATTTCTACGTCTGCGGGGACGCCAGGCGGATGGCATGGGATGTCGATGCCGCGCTCCATGAGGTGATCGTCACCGCGGGCGGACGCACCCCGGAGCAGGCCGCCGAGTACGTGGCAGCCCTGAAATCCGCCAGACGCTATCAGCGCGACGTGTACTGAAGGTCCCTCCGCCCGCCATGAAACCCTCCCCCGCCTTCCCCGCCACGGTCGCCGGCCAGCCCCTCAACCCCGAGCAGGTCGCCTACCTCGAGGGCCTGTTCGCCGGCCTGGTCAACCGCGGCATCACGTTCGGCGACATCGCCGCCGCCCCGCAGCCGGCGACTCCCGCGTCCGGCACGGAGGACCTCACCGCCGAGGAACGCATCAAGCGCGAGCTCCATCCCCTCGACGCCTACCCCCTCCTGCTGCAGCACGCCGCAGCCGACCAGGCGCCCGACCGCGAGAACACCTTCCGGTTCAAGTGGCAGGGCCTGTTCTACCTCGCCCCCACCCGCGAGGGATTCATGGCGCGACTCCGGATCCCCGGCGGCCAGCTCCTGTCCCACCAACTGCGCGGACTCGCCGCCATCGCCGACGAACTCACCACCGGCTACCTCCAGGTCACCACCCGGGCGAACCTCCAGATGCGCCTCATCCGCCCGCGGGACACGGCCGAGTTCCTGCGCCGCATCCAGGCCCTCGGCCTCCACTCCCGCGGATCGGGAGCCGACAACATCCGCAACCTCACCTGCGACCCGACCAGCGGGGTGGATCCCGACGAACTCGTGGAGACGCTCCCGATCGTCCAGCAGCTCGGCGAGTACATCCTCCAGAACCGCGAGTTCTACGACCTGCCGCGCAAGTTCAACGTCGCCTTCCACGGCGGCGGACCGATCCCCACGGTCGAGGACACCAACGACCTCGGGTTCCGCGCCGTGCGTGTGGTGTCCACCACGACCTCGCAACCACCCGCCGGCGCGCTGGTCACCGACGGGGTCGCCGAAGGGGTGTACTTCCGATGTGCCGCCGGCGGCGCCACCGGACACCGCGCCTTCGCCCGCGACCTCGGCATCCTCGTCCCGCCGGCCGACGCCGTGGAGGTGACCGCCGCCCTGATCCGCGTGTACCTCGCCCAGGGCAACCGGACGGACCGCAAGCGGGCGCGGCTGAAGCACCTGCTGGAAACCCTCACCCTCGCCGACTACGTCCGCGCCGCCGAGGAACGCCTGGGCCGCCCGATCCTCCGCGTGCCGGACGACATTTCGCCGGTGCCCGCCCCGGATCCCGCCGCGCCCGGGCCGGCCGCCCATCCCCACGTGGGGGTGAACGCCCAACGCCAGCCCGGCCTCCACTGGATCGGCCTCGCGGTCCCGGTCGGCCAGATCACCAGCCGCCAGCTGCGGCGACTGGCCGAGATCGCCGATCTCTACGGCTCCGGCGAGGTGCGCCTCACCGTCTGGCAGAACCTCGTGATCCCCAACGTCCCGGAGGCGTATGTGGAGACCGTCCAGCGCGCCGCCGCCCGGATCGGCCTCGAGTCGAAGACCTCCCACCTCCGCAGCGGCGTGATCGCCTGCACCGGCAACGCCCACTGCAAGTACGCCGCGTCCGACACCAAGGGCCACGCCCTCGCCCTCATGAAACAGCTCGAGGGCCGCATCCCCCTCGACCAACCGGTCAACATCCACCTCACCGGATGCCCCCACTCCTGCGCCCAGCACTACATGGGCGACCTCGGCCTGCTGGCCACCAAGGTCAAGGTCGGGGGCGAATCGCGCGAGGGATACCACGTGTTCGTGGGCGGCGGGTTCGGCGACCGGCAGGCGGTCGGCCGACAGCTCCTCGCCGGGGTCAGCGCCGCCGACCTGGCCCCGACCGTCGAGTCGATCCTCCGCACCTACCTCCGGCACCGCCAGCCGGGGGAATCCTTCCTGGCCTTCACCACCCGACACGACATCGGGCGCCTCCAGGAACTCCTGGCCGAAACCCGCCCGAACCCGTGACCGCACCCTCGCGCCACGCCCCGCACCGGTCGACGGACGGCCCCGGGCCGGACGTGGTGACGTTGATCGACTCGCTCCTCGCCGAGCAGCGGGACGCGAGCGCGGTCGAGCAGTTCGCCCGGCGGCACGACGCAGGTTCGCTGCCGGCCGGCGGACGGCATCGGCACCTGATCCCCCTCACCACACCCCGGCCGGGGGAGCAGTACGCGTTCGAGGTCGACCTCGACCGCTGCTCCGGATGCAAGGCCTGCGTCACCGCCTGCCACTCGCTGAACGGCCTCGACGAGGGCGAGTCGTGGCGGTCGGTCGGGTTGCTGGTCGACTCCCCGCCGCGCCGCGCGGACCCGGTGCAGGTGACGGTCACCACCGCCTGCCACCACTGCCTCGAACCCGCCTGCCTCCTGGGCTGCCCGGTGCTCGCCTACGACAAGGACCCGTCCACCGGGATCGTGCGCCATCTCGACGACCAGTGCATCGGCTGCAGCTACTGCATCCTGATGTGTCCGTACGAGGTCCCGAGGTTTTCCGCCCGACGCGGGATCGTCCGCAAATGCGACCTGTGCCATGGCCGTCTGGCCGAGGGCGAGGCGCCCGCCTGCGCCCAGGCCTGCCCGAACGAGGCCATCCGCATCGGACTGGTTCCCACCACCTGGCAGCCGATCACCCTCGGTAGGAAAGCCCCGCCCCGGTCGGGGGCCACCCCGGAGCCGGCCTGGTGGCCGGATGCACCCGACCCGGAAATCACCCAGCCCACCACCCGGTACCGCACCCGACGCGACCCGTCGGCCCTCGAGGCCGCGGATGCCGTGGACGCCCGCCCCGCGGCGGTCCACTGGCCGCTGGTGCTGATGCTGGTCCTCACGCAGGCCGGGGCCGGGGCGCTGGCCGGGCTGCACCCATGGCCGGAGGCGGGCGGCCCCTGGGGCCCGTGGGCCGCGGCGGCACTTGTGCTCGCCGGACTGGCGGCCAGCGGACTCCACCTCGGGCAGCCGCTCAAGGCCTGGCGGGTCTGGATGGGATGGCGCACCAGCTGGCTCAGCCGCGAGGCGCTGGTCCTCCCGGTCCTCGCCGGCACCTCCGGCATCCTCGCCACCGCCCTCGCCCGACCGGACCTCCTCCCGCCCGGGACCATCCCCTGGATCGCCGGGCTCCACCTGACCGCCCTTGCCGCCGCGCTCGTCGCCCAGTCCATGGTGTACATCGACACCCGACGCGCCGCATGGCGGCCCGCCGCAACGATCCCCCGGTTTCTCGGCACCTCCCTGCTCGCCGGTGTCGCCACCGCGCAGGCGGCCGCTCCCGGACCCGTCCCGGCGGCCCTGCTCGCCGCGGTGGTCGTCGCCCGGCTGGCCCACGAGGCCTGGAGCCTCCGGGCCCCGGCCGGAGGCGACGCAACGCCCGCCCGCCAACGCACCGCCCGCCTGGTCGCCGGACCCCTCGCATGGGCCGTGCGCACCCGCCTGCTGCTGGCCGCCGCCGGATGCCTGCTGCTGGTGGCGACCGGATCCGGAGCCGCAGCCGCGGCCGGTCTCCTCCTGCTCCTGCTCGCCGAGGTGGCCGAGCGGCGGATCTTCTTCACGTCCATGTCCCCCGACCGCATGCCCGGACTGCCATGAGTTCCGCACCCGATCCGGAATGGCTGCGCCGATGGACCGGTCCCTTCACGGAGGAACTGGTCCGAACCCCAGGCGCATTCGGCCTGGGCCAGGTGCCGGCCCGGTTGGCGCCGGATGCCGTCGCCTCCTCGATCTGCGGGTTCTGCTCCACCGGATGCGGCCTCACCCTGCACCTGCGCGACGGCCGGGCGGTGAACCTGACACCGGACCCGTCCCATCCGGTGAACCTCGGCATGGCATGCCCCAAGGGGTGGGAGGCGCTGGCACCGCTGGATTCACCCGACCGGGCCACCACCCCGCTCCGCCGGGACCGTCGGACCGGACGGGCAATCCCGGTGGACTGGGCGACCGCGGCCGGGGAGTTCACCCGTCGGTTCCGAGCCATCCAGCGCGCCCACGGCCCGCACAGCATCGCCTACCTCAGCACCGGCCAGATCCCCACCGAGGAAATGGCCCTGCTCGGTGCGCTGTTCAAGTTCGGCATGGGCGGACTCCACTGCGACTCCAACACCCGCCAGTGCATGGCCACCGCCCACGTGGCCTACAAGCAGAGCTTCGGCTTCGACGCCCCGCCCTTCACCTACGCCGACTTCGAGGAATCCGACTGCCTGGTGTTCGTCGGCGCCAACCCGTGCATCGCCCATCCCATCATGTGGCAACGGGTCCTCCGCAACCGCCACCAGCCGGACATCATCGTCATCGATCCCCGCCGGACCGAGACCGCGATGAACGCCACGCTCCACCTGCCACTGGCGCCCAAGTCGGACCTCGTCCTGCTCCTCGGCCTGGCCCGGGCCCTGGTCGAACGGGGCGCCGTGGACCGGGGATTCATCGACCGGCACACGTCCGGATGGGAGGCGTTCCACGCCTTCGTCCAGGACTTCCCGCCGGAACGGGTGTGCGCGGCAACCGGGCTGGCACGGACGGACTTCGACCGGTGCGCCGACCTGATCGCGACCCGGAAGCGGGTGAGCTTCTGGTGGACCATGGGGGTGAACCAGGGCCATGAGTCCACCCGGACCGCCCAGGCGATCATCAACCTCGCCCTCCTCACCGGCCACATCGGACGCCCCGGCACCGGCGCGAACAGCATCACCGGCCAGTGCAACGCCATGGGCTCGCGCCTGTTCTCCAACGTCACGTCGCTGCTCGGCGGACGGGAGTTCGCCGACGCCGGACACCGCTCCGACGTGGCGGGCATCCTCGGCATCCCGGAGGAACGGATCCCGTCGGAACCCTCCTGGTCCTACGACCGGATCGTCGAGGGCATCGCCCGCGGCGAGATCCGCGGCCTCTGGGTGGTCGCCACCAACCCGGTCCATTCGTGGATCCGACAGGACCGCTTCCGCGACCTGCTGGGCCGGCTGGACTATCTGGTGGTCCAGGACATGTACCGGAACACCGCCACCGCGGAGCACGCGGACCTGATCCTCCCGGCGGCCGGCTGGGGCGAGAAGGACGGGACGTTCATCAACAGCGAACGCCGGATCGGGGTGATCCGGGCGGTCCGCCGCGCGCCCGGCCTGGCCCTGTCCGATTTCCGCATCTTCCGACTCCTCGCCGAGGCCTGGGGCTGCGCTCCGATGTTCCGCGACTGGAACAGTCCGGAGGCCGTCTTCCGCATCCTCCAGCGACTCAGCGCGGGGCGGCCGTGCGACTTCACCGGCATCCGCGACTACGCCCACGTCGAGGCCGAGGGGGGCATCCAGTGGCCCCACCGCACCGGCGATCCCGAAAGCCCGGAACGGGAGCGGCGGCTGTTCGCCGACGGACGGTTCCCCACCCCCGACGGTCGGGCCCGGTTCCTGTTCGATCCGCCCCGGGACGCCCCCGAGCCGGCCGACGCCGCGTACCCCTTCACCCTGCTGACCGGACGCGGCACCTCGGCCCAGTGGCACACCAACACGCGCACGGGCTGCTCCGCGGTGCTCCGCCGGCTCCACCCGGAGGACTGCCACGTGGAGGTGCATCCGGACGACGCGGCCGCGGCCGGCCTGGCGAACGGCGATGCGGCCCGGATCGAGTCGCGCCGGGGGGCCATCGAGGCCCGCGTGTCGGTGTCGCCCGCCGTGGCCCGCGGACAACTGTTCATCGCCATGCACCACGAACCCCTCAACCGCCTCCTGCTCGAGGTGTTCGATTCCCATTCCCGCCAGCCCTCGTACAAGCACTGCGCCGTGCGGATCGGACCCGCGGACGCGCCCCCGGATCGGCCGGTCACCCGGCGAGGGTGATCTCCGCCTGGGCCACCGGCACCCCGCCCACCGTCGCCGTCGCACGGGCCTGGATCAGCGAACCCAGCCGGCCGGTCACCCGGGCCCACAACACGACGGTCTCCCCGGGCCGGACCGCCCCCAGGATCTTCACCTGACGCAACGCCGTGAGCTTGAGCCCGGGAAGCGGCGGGATCGCCGGGTCGCTCTGCGCCACGACCCCCGCCAACTGGGCCATGGCCTCGACCAGCAATACCCCGGGCATTATCGGCTCGCCCGGAAAATGCCCGCGCAGGAAGTCCAACCCCCCGGGCAACCGATACTCCCCCGTCCCCTCCACCCCGGGCTCCAACCCGGTCAGCCGGTCGACAAACCGGAACTCCGGTCCGTGCGGCAACGCGCCCAGCGCGGCGGCGAGAAGATCGGGGCCGCTCACGGCATCCCTCCCGTCTCCACCACCCGGAACCCCTCCGGCACCCCGGTGTCGAACCGCATCGGCTCCACTTCCCCGTCCCGCACCGACTCGCGGAAATCCGTCCGCACCCGGGAGCCATCCGCCAAGGTGAACTCCGTCGCCCGAAGATCGTGCGACACCGGGTCGAACGTCACCGCCAACGCCGGCAGGAAACGCCGGGCACCGGCATCGCGGGGCACCATCCGCAGCGTGACCCCGTCCGCCCCCGCATCCACCCCCTGCACCTCGAAGCGCTCGCGGAAGACCTCCGGGTCCCGCGGGAACCCGGTGTCGAGCAGGGCCAACGCCTCGCGCAACGGACCGGCCGGCACGGCGGACAGCCGATGCACCTCGGCCCGCCGAAGCCGCGGGTTGAGCAGGAGCATCGTGTCGCCGTCCCGCACCGCCACGCTCCGCACCGGATCGCCCAGTTCCCATCGGAACCGGTCGGGCGACGCGAACCAGACCCGGCCGGTGTTGGTCAGCGGCCGGGCCAATGCCTTCAGGTACCGGGTCTGGGTGAACACCGCAGTCCACGACTCGAGCCGGGCCTGGGCGGAGAACCACGCCGACAGCACCGCATCCTCCGGCGCCGCGGCCGCCCGCGGACCCGTCGCCAGAAGGGCCAGGAGGATCAGGACCAGACGGGGACGAAGTGGTACCATTGGTCGGGATGCTCGCGGAGGACGGGCTCGAAGGCACGTAGGATCCGGCCGGTCAGGGCCACCCGGCCGTCCCGACCGGCCAGCTCGGCGCGGTCGTACTCCACCGGGGCCAGCACCTCGGCCTCGTAGGCGTCCCCCGCCCATACGATCGCCACCGGCAACAGCACGCATCCGGTCGCCCGCGCCATCTCCGCCGGGGAGATGGCGGCGCGGATCGGACGGCCCAGCAGCCCGACCTCCACCGCCGCCGCGACGGCCGGACGATCCACCAGCAACGCCACCAGGCCGCCGTCCTGCAGGTGACGGACCACCGGGACGAAGGCGAACGGGTCGTCGCCCACCACCACCGTGCGGGTTCCGGCCCGCGCCCGGGCCGCTTCGCGCAGCTCGGTGAACCCGGGCCCCGGCTCCCGCGCGGTGACCACCAGCGGCCGCTCGCCCAGCCCGGTCAACAGCCGGGTGCCGGCTTCCCAGTTGCCCAGATGCGGCGTCACCAGCAGCACACCCCGGCCCGTGGCGCGGGCGGCACGGAAATGCTCCCATCCGCGACCCGGCCGCACACGGACCGCATCGGCCACCCCCGCCTCGTCGCGCCACAGGTCGACCAGCTTCCGCCCGAAGTTCATGTACAGCCGCCCCGCAGCCCGCCGGGCGGCGTCGGCATCCCCACACCACGGCCGGAGGTTGGCCTCGACCACCCGACGCCGCTCGCCATCCATCCACGCCACCATCCACGCCACCCCCCGGGCCAACCCCACCAGCACCCCGCGCGGAAACACCCGCCCCAGGGTCATCCCCACCTTCCAGAGCCCCGCCCGGTACCAGGTCGATGGCCCGGAAACCCGGCCCGGTCCCCCCGGGACATCTCCCACCGGGGCGACCGCGGGCAGCCAGCCGAGGGACAGGACGAGGACGCACCCGACCGCCCCCGCACAGGTCCATCCGAGACTCGCCAACCCGGCGTTGCTGCTCAAGCCGAGCGAGGCGAACCCGGTGACCGTGGTGGCCCCGCAGAGCAGCAGGGCACCACCCACCCCGCGCCGGAAGACCCTCCCGTGACCCTCCCCACGCTGCACCGCGAACAGGACATGGATCGAGTAGTCCACCCCGAGCCCCAGGGCGAGCGGCAGGGCCACGAGGCTCATCAGGTTCCAGCGGAAGCCGGCAACGGCCATTCCGGCGAGGAAGATGAGCGCGGCCAAGCCGAGTCCCGCCAGGCTCACCAGGACCGCGGAGACCGATCGGAACGCCATCCCGAGCGCGCCCAGCACCAGGATCGCCGCCGCGGCCGCCAGCCAGGGCAACCGGCCCTCCACCCGCGCCAGCAGGGCCGGCCCGAGGCGATCCCAGGCGGTGAGCCACCCGCCCGCCACGGACAGTTCGGCCGCCAGGCCCACCGGATCGACCCCGGCCCCCATCTCCACCATCCCCAGCGCGACCCAGCCGTCCGGCCCACGCCCCACCATCTGCCCCACCAGCCACGACGCCCCGTCGGATGCCGGCAGCGGAACAGGCTCGCCCGGGGCATCCGGTCCATCCGCCTTCCTCCAGTGCCCGAGCACCTGCCGGGTCAGATGCAGCGCCTCGTCGGTGAATCCCGCCGCCGCCGCCGCCTGCTCCAGGGCCGGCAACCGCCCGGCCAGCGCCGCCAGACGGACCCGGTTGGTCGCCTGACGGGCCGGGTCCGGCCACAGCGGACCGGGAAGGCGGTACGAACGGACGTCGCCCGACTCCCGGGCCGCGGCCAGCAGCGCGTCGATCCGCTCCAGTCGACGGGCGACTTCCGGGGCGGACGATCCCGGAACGAGGAGCCAGAGCGCCCCGCTTCCGCGACCGATGCGACGCCCCCACTCCTCCATCGCCGCATGGGCCTCGCTTCCCCGGGGCCGCAGCGGGGCGGACGAGGCATCCACACCCGGCCAGCCACGGATCATCAGGACCGCCAGCGCCGCCACCGCCACCCCGGCCGCCACCGCCCACGCCGTCCGACGTCGACGGATCCGTTCCGGCAACCCGCCCGATCCCTCCCCGGAATCCCCGACCGGCACATCGGCCGAACCCGGGCCGGACGCCCGGGCCCGGGCGAAGCCACCGACCATCAGGACGGCACCGGCCAACACCCCGAACGCCACCAACCCGCCCAGTTGTCGCAGCCCGGGAAGGCCCGCGGCCGTCACCACCGCAAACGCACCGGCCGTGGTCAGCGCCGACCAACCCACCGGTCCGCCCACCCGACGCCGGATCCAGCCCGCCTCCGCCCCGGGATGGCTCCGTCGCTCGTGCCAGGTGACCAGCCCGTAGTCGACCACGAGCCCCAGCAGGATGGCCGCGAAACCGAGGGATACGACATTGAGCGCGGCGCCGGCCAGGCCGGCCGCCGCCAGGGTCAGCACCAGGGTGGCCAGGAGGAGGAGGAGGAGCCGGATCAACGGTCTCCAGGTGCGATGCGCCAGCCAGAAGATCGCCGCCACCACCCCCAGTGTCCCGGCCGCCGAACGGGTCAGGTCGCGCTCCATCCCGCCCGCGATCTCGGCCGTGAACGCCGGCCCCCCGGTGTACCGAACCCGCAGGCCTTCCACCACCCCCAGCTCACCCTCCACCGCCCCCCGGACCCGCTCCAACCACCCGGCCGTCACCGGATAGGCCCCCAGCTCGATCGCGGGCTGGATCTCGATCACCCGGAAGGTCCCGTCGGATGACCGGAACGGATCGGCCGCCGGACGGCCCAGGCCGGAGCCGACCCGGGTGAGGCCGAACGGATCAGTGGCGGCCCGGACCAGGTCCTCGCCCGACAACGCCCCGGCCAGCGTCTCGCGCGCCTCGTCGAGCGCCGCCGCCGCCCCGTCCGGATCCAGCCGGGACGCCAGGCCGTCGATCTCGGCCGCCGGCTGGTTCAGCCACATCCACGCCAGCAGCGGCGCCCACTCGCCCGGCGACCCGGAGAACGGATCGCCGGCCACCACCCGACGGACCAGCTCCGGCCGGGAACGCAACCCGTCGACCACCGTCCGGGTGACCCGCTCCACGACCGCGGGATCGTCGGCCGACAGCGTGATCCACAGGTCCCGCGCGGCACTGAAGTGCCGCTGGTGCCACCGCAGCCCCTCCACCTCGGGCAGCCCCCGGGGAAGAAGCTCCAGCACATCCACCGACAGCCGGAGCCGGGCCAGCCCCACCACCACCGGGATACAGGCGAGGATCAGCAGCAGTCGACGACCCATCGCCCTCATGGATCCAGCCCCTCGAGCATCTGGCCCGTCCGCCGTTGACGCACCCGCCATCGCCCGTCGGGCAATGCCTCCACGACCCACCCCCTCCGCTCACCCGGTGTGGGCGGGAGACGGTCGACCACAAACCACGGCACCCGCCGGGTTCCACGCCCCGGCCCGCCGTGGACCCCGGGCCGCAACGGCGACCGCAGGCTCCATCGCCCGTCCCCCTGCCGGGCCTGCACCAGCGGCAGCCCCTGGCGGCTGAACTGCACGAACCGCCGCCCGTCGACATGCACCGCCACCAGCACCTCACCGGGCACCTCCGGCGCATCCGCCCCCGGTACCCACACGGCATCCGTCTCCTGCACCGTCCACCCCGGGGTGGAAAGGTCGAGCGGGGACGGGTCGACGGTCCGGCACCCGGCCCCGCACCCGACGAGGACAAGCGCCAGCAGCGTGGCGCGGACGGGACGGGGATTCATGCCGGGACGGGGGGAAAGCTGATGCGGGGCATGAAGGGCCGACGGCCCTGCAGCCGCACGAGGAGGAAGAACACCCGCATGCGCCACCGCAACCGCCAGCCGCCCTCCAGCTCCCCGGCCAGCACGGCGTTGACCGCCGCCGCCAATCCCCACTTGGCCCGCGGCTCCAGGAACACCTCCATGAAGGGCGTGGTGTAGAAGTGGTGGACCATCTCCCGGTAGATCGCCATGGCCCGGTCGATCCGCCGCTCGTAGGCGGCGAACTCCGCCGATCCGTCCGAGCCCGCCCGCAGCGCCGACACGATCCCGCGCGCCGCCAGACGGCCGGAGTGCATGGCCAGGAAGACCCCGCTGGAGAAGATCGGGTCGATGAATCCCGCGGCATCCCCCACCCGCACCCGCCGCGGCCCGCCCAGTGTCCGGTTGCGGTACGACCAGTCGCTGGTGACGTGGTACGGGGTGAGCGCCTCCGCGCCCGCCAGGCGCTCCCGCATCGCGGCGGACCCGTCGGCCCATCGCCGGAACACCGCCTCGGGCGGCGCCGACGCCGCGGCATACTCGTCGCGATCCATCACCAGCCCCACGCTCACCCGGTCCGGCGACAGCGGGATCAGCCAGAACCACTTGTCCGCCAGCCGGACGATCACCGTGTCGCCACCGGATTCCCCCGCGTCAATCCGCACCCCGCGGAAATGCGCGAACACCGCCAGCTTGCGCAGGCGGGGATCGGCCACCCGCAACCCCTCCTGGTTGCCCGTCACGTTGCCCCGACCGCTGGCATCGACCAGAAACCGGGCCCGGTGGCGCTCCGCAACGCCCGACGCCCCCACGGCCCGGACCGTGACCCCGTCGGCATCGACCTCGAACCGCTCGACCGCGACCTCTTCGCGGACGTCGACCCCGCACGCGGCGGCGTGGCGCAGCAGGATCTCGTCGAAGCGCGACCGCTCCACCTGCCAGGCCTGGGTGTGGCGGGTGAACCGCCCGTCGCGGAAGCGGAAGGCCGTGCCCTTGCTGGCGTCGCCGAGGTGGAACTGGGCGCCCCGCTTGCGGAAGAACCCGGCGGCTTCCAGCGCCGGCGTCACTCCCAGCTCGTCGAACAGGGCGGTGTTGTACGGGAGCAGCGACTCGCCCACATGGAACCGCGGGAAGCGTTCCCTCTCCAGCAGACGCACCCGCAGGCCGGCCCGCGCCAGCACGGTCGCCGCACAGCTGCCCCCGGGGCCGCCGCCGATCACCAGCACATCCTGAAGGTCTTCCGACACCGGACGGATTGAACGCCGGCCGGCGGGCCGGGGGGAGTCCGGATTTTTCATCCCGAGGCACACGGAGATCCGGGATATCCTTGCGAAAAAGATCTGCCGCGACCTCGGAGTCCCTCCGGCCTGACATGCTCATCCCCGAAGCAGGGCCTCCACATCGCCGGGCCGCGGCAGGGGATCGACGGCGCCCAGTCCGGTGGTGGAGAGCGCTGCCGCCGCATTGCCCACCCGGGCCGCCTCCCAGGGATCATCCCCGGCCAGGATCCGCGCCAGGGTCACCCCGGCAAAACAGTCCCCGGCACCCGTCGCATCCACCGCCGCCACCGCGTGCCCGGCCCATTCCCGGCGCTCCCGCCCGTCACTCACCACCACGCCGTCGGCACCCCGCTTGAGAAACACCCACCCCGCGCCCAACCCGTGGGCCCAGTCGATCAACCCGTCGATCCGCTCCGTCCCGGCCAGAACCCGGGCGTCATCCAGGCTGGGAAAGAAATAGGCGACCCCGCGGACGGCCTCGCGAATGGCTTCCCGGGCAGCGTCCAGGGACCAGAGCCGAAGCCGCAGGTTGGGATCGAACGACGTGGCCACGCCGGACCGACGCGCCCTGTCCAACGCCGCCAACCCGGCCTCGCGGGCCGTCCGGGAGATCGCCAGCGTGATAGCCGAAGTGTGGACCACCCTCGCGGAACGCAACCGGTCAGACGGAAGTTCCGCAGGCGCCAGACGCGACGCGGCACTGCCCGCCCGTCGGTACGTGAACGCATGTCCTTCCGGACCGTGGGTCACAAAGTAGAGCCCGGTGGGGGCAGCGGGGTCGACCTGCACGTCCTCACACTCCACCCCCTCGGCCATCCACAGGTCCCGGAGCATCCGGCCGAACAGGTCGTCGCCCACCCGGCTGACATATCCCACTCGCGCACCGAACCGGGCGGCCGCGACGGCCAGGTTGGAGGTGTCCCCGCCGAACCCCTGGCGCCAGTCGACCGCCCCCGGCCGGACCTGGTTGAACTCCACTAGCGGTTCGCCGATCGCCAGAAGGTCCGGGGACATGCGGTGGACGGGCAGGGACACGGGCGGTGCCGACGGGCGGTCCGCGGTCAGCGGACCTGGAAGGCCGGGCACTGGCTGAGGAACCGGACCGGGTTCTGGTAGATCACCCGGTCGATGGCCTCGGCGCTCCAGCCGCGTCGGCGCATCTCCAGCGCCGTCCGGGGAATCGCCAGCGGCACGCTCTCGCCCCAGTCGCACGCGGAGTTCATCCACAGGCGCTCGGAACCGTACACGTCGAGGATGTCGACCGCGCGGGCCGGGGTGCATTTGCTCACGGGATAGAGCGTCATCCCGGCCCAGTGTCCCCGGTCGAGCACGGCCCGCACGGTGTGCTCTTCCACGTGGTCGATCAGCACCCGACCCGGTTCGATCCGCGAGTCGGCCCTGAGGACGTCCAGGATCAGGCGCGTCCCCTTGAGCTTGTCCTCGAGGTGGGGCGTGTGGACGAGAATCAGCCGACCGTGGCGCGCGGCGAGGTCGACATGCTGTTCGAGCACCTTCAGCTCGTTGCGCGAGTTCTTGTTCAGCCCGATCTCCCCGATGCCCAGCACGGTGGGCCGGTCGAGGAACTCGGGAATCAACGCCAGAACGTCCGCGGCCAGCCCGAGGTCCTCGGATTCCTTCGGGTTGAGGCACAGCCAGCAGTAATGGGGCAGTCCATACCGGGCGGCCCGGGCGGGCTCGTACTCGGTGAGCTGACGGAAATAGTCGCGGAAACCATCGGCCGAGGACCGGTCGTACCCGGCCCAGAAGGCGGGCTCGCAGACGGCGGCACAGCCGGCCGTGACCATGTCCACGTAATCGTCGGTGGTCCGGCTGACCATGTGGCCGTGGGGTTCGATGTAGCGCATGAGAAGGGAATCGTTGGCTGCAGCTGGAGATGGCGGATCCGGCAAGACGGGCCGGTCCTCAGGCGGGGGTTCCCGGCCAGGCCCCGATCGCTCCCTTGCCCGGCGCCCGTTCCAACGGTTCGGTCGTCGGATCACTCAGGCTGCGGAGCACCGCCTCCGCGCGGCCCGTCTCACCCGATGCCAGATGCCTCAGCGCCTCTCGGAAGGCGGCCAAACGAAAGTCCGCATCGCCCGTCCCCCGGTCCACCCGGTCCAGGAAGGCGGCGAGATCGATGAGCTTGCATCGGGCATCCATGAAGTAGAGGTCGAGGACCTGCTGGCGCGTCATAGGCATGGGCGGTTTCCGGTCGAACGTGGCGCGCGATCCCGGGAGGGACAAGTCCGGGTCACGGGGCCACCCGGGGCCGGACCACGAACTCGGTTTCAAGCGGAATCTGGATCGCCAGGACCCCGTCGAGGCGATCGGCTCCCGAAGCCCGGGGATCCCCGACCAACCGCCGCCCACTGCTCCGACCGGCCGTCAGGTCCCGCCCCCTGGCCCGTCCGCCCGTACTGGAGTGACAGGCACCTTGTGACCCACCGGCGGAAAACCCCCAACGGGGGGGGACAGACACCCTGCACCGCAACCGACCGGCCACCTGGGTGACAGGCTCCTTCGGACCGGGGAGCGATCACAGGGGTGACAGGCACCTTGGGCCACACTACGTCGTTATCGGTATCCAAAAGACTCCGCCTGAGAAACGAGGATCCCGACCTCCTTGCGGGTAGCGCCGCAACCGTCGAGGATCCGGGCATGTCGGCACAGCCCATCGGTTTCCGACCCCGCCCCCACCCGTCCCCGTCCCAGGTCACGTCCGAGTCACCGGTCTTCCTGAAAGTCCGCGGGATGGATTGCGCCAGTTGCGCCCGAAGCGTCCAGACGGCCCTCCTCGGGGTGGACGGGGTGGCGTCGGCATCGGTCGACCTCGCCGGGGCCCGTGCCGAGGTGATCCTGTCCCCAGGCACGTCCGCCGATCCTTCCCGACTGGCGGCCGCGGTCCGAGCCGCCGGTTATGAGGCCACCCACGAGGCGGACCCGCAGGCAGGCATCGGGCTGGCCCTTTCGGTCGATGGAATGACCTGTGGCTCCTGTGCGGCGCGGGTGCGGCAGGCCGCCGCCACCGTGCCGGGGGTGGGAACGGTCGAGGTGGACCTCGCAGCGGGACGGGTGCGGATCACTCCGGCCCCGGCCGACGCCGAGGCGGTGGCCCAGGCCATCACGGCCGCCGGGTATCCCGCAACGGTCCTGCCGGCTGCCGGGGATCCGGTCGGCGAATCGGAATCGGCCGCCACACCGGGCTCGGGTTGGTGGTTCAATGTCTGGTTCGCAGGCACCCTCACCGTCCTGTTCATGCTGGCGGAATGGGGGCTCGGCTGGGGTACGGACCGACGATGGCACTGGGCCGCTCTCGTCCTGGCATTCCCGGTCCAATTCGTCTGCGGCGCCCGGTTCTACGTCGGCGCCTGGCGCCAGCTGCGCGTGGGACGTTCCAACATGGACACCCTGGTGGCCCTCGGTTCCTCGGCGGCGTTCGGGTTCAGCCTCTGGTCCCTCCTCGCCGGCCGGCCGGGCCACCTCTACTTCATGGAGTCCGTCGCGATCATCGCCCTGATCAGCGTCGGCCACTGGCTCGAGGCCCGGATGAGCGCGCGGGCGGGCGAATCCCTCCGCGCCCTCCTGGACCTCGCCCCCGCCCGCGCCTCCCGGCTTCGGGAGGACGACTCCACGGAGTCGGTCCCGGTGGCCTCGCTGGTCGTGGGCGACCGGGTGGTCCTGGGGCCGGGCGACCAGGTGCCGGTGGACGGCGAGGTGGTGGAGGGCGGCTCGGCGGTGGATGAGTCGATGCTCACCGGAGAGTCGCTCCCGGCGGAGAAATCTCCGGGAAGTCCGGTGTACGGGGGGACCCAGAATCAGGACGGCCGACTGGTCGTGCGGGTCACCGCCGTCGGGGCCGACACTGCCCTGGCCGGAATCATCCGGGTGGTGCGCCGGGCACAGGACAGCCGTGCCGGCATCCAGCGGCTCGGCGACCGGGTGAGCAGCGTGTTCGTTCCGGTCGTGGTGGCGGTGGGAATCGCCACCGCCCTGTGGTGGGGTTTCGCCCCGACCTCCGCCCGGCAGGTGCACGACGCCGTGGCGCCTTGGCTGTGGCACGCCAGCGTGCCGGAGGAGCCCGCGGCCGCGGCCTTCGTCCTCCTCGCCGCCGTGCTCATCGTGGCCTGCCCGTGCGCCATGGGACTGGCCACCCCGGCCGCCATCCTCGCCGGGGTGAACGCCGCCGCCCGACGGGGCATCCTGATCCGCGACGGCCAGGCCCTCGAGAAATCGGGAACCATCAACACGGTGGTGTTCGACAAGACCGGCACCCTCACCGAGGGCCGCCCCGCCGTGGTCGCCCGCCAGGCGTTCGAAACCGGGGCGCCCCGGCTGCCGGTCGCCGCCCTGGCGGCCACACTCGCCAGCCCGTCCCGCCACCCGCTCAGTCGCGCCCTCGTGCAGGTCGACGACGGCCGGCTGCCGGTCTCGGACTGGCGGGAGGTTCGCGGACGGGGAACCGAGGCGCGCTGGGAGGGTCGCCGGGTGCAGGTGGGCTCGCCCGGATGGTTCCGGGATGCCGGATTCGACCTGGGCCCGGCCGATGGATTCCTCGGCGAATGGCACGGCCAGGGGGCCACCGTGGCCCTGCTGGCCGTCGACGGCGTCGTGGCAGGCGCCTTCGCCCTGCGGGACGAACTCAAGCCCGGAACCGCCGGCATGGTCTCCCGGCTCCGGGCGACGGGATATCGGATCCTCCTCCTCACCGGCGACAACCGCCGCACCGCCGAGGTGATCGCCGGGCGGGCGGGCATCCCGGCAGACCATGTCGTCGCCGAGGTCCACCCCGGTGCCAAGGCCGAGCACGTGCAGCGGTTGCAGTCGGAAGGCCGGCGGGTGGCGTTCGTCGGCGACGGCATCAACGATGCACCCGCCCTCGAGCAGGCGGACCTCGGGATCGCCGTCAGCCGCGCGAGCGACGTGGCCCGGGAGGCGGCCGACCTGATCCTGCTGACCACCGACGTCGACGCGATCCCGGAGGCACTCGGCCTGGCCCGGGCCACCCTGCGGACCATCCGACAGAACCTCTTCTGGGCGTTCTTCTACAATGCCGCCGCCGTTCCCCTGGCGGCGCTCGGGTTCCTCAGTCCCATCCTCTCCGCCGCCGCCATGGGCCTCAGCGACGTGATCGTCATCGGCAACGCCCTGCGGCTGCGTCGATGGAGGATGCGAGGTTGAGAGGCTGTCCGGAAACTTCGGGGGAATCCGTTCAGCGGGTGACCTTGCGGTAGACGGTCACTGCAGGAATGTCGTTGTCGCGTTCCCGGTCGAAGTTGGATGCGACGGTGAGGGTGTTGTAGCCGGTGATGTAGACCAGGGTGCGGTCATCATCCACGGGCTGCAGGTCCGCCTTGTCCTGCCCACCCTCGATGTCGGTCAGGGACAGGGTGCGGATCGATCCGACCTTCGCGACGGCTGCCTTGCCTTTGGCGTGGTAGCGGGGCTCTCCCGACGCATCCTGCAGTTCGAACTCGAAGGAATCCGCGCGCAGTTGCAGGACGAAGCGAACCTTCTGGCCGTTCATCTCACGGTCGGCCGACCACTTGCCGACCAGTGCGTCCATCTCGGCGGCGCGGAGCAGGCCGGAGGTGAGGAGGAGTGCGAAAAGGATGCGGGCCAGGGAACGGAGGGGAATCATGGTGCGGTTTCTGTGCCTGACGGAGAGCGGCAGGTCAATGCGGGGCTTCGGACATGCGGGGCTTCGGACATGCGGGGCTTTGGACGGGGCGGATGGATGCGGGAGGTCGGAGTTGTGCGACACGCCGAAACGCAGGAGGAATCCTGCATCGCGGATTTCCAACTCTCCCCTGCGGGCTCGGGCAGGCTCGTCCGTCCAAGGCCTTCGCCCGCTACTCGGCGAGTGCCCGGAGGCGCAGCAACCGGCCGTCGTCGGACTCCAACGGCACCTGGGTGATGCCTTCCGGATTGCCGGGGACGAACGGATCGGCCACCGGAGTCCAGGTCGCCGGATCGAGACCCGGATTGGACTCCAGTTGGTATCGGCGCCCCGGCACGGCAACAAAACGCAGGGACAGGCCCCCGGGGATCCGTTCGGGCGATGCGAGAATCAGGGGTCCGACGACCGTGATGCGCACCGGAGCGGAAGTCGTGCTCACTCCATTGGCGGAGATCACCACGTCGAATTCCGACGATCCGGGCCCGACGAAGGGTGGCAACTCGAGGACGGCGCCCACGGCACCGGAAATGGGTCCCGTCGAATCCCGCCATTGGTATCCGGAGACGGCGACCGGCGATTCAACGGTCACCTCGAGCCGGGCGGCTTCACCGGTGTGCAGCGTGGGTGGAACACGCATCCCAACGATCGAGGGGGGGCGCGGTGCCGACCCGACGATCACGACCGCCGGGTCACTCGTCGCGGAACCCACGACGTTCGAAACCGTGACCGTATAGGAGCCCTCCTGGACGGGACGGATCGGATCCAATGTGAGGGAGTCCGAGGTCGCGTCGGGAATCGGATCCGGGCCGAGGAACCACTGGAACGCCAGCGGTGCGTCACCGGAGGCCGTGACGGCGAGTGTGACCACGGAACCGTCGGTGAACGTGCCCCCGGTGGGCGACTGGATGATGGCCGGTGGATCCAACACCGCGAGTTCCGCGGGACTGCTGGAGGTGGCCCCTCCGGGATTGCTGACCCGGACCCTGTAGGTGCCGATATGGTCCTTGGTCACGGGATCCAGCACCAGCGGATTGGCCGTTCCCTCGGGAACCTCGATGTCATTGTGGATCCACTGGTAGGTGAGATCGGTGCCCTCGACGACCACCGACAGTTCGACGCGGGATCCGACGGCAACCACCTGCGAGGCCGGCGGGGTGACGACGGTGGGTCCCGAATCGGCGATCTCGAACCGGACGGTGGCCGTGTAGAAGAACTCCCCCGCCCCGGGAACCCGTGTCTTCCACCCCGTGATCCGCGCATCGAAGTTCCCGGCATCCGCCGGGATTCCCTGGACTGTCCCCCGCAGGGGACCCAGCGCGGTGATGGCCAGGCCCGGGGGCAGCCCGGTGGCGCTGTAGGATTCCGGGATGCCGTGCTCGTCGCTGATGATCTGCGCCCGGTACACGAGCGTCTGTCCCCGGGTTCCATCGACCGATGACGCGCTGATGAGTCCGGTCGCCCCCGACACCGCGTGGACCGATCCCGCCAGCGCCGCGACCCCGGCCGCCCAGCGGAACAGGATGGCGAGCGGCTGGAGCACCGCGGCGGCGACCGGCTCGGCCGTCCGGATCAGGGGTGCCACCTGAAGAAACAGCGCCGCCGCCAGGGCGGGAACACGATGAAGTCGGATCATTGGTTCGGGGGATCGCAATTCCGTGGGGGGAGTTCGGGTCCGGTGGTCAGTTGCATCCACAGCCACCACCACCCACGCCGCGTCCGCCGGACGCGGCCTCGCGGGAGAACCACATGTGCTCCGCCAACGCCAGTCCGGCGGGATCTCGGTCGGGACGCATGGTATCCCCGGCCATCCGCCCGCGTTCCCACGGCTTGACGGTCTGGCACCCGGCGAGGAGGACCAGCGCCGGAAGGAGCAGCCAGGATCGGGTGAACCGCCGGGCGGGGATCACGGCTTGGGCGGGTTGGACTTCAGGAACGCCTCGATTGCCTCGACGTACTCGCGCCGGGTGGCGTCCCCGCCGAACCCCTCGTGAATGGCCCGGATGCGTCCGTCGGGACCCACGACATACGAGGTGGGAATGCCGCTGACATCGAGCTTCCCGGCCAGCCGGCCCTTCGGGTCGCGGACCATGGGGAACGGCATGGGGGTCTTTTTGAGGTAGGCATCCATGTCCGCCTTCTCCTCGTCGAGGTTCACGCCGAGGATGACGACCCCCTTGTCGGCGTACTCCTCATGCAGCTCGCGGAGGACCGGCATCGCCCGCTTGCAGGGCCCGCACCAGGACGCCCAGAAGTCGATGATGACCAGCTTGCCCTGGAGGATCGGCAGGGGACCCTCGAGCTTGAACTCCGACAGCTTGGGAAACGGGTCGCCGACCTTCGGTCCCGCCGCCGCGGCGAGGGGCAGGAGCAGGGCGGTCAGGAGGGTCCAGAGGATGGGTTTACGGGAGGACATGTTCGTGGAAGCGAAGGGTGGTGAGGCGTTGTTGCGGCATCCACAGCGCGCCTTCCGCGCCGGGGGTCGAGTCGATGAGCCGACGGCCCTCCTCGCCCCCGAGCACGAAGGCCGCCGTGCTCAGCATGCCGGCCTGGGTGCAGGACGGCGCGACAACATGGACCGCCCGGCAGGGATTGTCCACGGGGCGACCCGACCTGGGGTCGAGGATGTGGCCATACGCGCGCCCTTCCGACTGGAACCGGCGCAGGTAGTCCCCCGAGGTGGCCACGGCCCCCTGGCGCAGGGCCACACGGCACCAGGTTTCACCGGGAGCCAGGGGATCCTCGAGACCGATCACCCAGGCCGGCCGGCCGTCCGGTGGATCGCCCAAGACCCGGACATCCGCGCCGAAATCCACCAGCACGCCGGCGACCCCGGGACGTGCGGCGAGGGCGACGGCCTGATCCACGGCGTACTCCTTGCCGATGCCTCCCAGGTCAAGGGACATGCCCGCCTCGGGGAGGAAGACCCAGCCGGGCCCGCGACGGACCCGTCGCCATCCCACCACCCGCCGGGCCGCCTCGATCTCCTCCGGGCCGGGCACACGGCCCATCCGCCAATCCCAGATCCGCACCAGCGGGAGGACGGTGGGATCGAGCAGTCCGCGGGTGAGGAACCACAACTGTTCACCCAGTGCCAGCAGACCGTCCGCCTCGGCGTCCAGGGCGATGGCATGACGCCCAGCCGCCGCGTTGATCTGTCCGATGAGGCTGTCAGGCAGAAACCGGGAATAGGTCGCCTCAAACCGGGCCACCCAGGCCACCAGGTCCGCCGCCGCCATGCGGGCCGGCGAATCCGGCGCGTTCAGGACCACCCGGCACCGGGTTCCCATCGCCTGGAACGTCAACTCACGCCCACCGCCGACAGCAGCCGTCATCCGGGCCGTCCCCCGGATCCGATCCAGCACCCGGGCCACCGGCGGCGGCGTCGCCGCCAACACCTCCGGCCCGGTCCCGGTTTCCTGGATGGAGGATCGGTGGGACATCCGGGCGGTCAGAAACGGCCGGTGAGGCCGACGGTGAAGACGTTCGCATCCGGGAAGGCATCGGCCGATGTCCGGCCGTCGAGGCCGCGCATCAGGTAGCGCTTGTAGGCGAGGTCGAGGACGACGTGCTCATGGAGTTCGACGGAGACCCCGACCCCCATCGTGAAGGTGTGCAGTTCGCTCAGGCGGTAGTCGGCCGAGTAGTGGGCCGGGGTCGACGGCACCGCGATGATCTCGAAGCTGCCGGGGTCGGCCAGCACCACGTCCTCGAACACCCCGTCCCCCTCCACCGCGACGGGGAACCCGCCCTGGAAGGCGACGCGCGATCCCCCGAGCAGCCGGTCTCCGGGGACCGAGAGGGTGTAGAACTCGGCGGCGGTCTGGCGGTGGTACCGGAACAGCGGCGACACCAGCACCCGGCGCCCGAGGCGCTGATGCCAGGCAAGGGTCGATGTCCCCGCCCAGATTCCCCAGTCGTCGTGATGCAGCCGCTGGCTGAATTCCACCCCCGCCTTGAGCCGGTCGAAATGGTGGCTGAGGCTGGCGAGGAGCACCTGCCGGAACCGCTCCCGCGGGCGGTTCTCGGGTCCGTTGGTGACGAAGGGCGAGGCATCGAGCCCCGGGTTGCGCGGGTCGTAGGGACCGAAGGGCGGAAGGTCGAAGGAGACATTCACCCCCTTGTAGGGATCGGTCAGATAGCCCTCGGAATAACCCAGCGTGAGGTTGACCGTCACGAAGGTCCGCGGGCCGAGGATCTGGTTCAGGCCCAGGAGGACATCGGTGGTGCGCTTCGAGCGGAAGTCCGGCTGCCAGAATCCCCGTACGGCGTCGTTGTTGTGGGCGATCCCGATGGAAAGGGTGGTGTTGCGCTGGTTGAACTCGATCGCCTCGGTGAGGGCGATCCCGATGGACCGGTAGTCGCTCTCCTCGCTGTAGGCGATCTGGGGCGTGGTGAGCGTGCGCCCGATCCGGAAGCCGGCCTCGACGTACCCCGCGTTGCGCTCGTCCTCCAGTTGGACCTTCTCCACCCCGGCCCCGGGGAGTCCGGGGCCCCCGGTGGGGGTGGCCCCGGAGATCGCGTCGTTCACGTACTGCCCGCGCAACGCGACCTTCTGGTGCAACTCGTACTCGAACCACACGGCGTGGGTCTGCACCCGCATCCGGTCCCCGTCCTCCAGGTAGTCCTCGTACCGGTACGCCGCCCGGTTCTCCCCGTGCAGGCGACGGAAGGGGAGGACGACCAGCAGGCCGGCCACGATCAGGCCGGCGATGGGGGAAGGAATCCGACGAAGGCAGGCGGATGCCGTGAAACGGGTGACCGGGTTCGGGGCGGCTTCCATGCCAGGGATTCGGGCGCCCCGCCGCCGAGCGCGGCGTCCGCCCCGGAACTCACGGCTGGATCTTGCGGCCGCGGTCGTCGGTGGCGTCCAGATGGGCCGCAAGGTCGTCGGACCCGAGGTTCGAATCGATCCCCGACTCCGGCACCTCGTTCCCGGCCAGCCACACCACCGCATTGAGGAGGATTCTGCGTTGGTTCGGATCGCCCCAGTGCCGGTGGGTGTGCCCGCCGGTGAACCCGAATCCCCGGCCGCCACCCGGACGGTCGTAGGCCCACATGACGGTCTCCCGACGTCCCGACGCCGCCACGATGTGGTCGTAGGGTCCGCGGGGATGGACGTAGGGGCCCTTGCGGACATCGTCCGAGGGCACGGCGGTGAGGAGGGGCGTCACACCGGTCCCGCCGGGGACCCAGCGCATGTTGAAGTACCATTCGTCATGGGTGGCGAACGGCCGCACCCCGCGGGTGACCGGATGGACGGGCAGGCTGGTGAAGTCGGGAGTCCACATGGGGTTCACGGAGAACTGGTGCTCGTAGTACCCGCCGATCCACCGGTGCATGGCCGCCCCGGGATCCCCCGCCGGCACCTCGACCCCGTAGTGGACAAACCCGAGGCCCACCCCTCGCCGTGCCAACGAGTCGAAGAGCGCCAGGCGGTCGCCCTGGATGGCCGGATGGCCGCCACCGCCGTCGGCATACACGATCACCGCCGCCGCCCCGTCGAACACCCGGTCGTCGTCGACCCGGCGCCCGTCCTCGACCCGCACGGGCCAGCCGTTGCTGGCCACCACCACGGAGAGCCCGGGAACCTGTCGGAGGCATTTCTCGAACAGGAGCATGCCGGCCCGGAACTCGTGCATGCCCGGCGGATGGCTCGGTCGGCCGGCGATCAGCACGACCTTCTTGTCGGCAGCGAGGGCCGGGAGCGCGATCCACAGGACGGCGAGCGCCGCCACCCACAGCGAGCGGGGGAAGGATTTCATGGAGATGACGGCGAGCATCGCGGGTCGGCCGACACGGGCAAGGTGAATGTCGGGTTTGAATGGACACGGTCGGCCGACGTCCACTTTTCGCCGTTGGCACCCGCCCGCGGCGGCTGTTTATTCAGACGCGATGAACCACCGCCACCTGTCACGCCGCACGGCCCTCCGGGGAATGGGAGTCCTGCTGGGCCTGCCGCTTCTCGAGGCCATGGGACCGGTTTCCGCAATCGCGGGATCGGGGGGACAGCGCGGTCCGTCGGCGACGGCGCGGCCGCCGGTGCGGTTTGCCGCCCTCTACATGCCCAACGGGGTCAATCCCCATCACTGGACACCGAAGGGGCGGGGCCGGGACTTCGAGTTCTCCGAGATCCTCGAGCCGCTGGCGGCGCACCGGGACGACATCCTGGTGCTGACCCACCTGTGGAATGCCGCCACCAACACCGGCGACGGCCACTATGTGAAGACCGGCGGCTGGCTCACCAGCACGACCATCACCCGCACCACCGGTGCCGACCTGTGCGCCGGCAACACCTCGGTCGACCAGCTGATCGCCCGGCAGGTCGGCAACATGACTCCCCTGCCCTCGCTGGAACTGGGAATCGAGCCGACGTCGACGGGCGTCGACGTGAACGTGGGTTTCACCCAGCTGTACGGGGCCCACATCGCGTGGAACACCCCCACCACGCCGCTGGCCAAGGAGATCAACCCGAAGATGGCCTTCGACCGGCTGTTCCGCCGTCCCGAGGCCCAGCCGTACGCGCTCGGGAACGACGCGTCGGTGCTCGATCTGGTGGCGGAGGATGCCCGGCGGCTCCGCGCCCGGCTCGGCACGGCGGACCAGCGCAAGCTGAACGAGTACTTCGAGTCGGTGCGCGCCGTGGAACGCCGGATCGAGTTCGAGACCCGACGCCAGCGCGAAGCCTACCTCGACGACCCGATCGCCCGGGCCGAGATCGAGAAGGTGTCGTCCCGGGTGGACGCCTGGACGAAGCGCTTCGATCCCTTCCGCGATCCCGGCCAGGCCAGCGAGCGGGGCATCCGCCACACCGAGCACGTCCAGCTGATGCTCGACATCATGGTGCTGGGCTTCTGGACCGATTCCACCCGGGTGAGCACGTTCATGTTCGGCAACTCGGTCAGCAACCGGAACTTCGCCTTCCTCGACGGGGTCAAGGGCGGGTTCCACGAGTACAGCCACCACGAGAACAGCGTCGAGAAGCTGGAGCCCTACAAGCGGATCAACCGCTGGCACCAGGAGCAGTTCGCCTACTTCCTCGACCGCCTGAAGTCCATTCCCGAGGGCGAGGGCACGCTGCTCGACCACAGCGCGATCCTCTGCGGGGCGGGCATGCGGGACGGCAACGCCCACAGCCCGGTGAACCTCCCCCTCGTCCTGGCCGGTCGCGCCGGAGGGACGATCTCGCCCGGGCGCCATCTCGTGTATCCGGAGAAGACCCCGATGGCCAACCTGCACCTGGCCCTGCTGAACCGTTGCGGCGCCCCGGCCACGTCGTTCGCCGACAGCACCGGGGAGCTCGAGGGGATTGCCGACCCGGACTTCGCCGGCGTTGCCGAACCCGCGGCCTGATCACATCCGGTCGCTCACCCCGATGCCGAGGGCGTCCAGGCCCTCGCGCAGGACCCGGGCCGTCAACTCACAGAGGCCGAGGCGGGACACCCGTACGGGCTCCTCGGCCTTGAGGACCGGGCAGGCCTCGTAGAACCGCGAGTAGCCGCCGGCCAGGTCGTACAGGTAGTTGCACAGGAGGTTCGGACGGTGGTCGGCGGCGACCGACTCGAGGACGAGCCCGAACTGGACCAACTGCCGCGCGAGGGCGATTTCCTCGGGAGCCGACAGCTCCAGACGTCCGGCCGCCTCCACGAGCTGCTCCCCGGTAACCCCGCTGTCGCGCACGACCTTCGCGGCCCGGGTGTACTGGTACTGCAGATACGGGGCGGTGTTCCCCTGGAGGGCCAGCATCCGGTCCCAGGAAAACACATAGTCGCTCTGCCGGTTGGGCAGCAGGTCCTGGTACTTCACCGCCCCGAGTCCCACCACGCGCGCAATCTCGCGCTGCTCGGGCTCGGGAAGATCGGGACGCTTCTGCCGCACCACCTGGAGCGCCCGCTCCTCGGCCTCGTCCAGCAACTCGGCCAGCTTGACCGTGTCGCCCGACCGCGTCTTGAACGGCCGCCCGTCGTCGCCGAGGATCGATCCGAACCAGACGTGCACCAGACGCACCCGCGCCGCGTCCTCCGGACGCCACCGCCGGAACGCCTCGAACACCTGGCGGAAATGCAGCTGCTGACGGCCGTCGGTCACGTAGGCGATCTCGTCGGGCTGCCACGTCCGGAGCCGGTAGTCCAGGGTGGCCAGGTCGGTGGTGGCGTAATTGAACCCGCCGTCGGATTTCCGCACGAGCACGGGGTTGTCATGCCATTCCCCGTCCCGCTGGATCAGGAAGGGGTCGTCCTTCGGCGGCAACGATCCGTCCGAAAACACCCCCACCGCCCCGTCGCTCTCCCGGGCGATGCCGCCCGACCGCAGGCGATCGACCATATCGGCCAGCCACGGATTGTAGAAGCTCTCGCCAAGGACATGGTCGAACCGGACCCCGAGCCGCCCGTACAGGGTGTCGAACTGCACCTGCGACAGGCGGATCATCTCGCGCCAGATCTCGAGGTTTGCCGGATCGCCTGACTGGAGCCGGACCAGCTCCAACCGGGCGGCATCCAGCGTGGCCGGTTCGGCCTGACAACGGGCGTTGACCGCCTTGTAGATCCGCTCCAGCTCGCCCACCGCATCCCGCTCCAGGGCCGCGCGGTCGAGGAGGGTCTTCCAGCCCACCAGCAGCATCCCGAACTGCGTGCCCCAGTCGCCGACATGATTGTCGGTGATCACCCGGTGACCCAGCCGACGCAGCACCCGGGCCAGGCAGTCGCCGAGGACGGTGGACCGGATGTGCCCCACGTGCATCGGCTTCGCCACATTGGGCGAGCTGAAGTCGACGACCACCGTCCGGGGATGATCCACCGGCGCCAGGAACAGCGGCCCGCCGCGCAGGGCATCGGCCAGGGGACGGGCAAACGCCGCGGGACTCAGGCGGAAGTTGAGGAAGCCGGGACCGGCCACCTCGACCGTCGCCCCGAGGTCGGCCACCTCGAGGTGCCCGACCACATCGACGGCCAGTTGCCGGGGATTCATCCGCCGCGCCTTCGCGAGGGCCATCAGGGCGGGCGACTGGTAGTCGCCATGGCGGGCGTCCGGGGCGGGTCGGACCTGGACGGAGGCGGGATCCGCGTCGGGAACCACCTTCAGGACCGCCTTCACCAGGCGGGATTCGAGTTCGAGATGGAGCATGGGGATGGAAGGGGAACGGCACCCACGCCGGGGTGCCGGGTTCCGACGGCCCGACCGCCGGGCCGGGAGCCGTCGCCGGCCCTAACGGGCGGCGGAATACTCGCGGATGATGGCGTGCATGCGATCGGCATCGGGAGCCGTCGCCAACGCCTTCAGGAAATCCTCCCGACGCAGGACCTTGGCGATGCCCGCCAGGGTGTGCAGATGCTTCTGGAACTGCCCCTGCGGAACGAGGAAGAGGGTCACGAGATGCACCGGACGGTTGTCCAGGGCGTCAAAGTTCACCCCGCCGGTCGACCGTCCGAAAGCGGCGGTGACATCGGTCACCAGATCCGTCGAGGCATGGGGGATGCCAATGCCGAAGCCGATCCCCGTGCTCATGGACTTCTCCCGCTTCTTGACCGTCTCCGTCACGCGGGCGCAGTCGTCGGGACGAATCCGGCCGGCCTCGACGAGGCGGGTGATGAGCTCGTCGATGGCCTCCCAACGGTTCGTCGCCTGCAGCTCAGGGATGATCTGCCGGGGCGTCAGGATATCGCCTAGATTCATAGCCAACACGGAACCGCCGCATTTGGCGGAATGGGGGGGTGGGATTCAAGCGGTTTCATCCCCCGGACATCCCAAGGGGGCCATCGAGACCCGACTCGCCGCCCCCCGGCGGGGGCCGAAGGCGACCGAATCCGACGCCGACAAACCGGACCGGAGACTCCGTGCGGTCCCGTCCGGGCGTCGTCCTTCGTCCCGGTCCGCCCGGTTTCCCGGCGTCGGTTGCTTCACGGTCCGAGGAGGCGCACCACGTTCCATGCCTCCCGCACCGCCCACCCGAGGGCGGTCGGCAACCCCGGCCGCGGCGCCAGCGCGCCGAGACCCACGAGGGCCACCAGGGTGTTGCCCAAGGCGATCAAGGCCGCCGAGAAGATCCACCCCTCGCCTTCCAGGTCCGGCTGACGCACCCGCAGGACGTGCAGGGTGAGGGTGACGTGGAAGGCGTAGCACACGCCCAGGCCGAGGAGATACCACGGCGACGGATCCGACATGCCGGCCAGCCACGCGACGACCGGGAACGCCACCGACCAGAGCACCGCGTACAGGGGGAAGAAGTACGGGGAGAGGGCGATGAGGGAATTGGATCGGGTCAGGCGGACCATGCCGCCCCGGGAACCGACCCGGAATCCCCGCACCCGCGCCCCGAAAAGCCAGCCCCACACCACGTGCGTCAGTTCATGGCCCACCACGTAGATCCAGAGCGGACGCGGGAGGGACAGGAACAGGACCAGCCATGCCAGCGCACCGGCTGCCAGGGGCACCCAGAGCCCGACAGCCGTCCCGTTGAGCGCGGCAACCCGCCCCAGGGCCACCGTGTTCCCGATGATCCACGGGATCAGGGCAGCCGCCCAAAGCCAACGGGCGACCCGACGCCACCACGGAATGCGAGCGGCCATGGAGGGGATTGGACCCGTCCGGGGAGGCGATGGACGGGGCGAGGTTCGGGGAGGGGGCGACAGGCCGGGTGCAGCGGGCCGGGGCGGCGGGAGGGACCGGAACCGGGAGGGGTCGAAACGAAGAGGGCCTGACCCACGGATGGGTCAGGCCCGAAATGGAGCGGAGGCAGGGGCCGGCGGAAGGATCCGCCGGTTTCATGCCCACCGTTCAGGGACGGCCAGAGTCACCACCGCCGTAGACGTTAACGATCTGGGTCGGGGTCTCGGTGATGGTCGGAGCGCCCTGGGAGGTCACGCCACCGGTGAGGGCGGCGCCGACGTCGGAGGTCGTGGCGATGCGGCGGCTGCGGACCTGGGCGACCTCGCGCTCGATGGCGATGGCGTTGCCCGGGAGCTTGGCCTTGGCGACGGTCAGGACCTTCTCCGACTTTCCGGGGACCGCCGAGGCGGCCGCGCGGACGATGGTGAGCGAGCTCTTCGGCGCCACCTCGAGGGCGGCGGCGACGACCGCCTCAGTCGCCTCGGGAGCCTGCCGGAGAACGGCAGTGATCAGCGGGGCGATGGCGGAGGGGTGGGCCTTGATGCCGGCAACCACGACCGCCACAGCGGCGTCGGAGCGGTCTTCCTGGCTGGCGTCGGCCACAATGCTGGCCGCAATCGCCGGGGCTTCCACAACCTTGGCAGCGGCCACCTTCTGGCCGGCGGATTCCACTTGGGCCGGGGTGAAGGCGAAGGCCGGCGTCGTGCCGAGGGCAGCCATGAGGGCAACCGCGGCGGTCAAGTTCTTCAGCGACGTGTTCATAAGCTTGTTCGGAGAGTCAACCAACTGGGCCGAGGTATGGCCGAATTCGAGGAACCGGTCAACCCGGAAATCCAAAAGTTTGGAATCCCCAACCCATCCCAACCTCCTGATTCCAAGCCGCCAGCAGGGCATCCACCCGGATCGGACCGCCCACCACCCCCTCATCCCTCCCGACCCGCTACGCGGCCTTCCGCTGCGTCTTGCGACGGATCAACGGAGCGGTTTCCCCGCAGACCACCCCCCGGTTGACGGTGACCGAGACGATGTCGTCGCTGCCGGGGATCTCGAACATCACGTCCCGCATCAACCGCTCCATCAGCGCCCGGAGCGCCCGGGCCCCCGTTCCCTTCTGCAGGGCCTGCCGGGCGAGCTCACGGATGGCGTCCGGCGTGAACTCCAACCCCACCCCGTCCAACTGCAGAAGCCGGGAGAACTGCTTGACCAGCGCGTTGCGGGGCTCGGTCAGGATCGACACCAACTGCTCCTCCGACAGCTCGTCCAGCACCGTCAGCACCGGCAGCCGCCCGATGAACTCCGGGATGAACCCGAAACTGAGCAGGTCCTCCGGTTCCAGCCGACGGAAGAGGTCGGGTCCGGTCAGGTGGGTGGCCTGGGCGGAGGTCTGTTCCTTGCCGGCAAATCCCATCACCCGACGCCCCAAACGCCGCTGGATGACCCGGTCCAGCCCCACGAACGCCCCGCCGCACAGGAACAGGATGTTGGTGGTGTCGACCTTGATGTACTCCTGCTGCGGATGCTTGCGCCCACCCTGGGGCGGCACGCTGCACAGGGTCCCCTCCAGGATCTTGAGCAACCCCTGCTGGACCCCCTCGCCGGACACGTCCCGGGTGATGGACACGTTCTCGGTCTTCCGGGCGATCTTGTCGATCTCGTCGATGTACACGATGCCCACCTGGGCCCGCTTCACGTCGTAGTCGGCGTTGTGCAGCAGCCGGAGGATGATGTTCTCGACGTCCTCCCCCACATATCCGGCCTCGGTCAGCGCGGTGGCATCGGCAATGGCAAAGGGCACGTCCAGCATCCGGGCCAACGTCCGGGCCAGGAGGGTCTTGCCCGACCCGGTGGGGCCCACCAGCAGGATGTTGCTCTTCTCCAGCTCCACCCCGTCCTCCGCATCCGGATCCGCCGCCGGCGCCGCCAGGACCCGCTTGTAATGGTTGTAGACCGCCACGCTGAGGGTCCGCTTGGCCTCGTCCTGCCCGATGATGAACTGGTCGAGGTGGCGCTTGATCTCGGCCGGCTTGGGAACGGTGAGGGCCTTGAGCTGACGCTGACTCTCACCACGCAACTCTTTGTCCAGTACGTTCTTGCAGACCCCGACACACCCGTCGCAGATGTACACTCCGGGACCGGCGATCAGCTTCCGCACCTCGGCCTTGGTCTTGCCGCAGAAGCTGCACATCGTGAGCTGGGAGGCCTTGGCCATGGGGAGGGATGCTCGGTTCCGGGTAGTTGGGGTGCACGACAGGGGGGGGAGGATCCGTTCAGGACTTCGCCCCGTCGCCGGCCACCAGGCCGGGCACGTCCTTGCGGCTCGCCACGACCTCGTCCACCAGACCGAACTCCTTGGCCTCCAGCGCCGACATGAAGTTGTCCCGGTCGCACGCCCGCTCGACGATGTCGTACGGCTGGCCGGTGTGCTGGGAGAGGATCTGGTTGAGGCGTTCCTTGAGGCGCAGCATGTACTTGACCCGGATCTCGACATCGCTCGCCTGGCCTTCGGCGCCGCCGAGGACCTGATGGATCATGATATTGGCGTTCGGCAGGGCGAACCGCTTGCCCTTGGTGCCGCCCGACAGCAGCACGGCGCCCATGCTGGCGGCCTGGCCGATGCAGTACGTGTTCACGTCGCACGTGAGCCACTGCATCGTGTCGTAGATGGCCAGACCGGCGGTGACGCTGCCCCCGGGGGAGTTGATGTAGAAGTGGATGTCCTTCTTGGGGTCGTTCATCTGCAGGAACAGGAACTGCGCGATGATGACGTTCGCCACCATGTCGTCGACCGGGGTCCCGAGGAACACGATCCGGTCGACCAGGAGGCGCGAGTACAGGTCGTAGCCGCGCTCCCCGCGTCCGGTCTGTTCGATGACGTAGGGGATGTTGACGAAGTTGCGGATTTCCGGGGCGGACATGAGCGGGCGCAGGCTAGGAGCCGGCTCCGGGAGCGTCAAGGAACCGGGGGACCCAGCCGTCGCCGTGCGGCAGGGAGGGAGGTGGCGGCGCCGACGCGGCCGGGGATCCAGCCGACCCGGCCGACCGGTCCCGGATCAATCCACTGTCACCCCGGCATCGCGCAGGAAAGGGATCCGGCCCACGTCGGGATTGTCCCCGGCGTGTTCGAAATCATGCCTCCAGAGGATCTTCCCGTCCCGGACCCACATCATTCCGGGCATCTGGCGGACATCCCCCTGCACGGGGCCGGGGCGATGCCCCGCGGAGTAGCTCTGCATCCCCCGCCGCCAGAGCGCCGGGGACATCAACTCCACGACGCTGGCCTTGGGGATGCCGAGGCCGCGATAGAACCGCAGGGGCTGGTCGGCGATCGCCCGGGCTGCGGGCCAGTGCTCGCCGAAGAAAGCCCGCCCTTCGGGCACGGTCCCCTGGTAGAAGAACAGGATCCGGCCGCCCTCCCCTTCCGCGGTCGCATGCTGGCGAAGGTCCGCCACCATCTCCCGACAGAACACGCAGCCGAAATGGCGCAGGAACACCAGCAGTGTCCCGGCGGGAGCCAGGTTTCCCTCGAAGGTTTCGGAACAGAGGTTGATGCCGAACACCTGCGACTGCATCAGGTCCTGCGGAATCACGCCGACGGGGTCGGCAGGAAGGGGATTGGGGCTCATGGCTTTCCTGATCTGGCACGCGACGCGGTTCCCGGGGCGAGCGGAGAACTCCGGAGAACAGACAGGAGGCATCCTCCGCCCCGGACCGGCAATGTCAACCGGGGCGGGGCGGCGGGTTCCGCGCCGCGGCGGCGGACGGACGGTCCCATCCGGGCACCGGACCGAATCCGGCTCCACCCGGCGCGGATGACCCATCGTCCGGCCTTCCCGCTCCCCCGGACGATCGCGGGCGCGTTCAACGTCGCTGTTGCCGACCGCCCGGTCCCTTGCTAAGTACTGCGCGTCCTCACCGATGCGGGTGTGGTTCAATGGTAGAATGTGGGCTTCCCAAGCCTGAGACGAGGGTTCGATTCCCTTCACCCGCTCCATCTCCCCCCAAGCGAAGGATCACGCCGTTTTCCTAGGGTCCGGAAACGGCACAGCCCTTGGTCGTCCGCTTCATCGGCGAACACAGCCGGGGTGCAGCGCAACCTCGCCCGGCCACTGACGCGGGATTCCCCACGGGCATGCAGGCCCGGCCGGGACCGCCCTTGACCCCGGAACGACCCTTTGCTTGGTTCGTCGCGCAGGCGGGATGCATCCGGGTCCGCGGAAAGGGCTGAGCCCACCCGTTGTCGGTTGATGACCAACTCAACCTTGATGCTGCCTGGCAGCGGACCACGGGCGACAGCAGAAAGGTTCCATGCCGCAGTCTCTCCCTCCGCACCCGGATCTGGACCAGCTCCGGAAACAGGCCAAGGACCTCCTCAAAGCCTGCCGCGCCGGCGATGCCGACGCCCGCCGACGCTTCCGCGAGAACCACCCCGACGAACGCGCAGACAGGCCCGAAGGCGACGCCGTCCCGACCCGCACGCTGGCGGATGCCCAGCTGGTGCTCGCCCGGGAGCACGGATTCGCCAGCTGGGCCCGGCTTCGGGATCACGTGGAAACCGTCATCCTGAACACCCGCAGCCCGATGGACGTGTTCCGGCAGGCCTTCCACTCGGATGACGCCGCCCTGTTCGCCCGCCTGCTGGAGCGGCATCCGGCGATCCGCACCCGGCTGAACGACCCGATCGGCCCGTTCGACTCCCCGCCCATCATCCATGTGAAGAGCCGCGAGATGCTGGACGTGTTCCTCGCAGCCGGCGCGGATCTGAATGCGAAGAGCCGCTGGTGGGCGGGCGGCTTCGGCCTCCTCCACAGCGCGCCCCCGGCCGTCGCCGCCTATGCGATCGAGCGCGGTGCCGTCGTCGACGTGCACGCGGCCGCCCGCCTCGGTCTCAAGGTGCGATTGGAGGAACTGCTGACGGCCAATCCCGCACTCGTCCATGCCCGCGGCGGCGACGGACAGACACCGCTGCACTTCGCGGCCTCGGTCGAGATCGCCGAGATCCTTCTCGCCCGCGGTGCCGATCCCGATGCCCGCGACGTGGATCACGAATCCACCCCCGCACAATGGATGCTGGGCGAACGCACGGAAGTCGCCCGGCATCTGGTCCGACGCGGCTGCCGGACGGATGTCCTCCTGGCGACGGCCGTCGGTGATCCGGAGCGGGTCCGGCAGCATCTCGACGCCGACCCGGCCTGCGTGCACATCCGTGTGAACGAGACGTTCTTCCCGAAATCCGATCCGCGGAGCGGTGGCACCATCTACCAGTGGACCCTCGGACGGGACGTCTCCGCGCTCGAGGTGGCCCAGAAATTTGGCCACCCGGAGGTGTTCCAACTGCTCCTCGCCCGCAGCCCTTCGGAATCCCGGCTGGTGCCGCTTCTTGTGGCCGACGACCGGGCGGCCGTGCAGGAACTGCTGGCGGCGGAACCCGACCTGCTCGAGCGGGTGGCGCGCGATCGGGCCCGGGAGTTGCCGGACGCGGCACGGGCCAATCGGGTCGACGCGGTCCGCCGCCTGCTGGCGGCGGGCTGGCCTGTGAACGCCCCGGGGCAACACCAGGGTACGGCCCTGCACTGGGCGGCCTTCCACGGCAACCGGGAGATGGCCGAAGTCGTCCTCGCCCACCAACCCGAACTGGACCTGCCGGATGCGGACCATCAGGCCCCGCCGGTGGGCTGGGCGACCTTCGGTTCCGAACACGGCTGGCATCGCGACACCGGTGACTTCCCCGGGGTGGTCGATGCGCTGTTGCGGGCCGGCGCCCGTCCGCCCGCCCGGTTGGCCGGCACTCCGGAGGTGCGGGCGATCCTCCGGCGCCACCACGTGGCTGAGTAGGTGGCCGCCCGTCCGGACGGCTCCTACAGCGCCTTCAACAACGTGCCGATCTGCCGCCATGGCACCACCATCCCCCGGTCGCGGGTCTGCGGGGCCTCGCCGCCATACACCAGCCACGGACGGATCTCGGACGAGTCCCTCTGGCGTCGCCAGTGATCCAGGCCGTCAAAGAAGTCGCCCGCGACCGTCTGCCCCGCCTTGATCTCGATTCCGTGCAGGACACCCCCGCGTTCCACGACGGCATCCACCTCATGGCCCTCCTTGTCGCGCCAGAAGTGCACCGAAGGATCCTCCCCGCGGTTTGCCTGCTCCTTGGCCAGTTCCGAAACCACCCAGTTCTCGAACAGCGCACCCCGGAGCGGATGCGCTGTCAGATGCGCCGGATCGCGCAGCCCCACCAGCCAGGACGCCAGACCCGGATCACAGAAGTAGAGCTTGGGGGTCTTGATCACCCGCTTGGAAATGTTTCCGAAGTGCGGCCGGACGAGGAACACCAGGAAGCTCGCCTGGAGCACCGACAGCCACGCCTCCACCGTCGGACGTGAAATGCCCGCGTCCGCCCCGAGGCTGCTGAGGTTCAGCAACTGCCCGACCCGGCCGGCACAGAGCTGGATGAAACGCTGGAACGCCCCCAGATCCTGCACTCTCAGCGACTGGCGCACATCCCGCTCCAGGTAGGTGGCCACGTAACTCTTCAGCCACGCCGCCGGCTCCACCGGACGATCATGCACCGGAGGGAAAAGCCCGCCGCCCAGCAGCGCGTCCAGGGACGTGGGTGCGCAGTTCGCCGCCTGGAGCTCGGTGAGCGAGAAGGGCAGGAGATGCAGGAGGGCAACCCGTCCGGCCAACGACTGCGTGATCGCCTCCACCAAACCGAACTGCTGCGACCCCGTGAGGATGAACCGCCCCATCCGACGGTCCGCATCCACCACGCCCTGCAGATACGAGAAAAGCGACGGACACCGCTGCACCTCGTCCAGTACCGCCCCGTCGGGGAACTGGGAGAGAAACCCTCGCGGGTCTTCCAGGGCATACTCCCGCGTGTCCGGATCCTCCAGGCTGGCGTACGGCCGTGAGGCGCCGAGGACGCGGGCCAGCGTGGTCTTCCCCGACTGCCGCGGCCCGGTGAGCGCCACGATCGGAAACCCCTCCAGGCACTTGCGGGCAACCGGAAGCAGGCGCCGCTCGATCATTCGCCGACGCTCGGGGAATGATGGCCATTTGTAAATCTCGTTTTACAATTGGACAGACTCAAAAAAGGGTGCCGCGACACCGCGTGCAGGCGACGGAACAGCCCCGGGGTGTCCGACCCCCAGCTCTCAAGTCGTCGACAGGTTTCGCCACGGGGTGCAGTCCCTTGCGGACATCGAACCGGAGTTCGTCCCGCTCTCCTTGGGGCAGACCCCGAGGCGAGAGTCGGGGCAACTCCCGACGATGAGTCAGCAAAGTCGCCGCTTCACCGCCGTTCCTTCATGCGAATGCCCTACTCTGCCCGTTCCATCCCGGCGGCGACGTTCCGGTTCAGCCGGAAAAAGCGTTCCCTCTCCGACGGCGGCATTCGCAGCGGACTCTCCGCGTTGGGAACCGCGGTCCACGGTCCCGCCAGGTCGGTTGCCGTCTCAAGGATCCCGCCGAAGGCCCAGACGAGCGTGAACTCACCCGTGTTCGCATCCGAAAAGAACACCGGGATATGCGTGGGTGTGGATCCGATCTCGACGCGGTAGTCCTCAACTTCGCCGTCCCCGGCCAGACCCCACGGGAGCAACCCTCCAGCG
Organism: uncultured Verrucomicrobiota bacterium; assembly: GCA_964525755.1. Classification (GTDB taxonomy): domain Bacteria; phylum Verrucomicrobiota; class Verrucomicrobiia; order Limisphaerales; family UBA9464; genus UBA6176. The sequence continues at coordinate 144,830 of CAZGIK010000002.1, forward strand.
CTGCTGACCCGGAACCGGGCGTAGGTAGGACCGGGCACGGCATCGGCGGGCACCATGAACTCGACCCCATTGGAGCCAACGGACAGCAGGACGTTGTCCGCGATCCGCTCACCCGTCGGATTCCATTCCCCATCCCGATTCCAATCCACCCACGCATCCAGCCTCCCGGGTGCGCTCAGGATCGCCGTCAGGCGGGCCGGCTGACCGGGGAAGAGGCCGGTCTCGAAAAGAATCCCGTCCTCATCGTCCACGCCGTCGGAGTCGTCGCCGATCGCCAGGAGGTCCTGGACGCCTCCTTGATCGGCATCGATCCGATGCCCGAGGACGACGCCAGCACCCCCGACCAGGTGCCGTGCCCCATCCTGACCCATTGTGGTCCGATAGCGCCGCTCCACGTCGTCCGGCGCATCTCCGAAATCCAGCCCCGCGAGGCGGACGAGGTAGTCCTCCACCTCCCCATCCGGCACGACCCGCCCCGGGGGAATGTCCGCAAAGGTGCTCACCCGGAAACGCGCGAACGTGAGACCCGGATCCGTACGGGTTCCGGCGCCGAACGGCACGGCCACGGTCCGGGTCGTGACCGCGTTCTGCGGGAAGAGTTGCCCCGGGATCGCATGCTCCCCGGAATCATCGAAGTCGCCATCCCGGTTCCAGTCGACCCAGATGTGGAGCCAGGCGTGGGCATCGGGCGGCGTTCGGACGGTGACCTCGACCTCGAATCCGTCGCCGGCAACGACCCATGGCACCGGCCTTGGGATTCCCGGTTCGGTGGCAGCCGCCCCGGTGAAGCGCACTCCGTCCTCGTCGTCCACGCCGACCGCATCATCGCCACCGCCCACGAATCCGGCCGGCGTACCCGGCTCCGGGTCGAGGAGATCTCCCAGTGAGAGGCCCTCGTAGTGGACATGCCCGGCGTCGGGATATCCGGTGGGAACGGACGGTCCGCCGGTTGGCGGCGTCCCGGCGTTCGGCGCATCGCCGAAATCCTTGGCGAAGTCGGAGTATTCGGGGAAGTCGGGAGGGTCAGCCCCGGGCGGGAAGTTGTTGCCGTCGCCGGGGATGTAGGGGGCGTCGGGCCATTCGTGGATGCCGACCACGTAGTCCTCCACCTCCCCCTCGGTGGCCGGCCCACCGGGACCGAGGCCACCGGTGGCGTTCAGGCGGAACCGCGCGTAGGTGAAGATCCGTTTGGCATCGGCCGGGACCGTGATCTCGACGGCCGTCAATGGAGCCTCCGGGTTGCGTCGCAGGACAGGATGGTCGGTGATGACGTGTTCACCGGGATCGTCCCAGTCGCCGTCGCCATTGAAATCGACCCATCCGTTGAGGGCGGCCCGCCCGGGGTCCGCCGGGATCCGCGCGTCGATGAGGATGGGCCGGGTGGATCCGGGGGGCAGGAAGGGAACTGCCTTTCCGAAGCGGCCCGGCCTCGGGATCAGTCCCTGAGGACCGGGGAAGATGATTCCGTCATCATCGTCCAGACGCGAAAGGTCATCCCCGTCCGCCAGGTAGCCGGGATGCCCATTGCTCTCCGAATCGACGTTGGCGCCCAGTTGGAATCCCTCCACCAAAACATGGGTCGCGGCCCCGGGGCCCGATGTCGGGTATCCGGAGGGCGTGGGGAGGGTCCAACCCTCGGGGAAACTCTTGGGCGATACGGGCGCGTCGCCAAAATCCCTTGGGCTGGGGCCGGCCGGATCAAGCGTTGCGGTGAACAACCCCTCCACGGCATCCCCCCCGGGAGCCCCAATGCTCCCCTCCAGCGTCACCATCAGCGTGTTCCCATTGATGAAATGCGTGGACCGGATCTCCGAAATCTCGAGGGCACCGGCCGGCAATCCCTCCACGATCTGTCCCGACCGCGCCACAAGATGAACCTCGCCATCGGGTCCCTCGGTCCAAACGCCCTCGACGGGCGCGCCGTTCGAGTCCGGAAACCGGCCCCGGAACACCACACGCCCCCCAATGGTGCTCCAAACCTCATCGAACGCCGAGAACGGCCGGTCGGTTCCAGGTGCCGAGAGGTCCTCCCGGGCCACCAGTCGGGTCCTTTCCCCGAAAGCCCAGACTCCGGTCCTTGGTCTCCCTTGGGGGTCCCGATACTCGGCGATAACAGCCAGGCTGCCGCCGAAGGCAAACCGGCGGATGCGGGTGAAGCGAACGTCCCCCACATCGGTATCGACGGATTCATAGAGGGGGACGAGGACATCCTCCCGGGTCCCATCACCCGCCAGAAGTGATCCCCGGACGGGGTGGATGTAGGCAACCCGGATGTTCCCGGGAACGATCTGCGGGGGCGGAACGTCCTCCATGGAATTCGGAGGCAGTCTTCCCGCCATCAGCCGCCATGTGCCGCCTTGGAAAAGCCAGATGGAATCGCGATCGCCGCCGCCCCCCTCCTCCAGCGCGGTGAACAGCACCCCCTTCCCGACGAGTCCAGGCCTGCGGATCGCCATGACCCGTCCCACACCGCCGGGCAGCGTGAATGCCTCGCGGGCCACCAGCGAGATGGAGGTTCCGTCATCCATCCAGAGCCCCTCTCCCGGAGCGATGCTTCCATCGCCCGCCGCCAACGTTGCCGTCCAGGCCATCGCCGACCCGGCGCCGCCCGTCAACATTCGGGTGAACTCATGGTAGGTCAGACCTCCTGTGCCCGGCGCCTCACCTCCCACATGTGCCCGGAATTCCATCGAAAGGGTCTCGTTCTGACGCACCGGGCCATAAGACGTGGCCAGCGAGTAGGTCCGGTTGTCGTTGATCACCAACGCGAGCGGATGAACCGGAATGTGGCCGAAGCCCGGAATGGGAAGGGGCTGCCCGTCCCTGACGATCAGGTACGGAATCCCTCCATCAAAGAGCCAGATGCCCTGCTGCGGCGACTGGCCGGGTTCCTGGAACCGGGCTGTCAGGGTGAACCGCCATCGGGACACGATACTGGGGACCGTGAGGCCACGGATCGGAACCGTGAACCCGGGAAGGAAGTCACCCGACGTGACCACCGGCTGAAGGACGGCCGACTTCGGGTGCACGCGGGGCATGGCCGCAATCAGCAGACAAACGAGCCACCCACAGGAGATCAGTTTTCGGGGCATGGTATCGGGTTTCAGTCGGCAGATGGCAGAAGCCATTCAGCCTCGATGATTGACCGGGCACGATTGGGATCGTCCTGAACTGAGCATGTCCCATACCACTCGGACCGAGGGACACCTCCTTTGCCATACACCCATCTGTCACGTCCGGCTCGATCCCGTCCGCGAGTGCCGACAGGACCCATTCCGGCATGGCCCCGGGGGACCATCGCAAGGGGCGACCCCATGCCAATCCCCACGGCGGCGATCCGAGCGATCGCCATCTCCATCCGACGCCCCCAGCCGATTGGCAAGGGACATGCTGAGCAAGCCGCAGAGGATTCCCCATGAACACACCCAACCCGCGCAGTCTGCTGTCCTGCAGCCTCCTTCTCCTGCTGCTCCTGTCCCATCGCGGCCTTCCACAGACGGCATCCATCGAGGCTTTGGGGGTGACCACCAGAGGCGGGAACGCGGACCCCTTCGGATCGATCTCCGCGGACGGGAAGGCGGTGGTCGGAACCCGACGCGTCGACGGTATCGACGAGGCCTTCATCTGGCGCGAAGGAACCGGGGGGCAGCGGCTGGATCTGCCATCTGGCGGCGTCGGCCCCAGTCGCGCGCATTCCATCTCCGACGACGGACGGATCGTCGTCGGCACCGGCACGGATTCCGCCGGGAGAACCGTCCCCGTTCGCTGGGTGGACTCCGAGCCGGAATGGCTCCCCCTGCCTCCCGGAACCGGATCGGGACGAACTGCAAAGGTTTCCCGAGACGGCCGGATCATCTTCGGTACGGTCGGTCCGACGAACAGAATAGAACACGTCATCTGCCGGTGGGGAGAATCCCTGCAACCAGAGGTGATCTCAGACAGTCCGGTCTTGCGGTACGGCCTCAATCCCTGGGGTCTCACACTGTCCCCGGACGGCTCGGTGATCGCCCTGACCCGTGGCTCCGACCGCCACGTGTTCCGATGGTCTGCCGACGTGGGATTTGTCGAACTGAAGCTCGGGCCGGGCACCCATGCATGGGATCACCCGGGACGCTGGACCCTGACGATGACCGGCGACGCCAGCGTGCTGGGAATGCCCTACTACCAGAAACGGGGCTTCAAGTGGACCGGGATGGGAGACGGCGAGGCACTACCGATCATCCTGACGCCGGATTCGATGCCCACGAAGCTGTTCCAAGTGTCCGCCAACCACCGGGGAAGCCTGTTGGTGGGCGCGGCGGCGGTGTTGGGCCTTCCCTTGATACCGGACAGTGTGGTGGTGCCACCTTACGGGCCTCTGTCATTCGAGGAGGTGCTGCGGGCTCAAGGCTGCGACCTGGGCGGGTGGACCTCGATCACCAACGCCGCAACCGTCTCGCCTGATGGGCAATGGGTGACAGGCTGGGGAGTGGCCGCGGCCCGTGAGGACCGTCGGGATAGCACGGCCTACCGCGCGCGGTTGGTCTTGCATGACGCGGGGCCTTCCCGCCTGACCGTGCAAACCCTCCCCGGAATGCATCGCCTGCGCTGGCCGGCCACCGACCTCCTCGTCCGGGTCGAATCCACACCCAAGATCCATCCCGGCGTCCCGTGGGTCGCCGAGAGCGGAAGCCCACGCATCGAGGGAAACGAGATCGTCCTCGACCTCGAAAGTGTCACCACCTCCCGATTCTTCCGACTGAGACGTGTGGATTGACGGGGCCGGACAGGCGTGGACGGCGACCGCCCTCGACTCACCCTCCCCTCCAACCTGAAGAGGCGCGCGCGACGATCCTCAGGTGTTGGCATAGGCGCATCGATGCATTGGGATCCCGCGCGGAGACTGGAACGAATCCTCTGCGTCTCCGCGCCTCAGCGGGAGTCTTGAATCTTCCCCCGTGCTGTCGGCGGGTCGGTTGATAAGGGCGTCGGAGGTCATGAGAGGGGTTCTCCCGCTGGCGCCGAGGCCCGGGAAGTGGGATGCACAAACCTCCGCGACCTGCCTGCCACCCGGAAGGCGGAAGCCGTCGACGCCCGGCACGATCCCGCGGTAGCGTCCCCCCCAATGCCAGCCCTCCGTCCGTCCACCGCCCGGCGGCTTCCAGGCGTCCTTCCCGCCGCATGGGGCCTGTTGCTCCTGACGTCCGGGCTCCTCCAGGCCGCGCCGCTCCAGGTGTTCATCCTCGCCGGGCAGTCGAACATGGAGGGCCATGCCCGGATCGAGACCTTCGATCATCTCGCAGACGACCCGTCGGGTCGGTGACCGCCACCCCGAGCCGGTCCCCCGCATGAAACCGCCCAACCGTCCCCCTTCCCTCCACGCATTCGCGTTGGCCGCCCTGCTCACGCTGGTCGTGCCGCTGGCGGCCGACGAACCGGCCGCCCCGGAACCTCCACGGCCGCGGCTGCAGGTCATCAACGGCAGTTCCCAACCCCTCGACATCTTCTGGCTCCGGTCCGACACCGAACGGGTCCCCAATGGTTCGATCGAGCCCGGGAGGCAAACCAGCCTCACCACCACGCTGGGCCATCGCTTCCTGCTGGTCGGCCGCGAGGACCGGGCCGAGGTGACCGTCACCAGCCGGGTGCCGGTCCAGGCCGTCCGCTTCGATCCACCCGATCCCGACGGGGTGCCGGCCTTCTACACGCAGCGCGTCGACGCCCACGGCTACCCCATCGTGGCCTCGGCTCAGGTGAATCCCTACGCGCTCAAGGAGGCGGTGTATCTCGTGGACCTGATGCTGGCCCGGCGCCCCGATGTCCGGGAGGCGATGATCCGGAGCGGATCGCGCCTGTGCATCCTCGCGTGGAACGAGTTCACCACCGACCAGCCGGAGTTCGCCCGGCTGGCGGGGCGGCGGATGCCGGACCAGCCGATGCTTTCCGGTCGCGACTTCTGGGACTCCCGGGCGCGGGGCCTCGGCGGCAGTGAGACCGATCCGTACTGCTCCTGCGGGGAGGAAAACCTGCTCGGTTATCCGGGCGATCCGTACTCGACGGAGAACATCCTGATCCACGAGTTCGCCCACAACATCCACCTGCGCGGCATGCTGAACGTGGACCCCACCTTCGACCCGCGCCTGAAGGCGACCTACGACGCGGCGATGGCGGCCGGCCTGTGGAAGGGCAAGTACGCCTCGGTGAACCATCACGAGTACTTCGCCGAGGGCGTGCAGTCGTGGTTCGACGACAACCGCGAGAACGACCACGACCACAACCACGTCAACACACGCGCCGAGCTGCTCGAGTACGACCCCGGCCTGGCCGCGATGTGCCGGGAAGTCTTCGGCGACACCGTCCTGAAGTACACCCAGCCGCAGACGCGGGTGACCGGTCACCTGGCCGGCTGGGACCCGTCGACGTCGCCGCGGTTCGAGTGGCCGGAGCGGTTGACGGAGGCGCAGGCGCGGATCCGCGCCAGTGCCCGGGCCCGATCCGCCGCCGCCACGGCGGCGCATCCCGTTCCGGAAAGCCCCCTGTGGCTGACCTACCGCGGCGGGGACGGACCCGGGAAGGGACGCCACGTCGTGCTCATCGCCGCCGACCAGGAATACCGCAGCGAACAGTCCATGCCCATGATGGCGCGGATCCTGAGCACCCACCACGGCTTCGACTGCACCGTGCTCTTCGGCGTGAACGAACGCGGCGAGGTCGACCCAACCCTTCCGGTCTATCCCGAGAAAGGGAAGGAGGCGGATTTCCGCGAGCATCACATCCCCGGTCTCGAGCACCTGGCGTCCGCCGATCTGGTCGTCTTCTTCACCCGCCTGCTGACGCTCCCGAAGTCCGAGTTGGAGCCCATCGTGCGGTATGTGGATTCCGGGAAACCCATCATCGCCCTGCGCACCGCGAACCACGGCTTTCGCGGCCCCCTCCCGTACCGGATCGACGGCCGGCAGGTCCGCTGGGGGGAGGACGTCCTGGGCGGCACCTTCCTCAACCACCACGGACGCTGGCAGGCCGACTCCACCCGCGGGCGGATCGTCGAGGCGCAGAGGGATCATCCCATCCTCGCGGGCGTCACCGACATCTGGGGCAACTCCGACGTGTACCGCACCTATCCGGAAGGGGCGGCCTTGCCGGACGACTGCACCGCGCTTGTCTGGGGCCAGCCACTCATGGGGCGACAACCCGACGATGCCCCCAACGAGGAGTTGGAGCCGCTGCCGGTGGCGTGGGTGAAGACCTGGCGGACCAGCGACGGCCGGAGCGCCCGCGTCTTCCACTCGACCATGGGGAGCGGCACCGACCTCAAGAACGCCGGCCTGCGGCGGATGATCCTCAACGCCGTGTACTGGGGCCTGGGAATGGAAGCCGCCATCACCCCGACCCGCAGCGTGGAGATCGTCGGCGAATACCAACCCCTAGGCAGCGGCTTCGACTACGAGCGGCTGGGCGTCCGCCCGAAACCGGTTTCCGCCTACAGGTAGTCGGCACCGTGCCATGACCCCACCACCCGCTCCCGGAGGCCGCGGCGACCCGACTCCCGGGCCCCCGAGCTTCCGGGAGGCGTTCCTCTTCTGGCTGAAGCTCGGGTTCATCAGTTTCGGGGGGCCGACCGGCCAGATCGCGATCCTGCATGCGGAACTGGTCGAGAAGCGGCGCTGGATCAGCGAGGAACGGTTCCTGCATGCACTGAACTACTGCATGCTGCTCCCCGGCCCGGAGGCGCAGCAACTGGCCACCTACATCGGCTGGCTGCTCCATCGGACCCGGGGCGGCATCGTCGCCGGAACCCTGTTCGTCCTTCCCTCCGCGGTGCTCCTCTGGGGACTCGGCGTCCTCTACGCGGAATTCGGCCAGGTGGAGCCGGTCGCCGCGGTGTTCGACGGGCTGAAGCCCGCGGTGCTCGCCCTCGTCGCCGCCGCGGTCCTGCGCATCGGGAACCGCGCCCTGAGGAACCGGCTCCTGTGGGGAACGGCCGGGTTGGCGTTCCTCCTGATCTTCCTCCTCGGCGTTCCCTTCCCCGCCATCATCCTGGGCGCCGGCACGCTCGGCTATCTGGGCGGCAGATCGTGGCCCGAGGCGTTCGTCGTGACCACCGGACACGGTCCCCGGAGCGGGGCCCCGAGCGTGATCGGGGATGGCGACGCGGTTCCCGACCACGCCCGCCCCTCCTGGAGCCGCGCCCTCCGGATCGGCGGGGTCTGCCTGACCCTCTGGTGGGCTCCCGTGGTCCTGGCCGGTCTCCGGCTGGGATTCGACCATCTCCTCGTCCGGCAGGGCCTGTTCTTCAGCAAGGCGGCCATGGTCACCTTCGGCGGCGCCTACGCGGTGCTTCCCTACGTCTCCCAGCAGGCGGTCGACAACCACGGCTGGGTCACCGCCGGACAGATGCTCGACGGACTGGGGCTCGCGGAAACCACACCGGGCCCCCTGATCATGGTCCTTCAGTTCGTCGGCTTCCTGGGCGGGTGGCGGTTTCCCCAGCCGTTCACCCCGCTGGCAATGGCCACCCTGTCGGCCTTCATGACCACCTGGACCACGTTCCTCCCCTGCTTCCTCTGGGTGTTTCTCGGGGCGCCCCACATCGAGCAACTGCGCGGGAACCGGACACTCTCGGCGGCACTTTCAACCCTCACCGCCGCGGTGGTCGGCGTGGTCCTGAACCTCGCCGTCTGGTTCGGAATCCAGGTGCTGACCCCCGACGGACGGCCCGTGAACTGGGCGGGCGCCGTGATCTGCGGGGTCGCCCTCGTCGGGATGGTCCGCTGGAAGTGGGGCATCATCCCGGTGATGCTCGCCTCCGGCGGCATCGGCCTGCTCCGGAATCTCATCTGGGTTCCCAGGTGACCGAACCGCGGCGGCTGAAACCCGGGCCCGTCCGGATACTCCGAGGGGTCCGGCCCTATGCCCTGTCCCCGCGTTTCAGTAGGTGCCGGACAGCCCGACCCCGCATGCGGCGCCCAAGGAATCGCATCAGGTCGGCGTTCGTCGCCAGCGGATCCCACGCCTGGGATATCAGCGTGGTGAGCGAGTTGATCTCCAGGACCCGGAAGCCGTCCGGGGTCACCACGATGTCGAAACCCATCCACTGTACCGGCGCAAGATGTCGGGCCATCCCGAGGACATCCCGCTGAAGTTCCGCCCAGCGCGGCACCATCACCCCCTCCAACGCCGCCCCGGTCTCGGGATGGAACGCATGCCATTCCATCCGGGTCGTCGTCGGATAGCTCCCGAACCGGCCCAACCGCCCCGTCTCCCAGTCGATCGCCCCGTACAGACCGCCCCGGGCCACATTGTCCGCGGGAGCGGAGGCCGACGTGCCCACCCGGTGGAACGCGACCACCCACCGCGGCTCGGGATCCCCGTCGCCGCGCAGGGAAACCAGGCGCACGGTGTTGACCGCCGCCGGGTACAGGGCGCGGGAGTAGGGGTGCGGCTCGACGCACTCGGTCACCACATGGTCCGACAGGCCGCGCAACCGGCCCAGAACCTCTTCGCGGGAGGCCTCCCGACCGTCGATCCGATGGCCCCCGTCCCGGTGCTCAACCGAGAAGACCCCGATGCCCTCGCCCAGCGCGTCGGGCTTGATGAACAGCCGCCCCTCGCGGTCGAGCACCTTGAGGACCGCCTCGGGTCGGTATCGGGCACAGCGGGGAACGGACGCGTCGTACCCGAAGGCCATCCCCTCATGCACGTGGAAGTACAGCCGCGGCAAGTACTGGGGAAAGTCGCGGAGCGCGGCATACATCTGGAGTTTCCCGTCGACCAGTCCGGAGAACCGGCCGTTCAGCGGATGCGCCCGCAGGTAGGGGATCTCCGGGATGAACTCGTGGACGTTCCCCGGGTTGAGTCCGAACAGGACGATCCGGTTGCTGAAGTGTCCATGGCGCAGCGCCCAGAGCCGCCGGCGCAGGGGGATCCCCGGCGGACACTTGCGCTCCTCGTGGAGGATCGTGCCGAGGAGCCGCAGTCTCGTCTCAAGGGAGACGACCACCCGCCACAGGTAGATCGCGGCGGCCCGGATCCGGTGAAGGAGCCACCTCATGTCAGGGCAACTCCCCGATGGGGCGGTTGCGGGAACCGACCGGCAAGCCCTCCAACCCGGTTCCGCCTGATGCCTCCGTGGCGTTCAACGCCCCAACGGTGGGGCCGGCCACAGGGAGCAGGGCCGGACGTCGTGGCAGGGGCAGGGTCACGCCGGCCGGAATAGCCGGTCACCGGCGTTCCGGGCGAGCGAAACCCGGCCGGCATCCGACCGTCCGCGGATACCCCGCCGAAGGCCGCCGAGAGACTCCCTCGCCACGTGAATCCCCACCCGACCCCCTTCTCGACCCTCCCGCCCCGATCCCGGGCGGCACCCGGTACGCCCAACTGGCCTACCTCGACGCCCGGGACGAGGTGCTCGGCTGCACCATCGACCACCTCCGGGCCGGGGCGCGCGTGACGGTCATTCAGTTCATCGAACGCGGACCGCGTCGACGGGCTGGGGCGAACCGTTCGCCCCCGGGTTCCGTCGGGACGCCACAGACTTCCGGCGTCCTGCCCCGAAGGCTTTGGCAAACCGACACGCGGCGGGATAGGAGCACCCGGACCTCCCGAAAGCCACCCGACCGTCCTCCATCCCATGCATCCCATCCACCCCACCCAGACTGGAACCTCCCCCGTGCGCCGCGCCGCGTTGCGTCTCGCCGCCGCGTCGATGCTGGCAACCGCGCTTTCGGGCGCGGGCATCAACTGGTACGAGCCCAATCCCCAGTACTCGATTGCGCGGAACTGGAACGAACGGGTCCTCGAGGGGATCCGGATGGACACCCCGCATCCTCCCGGCCAGGCCCGCAACCTCTTCTCCTTCTCGGTCTGCATGTATGACGCGTGGGCCGCGTACGATCCGGATGCGGTCGGGTTCATCTACCGCGGGAAGCACACGGCGCCCGACATCGCCGCCGCCCGGCGCGAGGCGATCAGCTACGCCATGTACCGGATGATGCTGGAGCGCCATGCGTTCTCCCGGACGGCGGTCAACCAGGCCGGGGCCAATCCGGCCTTCATGTCGGCGCTGGGATACGATCCCGAGAACGTCTCCCGGGACGCGTCGACTCCGGCCGGGGTGGGCAACCGGATCTACGACGCGGTCTCGGCGTGGTTCCTCGAGGACGGGTCGCGCCAGACTGCGGGCACGCCCTTCCCGACCGCCAACCCGCCGGTGGCCTACCCCGACTACCCGGCCGGTCACCCGCGCCGCTACGCCTTCATCAATCCGCCGATGAATCCCTTCCTGCACGGGATCAGCGACGGCACGAACAGCACCGTGGTGGACGTGAACATCTGGCAGCGTCTGATCGTGGCGAATTCCATCGACCAGAACGGCTTTCCCCAGAATCCGCTCCAGGGCTACCTCGGCGCGCAGTGGCTCTGGGCCCGGCCCTTCGCGCTGAGCCGGACCGACGAGAACAAGCCGTGGATCGATCCGGGACCGCCGCCGTTCCTGGGCACGGACCGGCATGCGGAGTTCCTCTCGAACCTCGTGGAGGTCATCCGGGCGAGCAGCCAGCTGGGCACCGCGGACGGCGTGATGGTGGACATCTCCCCGAATGCGATCGGCAACAACACGCTCGGCGCCAATGACGGCCACGGCTACACGACCAACCCGGTCACCGGTCAGCCCTACGCCCCGAACCTCGTGCTCCGTGGCGACTACACCCGTGCCCTCACCGAGTACTGGGCCGACGGACCCTCGTCCGAAACCCCTCCCGGCCACTGGAACTCCATCGCCAACCGGATGTCGGACGACATGACGGCGTACCGGGTGGGGGGAACCGGGCCCGAGGTGGACCGGCTGGAGTGGGACGTGAAGCTCTACTTCGCCCTGAACGCCGCCGTGTTCGATGCGGGGTGCGCCGCGTGGAGCGTGAAGCGGCACTACAACGGCTGGCGGCCGATCACCCCGATCCGCTACTGCGGCGGCCTCGGACAGTCCAGCGACCCCGGCCTGCCCTCCTACCACACCAACGGCCTGCCGCTCGTGCCCGGCCTGATCGAACTGGTCACCGCGGAGACCGCGGGCTCCGGACATCACGTCGGACTGACCCCGGGCAAGATCGCCGTCCTCTCCTGGCCCGGCCAACCTGACGACCCCGCCAACGAGACCAGCGGGGTTCGGTGGGTTCACGCCGAGGATTGGATGACCTACCAGAAGAAGACGTTCGTGACCCCCGGATTCCCCGGCTACATCTCGGGGCACAGCACGTTCAGCCGCGCGGCGGCCGAAGCCCTGACGGGATTCACCGGGACGCCGTGGTTCCCGAACGGACTCGGCACGACCACGATCACCCGCCTGGTGAATGAGATGGGCCCCTCCCAGCCCGTCGTCCTGCAATACGCCTCCTACTATGACGCGGCGGACGAGGTCGGCCTCTCGCGGATCTGGGGCGGGATCCATCCGCCGGCCGACGACTTCGCCGGCCGGATCGTCGGCGCGGAATCCGGCAGGCGCTCGTGGGCCCTCGCGAAGAGCTTCTTCGACGGCAGCGTCAGGGACTCGTCCAGCATGCTCTCGGTCCGCCCGGTGGAGGGCGGCCACGTGGAGTTGCGCCATGACGCGGTGCGCGGCCTGTACTATCGGCTCCAGACCGCCGACGACCCCGCGGGGCCCTACGTGGACAGCGGCGCAGCCCGGATCGCCTTCGAGGGCTCGCTGGCCAGCACCAACTCGACGGCCGGCGGGGCCCGGTTCTTCCGGGTGAATTCCTCCCTGGCCCCGTGAACGGTCCGGCCGGACGCATCACATGAGCCCAGTCCAACGACACCGCCGCCACGCGTTCACCCTCATCGAGCTGCTGGTCGTCATCGCGATCATCGCGATCCTGGCCGGGATGCTCCTGCCCGCCCTCGGCCGCGCAAAATCCCAGGCGCAGCGCACCGCCTGCGCCAACAACCTGAGGCAGATCGGACTGGCGATGCACCTCTGGGCGGGGAACAACGACGGAAAGTTCCCATGGAAGGTGGACCCTTCCCTCGGCGGCGCCCGGCCCAGCGGCTCGGATGACGCCCGGGTGAACCGCCAGTTCTCCGTCGTGTCGAACGAGCTGGCCTCCGCCCGGCTGCTCCTGTGCCCGTCGGATGTCCGACGCGTCCCGGCCACGAACTTCGGTCGCCTGGCCCTGACCAACATCAGCTACGCCCTGTGCCACGAGGCCGACGAGCTCCGGCCGCGGGTCTTCCTGGCCACCGAACGGAGCATGAGCGGCTTCGACTTCACAGGACTGCCCGAGAACATCAACTGCTTCGTCCTCCGGTCCCCGGAAACCGGCGCCCGGACGGCCCGCTGGCGCGGCGGGGCCTGCCATGGCCCGGGACTCGGGGTGTCGGTCTTCGGGGACGGCTCCGTCCAGTCGCTCGCCGATGCGGGTCTGGTTCGGACCCTGGCGGGCTACGACCTCTCCCGGGAGACCGACGATGGCAACCTCCAGTTCTACTTCCCCTGAGCCGGAGCGATCCAGGCGGATCGGCTGAGAGCTGTCCGGAACCTCCGGCTCACGTCGCCTGCCGCGGCCCCAGGGTGAGGTAGTGCACCCGGCCCCGGACGAAGTCGTTGGCCGGGTTCCGGAACATCGATCCCAGGTTCCCCAGCAGGCGCGCCACCCGGACGTCCCGCTCGAACCGCAGGCCCTCGGCATGCTTTCCGCGGTCGCCCGACGGCGCATAGACGTTCTTGTGGTCGATGAACGGCACCTCGACCCGGACGAATGAGGCCGGATCCATCCGCCCCAGCACGGCGTCCACCACATGGAGCGTCAACTCCACGGTCCGCAGCAGGTTCTCCGCCGTCTCGAAGCAGCCGTCGAGGACGTAGTCATGCTTCCCGAGAAACTCCTCGCGCCGCCGGGACGCCAGCAGCTGTTCGCGGACGAATGCCAGGCTTTCCCGGACCTCCTCCGGACGGACCATCGTCGCCTGCAACGCCGGGAAGCCGGGAAGCGACGGGAACCGCTGCAGGCCCCACCCCTCTGTCCGGGTCCGCTCCTCCTTCGGAAGGGGCGCCAGGACCGACACCCCGTCGTACACCACCGGTGCCGGCAGGAGCTTCGACACCTCGGAGAAGTCGTAGAAGGCCGTGGCATGGTCGTAGGCCCACGAGAACTGCTGGCGGAGCCGGGACTCCAGATTGCTCCGGACCTGGTCGTAGGCCCGCGCGCTGTGGCACTCGAAGAGGTCCCAATTCGAACACGACAGACCGATGCTGCAGCACATGTCCTCGAACGAGCCCCGGCGCCAGACATGGAACACCTCCCCGGCGGCCGAGGTGAGGTCGTCGATCGCCCGCGGATGCAGCAGCAGGGAGCAGGTCTTCGGGACGCGCGAGCCGCCGAAGGCGAACAGCACGCTGAAATTGAGCAGGCCGTCCAGGCCGAACACGGACGGGAACGACCGGCACTGGGCCGGGGTGCCCCGGCGCGGCTGGTGCCGCTCCGCGCGGATCGCGATGGCGTGACGGGTCATGTCCCACACCCCGTGGACCACCGGCGCGACCGCCCCCACCACATGCCGGTGCCGGGACAGGAGCTTGTACATGTCCCCAATCCCCCGCGTCACCGCATCGTCGTCGTGGATCAGCACGGGCGCGTCGAAGCTCGGATCCCCGGCATCCCGCAGCCGCCGGATCTCCCGCAGCGCCATGTTCCGCGCATAGCCCGCGGTGCGGGTGAAGTCGTCGCCGCGCACCTTGGGGGCATCCACGACCCGGCACAGCGGAGGCATCCGGTCGTTGGCCGTCGCCTGGGATCGCACCACCTGGAAGTGGTCCTCCAGCCGGGCCCGCTGCTCCGGGCTCATCCCGTTGTCGGCCACCAGGATCTTGAAGTTGTTCCGAGCCCGCGGCGGCAGGGCCTCCCGCTGGTGCTCCAGCGCCAGCAGGAGGTGGTAGATCGTGTTGATGCGCGCCGACGGATCCTGCAGCGGCTTGCCGTCGTTGTAGGTCGCCACCACGACAACCAGCCCCTCGGTGAAGCCGCGCTGGGCCGGCGGGCCGTCGTCGTCGATCGCATACGCCGCCCGGAGCAGCGTCTCGTGCAGGGCCCGCTGGCGGCGGCGCTGGCGCTCGGAGGCGCTGCGGTCGGACGGGATCCCGCCCCGCGGATTCTCCACCACGGGTTCAAAGCCGCGTTGGGTCCCGGGTGCCGGGGCGAGATCGGTGTCCGTTCCGTTGGTCATTTCAATTGCATCCTGAACCGCCGCCCGGGGCTGCAGGCACCCCGAACACCTCCTGCCACCGGGGAATCGGCGGCCTCAAGTCGGACCCCGGAGGGGCCGCGGAGGGCGTCCGGCGGGAGAGGTCCCCGCCGGCGGGCCGCCGGGATGTCCCCGGAGCGGCGGCGATCGTCGGGTGTCGCCCGACGCATGGCCGGCATGATAGCGGTTGTCGCCGGATGAACAAAGCCACGAACTCGGCCGGGACCCCGGTCGACCAGCTGCTGTCCGCGGGGGCGGCGGTTCGGACACCCGATGGCCTGCTGGTCCGCCCGCCGGGCAGCCCGGCCACCGTGCTGGTCTGCGCCCTCACGGACCTCGACGGCACGGCCAACGACGAGCACGTCGCCGAACACCTCCGCCTCGGGACCATCGGCCCCGCCCGGGAGGCCTTCGCCCTCCTCGCCGACAGCGGCGTGGTCACCGGGATCTGCACCGCCCGCAGCACGGGCGAGGCCCGGCTCTACCGGCGGGAGCTCGGCGTCACAGGACCCCTGATCTCGGAGAACGGCGCGGTGGTCACCTACCCGGACGGTTCACAGGACGTGTTCGGCGACCTGTCCACCCTCGCCGAGGCGGTGCGCCGGATCGAGTCCCGCCTCGGGCGGCACATCCCGTGCAGCCTCGATTTCGACGGCCTCCGCGCCGCCTGGGAACGGGAACGCCGGGGCGAATCCGAGGCGTTCCTCGGCCATCCGGACCTCGACTCCCTCCGCCTCGCCGCCGAGCGGTCGGCCTCCTGCTTCCTCGTCGGACTCAGCCCGGCCGAGAAGGAGATCGCCGCCGCCGTCGCCGGCGAGATGGACCTGTCCTCCTTCGGACACCTCCTGCATCTCATCGCCAGGGGCGCGGACAAGGGCCATGCCCTCGCGGCGTTGAACGACCACCTGCGGTCCCGGCCGCCGGTCGACGGGCTCCGGCCGGAGATCATCGCCCAGGTGGTGTTCGGCAACGGCGAGAACGACCTGCCCCTGTTCGCCACCGCCCTCCGCGAGGGCGGCGCCGCGGTGCTGGTGGGGGACGCCACCACACCGGGCGGTTTCCACTTCGACACCGACCGCCACGCCATCCCCGCCGGAACGATCCGGTTCCCCGGCATCTCCCACGGCCACGCCATCCGACGCAGCCTGCCCCACCTGCGACGCTTCTACCGCGAACGCCACGGGATCGACTTCCCCTGGGCCGATGGGGACGACCGTTAGCGGCCGTCCCCGGGCCGGGAGGCCCGGAGCCCGATGGCCGGCCCGAGGGCGCGAAGCTCTGCCGTGATGCGGGCCCCGTCCGGCACGACGGCCCGGAGTCGGACGCGGGCCGGGGATCCGTCGGCAACCACCACGCCCGCATCCACCGGCACCCGGTCGACCTCGCGCCAGGCGTCATCGTGGATGACCGCCTCGTCCCCGCCGGTGTAGCGGACCGCCCCTCCCGGCGGGATGGCCCGCGCGGCAAGGTCCATCGCCACCCGCCCGTCCCACTCGAGCCGGACCCCCGTCACCGGCTGCTTCGAATCGGTGCGCAGGATCCATCCGGGCGGCTGGCGACCGGCGGCGCCGCGGTACTCGTGTCCCTCCGCCCCGGCGTCCCCGGCGGCCTGCTCGAACCGGGAGACGAACACCTCGTGCAGCGTCCAGAGCCCGGGGCCGGCGGCATCGAGGTGGAACTCACGGGTGTTGTCCCGCAGCAGGGCGCGGACCTCGGGGGGAAACGCCCGGGCCATCCGCGCCCCCTCCCACCGGGCGACCGTCGCCAGAATCTCCGGCACCGCGCCGAACCGCCGGACGGTGTCGGCCGACCCCGGATCCGCCGCGAGCTGCGCCGTGCTGGCGAGGCTGGTGGCGAGGGCGAACCCGGCGTCGAACCCCGCCGCCCGCGCCAGCAGCCATTCGGCGTCCTCGATCCCGGTGTCGGGCCGCAGCGCAAACCATCCCAGCATCCGCGGCATCAGGTTCCGCTCGAACAGCAGCTGGTTCCTGAAACGGTACAGGGTCTGGCTCTCGCGGAACCCGGCGTACCAGGGCTCGCCCCAGTTCATGCGGGTGTTGATGTGCCAGTTGAAATGTCCCGGGTTGCTGGCGTCGTTGATCACCGCCCCGCGCAGCCCCGGATCCAGCGCCTCGTGCCACGCCCACGTGAAGAGGGTCCGGCCGTATTGCCCATGCCCGGACGCCCAGTTGCCCTCCAGTCCGTCGAACGACAGCTGCCGGACGCCGGTGCGATTGCAGAACTCGGCGATCCGCCGGGCGATCTCCATCGAGAGCCCGGCGTCGCCCAGGAACACCTTGTAGTCGTGATCCAGCAACCGCTCCACCCGCGCCCCGCGCGGATGCGCCGCCGCCCGCGTCCCCCACGCCCCGCGTTCGCAGCCGGTCAGGCGGTAGGGCACATTGGTGTCCACCGCCCCGAACCGGATCAGCTCCCCGCCGATCCGGACGGTGTTCAGGGCGGACTTGCGCACGAACCACGACGGGTCCTCCACCGGGATCTCGCCCGCCCCGGGGTCGACGTCGGCACCAAGGACGGTCCCGCCGACCACCGCGAGCCGCGGGTCGGGCACCGGCGTGACGTGGGCGTCACCCGGGGTGATGAAGTTGGAGAGGGTGTGGACGCCCAGGTCCACCCCGGCCGCACGGGCCCGGTCGACACACCGCCGGAACCCGTCCCACCCGCCCGGAAACAGCGCCGGCTTCAACGGGAAGTGCCCCCACTCGGCGAAGGGCGAGCTGTGGTAGAGATGCCGCAGCCCCGCGCGACGGGTCATCTCCACCGCCCGGTCCAGGGTGTCCTCGCCGAAATCCACGATCAGGTACGACGCCGTCGCACCCCGGGCGACCTTCGCCCATTCGCCGTCGAGCATCGGATGGGGAAGTCCCTCGGCGACCTCGATGGCCCCGAGGGTCGCGAGGGCCTGCGGCTCGGGACACGCGAAGAGCGCGATCCGGCTTCCCAACAACCCGCCGTCGTCCAACGCCGGCGCCACGTACTTCTCGTGCCCCCAGTTGGCGATCACACGCGCCCGGGTCCGGTCCCGGCTGAACGCCTGCAGCACACTCCCGAACGGCATCAGCCGGGCCGTGTCCCCGCGGAATCCCTGCCCCCGGCGCAGCTCGTCGGGCATGCCCGGATAATGCCCGGGGTCATCCGCCCCGTGCTCCACCACGATGTCGTTCTCCTGGTGCGGATACCCCCCGAGGGTCCCCACGTTCAACGCCTGGATCCCCACCGCATCGGAACGATCCCGCACCACGCCCACGATCTCGCCCACCGTCTCCCGGATGTCGGTCGGATAGGGTCCCCAGAGGACGACGTCGACCCGGTCCGCCGGCCCGAGGGCCACCAGCTCCAGCGTGACATGGCTCGGGCGCACCCCCACCGCCACGTCGGCCGAGATCCCGGTGTCGCCAAAGCGCAGCGTGAACCGCCGGGCTCCCTCGTCCCACTCGGCGGCATC
Source organism: uncultured Verrucomicrobiota bacterium (assembly GCA_964525755.1). Taxonomy (GTDB): domain Bacteria; phylum Verrucomicrobiota; class Verrucomicrobiia; order Limisphaerales; family UBA9464; genus UBA6176. Next base: position 163,509 of record CAZGIK010000002.1, read on the forward strand.
GGCCGGATGCCATCGCCCCCCGGACCGCACCTGCAGCAGAGGGGACGGTTGCCCCGGGGCGATGCGGTTCCTCCCCGAGGCGGACGGAACCACCGCCGCGAGGGAAGCGTCCGACCCGACCGTGAACTTCGCGGTGTCGGTCCGAAAGGTCACCGGTTCCCCCGCGCCGACCCCCAGGCAGGCGGCAAGGAAGACCAGGAGGCGGGAAACGGTGGAACGGGGGGGCGGGTTCATGTCGGAAACTCGCCGCCACCCTGCCACAGCCGGCGATCGCGGGAAACCCGGGATCAGGGCGACGGCACCCGACGGAACCCGTCCTCCTCCACCGTCATCCGCACGCGGAACGGCACCACGACCTTGCGCCCGCTCGCATGGCTGCCCAGGACCGTGTTCACCCAGATGCCGTCGGGAAGCCGGCGTCGGGCGAGGCGGAACCCGAGGTCGTCCAGACTCCCGGCCAGGCTGCCCAGCACCGGGAGCGGACGGACCAGGCGGGCATCGACGGAGACCAGCTCGAACTCCTCGACGTCGATCCAGATCCGGCCGGTGAGCCGGACCAGGATCCGGTCGGCGATCGACCCCTCGTCCCGCGGGTCCGCCGGCACGAAGTCCAGCACGTAGGCCATCCGCCCATCCACCTCCTCGATCCCGGCCAGCTCGTAGCGGAACAGCCGGATGAGCTTCTCGTCGATGAAGTCCCGTCCACCCGACCGGGCCCGGTCCCCGCGCGCGGCGAAACGTCGCCGGTTGTCCTCCTCGCGCCGACGTTCCGCCGCCTCCTCGCGCGGACTCAGCGAGCGCCCGTCGATCCGGACCAGGCGGACGGTCTGGCGTCCCCCGTGCAACTCCACCCGGTGTTCCTTGACCCGCCGTTCGGTCACCTCGCCCCGGCGGTCCAACTCCTCGACGACCGTCCGACGGTCATAGGCCAGGGCCGGGTCGGTTCCGCGCTCCGGCGCCGTCCGCACCCGCTCGATGAAGCGCTCGATGATCTCGCCGGCCGTCCATTCCGGCAGCGGCCCGGGCGCCTCCGAGGCCCCCATCCGCAGGGCGGCGCCGGACCACAGGGCCAGCAGGAGGATCCATCGCATGGACCCACCCAACCCCGCCCCCCCGGGAGTGTCAACCTCCCGGGCCGGCCGGGCAGCACCACCCACCCGACCACAGTTCTCCGATGGTGGAGATGGAGACAGGGCAAACAGGATCGCCAGGATGCCGGCCCGACGGACGTTCAATGAGCAGAAATCACTTTTGAACAGACGGTTGTCCATTTGTATATCGAGATATACAATCAAACATCATGGCCCCTGCGCTGCCAACCCGGCCTGTCCCGCGCTTCCTTGCCCCGCGGCTCCTGAGGCGCCTTGCCGCCTATCCGATTGTGGTCGTGACCGGCCCCCGCCAATCCGGAAAGACCACCCTTGCGAGGTCCGCCGTTCCCAACGCCACCTATCTTTCCCTCGAAGATCCCGACACCCGGGCGTTCGCCACCGACGATCCCCGCGGCTTCCTCCGCCAACTGGGCTCCCAGACCATCCTCGACGAGGTTCAACGGTGTCCCGACCTGTTCTCCTACCTTCAGGGAATCGTCGATGCCGATCCCCGTCCCGGCCGATTCCTCCTCACCGGGTCCAGCCAGTTCGAAATGATCGGCACCGTCACCCAGAGCCTCGCCGGCCGCGCCAGTCTGCTCACCCTGCTGCCCTTCTCCCTTGCCGAACTCCAGGCCGCCGGCCGGCCGCCATCCACGATCGACGCCCTGCTCCACGGCGGCCTGTTCCCACCCGTCCATGACCGTGCCGTCCCCGCCGCCGACTGGCTCCAGGACTACGTCGCCACCTATGTCGAACGGGATGTCCGTCAGATCCTGCGCATCCAGGATCTGACGACCTTTCAGCGTTTCCTCGCCCTCTGCGCGGGACGGATCGGCCAACCGGTGAATGTCGCCTCCCTCGCGGGCGATGCGGGCATCACCCGCGTGACCGCTGAAGCCTGGCTGTCGGTTCTCGAGGCCAGCCACCTGATCTTCCGCGTCCACCCGTGGTTCACCAACCTTTCCAAGCGTCTCACCAAGACTTCGAAGCTCTTCTTCTGTGATCCGGGCCTTGCCGCGTGGCTGATTGGCATCCGCGAACCCGCCCACCTGACCGCCCACCCGCTCCGGGGGCCGCTCTTCGAGAACTGGGCCATGACCGAACTTCTCAAGGCCCGTCTCCACCACGGACTGCGACCCGATCTCCATTTCCTCCGTGACAAGGAAGGCAACGAGGTCGACGCCCTGGTCGAAACCGCTCCGCGCACCGGCCATGCGATCGAGATCAAATCCGGCGGCACCATCGCGTCCGACTTCTTTGACGGCCTCGATTTCTGGCGCCGCCGGCTTCCGGACCACGACTTCCAGCCCTGGCTGATCCACGGGGGTGACACCCGGCAGGACCGCGACCGCGGCACCGCCCTGCCGTGGTCCAACCTCACCCCCCTGCTCGATGCCCTCGCCCCGTCCTCCGGGAGGGACACACTTCCGACCGGACCGGCCGACGGGGCGGGATGAATCAGGCACCCCTTGGCGGGCCGGGGACGCGTACGCACTCCGGCAAACGCCACACGCTCGTCCCCGCGCCCGTACCCGGCGGCCTTCCATTCCGGGATCGGGGTGACTCCCGGCTTTCCAGTGGTGCGCCCGTTTGTTCCGATGCGGCCGATGACCATCCGCCTGGCACTCCTCTTGATCTCCTCCCTGTTGGCGGGCGGTTGTGCGACGGGGATCGGACCGCGCCTGATCCGGGACGAGCATCTCGACTACAACAGCCGGATCGCCCAGAGCCTCGACGAGCAGCTCCTGCTCAACCTGGTCCGGATGCGCTACCTGGACACGCCCCTGTTCCTCGAGATGGGGAACGTCGTGGTCCAGTACTCCATCGAGGGCCGCGCCAACGCCGGCACGGATCCGGTCATCGGCGGTCCCCGCGCCACCGAGCGCGCCCCGATCGGCGCCGGCATCACCTACGGCGAACGCCCCACCATCACGTATTCACCGCTGCAGGGGGAGCAGTTCGCCCGACGCCTCCTGGCCCCGATCCCCGCCGAGACCATCGTGCTGCTGTCGCAGTCGGGCTGGCCGATCGACCTGCTCCTGATGGTCTGCGTCCAGCGCATCAACGGCGTGGAGAACGCCATCGAGTCGTCCTCACTGGCACCGAGCGACCGCCCCCGGTACGAGCTGTTCGAGGACGTCGCCCGACGCCTCCGGCAGTTTCAACGCATCGGGGAGCTGAGCATCAGCCTGGAACTCCAGGACAAGGGACAGCTGCCCCTCATCCGCCTGTTCCCGCGGCAGGTGACGAACGTGGCGGCGGTCCCGGATGCCCTGTTCATCCGAGAGGCCCTCAAGATGGACATCGAGCGGCGCGACTTCCAGCTCCGCAACGGCGGCCACAACCAGTCGCCGGACGAACTCGCCATCGATGCCCGGTCGCTGTCGGCGGTGATGGGGTTCCTCGCGAAGGGGGTTGAGGTTCCCGAGAAGGACGTGCAGGCGGGCATTGTTCCGATGCTGCGCGGACCGGAGGGCGAGCCGGTGCAGTTGCTGGAGCCGGCGCTGCGGTATTTCCACGTGCGGCATTCGGAGACCATGCCGAGGCAGGCCGGGGTGCGCATACGGCACCGGGGACACTGGTTCTACATCCCGGACGACGACGTGCCGTCCCGCGTGGCGTTCGCCCTGCTGCACACCCTGTTCTCGCTCCAGACGGCCAGCGGCAACGGTCGGCAACCCCTCCTGACCATCCCGACAGGGCCATGACCCCGCCCCCCTCCAGCGGGCGGGGTCCACGCCGGGTGCGGTTCCGATGCGACGGCGAGCCGGTCGACGCGGCGGCGGGGCGGACGGTGCTCCAGGCACTGTGGGCGGCGGGTCGCCCGCATGTCGGGAACGTCGGCTGCCTTGGGCAGGGGTCCTGCGGCTCGTGTCGGATGTTCCTCAGGGACGGGGAGCGGGTGTCGACCGCGCTGGCCTGCGAGACACTGGTCCGGGACGGGCTCGACGTGCAGTTCCTCCAACCGCTGGACGGGTTCAGCCCCCACCGGTACCGGCTCGAGGATCTCCGCGATCCCGAGGGCGCCTCGGACGGGCTGCGGCGGATCTTTCCGGAGGCGGCCCGCTGCCGGCACTGCGGCGGATGCGACGACGCCTGCCCGCGCTCCCTCCCGGTGGAAAGCGGCGTGGGTGCCCTGGTGGCCGGTCGCCTCACCGAGGCCCTCGGGAGGTACGACGCGTGCATCATGTGCGATCTCTGCGCCGACACCTGCCCGGAGGGCATATCCCCCAACCATCTCCTTCTCGCCGCCCGTCGGCTGCTGGCCGCCACCCTCCGACCCGCCAACCTCATGCAGCGCCTCCACGAGGTGGAGAGCGGTGCCATGCGGGTCGTCCTGCCCCCGCCGGAGGACTCCCATGCCTGAACCCGCCGGCATCCCGTTCGAGGCCGCCCGCGACGCCCTGGCCCGCGGACGACCCGGACCCGACCCGGGGCCTCCGGATGACCCCCACGAACTTCTCCGATCCCATCATCCCGATCATCAGCCGGGGAACCTCGCCCCACTCCCGGTCGGCCCCAACCAGGGCGAGCAGTGTCACCGGGCACTCGCCGACGTGCTGTGCCGGGATGCCCTCGTGGACGAGACGGACCTCGTGGGGTTGCCGGTCCGGGAGACCGGGGTGCTGGTCATCGGCGGCGGCGGGGCGGGCTGCGCCGCGGCCCTCGAGGCCGCCGATGCCGGCGCCCACGTCCTGCTGGTCACCAAGCTGGCACTCGGGGACAGCAACACCGTCATGGCCGAGAGCGGCATCCAGGCCGCGGTCAACCCCGTCGACAGCCTGCAGGCCCACTTCGACGACAGCCATCGGGCCGGTCACCGGCGTTCCGTCCCCGCCCTGCTCGCGCAGATGGTCGCCGACGGACCCGATGTGATCCGCTGGCTGCTCGGGATGGGGATGCAGTTCGACCGGACCGGCGACGGGCCGTCGGCCGACCTCGCAACCCGGCGGGTGGGTGGGGCCACCGCGGCTCGCCTCCTGTCCCATGGCGATGCCACCGGGCTGGAGCTGATGAAGATCCTGCGCGAAGCCGTCCGGCTCCATCCCCGGATCGAGGTGCTGTCCCGCAACCCGGTGGTGGAACTGCTCGGCGACAGCCGGGGCGGATGCGGCGGGGCGGTGGTGTACGACGTGGGGCACCGTCGCCTGCACCTCGTCCGGGCCCCGGCCACGCTCCTCTGCACCGGCGGACTCGGACGCCTGCACCTCGGTGGGTTCCCGACCTCCAACCACTTCGGTGCCACCGGCGACGGCCTGGTCCTCGCCTACCGCCTCGGGGCGCGACTGCGCGACGTGGGCTCGCTCCAGTACCATCCCACCGGCCTGGCAGCCCCCTCCCACCTGCGCGGGATGCTGGTGCCGGAGGCGATCCGTTCCGCCGGCGCCACCCTCCACAATGGCCGGGGCGAACGGTTCGTCGACGAACTCCAGCCACGCGACGTGGTCGCCGCGGCCATCCTCAGGGAATGCGCCCAGGGTCGCGGCATCCGGACGCCGGAATCGGGTGCCGATGCGGACGGGACAGGCGTGTTCCTCGACCTGCCGGGATTGCTCCGACGGCGACCCGGGGTGCTGGATACCTTCCCGGCCGTGCGCCATCTCGCCCACCGGTGCCACATCGACCCGGGCGTCGATCCCCTCCTCGTCCACCCCACCCTGCACTACCACAACGGCGGCGTGGCCATCGACGTCGACGGCACCACCCATGTTCCCGGCCTGCTCTGTGCCGGCGAGTCGGCCGGGGGCATCCACGGCCACAACCGCCTGGCGGGGAATGCGCTCCTCGACATCCTCGCCTTCGGACGCCGCGCCGGGAGGACGGCGGCGGCCCGACGGGAACATCCAATCGGAAGACCCTCCCTGGACCACGTCCGCGAATGGCGACGCCAGCTCGCCGAGGGCGGCATTGCCCCAGGTCCCCGGGCCCCGCTCCTGTTCCCGTCGTTCGTCCCCTTCGACCTCCGCGACGCCCTCGCCGGCCGGGACTCGGACATGCCGCGCATGTCGAATGGGGAGGCGCCATGACCGTTCCCCCGGACCTTCGGATCTCGGGACAGGTGATGCTCCACGAGGACCACCGGACGGGTCCCGACCTCGGACGGTGGCTTCGGACGGGCAATGCCCTGGAGCGGGCGCTGGCGGAGCCGGACGGCCTGCTGGACCTCGTCCGTGACGCGGACCTGCGCGGGATGGGCGGCGCCGGTTATCCGACCCATCTCAAGTGGCGGGCGGTCGCCTCGGCGGCGGCGGGCGAGCGGGTGCTGGTGGTCAACGGCAACGAGGACGAACCCGGCACCTTCAAGGACCACATCCTCCTCCGACACTCGCCCCACCAGGTCATCGAGGGCGCCCTGATCACCGCCGTCGCCATCCGCGCCCGCCGGGTGGTCCTGTACATCAACCCGACGGACCCGGCGGTCGCCGCAGGCGTTCATCAGGCCATCGGCGAATGGCCCGGACACCCATGCTGGCACCGGCTGGAGACGGCTCTCGGCGGAACCGTCCACCTCACGATGCACCTCGCCCATGGGCTGTACGTCGGCGGCGAGGAGACCGCGGCCATCCGGGCCATCGAGGGCGGGTTCCCCTTCCCCCACCGCAAACCACCCTATCCGACCGACGCCGGAGTCGACGGTCTCCCGACCCTGGTCAACAACGTCGAGACCGTGGCCCAGGTGGTCCATGTGGTCCGGCGCGGTGCCAATGGCTACCGGGCGCTGGGCCGTCATCCGGCGGCCGGCACCAAAATCTACTGCCTCAGTGGCGACGTCCTCCATCCCGGGGCGTATGAGCTGCCCCTCGGCACGTCGCTGCGGGACCTCGTCTTCAGGCACGGCGGTGGGATGCCGGACGGACGCCCGTTCAAGGCCGCGTTCACCGGCGGCCCCAGCAACACCCTCCTGACGGAGCGGGACCTCGACACGGCCCTCTCCTGGGACGCACTGCGCGCCTGCGGAGCCCGGCTCGGAACCGGTGCGATGATCGTGGTGGCCGGGGGCACCGGGATTGCGGGCCGCGTGGCCGGGTACGCCCGCTTCTTCGCCGCCTCCTCCTGCGGCCAGTGCCCGCCGTGCACGATCGGCACCCGGCAACTCGCCCAACTGCTGGAACGGATCGCGGACGGGAACGGAATCCCGGCCGACCTCGACCACGTGCGGAACCTCTGCCGGATGCTCCCCGGCAGCGGCCGCTGCGGTCTCGTCGACGCCGCCTGCACGGTGGTCGAAAGCTCGATGTCCCGCCTCCCCGACGACTACACCCTCGCCGTGGGCCGGCAGCAGCCCGCAGAAAGCCGGCCAAGGTGATCGCCGGGATCGCCCCCCATCCACGCATCCCCATCCTTGCATGAATCCGGCCGACCGTTTCCCGTCTGGGTCGTGATGCATCCCGCCGCCCTTCTGGTCCCGGTCCTCCTCGGCTCGTCGCTCCACGCCGCCGACATCGAATGGCCGGAATGGCGCGGGCCCGGCGGCCAGGGCCACGCCGACCCGTCCGTCCGCAACCTGCCGCTCACCTGGAGCGGGACGGAGAACGTGGCCTGGAAATGCCCCCTGCCCGGCCGCGGCTGGTCGTCACCCGTCATCGCCGGCGACCAGATCTGGATGACCACCGCCCTTGAGACCGAGGCCTCGCCGGAGGACGCGGAACGTCGCCTGAAAACCAACACCGGCGACCAGCCCCTGACGCTGATGGAGAAGGTCGACTTCCATGCCCTGTGCGTCGACCGCTCCACCGGACGCCTCCTGCACGACATCCCCCTCCTCTCCGAACGCGAACCGCAGTGGGTCCATCAGCTCAACAGCTACGCCTCGCCGTCGCCGGTCCTCGCGCCCGGGCGGGCGTACTTCCATTTCGGCACCTTCGGCACCGCCTGCGTCGACACCTCCAGCGGCGCGATCCTCTGGACGAACACCACCCTGCGGATCATGCACGAGAACGGCCCGGGCAGTTCGCCGATCCTCGCCGGCGACCTGCTGGTGTTCCATCTCGACGGCAGTGACACCCAGTCGATCGTCGCCCTGCACGCCGACACGGGACAGGTGGCGTGGCGCACCTCGCGGTCGGGCACGATGGCGGACCATCCCCAGCTGCGGAAGTCCTACGCCACGCCGGCCCTCGTGCCGGTGGAGGGCCGCGACCTGATCCTGTCCCAGGGCGCGGACTGGCTGTACGCCTACGCGCCGGCCGACGGGCGGGAGGTCTGGCGCCTGAAGTACGGGAACCTCGGGTTCTCCCTGTCGTCCCGGGCGGTGTTCGGCCATGGCCTGATGTTCCTGTGCACCGGCTACTCGCGGTCGGAACTCCATGCCGTCCGCCTCGGGAACGAGCCCGACCACGCGTGGAAGTACGCCAAGGGGGTGCCGACCATGTCCTCCCCGCTCCTCGTGGGGGACGAGCTGTACTTCGTGTCGGACTCGGGCGGGATGCTCACCTGCCTGGATGCCCGGACCGGACGCGAGCACTACCGCGAACGCCTCGGCGGCAGCCACAGTGCGTCGCCCCTGTTCGCCGACGGCCGGATCCTGTTGCCCGACCGGGACGGGGTCACCACGGTGGTTGCGCCCGGGACGGAGTTCCGGGTGCTGGCCCGCAACACCCTTCCGGGCCGCATCTTCGCCACCCCGGCAGCGGTGGGCGACTCGATCTACCTGCGGACCGACGCCGCGCTCTACCGAATCCGCGAATAGGCGGCCCGGGTTCCGGAGCCGCGAGCTCCCGCGGGCGGTCGATTCCACACCCCCGGCGGGATCGATTCCCTCGCACCCCGCACAGCCCACGCCCCGCAGGAGCGGGGCGCTCCGGCATCACGCACACGGTCCCCCGGAGCCGCGAACTCCTGCGAGTCGGGCGCTGCGCGCAACCGGTGGCCGGTCGGGAGGTTTTCCGGTTCAAATGCCGCCCGATCGGTGCTACCGACACGGCCATGTCCGCAACGCCCAGCGTCAGCCTCCACCCCTACTTCCGCGTCCGACCCCGCCAGATGGATGCCGTCCGGGCCCTCCTCCGGCGGTTCGTCGCCCGGACCTCATCGGAACCGGCCTGCCTGTACTACGAGTTCACCGTCAACGGCGACGTGGTGTTCTGCCGCGAGGCCTACCGGGACGGGGCCGGGGTGCTGGCGCATCTGGAGAACGTGAAGGCCGAGCTGGAGGAGATGCTGGGGCACAGCGAACTGGTGCGCCTGGAGGCCCACGGTCCTGCCGCAGAGCTCGACGTCCTCCGCGGCCCGCTCGCGGCGCTGCCGGTGGAATGGTTCGCCTACGAGTGCGGCGTGGAACGGTAGGACACCCGTCGGGTTCCGCACGGGGGACGACCTCAGGGCGTGGGCTCGGGACCCGTCTCCGACCCGGCGACGTCCAACGCCGCCGCGGCCCGGTAGGCGGCGATGGCGCGGAAGCAGTCCGCCAAGGTTCCGGCGGCCGACACGCGGGCATCGAAGGCGGCCTGCTCCCGGATCTGGAGCGCGAGCAGGTCGGCGGCTCCCTGCTCGAAACGGGTCCGTTCCGCCTCCTGAAGCTCGCGGGCCAGCTCCACGTTCAGCTGCGCCTGGGACACCTGTTCCCAGGACGCCTGCCACGCCGAGAAGGCGTCGCGCACCTCGGCCTCGATCCGCTGACGGGCGAACAGGATCTCGGTGTCCACCCGCTCCAGGCCGGCCTGCGCCTCCTCCAGCCGCCCCCGCGCCTCCCGCCGCTGGAGCGGCAGCCGGAACTCGATCCCCGCATCCAGCTCGAACTCGTCCTTGTCCTTGTAGCGCGAAGCCCCGACGTCCTGCGACCCCGCCACCACCGCGTCCAGCGACGGCAACAGGTTGTTGCGCGCAAGCCGCTCGTCGACCCGCAGCTTCTCCGCGGCGAGTTCCAACCGACGCATCTCGGGTCGGGCGCGGACGGCCGCGGCGATGTCGGCCTCGAGGGCATCCGCGCTGGGCGCCCCGGGCTCGGGGAACTCCGGGGGCAGGCGGTCGCGTCCGGCGACCACCGGCTCGTCGAGGGTGTCGCGGTAGAACAGGGAGAGGGCAAGGGAGGCGGCCTCGAAGGCCCGACGCCCCCGCACCCGGGCAAGGTCGCGGGCGACCACGAGGCGCTGGTTGTCGGTCAGGACGATCCGGGGCAGGAGCCCTTCGCCGACCTGCCGCTCCAGGGCGGTGGCCCGGTCGCGGGCCACCCGGAGCAGGTCTTCGGCAAAGGCCAGTTGCTGGCCCGCCGCCAGCCAGCCGAAATAGGCCCGGGTGGCCGCCTGCACGAAGTCGAGCTGCTGCCGGAGGATGAACGGGTCGGCCAGCTCACGGTCGAGCCGGGCCTTGAGCACCGCGGCCCGGCGACGGTCGATCGACCCGTCCCGCAGCAGGGGCACCCGCACCCCAAGGCGGAACTCACCCCCGGTCTCGGTCCGGTTCTTGTCGTAGTCCGGCAGGAGGTCCCCCCGGTTGAGGCGGTACCCGCCGAACACGCTGGATCCCCACGCCCCGAGGAACTGCTCGAAACCGGTCTCGGTGGTCCAGTTCTCGTAGAAACCCGTCGGGTTGCCGAAGGCCCGGGCAAAGGTCTGGAAGTCGAACGTCCCTTCGGCGCTCCGGAGCCGACCGGCCGCCACATCCCGCTCGATCAGCGCGGCCAGAAGCGGCGGATACTGGTTGGTGACCGACCGGAGGACGTCCGGAAGACCCAGCACGACGGTCCGGGATGCCTCCGCGCCGCGGAGCAGTCCGGACGTCAGGAGAACCCAGAATGCGATCAGGAGACACCTGCCCCGGTCACTTGCCATCGGATTTCCCTCCGGATTGCACCTTGCCCCGGACGGGCTCGGCATCCGCCACGACCGGCGGGAAGCCGTTGAGCTGCCGCCACACCTCGTACCACAGCGGAACCCGCTGGAGGAGCACCCAGCCGTTGGCCCGCACCCCTTGGCGCAGCCACCGGTTGCCCGGCCATCGGATCTCGGTCGTCTGGCCCCGGCGCTCGACCACATCCGGCGCCGGCGCCACCAGCACCCGGAACCGGCCCCGGCCATCGTCGGTGGGATCCACCAGCAGGACCTCCCCGCCGAAGGTTCCAATGGCCACGCTGGGCCATCCCACGAACTGGATCGCCGGCCAGCCCTCGAACTGGAGACGCGCCGGGCTGCCCGGTCGGATCACCCGGCCTTCCTCGTCCACCTCGCGGGCCTGGATCAACGGCATGTCGTTCCCGTCGACCCACAACTCCACCATCCGGCTGTCGGTCTCCGGGATGATCGTGCAGAGGGGCGAGCCCGAGCTGAGGAACATCCCGTCGGTGGCCTGGACGCGGAACACCGTTCCGGCCCGGGGCGCGGTGACCTGGAGCATCTCGGTGCGGTTGATCTGGATGTCGTAGGAGGTGAGCGCCTGACGGGCCGACGCGAGATCGGAACGCGCGCTCTCCCGGCTGGCCTCGAGGCTGTTGAGGCTCGCCTGCCCGTCGGTGTCGGCCCGCTCGCGGTCCGCCCGCGCCCGCACCAGCTCGGCCGCGGTCCGGTCCCGGTCCAGGGTGGCCAGCTCGAGCTCCCGCCGGGAGGCGAGTCCCCGGGCGTCCTCGTGCAGGGCACGGATCCGTTCGTACTGGAGGGCGGCGGTCCGGGCGGCGTATTCCGCGGCGTCGAGCCGGGTCTGGGCGGCCTCGATTCCCAGCCGCACCGACCGCACGATCTGGGCGAGCTGGGACTCGATGCTGGCGAGACGCTGGGTCGCGGCGTCGCGGCGCGCCACCGCCTCGAGCCGCTGCGCCTGGAGGTTCGCCATGAGCTGCGGGTCGTTGTCGGTGATCTCGAAGAGCAGGTCGCCCGCATCGACCGACTGCCCCTCGACCACATACGACTTGAGCACCCGTCCGCCGAGGGGGCTCTCGACGTTGACCAGGCGCTCGAGGGGATCCAAGGCAACCACCTTTCCGGCCCCGCGGATGAACTGCTGCCAGGGAAGGAACAGGAGGGCGACCAGGGCGACCAGGAACAGCAGACCGAGGTTCCAGCCCAGTCGGCGGATCGCCCTCGAGGAACCAGCCAGCGCCAGCGCCGGGAGCGCACTGCGGCCGTCGAGCAGTCCGGACTCGGTATGGGGTTCAGTCGTGGCCATGGGTTTCTCCTTGGGTCGCCACAGGCAGGGAGGGTCCAAGATTCACCGTGCGATCGCATCGCCGGGCCACCGCGGGATCCCGCGTGACCACGATCACCGTCCAGGGACGGTGCGGCGGAAACAACGCCGCGCACAGCTGCTCCAGCAACCCGGGCTCGATCCCGTCCAGCACCCGGTCGATCAGGATCAGGCGCGGCTTGCCCACCAGCGCCCGGGCAACGGCAAGGCGCAGGGCCTGGCCCGAGGTCAACGGACGTCCCCCCATCAGCAGCGGATGCTGCAGCCCCCCCGACATGTGGAGGATGTCGTCCAGCAGCCCAACCCCCCGCAGCGCGTCGGTGACCACGTCGAGCCCGAGGTGCATCCGTCCCAGGCGGATGTTGTCCGCCACGGTGCCGGCCACCAGCTCCGGTCCCCGGATCAGGGCCACCTGCCGACGGAGCGCCGCCAGGTCCCAGTGACGGAGGTCCAGTCGGTCGACGTTCAGGTGTCCGTCCCGTGGCTCCCGCAGCCCGTAGGCGACATCGATGAAGCGCGAGGCGCCACAGCCCTCCGGTCCGGTGAGCGCCAACCGGAACCCGGGCTCGGCCCGGAAACTGAGCGCCTGGGTATCCCCGTGCCCGCCAAGCCCGGCCATCACCAGCCGGTCCACCGCGAGATCCATCGCCTGGGCCGACTCCGCCGGCACCTCGCCCCCTTCGCGCTCGATCGGCAGGTCGACCAGGTGGCCGAGCTTGTCGGTGGCCGTCAGGGCGTCGTACCAGGACTCGAACTGCTTCCCGAGCTTGGCGATGGAAGCGACGATCGCGGTGACGATGAGCTCGGCGGCCACCAACTGGCCCAGGGTGAGTTCGCCCGCAAGGACCAGAAAGCCGCCGATGAGCAGCAGCGCGGAGCTGGCCAGGGCCTGCAGGGAGAGCAGGCCGATGATCTGGCGCATCAGGATCCGGAAATGGCGGTGGCGGCGATCGAGGTAACGGCGGCACAGGAGATCGGCCTTCTCCATCGCCAACGCCGCCCCCCCGGCGGCCTTGAAGACCACCGGCGACTCGGCGAGCTGCTCGAGCCATGCCGCCATCTCGTACTTCGCCGCCGACTCCCGGATGCTGGTGGCCACCGCACCCCGTCCGCCGGGAAAGATGATCAGGAGCAGCAGGAGGAGCAGCGCCAGCGAGAAGGCCAGCAGCGAGGGATGATAGAACCCGAGGACCAGCAGGCCGATGACCGTGCTCAGCAGCAGGTTGATCCCGTCGAGCAGGATCAGCGCACTGCTCTTCTGCACCGTGACCACGTCGAAGAACCGGTTCACCAGCTCGGGGCCATGCACGTTGTCCAGGGCGGAGAGACGCACACGCGGCAGCCGGAACGCCAGATCCGCACCCAGTCGCACGAAGAGCCGTCGCTGGATGATCTCCACGACATAGTGCTGCACCGCCCGGACCGCCGCCAGCAGCCCGAGGACGCCGAACAGGGCGACGCCCACGATGAACAACGCCTGCCGGTACACCCCGAGCTGGCCGCCAAAGGCGATGTTGTTCACCACCGCGTCGACCGCCAGGGGGACCGACAGGTAGAGGATGCCGGTCACGAAGCTGAAGATCAGCAGGGTGCCGATGTCGGGCAGCTCCGGACGGAGGATGCCGAGCAGCCGGCGCAGGGGGGAGAGGTGCTCATGGTGGGCATCGGCCGATGCGCCCGGGGCCAGGGGCATGGCCGGATGGACCAGGGCCACCGGCACCACCCCATCGCCGGGCCCCTCTCCCACCGCGGCCCGGGCCGCCGCCGGCCCGACCTTCTCGAGCGGGGGATGCCCGGTGCGATGCAGGTGCATCCGGAAGAGCCCGCGACGGGCCAACACCGCCCAGCCGCGACCCTCCGGGTCGGGAACCACCAGCGGGCAGTCGGGTCGGGCCTGCCACGGAATGTCCCGGCGGGCCAGGCGGACGACGGCCACCCGCAGGCCGCAGTCCTCACCGGCATGCACCAGCTGCTCGAGACGGGATTCCGGATCCCGTCCGGGCCGCTGGCGCAGGGCCGCGGCAGCCGACTCCCGGGCCCGGACGGCCTCGAGGGGAACGCCGGTGAGCCGGGCGCACGATTCCAACGCATCCGCCAGGGCCTCCACCTCGCGCCGCGAATCGTCGGCCTCGGCGCCTGTCGGGGGAACGGATTCGTGGTTCATGTCGGGTCCCGGAAATCCAAACCCCGGGCGCTGGCGAAACTGGGCACGGATCCCCGACTGTCAAGGTTCGGCCCCGGAAACGGGCCATCCGTCGACCAGTCCGCGGAAGGCCTCATGCAGCCGCGGGGCGGTGTCCGGGCCGAGGGAGTTGACCTCGCCATACGGACGTTTGCCCCCGTGCAGCGTGTGCGGCGGCTCGGTGTCCCACTGCGACCGGGGGATGATGTAGCCGATCTCGTCGTTCGCCAGCCCCAGCACGAACTTCACCCTCCCGGGCAGCATCTCCCGCAGCGGCGGCACCTCGACCGGCTCGACGTCGAAATCCCCGCCGGCAGCCCGGATCACCCCGCCGTTGACCAGCTCGGGATAGATCTCCCCGGGCACACACGCGAGGGTCGCCTCCCCCACCGTGATGACCGCCACCTCGGTCCGCATCCACCCCCACCGCACATGCCCGCGATCCAGCAACCCCAGCATCGGGGCGAGCAGGAAGTTCGGATTGTCCAGCGGCAGCTCCACGGTCCGCGCCCGGACGCCGATCGCCACCGAACCCGCCCCGGCTGCGTCCGCCACCAGCAGCCGGTCGAGGATGTGCCGCGCCAGCCGACGGCCAACCGCCACCGACTTGGCATGCGACGGCGTGGAGAAGTCCCGGTCGAGAAACGGATCGCGCACCGTGGTGCTCGGATGGGTGGTCATCAGGCCCCCGACCGCGCCGTTGAAGAACACGTGCGTCCCGCCCAGGCCCGGGAGCCGGAGCTCGCCGTCGACCTCGATGCCGTCGGCCAGCGCGTCGCGCAGGAATCCCGGGAAGTCGGCCGTGATCTCGGTGTTGCCCGCCCACGGGGTCTCCGGATGGTTGGCCCAGCCGACGATCGAGCCCAGGGTCCGGCCGTCGTCGGGGTCGGTGAAATGCAGGACCCGCAGGTCGGGATCGAACACCTCGGGAAGCCGGGTGTCGGACACCAGCCCGGCCGCCTCCAGCGGCAGCTCATGGGCCGACATCCGGGCCGGTGCCAACGCCCGGACCGCATCCCCCACCGCCGTGGCCGCCGCCGAGATCACCGACTCCCGATAGTCGGGATCCACCCCCGGGTGCAGGATGTCGGGACCCCACAGGCCCATCAGGTCGGGCGTGGAGTGGTTGTGGGTCGACGCCACCACCACGTAGTCCACCCCCCACGCCTCGGGCACCTGCCGCCGCACCCGGACCACGTCGTCATGGAAGAACCCGATCGCATCCAGGGCGACCAGGGCGATGCGGACATGCCCGTTGTCGATCACCGCGGCGAGCGCCCACAGGTCGTCATGGACCGCCGTCGCGGCCCGCCCCTGGGAGAATCCCGCCAGCCAGACCGGCTTGCGCGGGTTGGTGACATCGGGGGTGATGTTGATCCGGGCAAAGCCCACCCGCAGGGGTCCGACCACCGGCGCCCCATCGGCCGGCAGCCGCAGATCCAGGGCATACCCCGGCACCCGGTCGCGGAACACCCAGCCGGCCCGGATGCCGATGCCCACCGCGAGCACGACGAGAAGGAAGAGGCATCCGACCAGAAAACGGCGGATCCAGCGGCCCGTGCGGCCGCGGCGGGGAGGGGGGGAGTCCATGGGGCGTCGATGCCGAGCACGCCAGAAACGGCCGCCAGGGGCAATCGTGGTCTCGCCTGCGACAACCCGCGGTGAGCCCCGTCCGGACACAGGATCCACCCTGCCTCTCATCGCCATGAAACCCCTCCAGCTCCGCCACGTGTTCCATCCCACCGACTTCTCCCAGGGCGACCAGCACGCGTTCCACCACGCCCTGCGGATGGCCCTGGCAGCCCGCGCCGAGCTCAGCCTGCTCCACGTGGAGGAACCGGACGCCGAGGTGAGCTGGTCGGAGTTCCCCAGCGTCCGGGGAACCCTTGCCGACTGGGGCGTGGTGCCCGCGGACGCCTCCCGCGAGGACGTGGCCCGGACCGGGCTCCGGGCCCGCAAGATCCAGCGCAAGGGCCACGACCCGGCGGCGGAGATCCAGTCCTACGTGGCCGACTCCGAACCGGACCTCGTCGTGTTGGCCACCCACCAGCGGGCCGGGCTGACACGCTGGATGCACCAGGCCCTGGCCGAGCCCATCGCCCGCCAAACCCCGGCCCTCACCCTCTTCGTCCCCCGGCGGGTGCTGGGCTTCGTCCACCCGGACTCCGGACGCGTGACCCTGCGGACCGTGTTGATCCCGGTCGACCGCCACCCCTCACCGCAGGTGGCCGTCGAGGCCGCCGCCGTGGTCGCCCGGACACTCGGCGCAACCGACGTCCACTTCATCGTCCTCCACGTGGGCCCGGAGGAGGACATGCCCGCGGTGCGCCCACCGGAGGAGGCGGAGTGGACCTGGGAGACGCGGGCCTGGCCCGGTCCGGTGGTGGACCACATTCTCGGTACGGCGGAGGCCGGCGATGTCGACCTGATCGTCATGGCCAAGGGCGGACAGCGTGGTTTCCTTGACGCCCTCCGGGGGAGCACCACCGAGCGGGTCGTGCGCGGGGCCAAGTGCCCGGTCCTCTCCGTCCCGGTGGTCCCGTAGCACCAGACCGCACCCCCCCGGGGGGGACCCTGCCCCGGACTTCCCGCTTGCCCCGGCCGCCATGAGGCCGGACAACCGGCCGGGGTGAAGAACATCGTCTATTTCGACCTGGAGACCCAGAAGTCGGCCGACGAGGTGGGCGGCTGGGACCGGGTACGGGACCTTCGCCTCAGCATCGGCGTCACCTACAGCACCGCCCGGGGTTCGTACGCCATCTACACCGAGACCCAGGTCGACGACCTGATCCGCGAACTGCAGCGGGCCGACCTGGTGGTCGGGTTCAACGTGCTCCGGTTCGACTACGAGGTCCTGCACGGATACACGGTCTTCGACCTCACCCAGCTGCCCACCCTCGACATGCTGGTCGTGGTGGCGGAGCAGTTGAAGCACCGGCTGTCCCTGGATTCCATCGCCAACGCCACGTTCGGCCTGGAGAAGACCAGCGAGGGATTGCAGGCGATCCGATGGTTCCGCGAGGGTCGCCTCTACGAGATCGCCGAGTACTGTTGCTACGACGTGAAGCTGACCCGCCTCGTCCACGAGTACGGGGCCGCCAACCGGCAACTCTTCTACCGGAACCGCTTCGGCGCCCGCCTCAGCGTCCCGGTGAAGTGGTAGGAGCCCGGCGGCCGTGCGGCGTTTCCTGACTTCCCCTCGGGCCCGCCTTTCGGCATGTCTGCCGGCCGGCCGCGCGTTCCCGCCATGATTTCCGAGACCTTCCTGCCCGCCCCGAGGATCACACCCCGGCTCGATCCCGGTTTCCGTCCCGCCGTGCTTGCCCGGCGGGCCCTCGCCGCCGGGGCGACGGTTCCCGTGCGCCTCGCCATCGAGCAGGCCGACGGCTCGGTCTTCCACCACGCGCTCCGTCTCCTGCCCGCCACCCATCCCGCCGCCCCGGCGGTCAACCCGTTCTTCCTCGAGCGCGAGGTGAAGTTCCTCCTGTGGGCCTGGGGCGGATGGCGGGTGCATGTCGACGGTCCCGTCGACGTCGTCGCGGCCCTCCAGGCCCACTATCGCGGCGATCCGCGCGGCCGGTTCGACTCGGAGATCATTGGTGAACGGATCTACGACCATCCGATCGAGGTGGTCGCCACCGTCGACCTGCCCCCGGCCCGGGCCACGACCGCGCCGCTCGGGCGCCACCTGGAGGGCTGCCGGATCGGGTTCGATCTCGGTGGATCCGACCGCAAGGTGGCCGCGGTGATCGACGGCAAGGTGGTGTTCAGCGAGGAGATCGTCTGGGACCCCTATTTCCAGCCCGACCCGCAGTACCACTTCGACGGCATCATGGACTCGCTGCGGCGCGCCGCAGCCCACCTTCCGCGGGTGGATGCCATCGGCGGCAGCGCCGCCGGGGTGTATGTGAACAACCAGGTCAAGGTGGCCTCGCTGTTCCGCGGGGTGTCGCCGGCGGATTTCCAGGCCCGGGTCAAACCCCTCTTCGCCGATCTGCGCCGGGCATGGAACGATGTGCCGTTCGAGGTGGTGAACGACGGCGAGGTGACGGCACTCGCGGCCTCCATGTCGCTCGGCGTCAATGCCGTTCTCGGGATCTCCCTGGGCACCAGCACCGCGGCGGGGTTTGTGACGCCGGAGGGGAACATCACCACCTGGCTCAATGAACTCGCCTTCGCCCCGGTGGACTACCGGCCCGATGCCCCACGGGACGAGTGGTCGGGCGACCTCGGATGCGGCGTTCAGTTCTTCAGCCAGCAGGCGGTGGCCCGCCTGCTGCCGGCGGCCGGGATCGAGGTGGCGTCCGACATGCCCCTGCCCGAGCGGCTCAAGCACCTGCAGTCGCTGATGGCGGCCGGCGACGACCGGGCGCCCGACGTCTACCGGACCATCGGCACCTGTCTCGGGTATTCGGTGGCCCACTACGCCGACTTCTATCCGCTGGAACACGTGCTGATTCTCGGGCGGGTGACCTCCGGTGCGGGAGGCGATCTGATCCTGGGCGGGGCCCGGGAGGTGCTGGCCGCCGAATTTCCGGAGCTTGCGACCCGGGTACGGTTCCACGTGCCCGACGAGAAGGACAAGCGCCACGGTCAGGCCATCGCCGCGGCCAGCCTCCCCGCCCTGCCGTCGGACCGCGGGTGACCCGCCCCCTGAGTGGAAGGATCCTCCTGCGGATTGACCGGCGTGCCGGGCGTTCTTTTTCCGTGGTCCCGGCAACGGGCTTCGGCCTCAATCAACCCATGAATCCGTACGAACATCTGGTGCGGGAACACGCGCGCTTCCTCCGCGACGGCCGGGCGTTTCCCGTCGGCGTTTTCCCCACGCCGCCACGCCCTGATCCGGCCCCGGATGCGCCCCGCGTCCTGATCTTTTCCCCGCACCCCGATGACGAGTGCATCGTGGGCGGCCTGCCCCTGCGTCTTCAGCGGGAGGCGGGATGGCGCGTGGTGAACGTCGCCGTGACCCAGGGGAGCAAAAGGGACCGGCAGGCCGAACGACTCGTGGAGCTCAAGGCCGCCTGCGACCATCTGGGGTTCGGACTTGTGACCCTCGGAGACCGGGGACTGGAGCAGGTGACCGCCGGGGCCCGCGCATCGGACCCCGAGGCATGGGCGGCCAAGGTGGCCGCCATCGCCTCCGTGCTCCGCGAGAATTCCCCCCGGGCCATGCTGTTCCCCCACGACCAGGACTGGAACGGCACGCACATCGGCGTCCACCACCTGGTGATGGATGCCCTCGCGACCCTTGGGGCGGATTTCGACACCCACCTCGTCGAAACCGAGTTCTGGGGTCAGAACTACCGGCCCAACCTGCTGGTGGAGGTTTCCGAGAGAGACCTCACAGACCTGATCCTCGCGCTGACGTTCCATGTCGGCGAGGTGCAGAGGAATCCCTATCACCTCACCCTCCCCGCCTGGATGACCAACAACGTCCGCCTCGGCGGAGAGACGGTCGGCGGGCAGGGTGCTGCCCCGCCCGACTTCCCGTTCGGAACCGTGTACCGCCTGCGGCGCTGGAAGGCGGGAGCGATTCACCCGATCTACAGCGGAGGCCGGGTCGTCGCGGCGGAAGGACGGGTGGCGGAACTTTTCTCTGCGGTCTGACATTCGGATCCGCGGCGGGAAGGTAATCGATCCGGCCAAGCCGATCCGTCCCACTCCTCCCCCCTACCCCAGGGCTCTGACCCTGAGGTCCCTGAGGCAGCAGAGGTTCTTGAGGGCTGGGGCGTGGCGGATGGGACGGGCTCCGCTGCGGCGTTTGGCCCCGAAGCATTCCCGATAACGGACAAACACCGACTCGGTGATCAGAGGTCGGTGAGGAGGCGTTGGCCGCCGACGGTGCGGGAGATGCAGTGGAAGACGGAGGAGCCGTCGGCGGCGGGGCCGCCCGGGGCGGCCTTGATACGGGCCATGCGCATGACAAGGGGAACTACGCCAAGGGGGGGCGAAGGTTACATGCGAAGGAGTCTGTCACCCCTGTGGGATCGGGCCGGCCCCCGATCGTGCCTGTCACCCCTGTCACATCCCCGCCCATCGCCAGGGTGCCTGTCACCCCTGTCGACGCCCCCGCGTCGCGAAGGAGTCTGTCACCGCCGCGGCGGCGGGTGTCGTGTTCATCGAAGAGGGTTGGGAGCGCACGCCCAGCGCATGTGGCGTCCGACGGGCCTGCCCGGAGGTGCCACACCGCAGACTCCTCGCGATGTCAGCGCGAGGACCGGCCGCCGGACTTGGGTACCGCGCCCCCAGATGTCGAGGGAAGGGACTGGCGGGGCCAGCGCTCCAGCAGGGCCTTGAGGATCGGATGCGGGGTGAGCCGCCTGCGGGTGATGGCGAAGAACCGTTCGGTCAAACGCGGCAACCGGCGGAACACCTCGAGGTGGTGGTCCTCGAGTTCATCCACAACCACCACCCGCGGGGTCAGGGCAAAACCAATCCCCGAACGGGCCAGCAGGCGAAGCATGGCCATGTCGTCCGCCTCCGCAACGATTCGCGGGCGGAAGCCCTCGCTCTCGGCCCATGCGTCAAAGGCCTGCCGCAGTCCGGTCTCACGCCCGGGAAGGATCAGGGGAGCCTCAGCCAGGCCGTCCGCACCCGCCCGTCCCGGCAGGCGCAACCCGGGAGCCCCGACCAGATGCGCCGGCTGCTCGTCGAGGAGGTGGTTGGTCAACTCCTGGTGGAGATCCGTCCGGACGGGCAGGTGCGACAGGACCACGTCGAGCGCATGGCTCTCCAGCTGGACCAACAACTCGCGCAGGCTCCCGCTGCGCAGCGCCAGGGACACGTCGGGACGCTCCAGGGCGGGGCGGATGAACGCCAACTGGAAGTTCCGGGAGAGCGTGGCGACCGACCCCACCGTCAGTCGGAGTCCACGTTCCACCGACACCCCCCCCACCGACGCCACCAGCTCGTCCCCCGCCCCGAAGATCGCATCGGCGTACTGCAGCACCGTCGATCCCGCCTCGGTCAACTCCATCCGCCGCCCGGTACGTTCGAACAACCGGCAGCCCAGGGCGTCCTCGAGCTCGCGCAGCTGACGGCTCAGCGCGGAGGCAGCCACCCGAAGCCGCGCCGATGCCTGGGTGACCCCGCCCTCCCGGGCGATCGCCCGGAACGCGCGCAGATGGTGGTAGTTGAGCTGTTCTCCCGTAGTCATGCCTTTTAGGCAACGATAGGTTCACATCTATCTATTTTGAAGCCCGGTTTCGGGAGGGTATGAGGGGAGGGATGACGATGCATGCGATGGTGCAGCCGGGAGCGGCCGATGGAACGGCCCCGACGGCTCTGGCTTTTCTCGACGATCCGCACTCGGCCCGCCAGGCGATGGGCGAGGCGTCCCTGGCCTGGCTCGCCCTGGTGCCGCCGGACCGGCTGTTGGGCTCCCTCGGGGTCGACGGGCTGGAGGCGGTGTGGCTGGACGGGGGGGATCTCTGCTGGAGCCTGGGCGGATGCACCGGTCGCCGGTCCGCCGTGGTCCCGGCCTCCGCTCCCGAGACCGCGCGGCGCGCCGCGGTCCTCACCGCCGCCCGTGTCCTGCTGCCCGGCTCCCACCTCGTCGCCTGATCCCCTCAACATCCCCAGCACCCCTATTTCCCCAATGAGCAACCCAACCCATCCTGTCACCCTGATTCCCGGCGACGGCATCGGCCCCGAAGTCGCCCTTGCCACGCGCCGCGTCATCGATGCCACCGGCGTGTCCATCGCCTGGGAGGAGGCCGAGGCCGGAGCCTCGGTGTTCCGCAAGGGCGTCGCATCCGGCGTCCCCGAGGCCACCATCGCCTCCCTGTCCCGCACCCGCTGCGCCCTCAAGGGACCGCTCGAGACGCCGGTCGGCTTCGGCGAGAAGAGCGCCAACGTCACCCTGCGGAAGCTGTTCGAGACCTTCGCCAACGTCCGGCCGATCCGGGAGTTCCCCGGGGTCACCACGCCGTTCTCGGGCCGGGGAATCAACCTCGTGGTGGTCCGGGAGAACGTCGAGGACCTCTACGCGGGGATCGAGCACCGCCAGTCGCCGGAAGTGGCCCAGTGCCTCAAGCTGATCTCCCGACCGGGCTGCGAGAAGATCGTCCGCCTGGCCCTGGAACTGGCCCGCCAGGAGGGCCGCCGCAAGGTCCACTGCGCGACCAAGGCCAACATCATGAAGCTCACCGAGGGCCTCCTGAAGCGCACGTTCGAGGAGATCGCGGCCGGGTATCCCGACCTCGAGACGCAGCACATCATCATCGACAACTGCGCCCACCAGCTGGTGCGTCGGCCCGAGCAGTTCGACGTGATCGTCACCACGAACATGAACGGCGACATCCTCTCCGACCTCACCTCCGGTCTGGTCGGCGGGCTCGGGTTCGCGCCCTCGGCCAACCTCGGACACGACGTGGCGATCTTCGAGGCGGTGCACGGATCCGCCCCCAAGTACGCCGGGAAGGACGTCGCCAACCCGACCGCCCTCATCCTCTCCGGGGCGATGCTCCTCCGCTACCTGGGCGAGGCGGCGGCGGCAGCCCGCATCGAGACGGCCGTGGCCGCCGTCTACGCCGAGGGAACCCAGGTCCCGCGCGACGTCCCCGGGGTCACCCACCCGGTGGGAACCCGGGCGTTCGCCGATGCGGTGATCGCAAAGATGGCTTCGCTTCCCGCCCCCGAGGCGGACGCCATGCGTCCGCTCCAGGTTCCCCCGCGACGCGAGATCACCGTGCCGATCGGCGACCGGAAGACCGTCGGCCTCGACGTCTTCGTGGAGTCGAAGCGCACGGCGGCGGATCTGGGCGCGGTGCTGTCCGGGGTCGCCGGCGGCGCGGGATTCCGTCTCAAGATGATCTCCAACCGCGGCACGCAGGTGTACCCGGTCCGCGGGACCGGCACCGACTGCGTGGACCACTGGCGCTGCCGGTTCCTGTTGAAGGAACCGGTCGCCGGTGACGTCCCGGGCGCCTCGATCGCCGCGCTCCTGGCGGCCGTCGAGGCGGCGGACCTCCGCTGGATGCACCTCGAGAAGCTCCAGCGCTTCGACGGCGCCGACGGCTTCACGAAGGCGCAGGGCGAGGACTGAATCGCCCCGCCGCAGGGTTCCCCGGAGTTTCCGGTCAGTCCCTCACCGGAATCGCCCGGGCCGGAACTTGGGCCGGCGCGGGCGGTCATCGGCGGGTGCCCCGTCCATCCGGACCTTCCGTCCGGCCGCCGGCGGCCGCGGCCCTCCGCGGTCGGGACCGGGCGGCCGGCCCGGCGGCCGGGGTCCGGGTCCGCGGCGTTCCCGATCGGGGAATCGCCCGGGATCGGGTCCGGGCCCGGAGCGTTCGCCGGCCTCCATGGACCGCTCCCCGGGGGCCGGCGATTCTCGCGGCCGCGCGGCCGCCTTGCCCGGTGCGGCGGGCTCGGCGGGGCCGTCGTCCAGCTGCAGATGCAGCAGGGCGCAGGCCACCGCCATCGAGTCGAACCCCTCCTCCAGCAGGCGGGCGAGCAGGTGTTCGCGGGGATGGAGATCCGTGCCGCGAAGCACCTCGCGGACCTCCTCCAGCACGGCGGTCTCCTTGGCGTGGGCGAGGTCGTCGTCGGACGGCACCACGCCGCATGGGATCCGCTGGCGGGTGAACCGCTCGAGGTGACGGATGCGGAACACCTCCCGCCCGCTCACCAGCGTCACCGCGAGTCCCTTCTTTCCGGCCCGACCGGTCCGCCCGATCCGGTGGACGTAATCCTCGGCGTCGTAGGGCAGGTCGAAGTTGAACACCACCTCCACGTCGTTCACGTCGATCCCGCGCCCCGCCACATCGGTGGCCACCAGCAGCGTGAGGGCGCCCGACTTGAACTTCTTCATCACCCGGTCCCGCGCCCCCTGCGGCATCCCGCCGTGCAGCGCGTCGGCATCATACCCCGCGTTGTGGAGATGCTCGGTCAGCTCGTCGACCGTCCGCTGGGTGTTGCAGAACACGATGCCCAGGCCGACGTCATGCAGGTCGATCAGCCGGGTGAGCGCCTCGAACTTCCAGTCGCGGTGCACCTCGAAGTAGACCTGCTCGACCGTGGGCACGGTCAGCGCCTTGGCGGCGATCTCCACCCGCGCCGGGTCGCGGGTGTAGTTGTGGATCAGTTCCTGGATCGGACGGGACAGCGTGGCCGAGAACAGGACGGTCTGACGGCCCGCGGGGGTCAGGGCGAGGATGCTCTCGATGTCCTCGCGGAAGCCCATGTCGAGCATCTCGTCGGCCTCGTCGAGGATCACGGTCCGGACCTCGTCGATCTTCAGGCTGCCGCGCTCGAGGTGGTCCTTCACCCGGCCCGGGGTTCCGATGATGATGTTGGCGCCCGCGCGGAGGCCGGCGTACTGCCGCTCGTAGCTCTGTCCGCCGAAGATCGGCAGGGGACGGACCCCCCGGCTGAACGCGGCCAGCTTGTGCAGTTCCTCGCTCACCTGGACGGCCAGTTCCCGTGTGGGGCAGAGGATCAGCACCTGGACGGCGCGGACCGACAGGTCGAGCCGTTCGATCGCCGGGATGCCAAAGGCGGCGGTCTTGCCCGACCCGGTTTGCGACTGCCCCACGACGTCGCGTCCGGTCATGAGCAGCGGGATGGCCTCGGCCTGGATGGGCGACGCCTGCTCGAAGCCGAGCTGGTCGATGGCCTTGAGGACGCCCGGCGACAGGCCGAGGTCGGTGAAGAGTTTGGGCGTCATGCGCAGGGGAGGACACTAGCGGACCGTTCGGCGACGACGAGAAGTCTTTCCTCCCCACGAACGGGCGGCGGCGGGATGATCGGGCATGTCGCGCAGCGTGGTCCTCGGAGGCACCGACCGGTGCGGGCAATGTCGCCTGCCGCCCCGGTGGTGCATCTGCGACGCCCTCCCGCCCGTGGAATGCCCCGTGCGGGTGGCCATTCTCCTCCACCGGCGCGAGCAATGGCGTCCGACCAGCACCGGGCGCCTGATCGAGCGGGCCTGCCCCGCCGCCCGGAGCCACGTGTTCCATCGCCAGCTCCGCCGGGACGAGGTCATCGCCCCGGACTCACAGGACACGGTCTGGATCCTCCATCCACGAGGCGCCCCGCTGGATCCCGGGCGGGTGGCGTCGACCGACCCGGCCCGGCTCCACGTGCTGCTCCTCGACAGTGCCTGGTCGGAGTCGGGTCGGATGCTGCAGTCGGTGGGGGGCTGGGGGCAGCCGGTCCGGCTGGCGTTGGAGGGCGGCGGACGCTACTGGCTGCGCGACCCGGCGGGCGGAGGGGGCGTGTCCACCGCCGAGGCGTTGATCGGATTGCTGTCGACGCTCGGCCTCGACCACGCCGCCGCCAGCCTCCAGCTGCACCTCGAGCTCCAGGTGTACGCGAGCCTCCGGGCCCGGGGTCGCCGCGAAGCCGCCGCCGAGTACCTGTCCACCTCCCCGCTCCCCACCGCCGCCCCGGGCATCCTCGAACGCCTCCAGGCCCGACGTCCCAACCCGTCCATTCGACGGATCCGACACGAGTGACCTGGGGATGGATTCGGATTTGCCCGGACGACCGGATGATGGGCACGCTGGCCCGTACCCGATTCCACCGCGCATGAAAACCCTTTCCCGATTCCCGCTCGCCGCACTGGTCCTTCTGCCCTTCGCCTGCCCCCTGCATGCGGGCCTCGGCGTGGGGGCGCAGCCATTGACCAATGCCGAGGTGTACTTCGACGGAACCCGGGAGATGCTCGACGCCAAGTGGACCTACTGGCAGGGGCCCGGGTTCGCGTCGTCCCTGCCGGTGAAGTGGAAGATCGTGCCCGACCCGGTGGATTCCGGCACGGTGATGCAGACCGACGACCGGGCGGCCGACGGCGGACGCTACGGGGCGGCGGATCTGGTCACGAAGGAGGAGTTCCGGGATTTCCGGCTCCACATCGAGTTCCTGATCATGAAGCCGGGCGGCAACAGCGGGGTGTACCTGCAGAACCGGTACGAGATCCAGGTGCTCGACGGCGACCGGACCTCACACGGGATGGGGGCGGTGATCAACGAGACACCGTCGCCCTACCACGCCTACCGCGGCGTGGGGCACTGGAACTCGTACGACATCGTCTTCCGGGCGGCCCGGTTCGAGGGCGGACGCAAGACGGAGCCGGCCCGGGTGACGATGTACTTCAACGGACTCCTCGTGCACGAGAACCAGCCCATCTCCCAGGTGTGGGGCGGACCCCGGTCGGGAATCGACGGCGGCAACGACGGCGGCAAGGGGATCACCGACACCCCGGGCGGGCTGAAGCTCCAGGCCGAAGGCCACGACGTCCGCTATCGGAACATCTGGATCCAGAAGCTCGACCTGAAGACCCCGGACACCCGCTTCACCGAGTAGGAGCCCAGCCCCGGTCGGACACCGGGATACCCGGGCACCGGCTGCCGCCGACCCCTCACGGCCGGATGGCCTCGATCAGGTAGTAGCGGGGCACGTCGGTCACCGACGCGTCGTTGTAGGTGGTGCGGTCGGCGGACGCCGTCACGGTGTCCACCTCGGCCCATTCGGGATCCGAGAGCCGGTCCTTGCGCAGGACGCGATACGCCGTGCCGGCGACCGAATGCCAGGTGATCGACGGCACCAGGCGGACGCCGACAGCGAACCCGCTGAGCGGGTCGAGGGGGTTCGACCCGTTTCCGAACTCCTGCAGGTTGTCGGCGCCGTCGTCGTCCGGATCGGCATCCGCCGCCACCCTGGGATCGGTGAGGTAGCCGGGACCGAAATACTGCTCCCGCCATGCGGCCGGGATGCCGTCGTTGACCGCATAGACCCGGAGATACTCGCCGGTGAGGATCTCCGAACGCGGTTCGGTTCCCTCGAAGACCCGGGCACGCAGGGTGGCGGCGGCGGTCAGGCGGACGGGATCCGCGTACACCGGCGACGACGCCGTGGGTTCCGAGCCGTCGGTGGTGTAGTGGATCGCGAGTCCTGCCCCGCCGCCGAGGATCCGGACATCCACCCGGTTGGTGAACAGGCCGGGCGCCGGGTACAGGGCGAGGCTCTCGGCACTCTCGAAGACCAGCTGGAGCCCGTTGATCGACGCCTGCGGATGGGCACCCGGCTTGGCGGTGAGAGTCATCGAGCGCTCGGCCCCGACGAACACCTGGCTGAACCGGACATACTGGGCGCCCTCGATCCACTGGGGTGATTTCCAGGACGCATCCGACGCGGTGGCCAGATCGCCGTAGTCCACGCCGGAGGCCTGGAGGTTGAACACGGTGTTCTGGACATCCGGCGGCCCGCCGTGGCCGTAGGCATACAGGGAATAGCGGCCGACCGGCAGGTCCCGCAGCGTCACGGTGATGTTCGGCCCACCGCCCAGGGGGTAGAGATAGATGCCAAACATGGCGTCCGGATACTCATTGCTCCAAGCCCCGGGGGCATTGGCAATGGTGAGGTCGACCGGAGAGGCAGAGCCATCGGACCAGTCGAGATCATGGAGCGTCCCGATGGAGCGAAAGCCGCCGGCACCATCGTCGCGGCTGTAGCGGTTCCAGACGTCATCCCCGGTGAAACCCGTGGCCGCAGGTCCCCGCCGTGCCGGGGTGCCGTCGGTGCCAAAGTTGACGTTCAGCAGGCGCGGGGGCTCGGGCGGGACGACTCCCGCGCGGTCCGGCGCACGAAACGCCTCCAAAGGTGTGATGGCCAGTTCGTCGACATCCCATGCATCGCTGGGACCGGTGGGCCCGCCGTTGGAGGCCCGGATTCCGACGGTAGACCCTCCGGGGGTGAACACCCCATGGACGAACTGCCAATCCGGCACCGCATCCGAAAACATCACGATGTCACCAGAGGCACCCCAGAGATCCAAGAAAATGGAAGCTCCCGAGCCTTCCGGTGTCAGACGTCGGATGAATCCACTGAGGACATACTGCCTGCCGGGAATGACCGGAACGAGCTGCCCCAGGGTCAGCGCGATTCCCGGCCCGGTGTAGGTGGACATCGGCCGGATCCGGACACCCGCCGACCCACGGTACGCGGCCTCAGGCGTGAAAGCCGCGGTACCCGAAGTCCCGGCGGAGGTGAACAGGTACCAATCCCCGGTCAGGGTATAGGTCGACAGGACCGGCAGGGACTGCGGCGGGGATTCAAACCCGCCGTTGGTCACGGTGTGCCAGTTGCCCGTCTCCGGGACGAACGGACCCCGGATCACATCGGCGAGGCCGGCGAAGCACGTGCCCATGATGAACGAGGACATCAACACCGCATTCCGGGGGGAGATCATGGAGGAACCTTTGAAACGGACGGTCCATGAACCTCACTCGGCCCGCAATGGGAATTCCAACCCGCACAGCCAGGGTGCCGTCCGTCCGAACCAAGACGGACGGACGGCAATGGGGTTGGACGGCTCCGTTCCCATCCCTAGCCTCGTGCCCGGATGGATCGCTCGGAACCGTCGCCGCGCGTCAGCGTGGTCGTCCTGAACTACAACGGGAGGGCCTGGCTGGACCGTTGCCTGGGATCCCTCCTCTCCCAGGAGGTGTCGGGCGGATTCGAGATTCTGCTGGCGGACAACGCTTCCCCCGACGGTTCGGGGGCCGACTGCGCCGCCTGGGCGGAGCGGGATCCCCGGGTGCGTTACCTCCCCCTCGGCGCCAATCTCGGCTTCTGTGCGGGCAACAATGCCGCGGCCCGGGTCGCCAGGGGTCGGTGGCTCCTGTTCCTGAACAACGACACCTGGCTTGAACCGGGATGCCTGGAACACCTCGTCGCCGACACCGAGGCGGCCGGCGCATCGGCCGCCATGCCGCAGGTCCTCAACTACGACGACGACACCTTCCAGTCCATCGGCTTCTCCGGGTTCGACCTCTTCGGCCTGCCCGTCCCGGCGCCACCCGACACTCCCGCCGGCCGGATCCTCTTCCCGGTCGGCTGCAGCTTTCTCGTCCTGAGGACGGCGTTTGACGAAGTCGGCGGATTCGACCCGGAGTTCTTCATGTACGCCGACGAGTCGGATCTCGGCTTCAAGCTGACGGTGGCCGGCCACGACGCGGTCGCGGTGCCGGGCGCCCTCCTGCACCATCGCCGGGCGGCCAACCTCCGGTCGGGCGGCCGGGAAGCGGGAGCGGCGGCGATCCGGACGAGCGACACCACGCGCTACTACTGCAACCGGAACTCGCTGCTCCTGATGCTGAAGGTGTTCCGGTGGCTCTGGCTCCCCATGCTTCCGGCCCACCTGGCCCTGCTGACCGTGGAAGGCCTGGTCGCCTGGTTGGTGACACGCCGCTGGCAGCATGTCCGACGGGCATTCCTCGACGCCCTCCGGGACGCCGTGAGGCTTCGGGGACACCTGCACGCCGAACGCGCCCGGCTCGCCCGGATCCGACGCCGGGGGGACCTCTGGATGGTTCGCCACTTCCTGACGTGGCGACTGAACCGCGGGTACGTCTACGGCCAGTTCCTGAAGTTCGGACTGCCCGCCGTCGACCGCCGCTGACCGGTCATCCCCTCCCCCCGAGCAGTTCCCGCAGCCGGGCGGCGTCGGGATGGGCCTTGTAGAAGTCGTCGAGCGGAAAGCAACCGCTGACCAGCCCGTTGCGGGGTCCGCTGGTGCATTCGCTGAACGTGCGGCACACCTGACGCCGCTGGAGCGGACGGCCCGCCAGCACGTCGGCCGGCATCTCCGGATAGCTCAGGACCATCCGGCCCAGTCCCACGATGTCCACCCGACCCTCCCGCACCTGGGCCTGGCCCACGGCCGGCAGCCATTCCTGGAGGTAGGTGTAGGCGCTGCCAACCAGGATGAGGTCGGGAAACTCCGCCTTCGCCCGCGCCACCGCCGCCGCCTGCCGCGCCACCCCCACCAGGGGATCCTCCGGTGGCAGATAGCCATCGGAGGGCGGGACCATCGCCGGACGCTGGATGTGTGGGTTGTAGTAGGGACTCCCGGCGGTGAGACACAGCAGGCGGATGCCCAGGTCGCGACACAACCGCAGGAAGGCCAGCGGCTCATCCCACGCGATGCGCGACGGATCGGCCGGGTCGGCCCCGAAGCCGAACAGATACGGTCCGTCCCATGCCATCGGGCGTCCCACCCGGTCGGGACCGGGCTCGAAGGGCAGCTGGTCGAACAGGCTGAGGCGCACCCCGATGTCCAGGCCCGGCGCATCGCGACGGATCCCGTCGACAATCTCCCGGAGGAACCGGGTGCGGTTGGCGAACGACCCGCCGTAGGACCCCGGGCGGTCCACCGCGCTGAGAAACTCGTGCCCGAGGTAGCCGTGGCAGTGCTTGATGTCGACGAAGTCGAACCCGGCCTCCCGCGCCCGAACGGCCGCCGCGACGAAGTCGCCGACGAGGTCGGACACCTGGGTGTCGGTCAGCGGGGCATGGCCCGGCGGGAGGGCGTACCGGCGTTCCAGCAGGGGATGGCGATAGGCGGTGAGCGGCTCCAGACGACGTTTGTCGTTGGGTCGGGCGAAGCGGCCGGAGTGGGTCAACTGCAGGCCGATGTACAGGTCGTCGACCCGGTCCCGGGTCGCGGCGTGCTCGCGGACGAGGAGTTCCCGGAGCTCGGCGATGCCGGGGAGGTTCGCCTCGTTCAGGACGAGCTGGTTGGGATTGGCCCGGCCGTCGGACCGGACCGCCGCCGCCTCGCCCCCCCAGATCAGCTTGGCGCCGCTCCGACCGAACCGCTGCCAGCGCCGGCGGGTCAGGTCGCTCGGCATCCCGTCCGCCTGTCCGTCCCATCCCTCCATCGGGAGGATGGCAAAGCGGTTCCCGATCGTGCGGTCGCCATGCCGGAGGGGGCGGCCGAGCGGGGAATCCGGTCCGCCCTGCAACAGGTCGTCGCAACCCAGCTCCACCCCCAGTTCTTCCAACCGTCCCCGGAATGCGTCCGGCGTCCTGAGGGCGGCCAGTTTGGGATAGGTCATGTGCCGGGGAGTCAAACAACCCCCCGGACGACGGTCAAAGGCTCTCCATGCCGCCTGGCAGGCTGCCCGGCCGGCCGGTCAACCCGCCGCCAGGCGGTCGCATCGGACGGCCAGCACGAAGTCGCTGTCGGTGAGTCCGCCCGCGTCGTGGGTGGTGAGGGCCAGGCGGACCTTGTTCCATCGGATGTCGATGTCCGGATGGTGACACGCCTTCTCGGCGGCGCGGGCCACGCGGGTCACGAAGCGGATGGCCGACGGAAAATCGGGGAAACGATACTCGCGGGAGATCACCCGGCCCCGCCGGGTCCATTCCGGGACGAGAGCCATCCGCTCCCGAACCAACGCCGTATCAAGGACAACCATGAGCGACCCTACACGCATCCGTCGGGATGTCACCCCCGCGCGCCCGCAGCCTCCGGCGGATTCATCCTCCGCCGCCACTTCAAGCATTTGTGGCGGCGGCCGATCGGCCGCCGTCTTCCATCGGGGTCGGGGTCGGGGTCGGAATCGATCCTTCCCGTCCCTCCGCTCTTTGCCCCGTCCGGAGCGCTGCGCTCCTGCGCGGCGGGCCATGGGCCCCTCGGGCCGTGGAGGGATGAGCCCGCGCCAGCGGGCGAGTCCGACGGGGTCCGCCAGGACCCCGCAGGGCTTGGGCGAGGCGAAGCAGGTCCGGCCGCCTATCGGCGGCGGCTACGGGAGGGAGGGCGTCGGCCCCTCCGGGGCCGATCGGGCTCGCAGGCTTGCCCCAACGGGATGCGGTACCGCACGTGGGAGCATACGGCTCCGGGCTTCGGCGGATTCACCATCCGCCGCCACCGGGCGCGTTCGTGGCGGAGGGGGCGCCAAAAATGCCCTGTTCCCCCCCGGCCGCCGGCGTGGTTCCCTTGCGCCGCGACATGAAGCAGAAAGCCTACGCCGCCGCCGGCGTCGACATCGACCTGGGCAACCGGGTGAAGAACACCCTCCCCGCCCTGCTGGCCTCGACCCACCGGCGCGAGGTGCTGGGCAAGGTGGGAGGATTCGGAGGGCTGTTCGCCCTCGACGTGAAGAAGTACCGCCAACCGGTGCTGGTCAGCTCGGTCGACGGGGTGGGCACCAAGCTGAAGCTGGCGTTCGCCATGGACCGGCACGACACGATCGGCGAGGACCTGGTCAACCACTGCGTAAACGACATCGCGGTCCTGGGGGCGGAACCGCTGTTCTTCCTCGACTACCTCGGCACCGGCAAGCTCGAGCCCCATGTCTTCCGACAGATCCTCGACGGGTTCGTCCGCGGCTGCACCGCCAACGGCTGCGCCCTGATCGGCGGCGAGACGGCGCAGATGCCCGGCTTCTACCAGAAGGGCGAGTACGACGTGAGCGGCACCATCGTCGGGGTGGTGGAGAAGTCGCGGATGCTCAACGGCCAGAAGTCGGTCCGACGCGGCGACATCCTCCTGGGCATCGCCTCGAGCGGCCTGCACACCAACGGCTACTCCCTGGCACGCCAGATCTTCTTCGAGCGGCTGGGCCTGAAGCCGAAGAGCCGGCTCGCGGAGTTCGGCGGCACGGTCGGCGACGAACTGCTCAAGGTCCATGTCACCTACGGCCCGCTGGTCCAATCCCTGGTGCGACGCTTCAACCGTCCGGGCAAGCCCGGGGCCATCCGCGCCCTCGCCCACATCACCGGCGGCGGATTCATCGACAACGTCCCGCGCACCCTCCCGCCGACCTGCGACGCCGTGATCCACAAGGGATCCTGGGACATGCCCGCGGTGTTCGAGGTCATCGCCGAGCGCGGCGGGGTTGCCGAGGCCGAGCTCTACCAGGTGTTCAACATGGGGATCGGCATGACCGTGACGGTGGCCGGGGAACAGTGCGACGCCGTCCTCCGCGCCATCCGCAAGGCCGGCCACGAGGCCTGGATCATCGGCGAGGTGGTCCCCGGAACCGGCATCTGCCGGATGGCCTGACCATGACCGCCCCGGCCGCATCGAGCCCGCCCGGCATCGGGGACCGTCTCTTCCGCGGGGTGGTGTCCATCGGCACCGGCCTCGCCTTCGCCGGGATGCTCGCCTCGCTGGCAGTCATCGAGCGGGGCGCGGCCGGCAAACTGGTCCTCCGCTGGCACTGGGCGGCCCTGCCCCTGACCGCGGCCGGCATCGGCGCCGGGCTCCTGTTCTGGCGCCTCGTCTGGCGGGCGGAGCGGGAGGGAACGCCAAGCGCACGTCGGACCCTCCGCAACTTCTCCATCCTCCTCGGGGTCATGGCCGTCACGTCCTTCGCCTACCCCATGCGGTTCATCCAGGAGGAGCGGCGGAACGAGGTGTTCCTCGGACTGGGACTCGCGGTGCTCGTCCTCTCCACCTTCGGTTTCCTGATCTGGAAGACCATCCAGTGGGTGAACGAGAACGAGCCGCGCGACGGCGAATCCGAGGCGCCCGATCCGGACCGGTGACCTACCCCCCAACCGGATTCAGATGCCAGAGTGTCGCGTTGAGCACCGTGGCGAACCCCACCCAGGCCAGATAGGGCGCCAGCAGCAGCGCCGATAGGCGGGACACCCGACGGAAGGCGAGCAGCGTGGCGCCAATCGCCAGGCCGAGCAGGAGGATCACTCCGAGCGCCAGGTCCGGCCGGTGCCATCGGAAGAACACCGGCGACCAGGCCGCATTCAGTGCCAGCTGGACACCGTACCAGGCCAACGGACGCCCCGGCGCATTCCAGCCCGACCGACACCAGACCCGCCACGCCGCCACGGCCATCGACAGGTAGAGGAAGGTCCAGACCGGACCGAACACCCAGGAGGGCGGGTTCCATGACGGCTTCTCGAGCCGCGCATACCAGTCGCCGGGGCCGCTCCCGACCGCCAGGGCCGGGGCAAGGAAAGTCACGGCGATCCAGCCCGCCAGACCGGCCCATCGACGCCATCCGCCCCGGGCCGCCGTCGTGTCCGATCGGGTGTCCATGGACCGGACTCTGGCATCCCCGACGAAAAGGACAACCGGGGCCGGTTGACGGGGGGGAAAACCGGGGGAACCTGCTGCGTCATGCGCCCGACCCTCACCCTGCTTTCCCTCACGATCTCCCTCGCCTGCTGGGCGGGAGCCGACGACTTCCCGCAGTGGCGCGGACCGGATCGCGACGGACAGGTCGGGGGACCGGCTTGGCCTCAGCGCCTGGACGATGCCTCGTTCCGGCCTGTCTGGAAATCCTCCCTCGGCCCGAGCTACTCGGGACCGATCATCGCCGGGGACCGGATCTTCACCACCGAGACCCGCAGTGAGGCGGTCGAGGTGGTCCATGCCTACGACCGGGCGACCGGCCGCGAGTTGTGGGTCCAGGAATGGCCGGGTGCGATGTCGGTACCGTTCTTCGCCCGATCCAACGGCAGCTGGATCCGTTCCACCCCCGCGTGGGACGGCGAATCCCTCTACGTCGCCGGCATGCGCGACGTGCTGGTGTGCCTCGACGGGAAGGATGGGACCATCCGGTGGCGGCGGGATTTCGTCGCCGAGGACGGGACGGACGTCCCGACATTCGGATTCGTGTGCTCGCCGCTGGTCGACGGCGACTCGGTCTACGTGCAGGCCGGCGGTGCCTTTGCCCGTCTCGACAGGGTCACCGGCAAGGTGATCTGGCGGACCCTGCAGGACGGTGGCGGGATGAACGGCAGCGCGTTCAGTTCTCCGACGTTCGCCACCATCGCCGGCACCCGGCAACTACTGGTCCAGACCCGGACCGACCTCGCCGGGGTCGCCCCGGAGGATGGAAAGGTCCTGTGGAAGCTCCCGATCGAATCGTTCCGGGGAATGAACATCCTCACCCCCCTCGCCCTCGACGAGCACCACATCTTCACCAGCGCCTATGGCGGCAAGACCCAGGTGGTGCGGGTCGACAAGGGCGACGACGGTTTCGCCGCCGGCACGGCATGGACCTACAAGGCGCAGGGCTACATGAGTTCCCCGGTGCGCATCGGCGAGCAGGTCTATCTCCACCTGCGCAACCAGCGGGTCCTGTGCATCGACGCCGCCACCGGAAAGGAACGGTGGACCGAGGGGAAGTCCTTCGGGAAGTACTGGAGTGTCCTTGCCCAGGGCGACCGGATCCTGGGGCTCGACGAGAAGGGGATCCTGTACCTGGTCCAGGCCGATCCGTCCGGGCTCCGCATCCTCGACCAGCGGGCGGTCGGGAAGGACACATGGGCCCACGTCGCGGTGGCCGGGAAGACGGTCGCCATCCGCGAACTCGACGCCCTCGCCGTCTACGAGTGGTCGACGCCGGACGCGACGCGCTGAGCCGGAAGCTCTGATCCCGCGGGGACGCGGGGACAACCGCCGGTCGGGCTTCGTACTTGTCCCGCGGACGGTGCCGGCGGCATGCTTCCGCCGTCATCCACCGCAAACCGGAACCCGTCATGCGTCCCACCTACTCCAAGTCCTATTCGCGGCGCCATTTCCTCGGTGCCACCTCGGCCTCGGCCTTCGCCTTCACCCTGCTGCCGTCCAGCGTCTGGGGCGCCAACGAACGCCTCCGCATCGCCGGCGTCGGCGTCGGCGGCAAGGGCTCCAGCGACATCGACCAGGCGGGCAACCTCGGCGACGTGGTCGCGGTGTGCGACTGCGACGACAATCCGCTGCAGGCCAAGATCAAGAAGTGGCCCTCGGCCAAGGGTTACCACGACTTCCGCAAGATGTTCGAGGAGATGGACGGAAAGATCGACGCGGTGACGATCAGCACGCCCGACCACAACCACGCCCTGGCCGCAGCGATGGCCATGGAGCGGGGGATGCACGTGTACGTGCAGAAGCCGCTGACCCACGACGTATGGGAGGCCCGCTGGCTGCGGGACCTCGCCCGGAAGCACAAGGTGGTGACCCAGATGGGCAACCAGGGCACCGCCGAGGACGGCCTCCGCCGCGGGGTCGAGATCATCCGCGCCGGGGCGATCGGGCCGGTCCGGGCCGTCCACGTCTGGACCAACCGCCCGGTGTGGCCCCAGGCCCCCGGCATCATCGCCCGCCCCACCGACACCCCGGCCATCCCGGCCAACGTCCACTGGGACGCCTTCCTCGGCACCGCCCCCGAGCGCCCCTACCACCCGGCCTACCATCCGTTCAAGTGGCGCGGCTGGTGGGACTTCGGCACCGGTGCCCTCGGCGACATGGGCTGCCACACCGCCAACATGGCCTTCATGGCGCTCAACCTCGGACACCCCACCCGGATCGTCGCCGAGAACGAGGCGCTCAACCCGGAGACCTTCCCCGGCTGGGCCACCGTGCACTTCGACTTCCCGGCCCGGGACGAGATGCCGCCCCTGAAGTTCTCCTGGTACGAGGGCAAGCTCCCGAGCGGCGCGAAGAACCTTCCGCCCATGGACCTGTTCCACGGCGAGAAGCCGGCCGACAGCGGCAGCCTCCTCGTCGGCGACAAGGGCATCCTCTACTCGCCGAACGACTACGGCGCCGCCTGGAAGCTCCTGCCGGAAAAGGATTTTGAAGGCTACGAAGGGCCCGCCCCCTACCTCCCGCGGAACGGCAAGGGCGACCAGGGCATGAAGAACGAATGGATCGCCGCCATCAAGGGCTTCGGCAAGCCGTTCTCGAACTTCGACTACGCCTCGCTCCTCACCGAGTTCATCCTGCTGGGCAACGTGGCGGTGCAGGCCGGGGTGCCCCTGACCTGGGACGGGCCCAAGTTCCGATTCACCGACGGCGCCCGTGAGGGCACCCGGTTCCTCAAGCGCGAGTACCGCAAGGGCTGGCGCGCCTGACACCCGGCACCGTTCCAGCGGTCCGGATTCCGCCGCGGCCCGGGTTCTCCTGCCCGGGCCGCGCCGCATTCATCCCCCTCCCTGATGGCGGGTCCACGTCCCAACGACCCACCGGATCCGACCCCACCAAAAATGGGCTACTCCAAAAAATCCCTACGCCTGAACCGATGAACTGTGCTACACCTCATCCCGCAATGCGTGTCGCACCCAAGTCTGTCGCCCCGAAAGCACCCCGTCCCGCATCCCGTAAACCCGCCGCCAAGTTCCCTCCCCTCGAGAACGGTCAGGTCTGGCAGCTGGAGGATTCCGAGCTGCAGATCGACCTCGTCGGCAAACGTCTGGTTCATTACAAGCGCTTCCGTGGTGAGGTGAAGCGCGTTCCGGTGTCCCTGACCGGCAAGGACGAACTCGAGCGCCTGCTGCGCGAGAACAATGCGGTCCTGATCCGCAAGTAGGCCCGTCAACCTGGGGATCCCCCTCCCCCCTCCCCCAAGACGGCCGGCACCGGGAATCCCCCGGAGCCGGCCGTTCTGCATCATCGGTCCCGCTCCTCAGGGCTGTCCGGAAACTCCGAGGGGCCCTGTTTTCGGCTCTCAACCCGCCTGGGCCCAGAACTTGTAGCGGATGGAGCTGATGTAGTGCCGCAGGGCGGTGTCCGGCCCCACAAACCAGTCCCGGGCCGCCCACTGGTCCTCGTTCCTGAGAACGTACCGGTGGCGATCCAGGGGACGTCCTCCCGCCCGACGGATCACCAGGTGGGCCAGGGTTTGCTCGGTGAAGAACGCCGGGTCCCCGAGGCGATCGAGCCGATGCAGGGCCTCGGACCAGTCGAGGGGGCCGGGCACGACCACCAGCCCGCCATTCACCGCCTCCTCCCCCTCGTCCGGGCCACGGATCAGCCGGCGGTCGAGCGACGTGTACGGATCGAACAGGTAGCGGGGCACCCCTTCCCGCCACAGGGCGGGGTCCCGCAGGCCGGCGGCGCCGCGGAAGAACAGGATGTCCGAGTCCGCATACAGGCACGGCGCGACCTCCCCCAGGGCCCGCATCACGAAGAGCTTGCGACCCATCGGCACCGCCGCGGCATAAGCCCGCATTGCCGGCGTCGCCCACGCCCCCCCGAATTCCTCCAGGGTCCGAATCTCCACCGCCGGTTCGGCCGCCCGCAGAATCGCCACGTCCCCGGCACCCAGCGTGCCGTCGGAAACGAGGATCACCCGACGGGGACATCCCACCCAGCGCTGGAAGGAGCGCCAACTGGCGACCTGCTCGGGAAGGTCGGCCTGTCCGCAGAACCCGGTCAGGGTGGCGGGGAACTCCCCGGCGACCGGCACCGGGGACAACGTGCCCCGGCGCATTCGGGCGGCAAACCGGCGGCGCCGCCAATGCGACCATCGCCAGACCAGATGAAACGCCACCGATGCCATGGGTCGATTCCGGCCGCCGAACCTGCCCCCCGCCCGTCCCCGGCACCAGCCAAACCGCCGCGCCGCCCCTCCCCGGACGACGAAGGGCCGTGGGCCGGACGTGGCGGCGGATGGTGAATCCGCCGGCGTTGAGACCCGCGCCACCGGGTCCGGACTGGCGCCGGATGCCGACCGGGGCCAAGTTCGGCGCCCGATGATCGAGCTCGACGACGTGGCCAAGAGTTTTGGCGACGTGAAGGCGGTGGACGGCATCAGCCTGACCGTCCCGCGCGGCGAGTTCTTTGCCGTGCTGGGCCCCAACGCCGCCGGCAAGACCACCACCATCAAGATCCTCGTCGGCCTCATCAAACCCTCCCGCGGATCCGCCCGGGTGGCCGGGTTCGACGTCCAGACCCATCCCCTCGAGGCCCGCGCCCGGCTGGCCTACGTGCCGGATTTCCCCTTCCTCTACGAGAAGCTCACCCCGTGGGAGTTCCTCCGCTTCACCGGACGGCTCTTCCGGATGGACGAAT
Source organism: uncultured Verrucomicrobiota bacterium (assembly GCA_964525755.1). Classification (GTDB taxonomy): domain Bacteria; phylum Verrucomicrobiota; class Verrucomicrobiia; order Limisphaerales; family UBA9464; genus UBA6176. The sequence goes on from CAZGIK010000002.1 coordinate 202,432, forward strand.
CCCGCATCGACGCCGCCGCGGCCGACCTCATCCCCCGCTTCAGCCTCGAGGACTGGCTCCACAAACCCATCGAGGGCCTGAGCCACGGCACCCGGCAACGGGTCGCCATCGCCAGCGCCCTGCTCCACGACCCGGAGGTGTTCGTGATCGACGAACCCATGGTCGGCCTCGATCCGCACCACGCCCGGGTGGTCAAGGACACCCTCAAGGAACGCAGCCGCAAGGGCATGACGGTGTTCCTCAGCACGCACCAGATCTACGTGGCCGAGGAACTGGCGGACCGCATCGGCATCATCCATCGCGGCCGCCTGGTGGCAGTGGGCACCGCATCCGAACTGCATGCCCGGGCCGGGACCGACGGCGTCCTCGAGCGGGCGTTCCTCTCGATCACGGAGGAGGAGGCCCGGGCGACGGAAGCCACCCCGGCCGCATGACCTCCCACCCGTCTCCCCTGCGGCTGATCCTCGGCGCCAACGCCCGGTCGGCCTGGCGCAAACTCCTCTCCCTGCGCCACCAGTCCAAGCTGCTCGTCGGCCTCATAACCCTCTTCCTCGCCGGATACGCCGCGGTCGCCTTCGGACTGTTCCACGCCGGACTCCGGTTCATCGGACGCTTCCCCGGACTCGGTCCGCTGATGGTCGAACGCCTGCTGTTCCTCCTCTTCGCGTTCCTGTTCGGACTGCTGATCCTGTCCAACCTGGTCATCAGCTACACCAACCTGTTCCGCAACCGGGAGACCCTGTTCCTCCTCTCCGCGCCGGTCCCGGCGCAGACGGTGTTCCAGTGGAAGTTCCTCGAGTCCGTGCTGCTGGCCTCGTGGGCGTTCCTGTTCCTCATCGCCCCGTTGCTGGCCGCCTACGGCATCGTGAACCGGGTCCCGTGGCATTTCTATCCGGCCACCGCCGGCCTGGTGGCGCTGTTCATCCTCCTGCCCGGAATCGCCGGGTCGCTCGCCGCGGTGGTGCTGGCCCGCTTCATGGACCGCAAGGCGTTCCAGGTCACCGCCATCCTCCTCGTCCTCGGTGCCGTCGCCCTCCTCACCCTCCGGCTCCGACCCGAGGCCGTCACCGACGAGCTCCTCGAGGCCCGCATGCTGGCGGTGATCGACAAGCTCCTCGAGAACACCCGGTTCGCCCAGTTCCCGCTCCTGCCCAGCTACTGGCTCAGCGCCGGGGTCCAGAACTGGGCCGAGGGCGCCCTCCCCGCCGCCGCGTTCTTCGGCCTCGTCCTCCTCAGCCATGTGCTCTTCTTCGGATTCCTCGCCCTCACCCGCCTGGGCGACGCCTTCTACGACGCCGCGAGCACCGTCCAGAGCCGGGCCAGCGTCTTCGGCCGGTGGCGCTGGTTCCAGCGCGGCGAGGCGCGGCGACGGGAACGCGCGGCCGAGATCCGTCGGCGCTGGCAGGCGGACGACGGCGGATCCCCGGCGGTCTCCCCGGTTCCCGGCTCCCGCGACCCCCTCGATCGCTGCCTCCGCCTCCTGCGGCTCGCCCCCGACATCCGGGCGCTGGTGTCCAAGGACCTGCGGGTCTTCTGGCGGGACACCTCGCAGTGGGGCCAGTCGGTGCTGCTGTTCGGGCTGCTGACCGTCTACGTGATCAACCTCCGGCATTTCACCCGGCAGATGGACTCGGCGTTCTGGATCAGCCTGGTGTCGTTCCTCAACCTCGGCGCCTGCGCCCTCAACGTGGCCACGGTCACCACCCGGTTCGTCTTTCCCCAGTTCTCCCTCGAGGGACGCCGGGTCTGGCTGGTGGGCCTCGCGCCGCTCGGACTCGCCCGGGTGGTCCGCCTCAAGTTCCACCTCGCCAGCACCGTCACCCTCGCCCTGACCGTCGGCCTCACCCTGCTCTCGTGCCGACTGCTCCATCTCGACGCCGTCCGGACCGCCTACTTCACCCTGGCCATCACCGTCATGACCTTCACCCTGAACGCCCTGGCGGTGGGACTCGGGGTGCTCTACCCGAACTTCCGCGAGACGAATCCCAACAAGATCGTCAGCGGCTTCGGCGGCACGTTCTGCCTCGTGCTCAGCTTCCTCTACATCCTCGGCTCGGTCGTCCTCCTCGGCGCCGGCTCCCCGTGGGGATGGCGCGGGGAAACCGTCCACCCCGGCCGGGCCGTCGTCGCCGCCCTCGCCTTCGGTCTCCTCAGCGCCGCCACCGGCGGCCTCCCCTACCTCATGGGCCAGCGTCGGGTCACCCGACTCGAACTCTGACCGACTTTTTCCCCGTCCGGCCCGCTCCCCGCTGGCCATGCCCCACCGCGCCGGATATCCTCCGGTTCCGCGTCGCATCATGGGCCCCGACGATACCGATTTCCTCGACCAGGAGTTCTCCCCAGCCCCGGCTGCCGCGGGAGCGGTCCGGGGAGTTCCCGGCCGTGCCCCGAGCCGGGAGGAGCTGGATGCCCAGTTCTCGTCGACCCAGGAGAAGCTCAGCCGGCTCAAGGCGGCCCAGGAACAGCTGGAGCGGGCCCGGCAGGAACTGGAGGAGATGCGCCGCCGCCGGCAGGAGTTCCAGGTGGGCCGCACCGAGATGCGGGACCAGCTCCACCGCGGGGTCGGCATCCTCGAGAAGGCCGAGCACGACGCCCGACGCGAGGCGGAACAGCTCGCCCGGAGCCTCGAGGGCCTGCGCGAGGCCCTGGTCCAGGTGGAGGCGCTCCACGAGGAGACGTGGACGGAGTCGAACTGGAACATCGAACTGTCCCGCGCCCTCACCACCATCGAGAACGCCCGCATGGAATGGAGCGCCGCCCGCCTCAAGTGGCCGCTGCTCGAGGGGCGTCGGCCCGATGGCACCCCGGTCGAGCCCCCCCCCACGCTGACCACCATGGGATTCCGTCAGCTCTGCCGCGTGGGCCTCGGCCTCACCTGGCCGCTCCTGGTCCTCGGACTGCTCGCCGTGGTCCTGTTCGCCCTCGCCCTCTGGAAACGCTGAGCCCGGCCACGCCATGCCGCTGTTCCCGCGCCGAACCGACCCGCTCCAGCAACGTGCCAAGGAGCTGAACTCGGAGATCGCCCGCCTCGAGAAGGAGCTGCGGACGCTCGCCCGACCCGACCCCGCGCCCGCCGCCCCCGCCCGGCCCGCCCATCCCCCGGCCGCCGAGCCCGCCCCGCGCTTCCGCCAACCGGCCGCCCGGCCGACGCCGTCCCCGCCGCCGGCCACAGCCCCGGCCGCTACCCGGCGCCCCGCCCGGCCCGCCCCCACCCCGCCGGTCAGCCGATCCGCCCCGCGCACCGTCCCGGCCACCCCGATCCCGGCCGACGACCACTACAACGCCAGCGGACTCCGCAAGTTCGACCTCTCCGGCCTCTGGAGCCGCATCGCCCGCCACCTCCACGGACCCACCGCCAACAACCCCCGCATGGTCCAGTACCTCGCGGTCGGTTCCGTCCAGGGCCTCCGCCCCCTCCGCTACGAGAAACGCATCGCCCGCAACCGCTTCATCGGCCTCTTCCTCCTCCTCCTCGCCATCCTTTGGGGCCTCGCCTACGTCTACATCCACCAAACCCGACCCCGGGCAACGTCATCGATAACAATTCCTTCAGTTCGCGGTTTCTGACGGAATTGCCCGAAGTTTTCCGGATTTCGCCTTTGACTCCCGGGCGGGGATTTCTAACCTCGCGTCGTCTGCGGGGTTTTTGCCCCGTTCCTCCTCCTGTCCCCGGTGGTGATCGTTTGGCGCCACCGGGGTTTTTCTTTCGGCTTCCCCCTTTCCCGCGCCCCCCGGGGTCCGGGAATCAGCCTCCGCCCAGCAACGCCACGATCCGATCCGCCGTGCCGGCGGGGGATTCCTCCGCGGCGAGTTCCATCCAGTGAAGATCCAGCTGGCCCCGGAACCAGGTCATCTGACGGCGCGCAAACTGACGGGTGCGAACCTTCACCTGCTCCACCGTCTCCCGCAGGCCCCGCTCGCCGCGGAGGTGCTCGATGACCTGACGGTATCCGATCGCCTGCTGGGCAGTGCGGTTGTCTGACAGCCCCGACCCGAGCAACGCCCGGGTCTCGTCCACCAACCCGGCGGCGAACATCGCGTCGACCCGACGGTCGATGCGGCGGATGAGGTCGGCCCGGTCCCGGGTCAGCCCGAAGCTGCGCCCGGCCAGCGCCGGGGCCCGCTCGGGCCACGCCGCCCGCTGGCTGGAGAACGGTCGGCCGGTCAGCCGGATCACCTCGACCGCGCGGACCACCCGACGCCGGTTCATCGGGTCGATTTCGTCGAACGTCACCGCGTCGTGCCGCGCCAACTCGTCGAGCAGCTCCGGAAGCGGCGTCGACTCCAACGCGGCCCGCAGGACCGGATCGGGTGCCGGCGAGTTCCCCAGCCCGTTGAGGAACGCGTTCAGGTACAGGCCGGTCCCGCCGCAGAGAATCGGCACCCGCCCCCGGGCCCCGATCTCCGCCACCGCGTCCGTCGCCATCCGCACGAACGCCGCCGCATCAAACGCCGACTCCAGCCCCACCACATCCACCCCGTGGTGCCGCACCCGGGCCCGCTCGTCGGGGGTCGGCTTGGCGGTGCCGATGTCCAGCCCGCGGTACACCTGCATCGAGTCGGCCGAGATCACCTCGCCGCCGACCCGCTCCGCCACGGCCACCGCCACCGCGGTCTTGCCCACGGCGGTCGGTCCCGCGAGGAGGATGGGGGCGGATGTCATTCGGGGGCCGCGCCACCGGCGGGTTCGGCACCGCGCGGCGGAACCGGCGGATTCATCGACAGCAGGATCAACACCCCCACCCCGGTGCAGATGGCCATGTCGGCCACGTTGAACGCCGGGAACCCCAGCTCCCCGCCACCGCGCGGCCGGAGATGGAAATAGAGGAAATCCACCACGTGCCGACGTCCCGGCAGCAGGCGGTCGATGAGGTTGCCCACCACCCCGCCGAACAGCAGGCCCAGGGCCACCTGCCCCGGTGGACGATGCGATTCAAACTGCCGTCGGCCCAGCCACAACCCGATGATCGCCAACACCGCCACGGCGGCCAGCAGGTGGTTGCGACCGTGGAACAGGCTCCATGCCGAGCCGGTGTTCCCCCAGTGGACCCAGCGGAAGAACCCGTCGAGCACCACCCGTTCCTCCCCGAGCCGCAACGTGCTGACCACCACCAGTTTGGTCAGCTGGTCAAGGGCGAGGATCCACCCGGCCAGGGTCAGGATGCGTCGTTCGGCCGACCAGGTGCGCCAGACGGAAAGCATTGCCGGTGGACCCTACCGGGCGCGCCCCGCCGGGCAATCGGGAAACCCGGCCTCCGTCCTGAGTGGAAGGAACGGATCCCGCTTGGGCCGGGACCCCGGACCGCCGTATCGTCCCCCCCGCCGTGGCCTCCCAAGCCTTCCGACAACTCCTCGACGCCACCGTCCGGCACCTGGAATCCCTCCAGGAACAGGGCGTCACCCAGGTCGCGGTCGATCCCCGGGAGTTGCGCCAGCTGATGGAGGCCCGCCCCGCCATGCCGCCCCGTCCCCGAACCCCGAAACCCCCGCCCGCCCCCCCGACGGGATCGCCGCCGACCGCACCCCGGGCCCGGGCCGGATCGGTGCCCGCCCACTCCGGCGGCGCCCCGGCCAAGACCGATCCGGCGCCCCGCCTCGAGGCCCTCACCCGACTCCAGACCCGGGCACTGGCCTGCACCCATTGCCCGCACCTGGTCCGGTCCCGGACCCAGGTCGTGTTCGGCGTGGGCCATCCCGATGCCGAGATCATGTTCATCGGCGAGGCCCCCGGAGCCGACGAGGACCTGCAGGGGGAGCCGTTCGTCGGACGCGCCGGCCAGTTGCTCACCAAGATCATCGAGGCGATGGCCCTGAGCCGCGACCAGGTGTACATCGCCAACATCCTCAAGTGCCGGCCCGACACCCCGGGCCAGACCGCCGGCAACCGCAGGCCGCGCGAGGAGGAGATGGCCACCTGCATTCCGTACCTCCACGAGCAGATCGACCTGGTCCAGCCGCGGGTTCTCGTGGCCCTCGGCGCCACGGCGTTCGAGGGGCTTCTCGGCAAGCCTCCGGCGGGCTCCGGGATCAGCCGGGCCCGCGGGGCCTGGCACGCGTACCGCGGCATCCCGCTCATGCCGACCTACCACCCGGCCTACCTGCTGCGGAACCAGAACCTCACCGAGAAACGCAAGGTATGGGAGGACATGCTCCAGGTGCTCGAACACCTCGGACACCCCGTCTCCGCCAAGCAGCGCCGGTTCTTCCAGAAGGCCGCCTGACCCGACCCCGGCGCCCCCCACCGCCCATCCGATGCCCGGCACGTCGCCATCCGTCCTCGTCCTGCCCGCCTCCTACGAGGCCGAGGGACGGACCGTCGGCGGCGGCGAACGCTACGCCGCGGAATACACCCGCGCCCTCGCCCACCGGACCCGCGCCCGCCAGATCCTCATCTCCACCCGGGTCAGCCGACCCGAACCGGCCGACGCCCACACGTGGATCCTCCCGGTTCGGCCCGGCTCACCGCGGCACTGGCCCCGGTTCACGCCGTCGGCCCTGGAGTTCATCCACGACCACGAGGTGTTCCACCTCATGTGCTTTCCCACGCCGCTGGCCGATGTCCTCCTGTTCCACGCGCGGGCCGGGGGCCGGACGGTGGTCCTGACCGACATCGGGGGCGGGGGAACCTGCCTCAGCAACTACCTCGCCGTCCTCCACCCCCGGCTCAACCCCAACCGGCTCGCCCACGGCCTGGCCCACCTCTCCCGGCACGCCGGCAGCCTGTTCACCGGATGGCCCCACCCGGCCACCATCCTGTACGGCGGGGCACGCCCGCTCTTTCCCGTCCACGAGGGCCGCTGCGAGGGTTACGCGCTGGTCGTCGGCCGACTGCTCCCGCACAAGGGCATCCTCGAGGTGATCGAGGCGCTGCCCGACGGGAGGGAGCTCCGGGTGGTGGGACGTCCGTACGACCCGGCCTACTTCGACCGCCTCCGCCGCGCCGCCGCCGGTCGGCGGGTGACCTTCCTGACCGATGCCGACGATGCCGAGCTGGGTCGGCAGTATCGGGGGGCCAACGTGGTGTTGCAGCCGTCGCTGCCGACCCCGGAGGCGCGCGAGGACCGGTCGGAACTCCTCGGCCTGGTGGCGTTGGAAGCCCAGGCCTCGGGCAAGGCGGTGATCGTGACCGCCACGACCAGCCTGCCCGAGCTGGTGCGCGACGGGGAGACCGGGTTCATCGTGCCGCCCGGGGATCGCGAGGCCCTGGGGAACCGGCTCCGGCATCTCCTGTCCGATCCTGGGACGGCCCAGTCGATGGGCGAACGGGCTGCGCGTCATGCGGGTGCCGAGTTCACCTGGGACGCGGTCGCTCTTCGCGGCCTCGACTTCTACCGCTCCCTCACCCCACCGCGCCGCGGGTAGCCGCCGCCCCTTCGCGCGTTCGTGGCGGAGGCCGATAGGCCGCCGTCTTCCAACGGGATCGGGGTCGGGGTCGGTATCGGAATCGATCCGTCCCGTCCCTTCGCCCCATCCGGAGCGCTGCGCTCCTGCGCGGCGGGCCCGGCGCCCCTCGGGCCGTGGAGGGATGAGCCCGCGCCAGCGGGCGAGTCCGACGGGGTCCGCCAGGACCCCGCAGGGCTTGGGCGAGGCGAAGCAGGTCCGGCCGCCTATCGGCGGCGGCTACGGGAGGGAGGGCGTCGGCCCCTCCGGGGCCGATCGGGCTCGCAGGCTTGCCCCAACGGGATGCGGTACCGCACGTGGGAGCATACGGCTCCGGGCTTCGGCGGATTCACCATCCGCCGCCACTTCAAGCGTTCGTGGCGGAGGCCAATAGGCCACCGTCTTCCATCGGGGTCGGGATCGGTATCGGAATCGATCCGTCCCGTCCCTTCGCCCTTCGCCCCTTCCGGAGCGCTGCGCTCCTGCGCGGCGAGCCCCGCGCCCCTCGGGCCGTGGAGGGATGAGCCCGCGCCAGCGGGCGAGTCCGACGGGGTCCGCCAGGACCCCGCAGGACTTGGGGGGGCAACGCGGGACCGGCCGCCTATCGGCGGCGGCTACGGGAGGTAGGGCGTCGGCCCCTTCCGGGGCCGACCGGGCTCGCGGGCTCGCTCCATCGAACGCGGGAGCGTGCGGCTCCGGATGCGGCGGATGAGGATCGGCGTTCTTCCTACCCTTCATCCCTTCGATGTCCCTCCCCCCCCGGCGGATTCACCCTCCGCCGCCACGTTCAGCCCTTCGACCGGTCCCGGTCGGCTGGGGACTTGCCCACGGCGATCGGTGGCGCATTCTCACGAGCGCGTTTCCGCACCGGGCCCCGATAGCTCAAATGGATAGAGCGGCGGTTTCCTAAACCGTTGATCCCAGTTCGATTCTGGGTCGGGGTACCAGGCTGTCGTTCAAGGTCGGTGTGGGGCACGTTCCCCATGCCCTGACGGCGGGGATGAATGCCACCCCGGAGACCCTGCCGCACGGGGAAAGCGAGCTTGCACGCTTCGGGTGCCTCCGTGCCGTCGGCTCGTATCCGCCCGCCACGGGTCGCCGGGACCCCGGTCGCGTTCGTGTGCCGGGTCGACCGGGGTGATCAGTCCACGTGCAGGAACTCGTTGGCGCTGAGGAGTGCCTGGCAGAGGTGTGTCAGCGCCAGCCGGGCGCTCGGGGGGACGTCCGATGAGACCGGCCCGGCCGCGTGGGCGGCCGTCTGCTCACGGAGGAACGCCAAGGCATCGGCGACTTCCCGGGGCCGGGGATCCCGCTGGAACGCGAGCTGCCAGGCCCGCCGGACCAGGGCGGCCGGGTCCTCCCCGACCTCGCGCAGCAGGCGCCCTGCAAAGTGCGACGATTGGTCGAGAAGGAATCCGCTGTTCATCAGCATGAGCGACTGGGTCGCCACCGTGGAGTTCTGACGGCGCTCGCAGTTGACCTCCATCACCGGCGCATCGAAGGCGTGGAGAAATGCGAGGGGCCGGCTTCGCCGCACCTGGATGTAGACCGAACGCCGGTACAGGTCGCCCGTGGGCGGGACATCCACCGGCATCCGGTTGTCGCCCACGGTCCGCTCCTCCCCCTCGATGATCTGTCCATGGACATCGGCCCGGACCGGTGTGGGGGGGCCGAACAGCCGGCGGTCGAGCGTCCCGGCCACGGCCAGCACCGAGTCCCGCAAGGCCTCGGCATCCAGACGCCGGACCGGCGCCCGCCAAAACAGGTGGTTGTCGCGGTCCGCCATCTCGCCGTCCGGGTGACGGGCCGACGCCTGACGGTAGGCTGTCGACGTGAGGATGAGCCTGTGCAGTCGCTTGAGGCGCCAGCCGTTGTCCATGAGGTCTGCTGCCAGCCAGTCGAGCAACTCCGGGTGGGTGGGTCGCTCGCCCATCGCGCCGAAGTCCCCCGGGGTGTCGACCAGCCCCCGGCCGAAATGATGCATCCAGACGCGGTTCACCAAAACCCGGGCCGGCAGGGGGTTGGTGCCGGCGGTCAGCCACCGGGCGAAGGCCAGCCGGCGTCCGGTGGTCGGGACGTCGGGGGTGTCCTCGGGAAACTCCGCCGGGTTCCCCCCGTCGCCGAGCACGCTCAGCCCGCCCGGTCGCACCACGGCCCGGGGCTGACGATGGTCGCCTCGGTGGAACAGGTGGGTGGGAGGGTGATGGTCCGTCGGCTCGGTCAGGGCGGCGATGAAATCCTCGGCCGGCCGGCGGGCCCGGACGTCGGCGATCCGTGCATCCATGGCTTTCAGCTCCTCGGCCGCCTTCGAGTCGTACTGGTAGAGCACCCCCGGGTGGATGTTCACGCTGGGATGCTCGCGGAGAAGCTGCTTCTGCCCTTCGGACCGTTGGTCGGCCGGGGTGTCGACCGCCTCACGGAGGCGGCCGCGAAGTTCCGGGTCGAACTTCTCCAGATGCTTGGCCAGGGCGGCGGCCAGGAACTCCTTCTGACGGGCCTCACGTTCGGCCGCGAGTTGGCGGGCCTCGGCCTCCACCGCCTCGGCCATGGCCCGTTCGGCTTCCGTATGGAGGGAGACCAGGCGCTGTGCCGGCGTCCGCCAGTTCTTCCAGTCGAGCGCAGGCTCGAACACCGCGCGCAGCCGGTAGTAGTCCGCCTGGGGAATCGGATCGTACCGGTGGTCGTGACACTGCGCGCAGCCGACCGACAGCCCGAGCAGCGATGTCGAGACGATGCGGAGCGTGTCGGCGACGACCTGGTTCCGGACCGCATCCGGATCGGCCAGGGCCGGAGTCGCCGAGCCATCGGCGCCGGTCCGCAGGAAGCCGGTCGCCGCGAGCAGGTCGCGGATGGCCGGGTCGGCCGAGGCCGCTGCCGGGGCGGTGTCCCGGGTGACCCCGGCCAGTTCGTCGCCCGCCAGTTGCTCGGTCACAAACCGGTCGAGGGGCATGTCGGCGTTGAACGCGCGGATCACGTAGTCGCGGTACTTGTAGGCATGGGCACGGGGCGGATCGGCGTCGCTGTACCCGTCGGAATCCGCGTACCCCGCGACGTCCAGCCAGTGCCGCGCCCAGCGTTCCCCGTAGTGCACCGACTCCAGGACGCGGTCCACCATCCGCTCGTACGCATCAGGGGCCGGGTCGGCACGGAATGCCGCCGCCTCCTCCGGTGTGGGCGGCAGGCCCGTCAGGTCGAGATGCACCCGGCGGATCAGGGTGCCGCGGTCGGCGTCGGCGGAGAACCGGAGACCTCTCCCGGCTTGGGCGATGGCGAGGAAGGCATCGACTGGCGTCCGGATCGGCTGGCCGGCGGGCGGTGAGGGGATGGCGGGACGCTGGATGGGCTGGAAGGCCCAGAACGAGCGTTCCTCCTCGGTGAGACCGGTCTGTTCGGGGGCGATCTCCGGCTCGGGCCGCGCGGTGGGGGCGCCGGCCGCGATCCAGTCGCGGATCATGGCGACCTGGTCCGGCGTCAGCTTCCGGTCCCGCCGGGGCATCTCCCCGCTCTCGACCAGTCGGAGCAGCCGGCTGTCGGCGGGTTGGCCGGGATGGATCGCCGGTCCCTCGTCGCCGCCGGCCACCATCAGCCGCCGCAACCTCAGGTCGAGCCCTCCCTCGCGACGTCCGTCCTCGCCGTGGCAGTCGAAGCAGTGCGCCTTGAGGATCGGCCGGATGTCGCGTTCGAATGTCGGCGGGGCATCGGCCCGGGCATCGGCGCTGCCGAGGAGCAGCAGCGCCACGAGGCGGGCTGCGGTCGGGCTCGCGGACGTGAACCGGGAGGGTTTCATGCGTCGCGAAGGATCTCGGTGACCACCCGGCACGGGCGCCCGTCGGTCAGCCGCTGTTCCTGGCCGTTCCTGTGGTAGGTCAGGGCAGAGTGGTCGAAGCCGAACAGGTGGAGCAGGGTGGCGTGGTAGTCGTTGGGACCCACCGGGTCGACCACTGCCCGATGCCCGAATTCGTCCGTCGCGCCATAGGTCATTCCCCCGCGGAACCCGCCCCCGGCCACCCAGCAGGTGAATCCCTGGCCGTTGTGGTCTCGCCCGGCCTTCTCCGCCGGGCCGTGGTTCTCCGTCACCGGCAGGCGCCCGATCTCGCCGCCCCAGTGGACGATGGTGGTGTCGAGGAGCCCCCGGGCCTTGAGGTCGTGGACGAGCGCGGCGGAGGGCTGGTCCGTCTTGCGGCAGCAGGCGGCGAGGTTGGACCGGAGGTTCTCGTGGTTGTCCCAGATCTGGCCGTTGACGAAGAGCTGGACGAACCGCACGCCGCGCTCGACGAGGCGCCGGGCGATCAGGCAACGCGTGCCGTACTCGCGGGTTTCCGGCTGGTCGATCCCGTAGAGGCGGAGCGTGGCCGGACTTTCTCCCGAGATGTCGAGTGCCTCCTTGGCGGCGGTCTGCATCCGGGCGGCCAGCTCGTAGCCGGCGATCCGGGCCTCCAGATCGGCCTCCCCGGGGTGGAGGTCCAGGTGCTCCCGGTTGAGGCGGTCGAGGAAGGCCAGGTTGCGCTCCTGGATCGCGCCCCGGATGTGGGCCGGCGGGTCGAGGTTGAGGATCCGCGGCTCGGCCGACCGCACCACCGTGCCCTGGAACAAGGGCGGCATGAACCCGTTCGACCAATTGCGGACGCCGTCGACGGGATGCCCCCCGGGATCGGTGAGCACCACGTAGGCCGGAAGGCTCCGGCTCTCCGATCCCAGTCCGTAGGTGAGCCAGGAGCCGAGCGCCGGACGGCCGGGCTGGGCGCGGCCGGTGTTCATGAACCAGATCGACGGCTCGTGCCCGTTGATGTCGGTGTGCATCGAGCGGATGACCGTGACGTCATCCACGATGCCGGCGAAGTGGGGCAGCAGCTCGGAGACCGCCGTCCCGCTTTCCCCGTGTTGGCGGAATGCCCACGGGCTGCCGAACAGCTTCTTGCTGGCGCGATCGATGAAGCTGTACGTGATCTCGCCCGGGTAGTCCTCGCCGCTGCGCCGCGACAGCTCGGGCTTGGGGTCGAGGAGGTCGATGTGGCTCGGCCCCCCGTGCATGAAGAGCGAGATCATGGCACGGGCGCGCGGGGGGCGCGGAGGCTGCCGGGGTGAAAGATCGAACGACTGCGGGGCGCGCGGCACGTTGGCCGGGGTGCCGAGGAGACGTTCCTCCCGGAGGAGCCACGCCAGCGCCACCCCGCCCACCCCCATGGCGTTCCGGGCGAGGAAACGTCGGCGTGACAGGGGGCCCGGGTGCGGGTGCGGGTGCATGGCGATCTCCGGCACCCTAGGAAGCCCGCTGTCGGATGGGAAGAGCCGTCGTGTCCCGCCGGGATGGACCGGGGGCTTCGTTGGTGCAGGGCAACCCCACGCATTCCCGGTTTCGTCCGATCCCCGGCCTCCTCGCCGCCCTCGTGCCCGCGGAAGGGACCGGCTGGCCCGGCGGGCGGGGGCCATCGGATTCCCCGCACGACCGCCACGGTTCCATCATTCCCGCAACATCCTCGTCATCCGTGTGCCGATCCGCGGGCCGTGTTGCCGGGGCGTTGCCCGGACGGCGGGACGGCGGCGGACGGGCAAAGACGGGACGCCCGGCCCGCTGGCGCATTGCGTCGGAACGGCCGGCACGGTTTGAAATGGGATGTCCGTCAGGACATTGTTCCCATGAACTCCAATCCCCTGAAAACCAGACTCCGCGCGCTGCTCCGGCGCGCGGCCATCGCCGCCCTGTTCGGCGCCGCCACCGCGGCCACCGGGCAGAAGGCGTACTTCGAGAACTTCGAGGGCCTGTCCCTCGGACCCAACCAGGAGGAGGCCCTCGCCGGCGTCTCCGTCTGGACCAAGACCCCGCCCGCCGGCTGGACGATCGACGACTCCGGCATGCCCGGCCTGGGCAACCCGGCCACCGACGGCATCGTCGAATGGGCCGGCTGGAGCTTCGCCAACCGCGAATGGTGGATCGGAGCCGCCGGCGACCAGCGGCGGTCCGACTTCACCTTCGCCCAGGGCACGGTGATGATCGCGGATCCCGACGAGTGGGACGACGCCCCCCACGCCAAGGGCCTGTTCCGCTCGTTCGCCTCCACCCCCGCGATCGACATCTCCACCCTGCCCGCGAACTCCCTCGTGCTCGCCTTCGACTCGAGCTGGCGCCCCGAGGCACTCGACGATTCCGGGGCGTCCTTTCCCACCGCCGAGGACGGCTCGCCGATCAACAACCAGACCGGACTGGTCCTGGTGACCTACGACGCCGGCACGACCAACGAGGTGCTCCGCTGGGAATCCACCCGGACCCTGGCCGACGGCTTCACGGACAACCCCAATTTCAAGGAGGACCTCCTGAAGCAGGATCCGACCAATCCGGACGAGATCTCCCACAGCAACGAGGCGGTCATCATCCCGCTCAACAACGCCGCCGGCAGCTCGCAGCTCAAGCTGAGCTTCGGGATGGTCGAGGCCGCCAACGACTGGTGGTGGGCGGTCGACAACATCGCCGTGGGCATCCCGCCCCTGGTGACCTCGATCTCGGCCAACGGCGTCGCCGTCCGCGTCCGGATCTCCGAGGCGCTCGGCCGGAACGTGGACGAGTCCCGCCCCATCACCCTCGAGATCGACGAGACGCCGGTGAACCCGGTCACGGTCACGCGGGAAGGCAGTCTGGTGTTCGTCGGATACAACCAGGCGCCCGACGTCTACACCCCCGGCTCGCGCCATTCCGTCCGGGTCCGGTTCACGTCGACCGACGGCCGCGAGGTCGTCGACGGCGGTGAGTTCACCGCGCCCGGGTACACGACGGTGGCGAACACCCCGACGGTGATCACCGCCACGGTGACCAGCCCGGCCTACTTCATGGTCGACGCCACCAAGGGCGCCACCCTGAAGCTCGACGGGGTGTCCGTCACGCCGACCTCGGTGACGCCGTTCACCACCGACACGACCTCTGGCCTGGTGATCCGCTACGCCCTGCCCTCGGCCCTGCCGCCGAACAGCGCGCACACCCTCGAGGTGACCTTCACCACCGACGGCAACCGTCAGGTGGTCGACGCGGTGGGCTTCATCGCCGCGGACTTCAAGACCCTGCCGCCCGACCTGGCAACCGACCTCGGCACCGGTGCCGAACCGGGGATGCGCTGGCGGACCCACCAGCTGGCCACGGGCCGTGCCAACGATCCCTCCCTGGTGGAGGAACAGCTCCGCGGACTGCTCGGCCCCTCCATCCACGACACGTTCAGCCAGACCCCGGAGGGCTTCTTCAACATCACCCAGGTGAACTTCGAGCAGGACGGCCTGGCCGCGGGTGTGTTCAGCTTCAACGGGCTCGACGCCTTCAGCGTGCCCGACGACTTCATCCCGGGCATCCCGGGCCTGACGCCCGACGGCAGCCTGTCCACGGACAACATCGCCGGCGAGGCGATCACCTACGTCGAGATCCCCCAGCCGGGCATCTACACCATGGTGGTCCGGTCCGACGACGGCTTCCGCGTCTCCGCGGGCAACCTGTCCAACCCGAACTTCCTGCTGCTGGGCGCGTTCGACGGCGGACGCGGGGATGCCCCGACCGAGTTCTACTTCCAGGCCACCCGGGCCGGGATCTACCTGTTCCGCCTGATGTGGTACGAGGGCGGCGGCGGGGCCTCGGTGGAATGGTTCACCGTGAATCCCGACGGGACCGCGGCGCTGGTCAACGGCCAGCAGACCGGGGCGCTCCGGACCTTCCGGCGCCGGACCGTCGCCGAGCCGGAACTCACGCAGGTCCCGGCCACCGTCGTGTCCTCCCCCGCCTCGGTGGAGGCGCTCGAGGGCAACTCGGCCACCCTCGCGGTGGTCGCCGAGGGCGATGCGCCGATCTCCTACCAGTGGTTCAAGGACGGTGAACCGGTCGACGGCGCCACCCGCGCCGAGCTGACCCTCGGCAAGCTCACGCTGGCCGATGCCGGCTCCTACATCGCCCGCGTGTCGAACGCCAGCGGCACCAACGACTCCCGCGCGGCCATCGTCTCGGTCGTCCTCCGCACCCGGTCGCGCGTCCTGCTGGCGGAGGACTTCGAGTCCCTCGTCCTCGGGGCGAACGTCGAGGAGGGGATCACCACCGGATCCGGCGGCGCCCAGGAGGCGGTCGTGACCAAGACCCCGCCGGCCGGCTGGACGGTCGACAACAGCGGCATCAACGGCCTCGGCAACCCCGACACCGACGGGGTGACGGAGTGGGCCGGCTGGAGCTTCGCCGACCGGGCCTGGTGGGCGTCGACCGCCGGCGACCAGACCCGGACGCGCTTCACCAAGGGCGTGGGCACCGTGGCGGTGGCCGACGGCGACGAGTGGGATGACCTCCCGCGTGCGGCCGGGACCATGAACACGTTCCTCACCACCCCGGCCATCAACGTCGCGGGTCTTGCACCGGACAGCGTCGTGCTGAAGTTCAGCTCGAGCTGGCGCCCGGAGGCGCCGCAGAAGGCGGTGATCAACGTGTCGTTCGACGGCGCCGCTCCCGTGGAGGTGCTGCGCTGGGTCGGCGACGCCGCCAGCCCGGATTTCCATCCGGACAGCCAGAACGAGACGGTCTCGATCCCCATCCCGAACCCGGCCGGCGCCTCGAGCCTCCAGGTCACCTTCGGGTACATCGACGCCGGGAACAACTGGTGGTGGGCGGTCGACAACATCGAGGTCTCCGGGGATCCGGTCGGCCACGATCCCCTCGCCACCGGCCTCGCCACCTACCTGCCGTTCGAAGGCGACCTCGCCGACGGATCGGGCAACGGCATCAACGGCACCGCCGTGGGCAGCCCCTCGTTCGTCGCGGGACGGGTCGGCCAGGCGGTGAACGTCCGCACCACGTCCGAGGGCGAGTTCAGCTACGTGTCCCTCGGCCGCCAGATCCTGCTCTCCAGCAACGTCAACTTCACCGTCGCGTTCTGGGCCCGGATCAACTCGAACACCGGCGACCCGGTGTTCATCGGCAACAAGAGCTGGAGCTCGGGCGGCAACACCGGGTTCGTGGTGGCCACCGGGGGCGACAACCGCATCCAGTGGAACCTGAACACCGTCGGCGGCGCCCGTCGGGACTATGACAGCGCCGGCGGCATCTTTGCCGACGCGGCCTGGAGACACGTCGTGGTCAGCTTCGACCGCGACGGCAACGCCGAGACCTGGGTCGACGGCGCCCGCATCGATGCGCGGTCCATCGCCGCCAACGCCGGCCAGTCGCTCGACACCGCCGACCTCGCCCTGAACATCGGGCAGGACGGCACGGGCTCCTACACCGACGGAGGCGGCGTGTTCCACAATGTCGACATCGACGAGGTGGCGATCTGGACGCGGATCCTGTCGGACGACGAGGTGGTGGCGGTGCATGCCCGGGGTGTGGCCGGCCAGGCGCTGGTCGCCGCCCCGCAGGCGGTCACCGCCGTGGGCGTCCCGCCCGCCGGGCTGACCGGGGCCACCCTCACGAACGTGGTGGTGGATCCGGCGACCCGCACCATCACGGCGGACATTCCGGCCGGTTCCGAGGCCGGATTCATCACCATCTCGCCCGCCCAGGCCATCCAGAGCATCGGGATCGAGAACAACCGCCTGATCATCAGGTACTGAACCACGGGGCGGGCCTGTCCCGCACCCGGATCGACAACTGCCGGGGGGCGGCCGGAACACGACCGGTCGCCCCCCTTTTCTCGTCTTCCGTCGGCCCTTCGCCCCGTCCGGAGCGCTGCGCTCCTGCGCGGCGTGCCCCGCTCCCCTCGGGCCGTGGAGGGATGAGCCCGCGCCAGCGGGCGAGTCCGACGGGGTCCGCCAGGACCCCGCAGGGCTTGGGGGGGCGACGCACGGACCGGCCGCCTATCGGCGGCG